>JALHRP010000024.1 GCA_022841365.1 Chitinophagaceae bacterium | reverse complement strand
GTGCTCTTCCGATCTTAGGAGTGATTGAAGAATATTTTATCAGCCGGTTAGATCCGGGTGATTCATTTACACTGGCTGGAAGAAACCTTGAACTGGTGCAGATCAAAGACATGACGGCCTTTGTACGCAAATCAACTTCTAAAAAAACCATTGTACCCAGCTGGAACGGCGGACGAATGAGTTTAACTGCCAACCTCGGAAAAAAATTAAGAGAAACATTTAATGATGTGGTTGATTATACCGGATCAGACCACGACAAAGCGTTGGCCGATCAGGTTCCTGAATTGCAACATCTCTCTGCATTATTTCAACTGCAACAACAGCTTTCGCATATCCCGAAAGATGATGAGTTGTTGATTGAACAGCATGAAAGCAAAGATGGATTTCATTTGCTGGTCTACCCTTTCGAAGGCCGGCAGGTGCATGAAGCCATGAGTGCTATCATTGCCTATCGTATTGGAAAAATTGCTCCGCTTACTTTTTCTATTGCTATGAATGATTACGGGTTTGAATTATTATCAGATCAACCCATACCTGTAGATGATACAAATGCAAATGAATTGTTTACAATGGATGGGCTCACAGCCGATATACAACGCAGCGTTAATGCAACTGAAATGGCCCGTCGTAAATTCAGAGATATTGCTGTCATTGGCGGATTGATTATTCAATCTGCTCCGGGAGAACGAACCAAAGCCAGACATCTGCAAGCCTCTGCCAGTTTACTGTTTAATGTGTTTAGTGAATATGACTCGAAAAATGTATTGCTGCGGCAAGCCTATCAGGAAGTGTTTGATCAGCAAATGGAAGAGGTGAGATTACGGAATGCATTTGAACGGATTCAGAACAGCAGGATCATTCTCACTTTTCCTGAACGGTTTACTCCGCTCAGCTTCCCCATTATAGCCGACGGTTTAAACCGCAATAACCTTTCCAGCGAAAAGCTGGAAGACAGGATCAGGCGAATGCAGGCCCAACTGAACAAATGGTGATCGGGTACAGTAATGCAACTGTAAAAAAAGTCAGTTGTTTTTCCATTTAAATATTAATGTGGTTGCAGAAATAAAATTCTTTCTATTTTTATCAAAACCACCCAACATGATCAAAAAGATTTTATACGTTTTACTGGCAGCATTTATCGTTATACAATTTATTCGTCCCAAACAAAACAGTTCGGCAGGACCTTTCCCCAATGATATAACAAGCAAGTTTGCTGTAAGTGATGATGTGGCTGTTATTCTTAAAACTTCCTGTTACGATTGCCACAGTAACAACACTAATTACCCATGGTATTCTAACATACAACCGGTAACCTGGTGGTTACAGGATCATATTGATGAAGGAAAAAAAGAATTGAATTTTTCTGAGTTCGGCAGCTACACAGTAAAAAGACAGCGCAAAAAATTTGTTGAAATAGAAGAAGAAGTATCAGCCGGCGAAATGCCGCTGGAGAGCTACACATTTATTCATCGGAAAACGAAATTAAATGCAGATCAAAAAGCAGCCATCAAAAAATGGTGTGCAGAAAGTCTGGCAACACTTCCTCCTCCTGATCCTGCTGACCAAACAGACAAAACAAAAGCAGCTGAAAAAAAATAATTCAACAGCCCCTCAATCAGGGGCTGTTTTTTTTGACGATCCATTGTTCTGATTACACAGGCTGCAGCAACAGTTCCATCCTGTTATTCCTGATCTGCACTTACATTTGCAGCGCTGATGCAACCACCGGTACCATATAAATTGAAAGAACAAACTCTCTGGCTGTCCGCAGAACGTTGTTTGTTCTGGGAAGAAGAGCAGGTATTAATTGTTTCTGATATTCACTTTGGCAAAACCGGGCATTTCAGAAAAGCAGGCATCGGTATTCCTCAAACAGTTTTTAAAGAAGATCTGCAACGGTTGTTTGCACAAATACAATTGTTTAAACCAAGCCGCTTACTTGTTGTTGGCGATTTTTTTCACAGCAGCATGAATAAAGAAATGCAGTTGTTTGAAAAATGGAGAAGAGACCTTTCTTCCTTACCCATTCATCTTGTACTTGGCAACCACGATATACTAAACCTTTCATGGTATAAAGAACATGAGATTGAAGTGCATCAACCGGAATTAGTGATTGCTCCGTTTACATTTATACATGAACCGGTAACAAACGCAAAAACATCTGCTTCGGGCTATGCATTTTCAGGACATCTGCATCCGGGTGTGCAGGTGAGCGGCATCAGTAAACAATCGCTGCGGTTTCCTTGTTTTTATTTTAATGAAACATTTGCCGTGTTGCCTGCGTTTGGACGCTTCACCGGTTTGCATACAGTAAAACCAAAAAAGCGGGACAAAGTATTTGCTATAGTAAACAAAACCATCCTTGAACTTCAATAGTCATTCTTCCATCAACTCAAACATGCTTCATATTGCCCATGCGCCCATTTATGCGCATCCGCTACCGGAAGGGCATCGCTTTCCGATGCTGAAGTATGAATTGATACCGGAGCAATTGTTACACGAAGGAAGTATTACAGTTGATAACCTTTTTGCACCAACTGTTTGTGCAGATGAAATTATTTTGCTTACGCATACAGAAGAGTATCTCAACAAACTGAAGCATCAAACACTTTCTGCAAAAGAGCAACGGCACATTGGTTTTCCGCAATCACCTGCTCTAACTGAACGGGAACTGATCATTACACAGGGAACTATTGACTGTTGCAGATTTGCTTTTGAAAACGGCGTAGCAATGAATATTGCCGGCGGCACGCATCATGCATTTGCAGACAGAGGCGAAGGTTTTTGTTTGTTAAACGATTTTGCCACAGCTGCTAATTACTTATTGCATCAAAAACTTGTAAAACAAATTCTCATTGTAGATCTGGATGTGCATCAGGGAAACGGAACGGCTAAGTTGTTTGAGGGCAACAACAAGGTATTTACGTTCAGTATGCATGGCGCACACAATTATCCTTTTCATAAAGAAACCAGTGATCTGGACATTGGGTTAAGTGATGGCACCGACGACAGTGTTTATCTTCCGCTGCTGAAAAACAATTTGTATATGCTGATTGAAAAAGTAAAACCGGATTTTGTTTTTTATCTCTCCGGTGTTGATATTCTTTCAACGGACAAATTCGGCAAACTGAACGTAAGCATGGAAGGTTGTAAACAACGGGATGAAATTGTATTCTCTGCTTTGCTGAAACATCAAATACCCTGTACGGTTGCAATGGGTGGAGGCTACTCACCTGATATTAAAACGATTGCTGAAGCGCATTGCAATACTTTTCGTTTGGCGAAAGAAATATATGGATTAAATTAGACAAAGGCACAAGGTTCAAGGAACAAGATACAAGATTGCAGATCTCCTGCAACTCATCACTCACTACTCATCACTGATTACTCATCACTCATCACTGATTTCTCTTTCGTTTCAATTTTTGTGAATCAAGGAAAAAGATCATCCGTGCTGTAAACTCGTTGCCATGAGGTGAAGCAAGCATACGTGTTGCATTGCCAAAATAATTTTTGTAGCGATTACCATCAACAGGAAAATCATTGGCCAGCCAGTTTTTCCAGCCAATAATAAAACGGCTGCCGTAATTAAAATCCCAGGTGTAAAACACATCCATGTTCCACACATTAAAATTCTGATCCTGCCCAGGTATAAATGTTCTGCTCACCCACCATCCGCCGGCATCTGCATTATAGAAACTGTTGTACTCTACCCTGCTCCAGTAATGTCTTGCACGCAATGTAATATTCATACGGCTGGTGAAATTGTAAATACCGGTGATAAGTGTTGTAACATCACGGTTTCTTCTGCGGCCTATAATCGGATCGCCATTGGTTTCACGGAGAAATGCATATCCAAATTGTCCACGGTCGTCATTCATCCGTAAATCAACTTCCATACTCAACCGGTCTCCAAAGCGATAACGGATACCCGGATGAATGATAATGAACGCATCATTTTTAATATCAACCGATTCTGCAAAACCCAGTGTAAACCGTGCAAACAATTTTTTTCTGCTGTCGGTACTTCCGCTGATGCGCATAAAAGCCCATGGTACTTTACGCATAAACTTTCCGGGTGTACGTAATTCAAAATAATCTTTTTGCCAGAGCGGTTGTGTTTCCAGAGCTACACTCAGATCCCAAAAATTTTTCAAAAACCAGAATGCACTTGCACCATAGCGGATATTTGTAAACACAAACGGTTTGTACAGCATTTCATGACGCACACTAAAACCAACATTCCATGCATTGAATTTTTTGGTTGGTGTAAGCTGGTTATAACTCATTCTGAACATGGTCATTACTTCATTGGGCGCCTGCAGAATTCCCAGATCGTTGGGATCGTAACGGTCGCTCTCAATATTATTCAACAGATTGTATTGAATTTTACCGCTGATTTTGCCAACACTTACAATACTTTTAAATCCCTGATATGGATTTACGCCCATGATCTTGCTGTAATCGAATTTGGTCTGCAAACCATGCCGGTTACTTTTATCAAACAAAAACACATCCAGTCCGGTTACGTTTGCATCTCTTGCTGCACCACTTCTTGTTACATTGGCATTGGTTAACGTAATGGATGAGCGTCCTTTTAATGCCTGATCAATGACTATTAGGTTGTAATTGGTGAAAGGTTCGGTTTGTATGCGTTGCCTTTCTTTGGTATTGATATTTTCAATTTCACCAAACATTTGTGCACCAATGGCATTAAAAATACCAATGCCTGTTTTTTGTTTTGTTCTTCCTGAAAACTTCGTAGCGTTAAATAACTGTACAACGCCGGGGTTCGAAATAATTCTTGTACTGTCTGTAGACCCCATGGCCCTCACTTTAAAATATCCGGATGGTGTGGCTCCCACTCTTCTTGAATAAAACAAACCGGCTTTATTAAAAATTTCTGTGCCTTCGGTAAAGAACGGACGGTTTTCCTGAAACTGTACTTCAAAAGGAGATAGATTGTTGATGACATTATCAGAAATCACCTGACCAAAGTCGGGGATCAGCGTCATATCCAACGTAAAACTTTCGTTCACTCCATACTTAACATCCATACCACCGTTACGTAAAAATTCATTCACTCTTCCTTTTGATGTTGGTGTGGTTCTGTAACCGGCAGTGATGTAAGGCAGAAAAGATAAACGAAGCGGCGGTTCAAGATTTTCAAGACCACTCAGTTTTCCAAACTGGTTTACAAATCCATTTTCATTGGGGTTGATATTGTTCCAGTAAGAACTTTCATTACTTCTGCGCACATAACGCTGAAAGTTGAGTCCCCAGTCCTGTTTTTCTTTTTTTGCAAAGCGAAGAGAATAATAAGGAATCTTCATTTCAACAACCCATCCATCTTTCTGCATCGTTACTTTACTTTCCCAAACTGCATCCCAGCTGTAATCACTCGGCGGACCAAATTGTGAAGTACGGTTAGGGCTCAGCCTGCCATCGCTCTGCACATTTCTGCTGGTTACAACAAACTGAAAACCGTTTTGATCATCGTTATAGGTATCAAAAAAAACAGAAAAATAATCTACATCCTGTCTGCTTTCGCCATCTCTTGCAGTTAACTGTGTACGTACTTTTTCAGGATCGTCGTACAAATAAGCGCCGATGTAAATGGATGAGTTATCGTATACAATGTACACTTTGGTTGCATGAGCAGATGCTTCGCCGTAGTTGGGGCTGTTAACGGTAAAATTCTGTGCAACAGGAGCGGTTTGCCAGATGGTTTCATTTAATACACCATCTATAACGGGTGCTTTTACCACTTTACTGGCCTGTAATACACGTTCCGGTTGATTTCCCGCAAAACCAATCAAACCCATACCTACACATAAACAAGTGAAAATCCATTTCATAAGAGGGTGCAAGCTATCGTAAAAAAACCGCCCATACGGTTCAATTTGTATGAGCGGTTTTTTGCAATGCCCTGTGTAAAACAGGGAGCTGTAAACAATTAATTCATTTTCTTTTTCAGGTTGTTCACCTGGTCTTGCAGGTTGCTTACCATTGAAGCCAGATTGGTTACATCCCAGCGCTGGCCCTGCGCCACTTTTCCTATCACCAGTTGTGCAGTCCAGAACTCCAGCACATCTTCTGCATTAACCTGATAAGGCTGATAAGCCGGATTATCACTGAGCAAAGTGAGTTTATTTTTACTGCGGTTACTTTTTAATACACGCTTGTACACCACACCTTCGGTACGGCTTACTACAATATAGGCGTTGTTATTTTTTACTTCATCCAGGTTGTTTACTTTCTCTGCTACTATTACACTGCCGCTGGGTGTGGGCAACATACTGTCTCCTACAATTTCAAAAGCACGGTAACTGCCACTGGTAAGCATGGGGAGTGTAAACGTATTGAGTTCGTCTAAAAATTCAGGATCGGCATAACCATTGAGATAACCTGCAGCTGCTTTTACCGGAACAAAGTGAATGACATTTAAATCGGCCAGCATTTTCATTTGCCGGCGTTTTGATAAATAGCTGCCCTTTGTTTCGCTGAGATCTTTGCGCAGCAAATCATCAATGCTTACTTTAAAGAGGTCACTTACGGTTTCAAGCACTTCATAATTGGGTTCTGCCCGCTCTTCTTCATAGGCACCAACGAGCGAACGTTTGATGCCGATTTTTTGAGCAAACTCATCCTGAGTTAATCCACGCAGTTTGCGGAGATATTTCATGTTTTGATTGGCCATTGCCATAAGATGCTAATTTTATTGGAGCTAAGATACTAATTATTTTAGTTTGAGCAATTTTTTATGATTTATTTTTTAACTGGCCGTTCATGTTTGTAACAGCTGAGGATGATTTTAATTACTGCTTTTGGGGTATTTGCATAAATGATTGCACCAAGTATGTTTGTATGTGTAAACGCATGCCACATGAAACACATTCTTTTATTTGAAAGGCCTGCATTAAAGCAGGTCTTTTACTTTGCAGCGAATTGTACTTTTTATATCAGTAATAATGAATCATCTTGTATCAAATTCGGAGAGCTGCATGCAATACTTCAACATCCATACACATCATCCACCGCAAGCTAATGAATGGGCAATTCAAAACATACATATGGATTTTGAACAGGTACAGATAACAGGTAATTACTCCATTGGTTTGCATCCCCGGTATATTTCTGAAAACTGGAAAGTAGATTTTATAATCCTTCAAAAACTGGCTACCAAAAACTATGTAAAAGCAATAGGCGAATGTGGCTTGGATAAACTGTCTGTCATTGATTTTACATTACAGCAGGAAGTATTTGCCCTGCAAATTAAATGGGCAAACAATTTACATAAACCACTCATCATCCATTGCGTAAAAGCATATGATGAAGTATTACAACTATTAAAACAAAGCAACGTACCGGCAGTGTTTCATGGCTTTAATAAAAGTGAACAACTGGCCCGTCAAATTATAAAAGCGGGGCATTTCATCAGTTTTGGCAAAGCATTACTGCAGGAGCACATACAGCAAATTGCCGCTTCGCTCCCGTTGCAAAAACTATTTTTAGAAACCGATGATTCGGAACTCCCAATCCAGACAATTTATACTCTGGCAGCTAAGGTTTTTTCAATTGATGAAGATTCGCTTAGTTTGCAGCTTCAAAAAAATGCAGCGAAGGTTTTTAAAGCGGAGTTTTAAAAAATCTCCCTTCATCTTACTAAAGCATTTTCATAAATGATTGAATTAGCCTTAGAAAGGCGCAATGTAAGTAGAACGAATTAAGCAAAAGGAAATTAGCGCCATCGGGGCGGCATGTCATATTTCAAAAATATGACGCTCCTACGGAGCTTGGCGTAATATCGTTTGATTTTTCTACTGACATATTCACCCCGATGGGGTTACAAAAAATAAATTTGACGTATGAATGATATTTCCTGGCTGGGTCGCACCAGTTTATTAATTGGCGAAGAAACGGTTCGTTACCTTACTACCAAACATGTAATGGTAGTGGGTATGGGTGGCGTAGGCTCCTTTGCTGCTGAGTTTATTGCACGCAGTGGTATTGGCGAAATGACGATTATAGACGGCGATGTGGTAGACCCCACCAACCGCAACCGACAGCTTCCTGCACTTGCCACCAACCATGGTGTAAGTAAAGCCTTAATTATGGAAGAGCGTTTAAAAGCCATTAATCCGGAATTGAAGCTGCATGTAATTAAAGAATTTGTAAATCCTGAAATGGTACTCAACCATCTCAGCCATTCGCCCGATTACATCATTGATGCCATTGACAGCATTACACCTAAGATTACATTCATTCAAACAGCTTATGAAAAAAAATTAAAGCTGGTAAGCAGTATGGGTGCCGGTGCCAAACTTGACCCAACCAAACTGCAGGTGGTGGATATTTCAAAAACATACAATTGCCCCTTTGCACAACAGATACGCAAAAACTTAAAACGATTGGGTATCCGTAAAGGAATTAAAGTGGTCTTTTCACCTGAAGAACCAATGAAAGAAAGTTTGATGCTCACAGATGGAAAGAATTATAAGAAGTCTGCTTACGGAACTATTTCTTATTTGCCTGCAGTGTTTGGTGCTGCAACAGCAAGTGTGGTTTTGAGAGATTTGATTGAAGAGTTCAGGAAGTAAAATTGAAATAGTTTCGGTTGGTGAAAACAACAGATAAAATAACGTAATTATTTTTTTAATTCATTTGAACCCATTTATATTCTTTCAATAGAAATCTATGACTTGCTTTTTTGAGATCAGTTCCTTTCGGCACAGGGATTCCCTGTTGCACGAGTGAGTCATTTTCATTGTGAATAAAAACAGGCAAGTCGTTTCTTTCTGTTAAAACACCTGTTACTTTCACTGTTTTACTCTTTTTTTCGCTGATATAAAAACCATCAGGCCAACTAAACAATTCATCCATCCAGATGAAACGTTCGTTTTTTAAGTGCAATGCAGCACCAAGCTTCATATTGACTGTTTTCCCTGTTACAACTATCTTCTTACCAACTAATAATTTTAATTCTTCCTCTGTTTGATTTTCCACTAAAATCGCATCACTATACAAATGCTGATTCGTTGTTGAGCATGCACAAATCCAAACTATTTGCAGAAATAATATTCCATTTAGCGTTTTTCTTATCATGGTCGGTTTATTAAACATAGTATACTAGCTCAAAAGTATGCGAAAGCTTCAAGGTTTTACAACCACTTCATTATATCAAACAGCAACTTCCATTTTGCCAACTCCTCAATAAATCAGACTTTTACCGAAGAATAAAAAGAGATCAACCAAACCCGGCAAACAAAAGAAGAAAACGAACACACTATGCCTGCAACAAAAAAAACAGCTTCATCAACCATAAAAAAGAAGAGCTCCGTAAAAGAAAAACCCATCATCCTTATTACCAACGATGATGGTGTAACCGCACCCGGCATCCGCAACTTAGTGGAAGCTGTAAAAGATCTGGGAAAAGTTGTGGTGGTAGCACCCGATAAACCGCAGAGCGGTATGGGACATGCCATTACCATTGGCTTCCCTTTACGCATGCAGAAACTGGATATCATGGAAGGTGTTGAAACCTGGCAAACCAGCGGTACACCGGCAGATTGTGTAAAACTGGCAGTTGATAAAGTGCTGCACCGCAAACCCGATATCTGCCTAAGCGGTATTAATCACGGCGCCAACCACAGCATCAACGTTATTTACAGCGGTACCATGAGTGCTGCTATAGAGGCAAGTATTGAAAGTATTCCATCCATTGGTTTTTCTTTATTGAACTACAGCATGGAAGCCGATTTTACCGGCGCCAGAAAATATGCACGGATGATTGTAGAGCAAATTCTCCACAAAAAACAAGACCGCCATCTTTGTTTAAATGTAAACATCCCGTCGGTTGATGCAGACTTAATTAAAGGTGTAAAGGTTTGCCGCCAGGCTTATGCCAAGTATGTAGAAGATTTTGATGAACGTAAAGACCCTACCGGAAAAAAATATTACTGGCTCACCGGTGAGTTTAAAAATTTTGATAAAGGAAAAGATACCGATGTTTGGGCGCTGGAACACAATTTTGTGAGTGTTGTTCCCGTTCAATTCGACTTAACCAACTACGAACTAAAAAAACAACTCGAAACCAAACTCAAATTCTGATGCTTAAACTCGATAAACTCCCTTTTGGAATTGTACTGGGTGCACTTGCTCCCATCCTTGGCCTTGTAATTTACTACCTCATCAAAGCACCTTCTATCAGCTTTAGCGAATTTGTTGAATATTTTTTTAAAACAAAAGCCATGCTAACGGCAGTAGGCAGCCTCTGTTTAATTGCCAACATTATTCTGTTTACATTATTCATTAACGGCCGACGGGATAAAACCGCCATCGGCATTTTTGTAATGACGGTGATGTACGGGCTGATGATCCTTTATGCAAAGTTTTTTATGTAACCGTTCTCAGTATTTGTGTAAAGAAATTTTTCCTGTTATGCCAAAAGAGGTGGTTGAAAAATTTGCTTTGGAATCTTTATGCATTTCTACAGGAGTTTGACCAAACAATTCAATCCTGAAACGGTTGTATGTAACTCCTGTAAATACAGAACCATATACAGCCGTCTTTTTTAGAACAGGATAATTTTTATAAACAGCATAAACATTTCCGCTGGGATCTTCAATTAACTTTGTATCGGGCTGTCGGTTATTGATGATCACAATACCTGTTTTTAACCCAACATAATACTTCAGTTTACTTTGCGACCTGATGATCACAAATGCACCCGCAGAAAGTGTAATGAAGTTGAGATCAAAATCATAAGCCTCGTAGTAAGACAAGCCCGGCAGTTTTAAAGTTTGTGAACGCCCCTGAAAACGGTTACGATGATACCCTGCAGATGCAACATATCGTACAAAACTAACTTCCGGGTCTCTTGACATCACAAGCCCCAAATGAAATGATGGAGCAGCAACAGGAGAAAACGAAGCTGAATTAATGGGCGCATTAATCAAATCGCCTTTGGTTGCATAGGTATTCAGATTTACACCAGCACCTGCTTCTGCATTAAAATAAAAACCTTCGGTTTTTCGGCTGATTGTTTTGGTTTGAGTTCCATTTAAACGGTTCACAAAATCGCCAAGCGATTTTTTATCATAGGCCAGATTTTCCAATCCTGCAGCTCTTGTTTGCGGCAGATTGTTGAGTGCAATCATTTTTGCTAACTGCGATTGATAACTTTTGTCTTCCTGCAGTTGCCGGTTTTTCATTTTTAAACGATACAGGAGCTCTTCTATTTCTCCATCGCCCTTTTGTATAAAAAAATAACGTCTGCTTTCTTTTTCGTAACGGTATAAATTAAAGTTTCCTTTTGTTACCAGTTCCAGAAACACCTGCTGTGTTATCAACTCTTCTGCATATTCTTCCGGAATCAACGTCATATCCAATGAACCGGGGTGATAGCTGATGGTAGCCGTTTTAAATGTGCCAACGTTTTCAATATAAAAACCCTCAAGGTTGGATGGATAATAGCGTTTAACATCTGCACCTTCAATAAACTCAATATAAGATGGTGTAACGGAGCTGTAATAGTACAAAGCCTGTCCACGCACAGTATCTGCACCGGGTTTAATAATGTACGCTTCAAATTTATTTGATTGAGTAAAAGCTGTTGTGCTGATTAACAGAGAAATGAAAGCGGTTATTTTTTTCATTCGGTTCATTTGCAGCAAACATACCTGAAAACAGAATTGAAGAAATGAACTGTGGAGTAATTTTTATTTTTTGCAGATACAAGCATTTCGGATGAAAAAAAACTAAGTGTTTACATGTACTTTCTCCGTTCTTCTTTACCATTCTTGTTGTAAAAGATGATGTAAGAGAGTTTACCGGCAGCATTGTATAACTTCCATTCATGAACGGGTGTACTGTTTTTATATGCACCTTTCCAGATACCTTCGGCTCTGCGGTGCAGCCATACTCCATTACGTAAACCGGCTTTATAATAACCTGAATCTTTTACCTGTCCGTTTGCATAATAATTTACATACAGCCCATGATGCAAACATTGCTGAAATACGGGTTGATAAGGATGAGCCTGTGCTGCATTTTTTTCAACCAGTTGCTGCAGGTTATCTGTTACATGAGCTTGCTGCAGTTGAAATGAATAGGCCGCTGCTAAATAACCAGCCACTCTCCTGCCTTCTTTTTTATACTTATCAGTGAGCGGATAAAGTGAGCGGCGTGGATGGTTTAACAGCAACTCATCTTTCACACGGTGAAACAGATCTGCATCATATGTGCGGATGGCAATGAGATTCCCCGCAGTATCCCATACTTTCCAGGTGCCATGTGGAATGCCCCTCTTCAGAATTCCTTCATCCAGCAATTGTCCGTTTACATACCAGCTCTGCCAGCTACCATGCAGTTTATGATTTTTTACAACAGCTGTAAAAAGTTGTTGCGTTCCTTTTGCTGCTGTAATGGCACCATTTTGCTGCAATTGAAACGGATAAGCAGATAAAAAAGAATGATTGTTGTAGATGACTGCTTTAAACTGCTGCTCATTTGATACAGGCTCAACAAAGGGAGTTTTAGGCTGCGCTGTAACCAAAGGAATAAAAAACAGTGTTCCAAAAACTGCAAGAGTAAATTGTATGTAAGGCCTGCAAGTCATCACTTGCAAAACTACTGAAAGAATTTAAAAACAAGAACAGTCGTTCGTATTTTAATAAATGGTTTTGTATTAAAAAAGGGCTGCCTGAAAAGGCAACCCTTAACCCGTCTGTTTGGTTAATGAAATTGGTTATTTTTTTACAATTGAGGTTTCGTTTTCAACACGGATGTTGTTTTTGATTTGGAACACTGACACTTTCTCATTGTTGATATTGAGAATTTCAATGCGCACATCAACACCACCTAACTCTTCGGTGTTTAACTGATACCTGCGTGAAATGTTTACACCGCTGATGGTTTCCTGATGAAGGATAACACCGTATTCATCTTTTACCACAATCAAAAACCGGCTGTTATTTGTATTATTGAGATCGAGCTGAAATACCGGTTGATTGTTAATTTTTCCTGCTGCTTTTAATTCTGCATCAGCTGCTGAAGCAGTAAACGTTGTTACAGATGCTACCAGGGTTAATAAACCAATTGCTGCACTTTTCATTGTCTTTTTCATTTGTCTTTTGTTTTATTGTTTGTCTTTGATTCAACGTTGGCTGTCTGAGGCATTCTACAACAGAATGTTTTTTTGTTTGGGACAACGGAACGATGTTTCAAAAAAGTTTAAAATAGTTTTTCTAAAAACGTCCTTTTTTCAATGTGCAAGTATCGCTGGAGCAAGCAAGGCGGGTCAATTGACTTCCGGAGTATAGAACTGTGTGAAACAGTTGCTGATCGAATGACAAGGCAAAAGTAGACCCGTTTTGGAGTTGACACAAACCATCATTTGATCATTTTTATGGCCTTAAATTGAAACTCTGTTTTTTAAAACCCTTTCTGCACAAGGGTTTCAGAAAAAAAATCGCATGATCTCCAACAACCGTTACAGGCATTAAAAATGCAGGTTTACACTTATAAAACAGAACCTTTAAAAGACCGTTTGCAGATGATTATCTTTGTTTCATACAAAAGAATCCTTACAGATCTCAATGAACTATTACATTTTAGCAGGTGAAGCAAGCGGCGATTTGCATGGAAGTAATCTCATCAAAGCCATCCATCAAACAGATACTTCTGCAACAATACGTTGCTGGGGTGGTGATAAAATGCAGGAGGCAGGTGCCACACTGGTTAAACATTATCGTGAACTGGCGTTTATGGGTTTTGCAGAAGTGATTGCCAACCTCCGCACCATTTTTAAAAATCTGTCGTTTTGCAAAGAGGATATTCTTGCACACAAACCCGATGTAATTATTCTGATAGATTATCCCGGTTTTAATTTACGGATTGCCAAATGGGCCAAAGAACAACAGATCAAAGTGATCTATTACATTTCGCCACAGGTATGGGCATGGAAAGAAAACCGTGTAAAGATGATGAAACAGTGTATTGATCTGATGCTGGTGATTCTTCCGTTTGAAAAAGATTATTATCAACACAAATGGAACTGGCAGGTACATTATGTAGGTCATCCTTTGCTGGAAGAAGTAGCACGTTCAAAAGCGCAACAAAAGTTGCAGCAACCATCCATATCTGCAAAACCCATCATTGCATTATTACCTGGCAGCCGTAAACAGGAAATCTTAAAAAAACTCCCGGTAATGTTGCAGGTCAGTCAATCCTTACCCGATTATCAGTTTGTTATTGCAAAGGCACCCGGTGTGGAGGAAACATTTTACAACGGATTAATCAGCAGCTACAGCAATGTATCTGCAGTGAGCAATCAAACCTATTCGTTATTGCAACAATCAACAGCAGCACTGGTAACATCGGGTACAGCAACTCTTGAAACAGCCCTGTTTCATGTACCGCAGGTAGTTTGTTACAAAGGAAACGAAATCAGTTACCAGATTGCCAAACGACTGGTAAACATCAAATACATTTCACTGGTGAACTTAATTATGGACCGTGAAGTGGTGAAAGAATTGATACAGCACGAAATGAATGCAGCCAATCTGCTCTCTGAACTCAAAAAAATATTACCCGGCAGTACACAACGTGAAGAGGTACTTCAGCAGTACAAACAATTAGCTTCTGTTTTATCTGCAGGCGGCAATGCATCTGCAACAGCAGCACAACTGATACTAACTTTTTTACAGAAAATGTGATGCCTGCAGCGGTTATCTGAACAGTGGTAAAATAACCAGTCTTGTTATAATCACAATTAACGCAAACAAAAACAGGAAAATTGAAATACGGTTAATGCCGTGCATGTATTTCATCCACTGTGTTTTTTCACGTGAAGGATCAGGCTTTTTGATGTATAAATATTCGGCTACCTGGCGGAGAATTCCCATGACTTTTTTATTGTAACAATGCAAGTTAAAGAAATGTTCGGCACTTATGATTTCAATCATAGTTTCCTTGTTCAGGCTGTTCTATTTTCGATCCTGATAATAAAAAAACCGTTCAACAAAAAACGAATTTAATATGAAGAATTTAGCGCTCATTGCTTCGCTTCTTTTCTGCTTTACGGCCTGTAACAATGCAGGTGAAACCGCAGGAGCTTCTGTAACAACAGGTGAAGAACAAACCACCGGCGCAGGCCAGTCGGCCGTGCAGGATGATGAATCAGGAAAAGATATTGTAAAAATTGCCGTAGGCAGTAAAGATCATACCACACTGGTTGCGACACTTAAAGCTGCCGCTTATGTTGATGTGATCAGTAATGCAGGACCGTTTACTGTATTTGCTCCTGTGAATGCAGCTTTTGATAAACTGCCAAAAGAAGTATTGGCCGATTTATTAAAACCTGAAAACAAAGATAAACTCCGCAGTGTGCTCGAATACCATGTATATGTAGGCGTGTTGAAAGATGCGTTGCTTGGCGATGGGATGGTGTATGGCATGGCCAGTGGAGAAAACATTACAATAGGAAATAAAGATGGTAAACTCACTGTAAACGGCGCCAACATTGTTGCTTCTATACCCGCAACCAATGGAATTATTCATGTGGTTGATGCTGTATTACTTGCTCCTGCTAAATAACCCTTTCGATAACTCACATAAAAAAAAGCATCTGATTGATGCTTTTTTTGTGCTGTTAATAAATTGATTCTTCCTGGTTTGGCAAACCAATAATATTTATACGCATAACTGTTGCAATAGATAAGGCCCGTTGTTTGGCCTGCTCTGCTTTTTGTCCCTGAAACAATTCATCAACCGTTTCATTAAATAAAGCTGTCCACCTGTTAAAATGAACGGCTCGTAAAGGTTCTTTGCGATGCAATGCTTCATGATGTTTCATGGGGTTGCCGGTGTACCCACCCACATGAAAAATAATATTCTCCCAAAAATCATACATCACCGGCAAATGCTTGTCCCAGTCAATAACTGTTACACGGGTAAAAAAATCACCGATCACTTCATCTCTTTTTACCTTTTCATAAAACGTATTCACGAGTTGTTCAATATCGCTTCGGTTTTCAATTTCTTTTTTCATGTGTCTTTATTTAATGATCAGCATACTGAAATCGGTGATGGCTTTTAATGCATGCAGCTCACCTGCTTTAAAAGAAAACGTATCACCTTTCCGGTAATGAAACGATTCCTCTTCCAGTATAAACTCCACTTCACCTTTTTGTACAACACAGCAGGCATCGGTTTTAGACTTGTGTGGTTTTAACCCTTCCCCTTCCGGTAAATGTAACAGCATTACATGAAAACGTTCATCTTTATACACTGCTCTTTTTGTTACTTTTTCGTTTGCTGACAGATCATTGATATTTATGTGGAACATAAGAATAAATTATAAATCTTTACGTTGAAATTGTTTTAACGAAAACCAAACCGGCACTGCAGACCAGAGAAATAAAATAAGGACAGAAAGCAGCATTCCGAATCCGCTGCCAAAAAAATTGCTGAAAACCGCACCTGTATAACCCATCAATGCAGATATATCCAGCTTGAGCAAAATCAAAATCCGTGATAAATCTACAGGATTGAGCATACTCAAAGCAATCATCGGTTTCTCTAATGGATAATCGCTGAACTGGAATAACAGCAGCAGCACCAACCCATCATAAATAAGTGTAAAGAAGAACCAGAGAAAAATAGCCACACCAATTCCTTTTGCTTTATCTCTTGTTTTTACAGCAGCAAGCAAAGCAATACCTGTAAAAATGATTGTTTGAAAAAGACCGGATAACACAAGCACCCATCCGGTAAGCGTACCATCAAACAATAACACCGGAATACCAACACCGATCATAAAAGCCAGCGATAACGACAGCGCTAAACCACTGTAAATACTGAGCCACAGCGATTTTCGTTTCAGCGGCTGCGCTGCAAGCAGCTCAATAAATTCGGATGAATTATACACGTAAATGGTTGAAAAAATAATACTCACCAGCGGAATAATGATGAGCACAAGGTTCATTAAACTCATAATTCCTTTGGTGGTGTTTTCATCCATGCTGAACATCCCTACAGACATCAGCAACAAAAAAAATGTGTACACAAGAATAATCCTGTTTTTGATCAGATCAAGCACCACATATTTAATCATCGTCTGCATCATACGATTCTATTTTATTCTGAGCTGTTTATCAGCCCGGAGTTATTTCATTATTTGTGCAATGGCTTTGGCCAGTTTTTGCTGACCGGTATCTTCCTGTAACTGTTCAAGTGATTTATGAAATTTCAACTGACCATCCTGCATATAAATGATTTCGCTCACTACATCATCCAGTTCACTCAAAACATGCGATGTTATTAAAATCAGTTTGCCCTTTTCTTTTTCCTGGATCATTTTCTGTTTCAGTATTTCAGAAGCAACGGGATCAAGTCCCGCAGTTGGTTCATCAAGGATCAACACATCGGGGTTAAATAAAAAGGCGAGTGATGCACTAACTTTTTGCCTCGTTCCTCCGCTGAGTGTCTGCATTTTTTTGTGCATCAGCTTATCCAACCCAAATGCAGTAATCAATTCTTCATCTGTTGAGGCGGTTGAATTTTTACGCAGGTCTTTCATCATTTCAAACACATGGCCGATGCGCATGTTATCCGGATAACGGCCAATTTGCGGCATATAACCTATACGGCTCCGGTAGTTCCAGTTGTGCAGAATATTATGTTCATCAAAAGTGATGAAACCACTGTCGGGCACCACCATACCCAGCATGGATTTAATTAGTGTTGTTTTACCACTGCCGTTAGGACCTATTAATGCAATGGTTTGTCCCTTACTGCACATAACACTTACGTTATCCAGTGCTTTCAGTTTTCCAAATGTTTTTGTTACGTTACTTGCAATAATCATACGTTACAGTTTTAGCGGTTTCATTAGTGGCTGATGATCTTTGAGATCAACAGGTGTAAGAACAGGCAGCATTTTTTCTGCTTTATCCAGCAGGCCAACAATAAAACTCCGGAACAACATCATACTGGATGCATTGCGTTCACCCATCATAGAAAACATACTCACAGGATGATAAGGCACATCGCCAATACCATCTCTGTTTAAATCGTATCCTTCGTATTTATCCCAGTAATTTTTTTTAAAACTGTTCAGTACCAGCTCACCATTGGTAGCCATATCAAAAGAGTTGGCAGAAAAATTATTTTGCTCAATGCTGTTATCCATACAACTGGCCTGCATTTTAATGGCCCATCCATTTTGAATGAAAACGTTTTTGAGGAGTTGAATACGGTTACTGCCTTCGAGCATAACACCTACTGAATTTTTTTGAAAACGGTTGCCTTCAACACGGCTGTCTGTGATTTCTTTCATTAAGATGCCATAGGCTGCACCTCCCCAGTTATCTGCAAACAGATTGTTTTGTATGCGGATGTTTTTTGAATACATCACCGCAACACCTGCACCATTATCCCGAAATACATTGGAGATATAACTGTTATTCCCTGAGAACATAAAATGCAGACCATACCTTACGTTACCATAACTGGTATTGCTTTTTATGTATGAGTTTGTAACAAACTCAAAATACAATCCATCTCTGTAACCTGTTACAGTGTTACTGCTGATGTGCATACTGTCGCTCTTCCAGCAATGAATACCGTTGCCCGATGACACTTCATCTTTTGCATCAGACTGTAAACGATTTCCTGTAATGATGGCTGCTGTTGCATGTTGCGAATAAATTCCAAAATAGCCCGATTCAAACCGATTGTTCTTTACAACTGCATTGCGGCAATCTGCAATACGCAGCGCAGCAATATCATTATAACTGCTGCGACCTGAACGTTTAAAAAAAAGTCCTTCCACTACTACTCCATCGCAACGGATAGTGAGTATCTCTACTTTCTGTTCTCCATCGAGAACAGGATATTGAATGCCCTTGAGAAATAATTTTTTGGTGATAATCAGTTGACCTTCTTTATATATACCGGGATAAATAAAGATGGTATCGCCATCGGTTGCTTTATTGATCGTTGCCCTGATGCTTCGCTCCTGCTGACCTGCACCTACCCGCCACAGCTTTGCCGTTGCATCTGTAAACAAGAAGAGAAACAGTATGGTAATACAGATTTTCATTTGAGATTTATTTCATTCCATTTAACAACTGTTGCATTGAATGATTGCTTAAAACTGTTCATACTGTCTTCACTTGCAAATGCAGCAATATTGCCCCCCATGGGACTTTTCAGATCCGCACTTTTCAATAAAAAACTTTCTTCAGCTTTTACCAGTTTTCCTTTTTGTGAAAAATCGGCCAGATAAACAGCCGCTATCTGCTGTCCGGTTTTTTCTACAGACGATAAAAACGAAACAGCACAATGTGTATCATCAAACTTGTATACTTTGTATTTGGTTGTGATCAGTTCAGCACCAAAACGATGATCGCTGATAACCATTTTACAAAACGCACAAATATCTTTTCCATAATGAATTGGTTGTGGAGCGGTAGAACAACTTTGCAACAGGCAAATGAACAGGAATGCTATTGCTGCATGTACAGGTCTGTACATGGCTTTTATTTTTTTCCATTCCAGAAACGCAACTGTTACCAGTATAAGACCAACAGCTATGAAAATATATCCACCCACATCAGGAAACGAATAAGCACCGAAGTTGAGCAGTTGTTTAAAGCCAATTAATGGCGGCTGATAAGCCATACCCGGCACTACAATGGCTGCTGTTGGATCCAGATTGTGACCATAGTGATATTCCCATCTGTAAAAATCGAACATGGCTACAACGCCAAACAGGATGTATAAAATCATCCAAACATAAAAAAACCAACGGCGGTTAACCAAGGCAGTTATGATTCCAAACAATGAAAATGCTGCAATGATATAAGGCAGGATGGTAAACTCAATAAAATCGTCGGTCTCCAGTTTAGCCATACCTATGTAATGATTCAACCCGTTAATGATATCAATATCACCGGCAAGTTTATTGGGATAAATTTTTAAACCCAGGCCTTCGGGATATTGTGGTGCGGTTAAATCTATACGCCACATAGGTACAAAAATGACTATGGCCAACCCCACTGCACAGATCAACGATGCAATTCTTGCCATGGGTGATAAATGCGTATTCATCCTTTTATAGTTTGTATCATTTCGTATGACATGTAATTAAACAGCCCCGCCTCTTATGCACATGAGCACGGGGCTGTTTGTGATAATGATCCTTTGTACTTTATTTGCCTGCCGGTTTTGTTGTATCGGCTGCTGCTGCACCCTGCTTACCTAAACTGAATGAAAGCGGCATACTGCTTCCTGCAGGTGATACACGCACATATCCCTGCATTTCCTGGTGTAAGGCACTGCAAAAATCTGTACAGTAAATGGGATACATTCCGGGTTTCTCAGGAATCCATTTCAATGTTTGTGTTTCACCCGGCATGATCAGTAACTCTGCCGTGGGCGCACCTTTAATAGCAAAGCCATGCGGCACATCCCAATCCTGTTCCAGGTTAGTGATATGGAAGTACACTTCATCACCTACTTTAATCCCTTCAATATTATCCGGTGCAAAGTGTGAGCGGATGGCAGTACCATAAATGTGTACTTTATTTCCTTCACGTACTACTTTGGTTTCCTTCTCTCCTTTGGCTGCATACGCATGTTTGTTCTCATCAATTTTATAAATCTTTAAACTGTTTTTCTTAATGAGATCGGCCGGCATAGAACCTGCATAGTGCGGTTCACCAATGGTCGGAAAATCAAGTATCAACTGCATTTTATCTCCGCTGATATCGAAGATCTGTGCACTTTGAGTTAACTCCGGACCTGTTGGCAGGTAACGGTCTTTGGTAATTTTATTATACGCCACCACATATTTACCGTATGGTTTTTTTGTATCACCACCGGGAATACTTAAGTGACCAATGGAATAATAAGTAGGAACTCTGTCCAACACTTTTAAATCTTTAATATTCCACTTTACAATTTCACTGCTTACAAAAAAAGACGTGTAGGCGTTACCGTTGGCATCAAACTCTGTATGCAATGGCCCCAGGCCCGGCTTTTTTACTTCACCATACAAAGCAGCTTCGTATTTAATTACAGGAATACCGCCAAAGTCGCCATCATAAGTTTTATCTGCAATGGCTTTTTGAATTTTACTGAACGAGAAAACAGGAATAAGAGCTGCCAGTTTTCCGCTGCCAACAATATATTCACCGGTAGGATCTGTATCGCAACCGTGAGGTGATTTTGGACAGGGAATAAAATAACAGATGTCTTTTAATATAGCAGGATCAAGTACCGTTACTTCTGTTTTAATTTGAGATGTAGCAGTATGTGTTTGCTCATTGTATTTATTATGAGCGTAACGCACCTGTTGTTTGGTTCCTTTACCGGCTTTGAGATATTCTTCGGCTTTTTTCCAGTTAACAGCAAGAATAAAATCTTTATCCCTTTGCGATGCATTTACTTCCAGCAAGGTATTTGCCTGCTCGCTGTTATAGCAACTGAAGAAAAACCAACCGTTGCTTGGGCCTTTACCTGCACGGCTTAAATCAAAATTTACACCCGGTAACAATAATTGAAAAGCAATATCCAGTTCGCCTTCTTTACCAACACTGATGAAGCTGATGGTTCCTTTAAAGTTTTGTTTGTATGATGCAATGGGTACATCAGTATTGTTACCAACGGGTACGCTGAAACGGGTACCTGCAACAATGTATTCAGAGTTCTCAGTAATAAAAGGAGAAGAGTGATTACCTGCGCTGTTGGGCAGCTCAAGTATTTCGGATGTGCGGAACGTTTTTAAATCAATACGTGCAACACGTGGTGTGTTATTTCCGTTTCCGAATGCCCATCGTCCGTCAATTTCACCATTGGTTTGTGAAAAAGATACATGGTGTAAATCATCCCATGGAACAAAACCACCGGAAGTCATTAACATCGGTTTGGTTTCTTCGCTGTAGCCATATCCTTTTTCCGGATCAACCGAAAAAACAGGAATGACACGAAACAAACGGCCGCTCGGCAATCCGTATACACTCATTTGTCCGCTGAAACCGCCTGATACAAAATTGTAAAACTCATCGTACTTACCGGGCGCTACATAAGCTTTTTCTGCAGAGCCTGTAGCTACTGCTCCTGAAGCACCTTTCGGTTTACAGGACATCATGTGCAATACTGATCCTGACAGCAGGATGAACAGTATTAGTTTTGAATATTTCATACTATATAATTGTGGGTTTAATGAATTGCTGTTTATTTAATGCCATCATTTTTACGCATATACTCATACACATTGCGTGCATCATCATCCGTTAAATTCTGATTGGGCATACGCACCAGACACAGTTCAAGCTGCGCCATTGCTTTGGGATCTTTGCTCAGCATTTCGTCGGGGTTGGTAATAAAATTCATGATCCACTCAGGTTTATGACGGGTAGTTACTCCCTGCCATCCCGGGCCAACCAGTTTTTCATCTGTTAATTTGTGACAGCTTGCACATTTCACATCATACACAATCATGCCTGCGCCTGCCATTACTTTATCCAACTCAGGTTTTACTTCAACATTTGTAAATTTTCCTGCGCCTCTTTCGGGATCATAAGATGGGTTGCCGTTATCAGCAGGCGCTGTGGTTTGTTCACTTGTTGTTTCATTTTTACTCTCTGCTGAATTTCCTCCGCAGGAATAAAACAATACAACCAGACTGAGACTAAGTGCAATCAGAATTTTTTTCATGCTTTTAAATTTTTATTTGAAACATTTATGCAACGTTACTGTGAGAAAAAAAAGAACTTTATGACTGAACGCATAGAGGATGATATTCACTGCCAACCTGTATACACTCATTAAGGCTGCAAAAAAGTTGATTTGTAAACGGCAGCATATGATTACAATCATATTTATGACTACTATTCATCAGCACCCGGATTTCTGATCAGATTTATTTTGCCGCCACAATGCAAAAAACTGATCTATCCATGATTGATGTAAACCTCCTGCTTGCATGGGGCGCCACGTTTCATAATGTAAGAAAAGGACAAGTGCTTTTTTGTGAAGAGGACCGTGTGCATTTTTATTACCAGGTTGTAGACGGACGGATAAAAATGTGTAACTGCAATGAAGACGGGAAAGAATTTATTCAGGGTTTTTTTGGTGCAGGTGAGAGTTTTGGCGAACCTCCTCTGTTTGATGGCGGCAATTATCCTGCAAGTGCAGTGGCAGATGAAGAAAGCACCATTATCCGTTTACGTAAAGAATCGTTTCTGCAATTGCTGAAAGAGCATTATCATCTGCATGCCGGATTTACACAAATGCTGGCGAAAAGACTGCGGGCAAAATCGCTGATCTTAAAAGAAATTTCTTCATACGGCCCCCTGCATCGTGTTGCAACCTTGCTGCGGGAGTATAAAAAAGAAAATGGTTTTTTAAACAATGAATTGTTTAAGATAGATCTTACCAGACAGCAAATTGCCGACATGACGGGTCTGCGGGTTGAAACCGTTATACGTTCTATACGTCAAATGCAGGAAAAAGGTGTGCTTAAAATTGAAAAAGGAAAAGTGTATTGCTGATAATTTTTAAGTACTCCCATCAACCAAATTAATGTATAAGATGTATGAGGTTTCTGCAAAAATGGTCACTCATTGCAATTATTAATTTTACTGTTCTGGCAGCAGTGGGTGTAATACTGCGTTATAAAATTTTATTTCCACTTCCGTTTTTTGATCAGAAACATTTGCTGCATGCCCACTCTCATTTTGCATTTGCAGGCTGGGTATCGCTGGTATTGTTTATTGGTATCATTCATCTTATACAACTAACAGAGAAACAAAAAAAGCAGCTGAACAAGATACTGCATCTGCAGCTATGGAGCAGTTATGGCATGTTGTTCACTTTTCCATTGATGGGATATGCAGCGCCTTCCATTGCTTTCTCTACCATTTCAATTTTGGTCTCATTTGTTTTTGCATCTGTTGCTTTTAAACTGACAGCAAACAGCAGGCATCTTACAAATGAAAAGAAATGGTTGTACGCCGCATTGTGCTGGAACATGCTTTCAGCCCTCGGCACATTTACACTCGCTTATTTAATGATGCAGAAAAGCGTACAGCAGGACTTCTATTTCGGGGCCATTTACTTTTATCTGCATTTTCAGTACAATGGCTGGTTTTTATTTGCAATAGCTTTTCTGTTTATTGCATCCGTCAAACAATGGCTTACACCTGTATTGCAACAGCAAGTGAACAGAGGATTCATTTTGTTACTGATCACAGCTGTACCGGCTTTATTTTTATCTATGATGTGGATGAGACTGCCCCGCTGGATGTTGCTTGCAGCCGATGCTGCAGCCATGATTCAATTAATTGCTGCAGGTTTTCTGCTTAAAATAATTCTGCAATTACGCAAACAGTTGCAACTGCCATCACAGGTAAAATGGTTGTGGCTGATAGCTTGTGCTGCATTTATCCTTAAAATTATATTGCAGGCTTTCTCTGCAATACCTGAACTGAATACCTATGCTTTTGGCATACGGGCCATTGTGGTTGCTTTTTTACATTTAGTGTTGCTGCTTTTTGTTTCCTTTTTTTTACTGGGGTTTCTCATACAACATCAACTGATTACAGTTGAAAAAAAACAATCCAAAACCGGCTTGTGGCTTTTTGCTTGTGCAGCAATCAGTAATGAAGTGCTGTTGATGCTGCAGGGAATTGCCGCCATGCAGTCAACCAATCTACCATACAACGGATATCTGCTGCTGGCTGCTGCAGTTGTAATGTTTGTCGGTTTACTGTTACTCTGCATCGGTCAAAAAAAGCAGCACATTGCCCCTCTTACCACCTGAAACAACAGAACGTTTTCAGCTTTACATTTTACCTTAATTTAGTCAGCTAAATAAAGCACATGTACCGATTCTATGCTGCGTTCATTACAGCCATTGTTTTCTTTTCTTCCTGCAAACAAAAAAACACACCCTTGTTCCGTGAAATAAAAAGCACAGAAAGTGGAATTACATTCAGCAATGTGCTGCAGGAAAATGAAATGCTCAACATGATTAATTATCAATACCTCTATAACGGAGGTGGTGTGGGCATCGGCGATTTTAATAACGACAGCCTGCCCGATATTTATTTTACTTCTTCTATTCTGCCTAATAAATTATACCTCAACCGTGGCAAGATGAAGTTTGAAGATGTAACTGATATTGCCGGTGTAAGCGGTGAAAAAAAATGGAGTCGTGGTGTTAGTGTGGTAGATATTAATAACGATGGACTGCTGGACATGTATGTATGTGCATCTACCTGGCAAAATGCAGAATTAAAAAAAGATATACTGTATGTTAATAAAGGAATTGATCCGTCAACAGGCATTCCAAAGTTTAAAGAAAGTGCAGCGCAATACGGACTGGTTGATACCGTAAGTACACAAATGGCTGCTTTTTTTGATTATGATAATGATGGCGACCTTGATTTGTATCTGGTGGTGAATGATCTCAATCAGGAATTTCCCAACACATTCCGTCAGCCAAGAACAAACGGCACAGGTTTTACCAATGATATTTTATACCGCAACGATTGGAACAGTGCATTGCAGCAACCCGTTTTTACCAACGTTACTATGGAAGCAGGTATTACATGGGAAGGCAACGGACTGGGTATTTCAATAGTAGATATTAACAGCGACGGCTGGAAAGATATTTATGTAAGCAATGATTATTTAAGCGGCAATCTGCTTTACATCAACAATAAAAACGGAACATTTACCAACCGCAATGCAGAATATTTTAAACACGGCAGCTTAAATGCAATGGGGAATGATGCAGGTGATATTAATAATGACGGCTTGATTGATATTATTGAAATGGATATGATGCCCGAAGATAATTACCGGCAGAAAATGATGTTGAACCCGGTTGATTACAATTGGTATTTATATTCGGCTAAATTCGGTTTCCCTTATCAAACAGTCCGCAATACCTTGCAGTTAAACCGTGGACCGGTTGTTGGAGAGAACGATAGTATTGCTGCACCCGTCTTTAGTGAAATAGCATACTATGCAGGCGTACCGCATACCGACTGGAGCTGGGCTGCATTGCTGGTTGATGCAGATAATGATGGATATAAAGATTTAATGACCACCAATGGTTTACCCAAAGATGTAACTGATCTGGATTTTATTGCTTACCGCAGCCAGTACCAAGGGAATGCAATACAGGATGTATTGCAAAAATTACCACCGGTGCAAATCAGCAATTACATTTATCACAACAACCGCAACTTAACATTTACAGATAAAACAACAGAATGGGGCTGGGATTTTCCTACCTACTCGGCTGGTATAGCAACCGCCGACTTTGATTTAGATGGTGATCTGGATGTAGTGATCAACAACACCAATATGGAAGCTACATTGCTGGAAAATCAGCAGAACAAACAAGCAGACAAAAAGAATTTTTTACGCATTCGTTTTCGTGGCGACACTTCTAACATCAATGGTATTGGAACCATTGCGCATCTGTATTATAAAGGAGGAATGCAGGTGGCCGAGCATACACCCTACCGTGGTTATATGAGCAGCGTCGAAAACATTTTACATTTTGGATTAGATACGGTTTCGCTTATTGACTCCATTGTCATCAACTGGCCCAATGGAAAAAAAGAAGTGCTCAGCAATGTGGTTACCAATCAAACCATGCTTATTTCAGAATCTGCATCGGCTGTTCTGCGAAATGATCAATCGCCGCTCATTGCAACAGGTAACTGGTTTACCAACATCACATCAAAAGCAGGCATCACCTACAAGCATGAAGAATTTGATTTTTCTGATTTCAATGTACAACGGCAACTGCCCCATAAGTTTTCACAATACGGACCGGCACTTGCAGCAGGCGATCTGAACGGCGACGGTTTAACCGATCTTATTGCAGGAGGAAACCCCGATCAACGGGCTACCGTTTTTTTACAACAGCCCAATGAAACATTTCTACAACAACCCTTACTGGCATCGGCAAAAAAAATGACCGATGATGGTGGTATCTGTTTGTTTGATGCAGATAACGACAAAGACCTTGATGTATATATAACAAGTGGTGGCAATGAATTAATGAAAAGCTTTGTTGGCTATGCCGATCGGTTGTACATCAATGATGGTAAAGGAAATTTTATTACCGACAGTTCAATGATACCTGTCATTTACGCAAGCAAGAGTGTTGTTACAGCAGCTGATTATGATAACGATGGTGATCAGGATCTGTTTGTAGGCGGCAGAATGGTGCCCAATGAATATCCGAAACCTGAAAGCGGTTATTTGCTGCGGAACGAAACAAAAAACGGCAACATCAAATTTACATTGGTCACAGAAACGGTTGCGCCCCAACTGAAAGAGCTTGGTATGATAACCGATGCAGTATGGATGGATATAGATAAAGACAAGGATCCTGATCTGATTGTAACCGGTGAATGGATGGGCATTTACATGTTTAAAAATGAACAGGGCAAACTGGTAAAACAAACATCAGCTACCGATCAGTTAAAAGGCTGGTGGAATAAAATTGCTGTAGCAGATTTAGACAACGATGGCGACATGGATCTTGTTGCAGGCAATTACGGAACCAACGGTTATTATACAGGAACAGAAAAACAACCAGTATCTGTGTATGCAAAAGATTACGATAACAACAGCCGTTGGGATGCACTGCTGAGCATATGGAAACCTGCAACAGCACATGGAATAAAACAGGAGTTCCCCGTTGCTTACAGAGATCAGGTAGCAGAAGAAATACCTTCCATTAAAAAACAATTTCCCGATTATACCAGCTATGCAAAAACAGATATGCAAACCATGCTGAAAAATTTTAACCGTGATAATGAACTGCGGTTAACAGCCAATACATTTGAAACCGGATGGTTTGAAAATAAAGGAAACTTTGAGTTTGTATTTCATCCGCTCCCCGCTGCTGCACAATGGTCGCCGGTATATGGTATTGCAGTGAATGATTTTAATGGAGATGGAGCTGCAGATATTTTATTGAGCGGAAATGAATTCGGGATGCATCCGTTTATTGGCCGTTATGATGCAGGCAACGGATTGGTATTAAAAGGTGATGGCAAAGGAAACTTTAAAACACTTTCCATACTTGAAAGCGGCATTTTTATTCCGGGCAATGCAAAAACAGTAGTGCAGTTCTCCATGGGTAACCGTATGGTTATTGCAGCATCGCAAAACAATGCTGCATTGAAATTATTTGCAGTAAAAAATAAATAACCGTTCAACAGTTAATTATTATCAGGATTCCCCGTGCAGGCAATGAGCAGGTAATGCATTTCAGCACCTGACTCATACACGTAAATTTGCGGGCAGATTAAATCGTTCATAGAATAAGTTTACATAGATCATAAACGTATTTAAACTTTAGCCGGATTTGTATAGCCAGCCCCGCTGCTGTTCCGTTCTACCAAAAAAACGGGGAACATTGAAGGAAAATAACTGCACATCACCCATCAAAAAAGAATAACACAGAAAACATACATTCGTTTGCCTGCAAACAAATTTCGTGAACACTTCATTTCTTTTTACCTTTCGTGCTACGGTTGCCTGCTTTTAAAATAAGGAGTACTATGTCATTATCACAAGCAGCCGGTCTGCAGGAATTTAAGAATTTAGTCGGGATCAAATTTCAGCTGTACAACAGTCTGTTTACATCCCTCCCCTTTCATCGTATTGAACGTACGGGCATCATGCTGTCGCTGTTGTTAACCAATTGCGAAGATGGTTACAAACACAAGCTGAGTCCTGTTGAAATTCTGAACGACTTTTTTAAACGGCACACCAATTATCAAAAAGAACAGGAGCAGATTGATCTGCTGTTTCGTTTTGTACAATATGTAGAGCGGCAGATTGTGTTGTTTGATGCATTGGAAGATGCATCTTTTCGTGCAGTGAATGATATGCAGGGAAGCGGCACGCTAAAACAATTGCTCAATGAAGTGCAGCAACACAACAAAGAAGAAGCACTGGCAGAAAAATTATCGAATTACTGTGTACGTCTTGTTTTGACAGCACACCCTACACAGTTTTATCCCGGTTCGGTATTGGGTATCATTCATGATCTCTCGAAAGCACTGGCAGAAAACAATGCAGCGCTCATCAACAGTTATCTGCAGCAATTAGGTAAAACTGCTTTTCTCAAAAAACAAAAACCAACACCATATGATGAAGCGGTGAGTTTAATCTGGTATCTGGAAAATGTATTTTATACAGCCGCCGGAAAAATTTATTCATCCATCAAAAATCAACTGCAGTTAGGCATCAATTTTAATCAACCGCTCATACGCATGGGCTTTTGGCCCGGGGGCGACAGAGACGGCAATCCCTTTGTAACCACAGATATTACAGTAAAAGTTGCCGAGTTGCTGCGAGGCTCGATTATTAAATGCTATTACCTGGATGTACGTAAACTGAAACGACGTTTAACATTTCAGGGAGTGGATACACTGCTGGCGGGTCTTGAAAAAAAATTATACGATAACATATTTATTCCCGGCCATACCACCAACCTCAGCAAAGAAGAAATACTTGCCACACTGTTTGAAATAAGGAGCATACTGATTCATCAGCACAATGGATTGTTTCAGCAATCAGTTGATCAGCTCATTAACCGTGTACAGTTATTCGGTTTGCATTTTGCAACATTGGATATACGTCAAGACAGTTCTGTGCACGGAAAAGTTTTGGCGGCTATGATCAAAGAACAACCTGATCTTTCATTAAACTATCTTCCTTCATATGCTGCAGATACAGATAATGCCGCATCTGCCGATCTGGTAAACGATACCATGCAGATGATGCGGCAAATAAAAATCATTCAGCAGAGCAATGGTGCAGAAGGATGTAACCGTTACATCATCAGCCAGTGTACCAGTGCACAGCATGTAATGGAAGTATTTCAGTTACTGATTCTCAGCGGATGGGATGAGAACAGTATGCAGATTGATATTGTGCCTTTGTTTGAAACAGTAGAAGATTTACAAAGCGCTTCTGCAGTAATGAAAGAACTCTATCAGCACCCTGTTTACAAACAACATTTACAACAGAGAGGCAACCGGCAAACCATTATGCTTGGCTTTAGCGATGGTACAAAAGACGGCGGTTACCTCATGGCCAACTGGAGTATTTACAAAGCAAAAGAAGAGCTTTCACGTATCTCTAAAGAATATGATGCAGAGGTGGTTTTTTTTGATGGACGTGGCGGCCCTCCTGCAAGAGGCGGTGGTAAAACACATAAATTTTATGCTTCGATGGGGAACGATATTTCCAACAAAGAAATTCAGTTAACCATCCAGGGACAAACCGTGAGTTCAAATTTCGGAACACATGATGCTGCACAGTTTAACATCGAACAACTGCTCAACGCAGGCATCAGTAACGATTTGTTTGGCGCATCAAAAATAAATATCAGCAAAGCCGAAGAAGCATTGATTATCGAAGTGTCGCAAAAAAGCTTTGATGCTTATAAAAGTTTAAAAACGCATCCGTACTTTATGCAGTACCTCGTAGATACAAGTCCGTTGAAATATTACAGCGATACCAATATTGCCAGCCGCCCCACCAAACGTGGTGCATCGGCACGTATTGAACTCAAAGATCTGCGTGCCATTCCGTATGTAGGTGCATGGAGCCAGTTAAAACAAAACGTAACCGGTTACTATGGTGTGGGCACAGCACTCAAAGACCTCGACGATCAGGGACGTTTTGTAGAAATAAAAGAGCTGTATAAAAATTCACTGTTTATAAAAACGCTCATGGATAATTGTGAAATGGCCATGAAGAAATGTTTTTTTCCCGCAACCGAACATTTAGCCAACCATCCCGTGTATGGTGTTATATGGCAGATGATTTACAACGAGTACGAACTCACCAAAAAATATGTGCTCAAGCTGAGTGGCAAAACAGAGCTCATGGAAAACTATCCCATTGATCAGCTCTCCATCCAAATGCGTGAGCGGATTGTAATGCCGCTCATTACCATCCAGCAATACGCTATTGCCAAGTGCAGGCAAATGAACGAACCCGGTATGCCAACTGCTTATAAAGAAGTGTATGAAAAGCTCATCATCCGCAGCTCGTTTGGAATTATTAATGCGGCGAGGAACTCGGCGTAAAGGGGTTGTTTAGAAAGATGTTGAAATCCGTGTATAGATGATGCACGGATTTTTTGTGGGGACTATTAAATATAAAGAGCAAGCATTTAAATTAGATTGTGTGAGATATTGATTTTAAGAGGAGTTATGTATATTAGTGTGTTGCCAGTTAAAAGCAACTACTATGGCGAAATATCTTTTTGAACTATTTTGTATCGAACCGCAGGATATTAACAATGACCATGCCCAACCCCCTCTGAAGTATATCCATAAACATTTGTTCGACACCTAAAATCATATCTATATTACAAATAGAGAAACACCTAAATTTGATCCATGATTAGGAATGAAAATCAAAAAAGTGATTATCAATATATATTGGGAGATTGTCTAAAAAAATTAAAGGAATTTGAAGATGGCAAATTCAAGTTAATTATTACTTCACCCCCATATAACGTCGGCAAAGAATATGAGGTAAAAAAATCAATTGAAAAGTATCTTTCTGAGCAAGATGCTATTATTGCCGAATTAATAAGAACACTTCATCCGTCAGGTAGTATATGTTGGCAGGTTGGGAATTTTATAGACAAAGGTGAAGTATTTCCGCTTGATATTTTCTATTACAACATTTTCAAATCTCATGGACTTAAATTAAGGAATAGAATTATCTGGCAATTTGGGCATGGGCTACATTCTTCAAAAAGGTTCTCTGGCAGATACGAAACCATTTTATGGTTCACAAAAGGGGACAATTACACTTTCAATTTGGATTTAGTTAGAGTACCATCAAAATATCCTGGCAAGAAACATTTTAAAGGACCAAAGAAAGGTGAATTTTCCAGTAATCCAAATGGGAAGAATCCTTCGGACATTTGGGAAATTGTTTTAAATGATTGGGAAAATGAAATCTGGAATATACCAAACGTAAAAGCAAATCATGTTGAAAAATCCGATCATCCATGTCAATACCCGATAGAACTTGTTGAAAGATGTTTACTAGCATTAACTGACGAATTTGATTGGGTTCTAGATCCTTTTGCTGGCGTTGGTTCTACAGTCTTAGCATCTTTAAAAAATAATAGAAATGTGGTGGGAATTGAAAACCAAATTCGCTTAGCAGCTTAACTGATTATTGCTTATGCCCAACCTTGTAAAACAAAATTTCTTAAAAGAATTAGAAAATAGATTCGGAAAAATAAAAAGACTACCCAATAGTTTATCTCTATTTGATGTTTGTGAAGGACAACTTAGAATTTATTACAGATATTCAAAAATCCATGGGAGAAATCAAACATTTTATGGATTAAGAAAAGAAGATCTTAAACTTCTTGATGGCAGTAATTCTGTTATCTGTTTTTCATGGGATACTCAAAGAGAGCCGCTATTCATTCCATTTTCTGATTACGAAGAAATTTTAAATAATATTGAAGCCGCATCAGATGGCCAAATTAAAGCTTCAGTATTTCTTGGTGAAGAAACTGAATTATATCTACCCGGATGTGGCAGAGTTAATATAGAAGGCTTCTTTGGTTGGGAACAACTAAATCAATTAATAGATAAAAGTAAGCTAACCGAAATTCCGGACTTTTCACACTCACAAATTCAAACATTAATTGGTTCAATAGGAATTGCAAAAGGATATGATATTTGGATCCCTCAAAGTGATAGAATAAAATTAGATTGGAACCTTACGCAAAAATTTTCTTGCAAAGTAGAATTTCCTAATCGTTATGAACGAATTCATAATGTAATTACCGAAATTGATGTGATATGGCTTCAAAGAGGATCAAGCGATCTTAAAGCAATGTTTGAAGTTGAGCATTCAACGTCGATTTATTCAGGGTTGCTTAGATTTAATGACCTCCATCTGATTGAGCCAAAACTGTTACCAAAATTTAGTATTGTTTCAAATGAAATAAGAAAAGCCCTTTTTCTTCGACAAATAAGTAGACCAACCTTTAAAATGAGTGGTTTAATTGATCATTGTAATTTTCTTGAATACAAAGACGTTTTTGCTTGGTTTAAAAGGAATTCGAAATGATATAGCTGAATAGAATTACTGAACGTACAAGAGTGCGACGCAACCAGAGCTTAATAGTAGTACTTAAGTCTGGTTCATAAAAATTTATAAATGACTACGAACAATGAATCAGGACTTGACAAACCGAAAATTATTACAACTCCAATACCATTAAATGAGCCGCAAAAAAATCTATATGATTTAATACGTTCTGAAGAATTACGACAACTTTCAGGACTAGGCAATAATGATAGAAAATTTTATCGCCAATTGGGTAAAAGCTACATGAGATTATTGCAAGTTGTAAGTAACCCCTCTCTATTACTAAAAACCGCTTCTTCGTTTCCAGATGCTTTAAGAGAAGCGATAGAATACGGCGATGGAAATAAGATTAAGTATGTTGCAATTAAAGCAAGGCAACTTGCCAAAGAGGGCAAGAAAGTAATAATATGGTCTGGCTTTGTTGAAAATGTTGAATCAATTACGCAAATGCTTTCGGATTTAGGAGCTAAATGTATTCATGGTGGAGTTGAAGCTGGCAGTGAGGAGGAAGAAAATACAAGGGAAAGAATAGTAAAAGATTTTCATGATGACCCTAATATGTTTGCTTTAGTTGCAAACCCTGCAGCTTGCTCTGAGGGCATAAGCCTTCATACTGTTTGTCATCATGCAATATACTTAGATAGAAATTACAATTCTGCTCAATTTTTACAATCAATGGACAGGATTCACCGATTAGGCTTACCAAAGGGCACTGAAACAATAATCGAAATAGTTCATTCTCCTAATTCAATAGACGATTTAGTTGATAGTAGATTAAATGACAAAATTCGAAGAATGTCTGAAGTCTTAGAAGATGATTCATTAAGAGTAGAGCCTGTTACAATTGAACTTGATGAAGACGGGTTTGATGCTGAGGATGCAAAACAATTATTAAAACATTTGAAAGGGCTACTTTAATTATGTTTTCAGTGGGACTATTATATTCAGTAAGAGATTTCCTAAAACTCAATTCGGTTTCTGGCATGATGCCAGAAACATTTGAGTCGTATTTCAAATCTTTTAAGTATTCAACTGCCGATAAAATTTTAACCGTTTCATTTAAATGTGGTTGGGCTAAAGTCAATCAACAAGGAATGATAGAACTTACAGATAGAGGACAAGTTATTTCCACTTTGGAATATGAAACAGCATTACTGATCCAACTTGAAGATCTTATATTAAATTTTAATCCGACATGGGCTTCTTTATTATTGAAGGGAAGAACTGAAGCCAAGAATTTCTTACCGCCTGATGCTCTGCAATGTTTTAAAGAGTGTGGCTTATTCGGCGATTTAACAGATGAATTAATTAAATTTTGGGATAAATTATCCCTAGCGTATAGAAACTATTCACAAATAAAAATGACAGAGATTGGAAGAACAGGGGAAAAACTAAGTTTTGACCATGAATTAAGTAGAACAGGAAAGCAACCTTTATGGCAAGCTATCGAATCCAATTTAGCTGGATTTGATCTTTTATCAATAGTCGATACAACCAATTCACAAAAACTAAAAATTGAAGTTAAGACTACCACTTCAAATATCGCATATGCTAAATTTCATATCACCAAAAACGAATGGAATACTGCCCTTGCAAGTATAAATTACGTTTTTCATTTATGGCATATTGAAAAGACTCCAACTCTTTATACGGTTTCAATAAATAAAATTAATGATCATGTGCCATCGGATAAAGGAGATGGAGATTGGGAATCAGTCGAAATCCCGTTTCGATCAGTAATCTAAATCAATACATAAGTGTAAGGTTAGCTATGTGTCTCTTAATGGCGCAAGAATCTACATAATTAAATATTCAGAGGGCTGTTGCACAATCCGATAGCTATCGGATTGTGCAACAGCAATGAGCGTTGGCTTCTTGTGCCTTAACTGCAAACACTTAAATTGTTAAAACAATAACCTGAGTCCCTGTTGGTAATCTAATGAAAAAACTCGCCGCCCTTGCTTGTGTTTTTCAGCAGCAAGGTTTTCTGTTCAATCATTCATTCTTAACTTCATCATAAGCAGAGCGCAGAGCGGAGACATTGCCGGGCATGCTGCCGTTCATATTTGCAATGCCAATCAACTGTAAAAGAAAAAAAACTACAACGAACCGGTTTTTTTTATGACTTTGCAGTGAATCATTTTCGGGTAAACACATAAACAGGTTGATTATGAAGTTATTTATTCCTTTACTTGTATGTATTTGCTTGCTTACAACCACAGCAATGGCGCAAACCAAACCATTGAGGATTGGAGTGATTGGCCTTACACATACTCATGTTCACTGGATTTTAGGAAGACCTGCCGACGGCAACGTTGTGATTGCAGGTATTGTGGAAACCAATCTGGATTTAGCAAAACGCTATACACAACAGCATGGCCTTTCGATGGATTTAGTTTATGCTTCCATGGACGAGCTGATTGAAAAAGCAAAACCGGAAGCTGTAGCTGCATTCGGTACTATCTATGAACATCTGGAAATCGTTGAAAAATTTGCCCCGTTAGGTATTCATGTAATGGTTGAAAAACCATTGGCGGTGAGTATGGATCATGCAAATAAAATGGCATTGCTGGCAAGGAAACACGGCATTCAGCTTCTTACAAACTATGAAACAACCTGGTACCCTACCGTGTATGCTGCTTATGAACTATTGAAAAGTGATCGTATTGGCAGCATGAGTCAACTGATTATCAGAGATGGACATAAAGGGCCTTTGAAGATAGGCGTGAATAAAGAATTTTTAGAATGGCTTACCGACCCTGTTCAAAACGGAGGTGGTGCTATCACTGACTTTGGGTGTTATGGTGTAAATATCGCTACCTGGATGTTGAATGGAGAAAAGCCCCTATCGGTAGTAGCGGTAACACAACAATTACAAAAAGAAAACAACCCGAAGGTTGATGACGAGTGTACCATTATACTCACTTATAAAAACACAAAGGCCACCATTCAGGCTTCCTGGAATTGGCCAATAGGCAGAAAAGATCTGGAACTGTATGGTAAGAACGGTGTGATCTATGCTGATAACAGAAATGACCTCAGAGTAAGAATAGCGGAGGGTTATGACGGATTTCAGGAAAGCAAAAAAAAATTAACTGAACGACCATCTCCTTATAACGACCCATTTACATTCTTTGCTGCAGTCATTAGAAAAGAGATTACTTTACTGCCTTATGATCTTTCCTCTCTTGAAAACAATCTCATTGTAATTGAAATACTTGATGCTGCAAGGTTATCTGCAAAAAAAGGAAAAGCAGTGCTATTGAAATAGGAACGACCTGCTGATACAGGAAAGATTTTGAAAAAGTTATCATGACACCTGAAGACCCCTAATGGCAAGTATCTACATAATTATATAATCAGAGGTCTGGCGCAAGAATTGTACAACAGCAATGAGCGTTTGCTTCTTGTACCTAAATTGCAAACACTTTAACTGTTAGGACAAGAACATGCGCCTTTGTTGGTATCCTAAAGAAAAGAACACGCCGCTCTTACCGCTGTTTCCGTTGTTGGTAAATTTGCTTACAGAAAAATGTTGTGGTTCTGTAGCTTTACCAACCACTAATAACCGACGCCAATGCATACAAAAGAAGCCATACAAATTTTTGAAGACAAACAGGTGCGTACGGTGTGGGATGCGGAAGAGGAAAAATGGTATATATCTATCATAGACGTAATTGCTGTATTAACTAACAGTCCCAATCCCCGTAAATACTGGAGTGTACTTAAAACAAGGCTAAAAGCAGAGGGCAGTCAGTTGGCTACAAATTGTAGTCAACTGAAAATGCAGTCGTCAGATGGTAAATATTATAAAACAGATGTAGCGGATACAGAGCAGCTTTTCCGGTTAATTCAATCTATCCCATCCCCAAAGGCAGAACCCTTTAAACTTTGGCTGGCACAAGTAGCCAGCGAAAGGTTAGATGAAATGCAGGACCCCGAGCTCAGCATAGACAGGGCATTAGAGCAGTATCAAAAACTGGGGTATAGTGAAAGCTGGATCAATCAACGTTTGAAAAGTATTGAAATACGAAAGGATTTGACAGAAGAATGGAAAAACAGAGGTTTAAAAGAAGGGCAGCAATTTGCCAGCTTAACCGATATTATCACTAAAGCCTGGGCCGGTAAAACAACCAAAGAATACAAAGTATTGAAAGGCTTAAAAAAAGAAAACCTGCGTGATAATATGACCAATACTGAGCTTATTTTAAATATGCTTGCCGAAGCTTCAACAAAAGATATTTCACAGGCAGTAAAGCCTAAAGATTTTGAAGAAAGTAAAAAAGTAGCCAACCAAGGCGGTCATGTAGCAAAGGTTGCACTTAAAGAATTAGAATCTAAAACAGGTAAAAAAGTTGTAAGTGCACTTAATGCAAAAAAAGCGTTAGGCATCGAAAATACTGATCAGAAAAAGATGACTAAAAAATAAATAAAACTCCACCACATGCAAAAAATCAACTGGAACAGCGTCCCCACCGAACAGGTAAATGAAAAAATGAAACGGCAGTTTGTACACGGCGAAAAAATTATGATTGCCCGGATGGAATTTGAAGATGGCTTTACTGTTCCCTGGCATTCACATGAAAACGAACAGATCACAGAAGTACAGGAAGGCACACTCCGCTTTTGGTTTGATGATGATGAAACCAACAGTGTTGATTTAACAGCAGGTGATGTAATGATTATACCATCGAACCGCAGGCACAAAGCACTCATGATTGGCAAGGTAATAGAAACGGATACATTTGCTCCGCCTCGGCAAGACTGGATTGACGGTACAGATAATTATTTACGGAAATAAAAACATCTGCAATGGATTTAGGCATACAACATAAAACAGCGCTGGTGCTGGCATCGAGCAAAGGACTTGGTAAAGCAGTAGCTATGGAGCTGGCAAAAGAAGGTGCCAACGTAATTATTTGCGGCACTGATGCTGCAGCACTGGCAGCAACTAAAGCAGAGATAGAAGCAGTGGCGCCGGGAAATGTATTGTCGGTTGTATGCGATATTACAGATGAGGCCCAACGAAAAAATTTAGTGGCGCAAAGTGTAGGCGCATTTGGGTCCATTGATATTTTAGTCACCAATACAGGCGGTCCTGCTGCCGGTCCGTTTGAACAGTTTGATATTGCTGATTGGAACAACATCTTCAACCTGTTATTTTTAAGTGCAGTAGATATTATACAGCAGGTGTTGCCTGCTATGAAAGCAAACCGTTTTGGCCGCATCCTCACCATTACTTCTGTTGCTGTAAAACAACCGGCCGATAATTTAATTTCATCCAATGCTGTACGTACAAGTTTACTGGGCTTGGTAAAAAGTTTATCGAACGAAGTAGCGTCTTACGGCATTACGGTTAATAATTTAATGCCGGGTTATACCAGCACCAACCGCTTGCAGGGATTGATTGAAAAAAATCCTTCCGTGAACAACGTAAAAGAAACCATCCCTATGAAACGCTTCGGCACCCCCGAAGAATTTGCTGCAGCTGCTGCGTTTTTAGTAAGAGACCGTGCAGGGTATATTACGGGGCAGTCGCTGGCGGTAGATGGCGGTTGGATTAAAGGGCATTAAACAATTCCGTTGTTTGTAACTATCACCCCATGGTTTATGTCTTCAAAAGTCATCTGTAAACTTTTAATTTCCCTTTTAAAACAGACTACCAAAAACAATTACTTATACACTTATATGTTGCAGCAAAAAAAGCTATCCTCCTAAGCCCGCTATAATCATTTACATCCACACCCGTTTTGAACACAAACAACTGCATTCAGGACACAGCTGCATACTGAAGACTTTTGACATTTGTACTTCACCATTAAAAATGACTGATGAAGTACAAGATTTTAGGAAATACAGGTTTGAAAGTGTCAACACTTTGTTTAGGCACCATGAACTATGGCGGAAAAGGTTTTTTTAGCTATATGGGTACTCTTGACCAAGCTGCAGTTGATGAACAGATTAAAACTGTAACAGAGGCAGGTGTAAATTTTATTGACACTGCCAATATTTATTCCGAAGGGCTTTCGGAGGTGATGATTGGAAAAGCCATCAAAAATCTTTCGATCAACAGAGATGATTTGGTTCTGGCAACAAAAGTGAGGGGTTCAATGGGAAAAAGTGAAAATGACAGAGGGCTTTCAAAAAAACACATTATTCAACAGGTTGAAGCCAGTTTAAAACGACTTGGTACAGATTACATTGATCTATACCAGATTCATACAGCAGACCCTTTAACACCAATTGAGGAAACAATCAAAACATTAAACGATCTGGTAAGAAGCGGGAAAATAAGATATTTTGGCGCCAGTAATATTGCAGCATGGCAACTGATGAAAAGCCTTGCTTACTCACAATACAATCATTTAGACAGATTTGCTTCGCTGCAGGCAAACTATTCATTAGATGTAAGAGATGCAGAGAGAGAAATTGTTCCGTTACTGCTGGACCAAAAAGTGGGAATGATGGTTTGGAGTCCGTTAAGCGGCGGTTTACTTTCAGGAAAGTATAAAAGAAACGGTCAAAAAGATGAAGGCCGTTTAAATGAATTCCCTTTCCCGCCTTTTCATGAAGAAAGGGCATATGATGTTTTAGATGTGCTTACGCCAATGGCAAAGCAAAAAGAAATTCCGGTTGCACGCCTGGCATTAGCCTGGCTGTTACATCAACCTGTTGTAAGCAGCATTATTATTGGTGCTACCAAACTAAACCAACTACAGGACAATTTGCAAGCTGTGGATGTTCTGCTTACCGCAGATGAATTAAACCGGCTGAATGATGTAAGCAAGCTGCCTGCGGAATATCCTGCCAATGTACTTGAAATCATGACAATGGACAGGAGTAACGGTGTTGACTTTTTAAATGCGTAATTTACAACTAAACAAGCAGGCAGTTTCAGAAGCTGCCTGCTTCTATTAATGATGAAAAATAGAGATCAACAGATTAAAAAAATCAATTCGGTTAAAGATTTACATTCTATGATGGGTTTGCAAAGCCCGTTAAATCCTTTAATTACAATAATTGATCATTCTGTGATTACGCATCAGCACCAACCCTTACATGAAAAAATGCTTTTAGCATTTTATGATATTTCAATTAAAAGAAGTTTCAAAGGAAAATTAAAGTATGGCAAAAATTATTATGATTTTGATGAAGGAATTATGTCCCTGATTGCACCAAACCAAATCATCAGTGTTGATACCGAAGAAGACAGAAATAAAGACGGATGGTCTTTGCTTTTTCACCCAGACTTAATCAGACAATATCCGCTGGGTAAAATAATTAAAAATTACGGCTTCTTTTCTTATGCAGTGAATGAGGCGTTACACCTTTCTGATGAAGAAGAAAAAACAATTGAAGCCATTGTACAGAATATACAAAAAGAAATAAGCTCAAGATTAGATCATTTCAGCCAGGATGTTATCGTATCAAATCTTGAACTGCTGTTGAGCTATTGTAACCGGTTTTACAGCAGACAGTTTCTTACAAGAAAAATGGCAACTAACGATTTGCTTATCAATTTCGAGAATATTTTAGACAAGCATTTTACTAATCAATCAGAACTTGTGTTACCAACTGTAGAAAAACTGGCGGCAGAGTTACATGTTTCATCATCCTATCTCAGCGATATGTTACGAAGTGTAACAGGGCAAAATACGCAACAGCACATACATAATAAACTGATAGAAAAGGCAAAAGAAATCTTAACAACTACCAATTTAACTGTCAGTGAAATTGCTTACCAGTTGGGGTTTGAATATCCACAATCGTTCAGTAAACTTTTTAAAAATAAAACTGATCTGACGCCACTGGAGTACAGAAGTTCCTTTAATTAAACAATTCATATCATGAAACAGGGCCTGATTTTGCTTAGTATGGTTTTTATTCTATCAACGGCTTGTAAATCGTCACGGCAAACCACTGCTGATGAGCTAAAAAAACTGATCATTGAGAAGTATGCAAAACTTAAAGTCACGTTGCAAAACGGAGATCCGTCCTATGTTCTCTCTATGCATACAAATGATGCCGTTTTGTTCAAGGCAGACGGTACAGAAGTTTCAGGAATAAAAGAGCTAAGTCTGTTTTATAAGAATGTTGCCACATCGAGAATAACCATTGAAAGTAATCCTGTATCAGTGGAAAAACTAGCCGATGACACAGCGTTTGAATTTGGAGTATTCACTTCAACCACAACAAAAGGAGAGAACTATTCTTCTGAATATATTAATATCTGGAAACGGGTTGGAAACGATTGGAAAATTTATAAAGCAATTGATCATTCGGCAAAAGCTCTGAAAGAATAACGGCTGCTATTCATCTGAACCAGATAAACTCACTCTAATTAAAATCTGCAATCACTTAACTGCTGTTTATTCACAAGTTAATAATCACTCCATTTATAGCGACGGGAACCATTTTGCAATGACAAGTTTAACAACATGGATCCTAATTCTAACCGAGCAAAATATCTCTGCCTTTCAATCTTTCTAATAAGGAACAAAGGCTTCAACAATAGATTACAGGAATTTTTAACTGCGTTTAATCATAAAACTACAAATCGCCCCCGCTTAATTTTACAACATCAAACAAAACGGCCTTCACAAAAAACAGTCATCAATGACCAAGGTTTTAATAACAGGTGCTACGGGTAATGTTGGAAGAGCAGTGATTGAAGCCTTAGCAAAGCAAAAGCATACACTGCAAATCTCAGCAGCTGTAAAAAATATTCAAAAAGATGCAACAGATCTACCCAACAACCCGTTGAACTATGTGGCGTTCAACTTTACAGACAGCAGCACGTATGCACCTGCACTGAAAAACTGCGACATCCTGTTCCTGTTACGGCCACCGCAAATTGCGGATGTAAAAAAACATTTTAAACCCATCATTGACACCTGCATTGTAACAGGTGTAAAACACATTGTTTTCCTCTCTGTACAGGGTGTTGAAAAAAGCAAGCTCATCCCCCATCATAAAATTGAGCAGTTGATTGTAAACAGCAATATTCCGTATACGTTTTTACGTCCGGCTTATTTTATGCAAAACTTTACAACCACACTGAAACAGGATTTGGTACAAAAGAGAAGAATATATTTACCTGCAGGCAAAGCTCCGTTTACACTTATTGATGTGCGTGATGTGGGCACAGTTGCTGCAGCAGTTTTGATGAATCATGCCAACCATATGAACCAGGCATATGATCTCACTTCAAACGACAGGATGACCTTTGCACAAATGGCCGATGCATTGAGTAATCAGTTGGATGTACCAATCAGGTATACATCTCCTTCGCTTCTTTCATTTTTCCTAACCAAACGAAAAGAAAATATGCCGGTGATGTTTATTCTGGTAATGATCATGCTCCACTACTTACCGGGATTTCAACAGCCACCTCCCCTCTCCGGTTGGGTTGAAAAATTAACAGGCCATCAACCCATCTCTTTTAAGCAGTTCATCAAAGATCATCAGGAGGAGTTGCTGAATTAATACAAACATCCTTTCGTAAATTTATGATTCATTGCTAACGAACGAATGATACAATCATGAACTGGCATCAACTGAGTATTTCCGAAACGCTTCAACTGCTTGGCACAAGTGAACAGGGATTAAGCAACGCTGCTGCTGCTGAAAAACTGGAGCAAACAGGCCCCAACAAACTGCAGGAAGGAAAAAAGAAAAGTGCGTTGCTGCTCTTTCTTTCACAGTTTAAAGATGTCATGATTCTGATTTTACTGGCAGCAGCAGTCATAGCCGGTTTTGCGGGAGACATCACCGACAGCATTGTTATCCTCATGATTGTTTTATTAAATGCCGTTCTTGGTTTTGTACAGGAATACCGTGCAGAAAAAGCCATGCAGGCTTTAAAACAAATGGCGGTTACACAAACCAGGGTGTTGCGTAACGGAGTATTGAACGATTTGCCTGCAACCGAATTAGTACCGGGCGATATTGTTTTGCTTGAAGCAGGCAATGTGATTCCTGCTGATTTGCGGATGATTGAGTCGAAAAATTTAAAAACAGAAGAAGCTGCCTTAACAGGCGAATCGCAGCCAGTTGATAAAATAACCGATGCACTTACCGCAGATGAATTAAGTATTGGCGATAAAAAAAATCTGGCGTTTAAAGGTACGGCTGTTACCTACGGCAGAGGTACTGCAGTTGTGATTGCTACGGGAATGCAAACAGAGCTGGGCCGCATTGCAAAAATGTTACAGGAAGAAGAAACCACCACTCCGTTGCAGCAACGCATGGCATCATTTGGAAAAAAACTTTCGCTGCTGGTTTTGTTTTTATGTATTCTTTTTTTTGTTGCAGGATGGCTGAGGGGCGAAGACATTACGAAAATGGTACTCACCAGTATTTCACTGGCAGTAGCAGCCATACCCGAAGCATTACCGGCAGTGATTACTATATCACTTGCCTTGGCTGCAAGAAGAATGATAAAGCTCAACAGCCTCATCAGAAAACTACCTGCTGTTGAAACACTGGGTTCTGTTACGTATATCTGCACCGATAAAACCGGTACGCTTACAAAAAATAAAATGCAGGTAGAAGAGCTGTTTACAAATGGAACATTATACCGGCGAAACGCATTGACTGAAATAAACGACGAGCAGGTTACATTACTCCTGCAGGCACTTGCATTAAACAATGATGTGATTACAGACAGTGATAAAAATTTAAAAGGCGACAGTACAGAAATTGCTCTGATGGAAGTGGCAATAGAAAATAATATACAAACATCCCAATGGAAACGTGTTGCTGAAATTGCATTTGATTCTGACAGAAAACTGATGACCACTTTTCACACACATGAAAACAAGATCCTCTCCATTACAAAAGGTGCTCCTGATATTGTGTTGTTAAAATGTACAGATGTGGAAACAGAACAGCTGCATAACACAATCAATGAAATGGCCCGTAAGGGTCAGCGTGTATTGGGCTATGGGATTCGGTACTGGGATGCGTTGCCGCAAAATCCGGAAAATGAAATACATGAAAGAGACTTACAGTTTTTAGGTTTGGTGAGTATGATAGATCCGCCACGTGAAGAAGTGGCTGATGCTGTTGCTCAATGTAAAACAGCCGGTATAGTGCCGGTGATGATAACAGGAGATCATCCGCTTACTGCAAAAGCCATTGCAGAACGCATCGGAATCATCAACAGCGAAAAAGACCGGATCATTACGGGTCAGGAACTGGCAGCTATGGATGATGATACGTTTTTAGTACATGCTGAAAAGATAAAAGTATATGCACGGGTATCGCCTGAACAGAAATTGAGAATTGTAAAAACACTTCAACAAAAAGGTCATTTTGTTGCCATGACGGGTGATGGTGTAAACGATGCCCCTTCTTTAAAGAGAGCCAATATTGGTATTGCCATGGGCATAACGGGATCGGATGTGTCGAAAGAAGCAGCACATATGATTTTACTGGACGATAATTTTTCCACCATCATCAAAGCAGTAAAAGAAGGGCGCCGGATTTATGATAACATCCTGAAGTTTGTTAAATACATGATGACGACCAATGCAGGTGAATTATGGACCTTATTACTCGGGCCCATTATTGGTTTACCAGTTGCATTGTTACCGATACATATTTTATGGATCAACCTTGTATCGGATGGGTTGCCTGCTATTGCCTTATCATATGAAAAAGCAGAAAAAAATATCATGAACCGGAAACCCCGTGAACCAAAGCAATCTGTATTCAGCAATGGCAGAGGCCTGCACATGATTTGGGTTGGTATGTTAATGGCAGGGATTGCATTATCGTTACAGGGTTGGGCCATGGCTCACGGGTTACACTGGCAAACAATTGTGTTTAATGTATTATGTCTTTGTCAACTGGGGCATGTTTTAGCAATCCGGTCCGATTATCAATCGCTGTTCAGTACAGGAATATTTTCCAACAAACCACTTACAGGTGCTGTTGTTTTAGCGTTACTGCTGCAGCTGGCCATCACTTATATTCCCTTTCTGCAACCCTTGTTTAAGACAGAAGCTTTAACGTTGTTTGAATTTGTGTTGGTGGGCGCAGCCTCTTCATTGGTATTTTTTGCAGTTGAGATAGAAAAAATCATCAGAAGAAGACAGGTAAAACAATCTGTTGATTAAAGTTGCGCTAAGCATCTGTTAATGATCATGGCAGTTTCATTGTAACATGCTTCATGCATCATCCAATGATTAAAAAAATTTTGCGGGAGTGCAACGATTCAGGAAGCCGTGCTGTCAATTGATCAAATAACAGATACGGACGATATTTTCATCTGCATACGAATATTATAAATTTGTAAAAAATATGAACAAATTATTTTTCATTCTCTTACTTCCCTTTTATTTGGTGACAGCCGGTGGTTGTGAAAAAGTAAACCCTGTCTGCAATGCTGAATCATCTTTATCTATCGGCAGCACCGGTTCAAGAGAAGAAGACAATGCGGTATTAAAACAACTGGCAGAAGAGTTGTATCAACTCTCCGGTTCATCAAGCTGTACAAACAGAGATAACTGGAAGATTGCCCCAATGGGTGCCAAACCATGCGGCGGCCCCAGTGGATATATTGCCTACAAATCAACGATTGATGAAGCCTGTTTTTTAATAAAGCTTGCCTATTACAACGATCAGGTGGCAGTTTACAATCAGAAATATCAATTATTATCTGACTGCTCTGTTCCTGCACAGCCAAAAGCTGTTGTATGTGAAAACAACAAACCGGTATTTACTTATTAATTGGCAGAAGATATAACGGGAATCAGTATGTCCTGAAAACAAAGTGAGGAAAACCATGGTTTTCCTCACTTTGTTTTTATTGCAGTTAGTCTGTTTAGGTTGTACTGTTACATACCTGTTCATCAGCTATTGACACGCTAAAAATTCAGCCGCCATCCCACCCAACTAATTCTGTATTTTTGCCCGTCTTAAAAAAGTATTATGAGCAAAGTACAAGTAGGTTTGGTGCAAATGAGTTGCACGGCTAATAAAGAAGAAAATCTGCAAAAGGCCATTGCCAAAACAAGAGAAGCTGCAGCTAAGGGTGCACAGATTGTTTGTTTGCAGGAGCTGTTTACATCGCTTTATTTCTGCGATGAAGAGAACTATGATAATTTTCTGCTGGCCGAAGCCATTCCCGGTCCATCCACAGAAGCATTGAGTGTTGTTGCAAAAGAACTCGGTGTGGTGATCATTGCTTCTTTGTTTGAAAAACGCACACAGGGTTTGTATCATAATACCACTGCTGTGTTAGATGCTGATGGAACCTACCTCGGTAAGTACCGCAAAATGCATATCCCGGATGATCCGGCGTATTATGAGAAATTTTATTTCACTCCCGGTGATCTTGGTTATAAAATTTTCAAAACTAAATTTGCCAGCATCGGTATCCTCATCTGCTGGGATCAGTGGTATCCTGAAGCAGCACGTATCACTGCTTTGATGGGTGCAGAAATTTTATTTTATCCAACAGCTATTGGCTGGGCCACTTCACAAGATGAAGCAACGAATACCGAACAATACAATGCATGGCAAACAATGCAACGGAGTCATGCAGTTGCAAACGGCATACATGTGGTGAGTGTAAACCGCGTTGGCCTTGAACAGAATGGTGCCATGCAATTCTGGGGCGGTTCGTTCGTAAGCAATCCGTTTGGAACATTATTATACAAGGCCACACATGACGAAGAGGAAGTGCATGTACAGGAACTGGATCTCAAAAAAACAGATCAGTACAGAACACACTGGCCTTTTTTACGTGACAGAAGAATTGATTCGTATCAGCCGATTACGAAACGCTACATTGACGAAGAGTAATGCCCCAGCCCTAAAGGGAGCAATTCACATCGTTATAAAATAATTACAGATTAAAATTCAACATGCTTAGCAATCAATCAAACGCTATATATAACTCCCCTTTAGGGGATGGGGGCAAAACCCCCAAAGAACTCGGCTACTACTTTCCTGCAGAATTTGCAAAACATGAAGCCACCTGGTTAAGCTGGCCACACAAAGAAGCATCCTGGCCGGGAAAGATCAACAGCATATTTCCTTATTATGCACAGTTTGTAAAAACACTTGCATTAAGTGAGCAGGTGCGTATCAATGTTGCTGATGAAGCGATGAAGAATTTTGCACTCGGTCATTTACAAAAAGCGGAAGTGGATTTGAATAAGGTTGAATTCTTTTTTCATCCCACCAACGATGCATGGTGCAGAGATCACGGACCTGCATTTCTCATTAACCCAAACGCAGAACAGAAAAAAGTAATTGTTGACTGGGGTTATAATGCATGGGGCGGTAAGTATCCTCCCTTTGATCTGGATGATGTGATTCCAACATTAATTGGAAAGCATTTCAATATTCCTGTGTTCAATCCGGGTATTGTAATGGAAGGTGGTTCAGTTGAATTTAACGGCAACGGAACTTTGATGACTTCAACTGCCTGTTTGCTGAATCCCAATCGTAATCCGCATTTGAATCAACAACAGATTGAAGCATATCTGATGAACTATTATGGTGTGGAGCAAATTCTCTGGATTGATGAAGGCATTGTGGGTGATGATACGGATGGACATATTGATGATACCGTTCGTTTTGTAAATGAAGACACGGTATTAACAGTGATTGAAGAAAATAAAGCCGATGAGAATTATGATCTGTTGCAACATAATTTAAAACAGTTGCAGCAAATGCGTTTAATCAATGGCAAACAGTTGAACATTGTTGAACTGCCCATGCCCGATGAATTGATTTATGAAGATCAACGTCTCCCCTGCTCTTATGCTAATTTTTATATTTCAAACAGGCATGTGATTGTACCAACATTCCGTTCTTCAAAAGATGATAAAGCATTACAGATTATACAACAATGCTTTCCTGAACGTGAGGTAGTTGGTATTGATTCTACAGAAATCATTTGGGGACTGGGAAGTTTCCATTGTTTAAGTCAGCAGGAACCGGCGGTGTAGTGTTGTCTGTTCACCTGCAAGATTCATTTTTGCTCACAGATGACACGGATGAACACAGAAATACATTCTGTATACAGATTCTTTTTGTCTGCTCACCTGCAAGGTGACTGTACAACATGCCCAGCTAAGGTTTTGGTTGATGAGCAGTCAGCTATCAGCTGAAAAGTCATCAAACAAAAAACCTCCTGTAAAAACAAGAGGTTCTCGATCGCTTTCCCGTATCGAAAACGGGTGTGCGTGCCATATATAAAAAAGGAGACTAAATGGCTATTGAAAGTTTTTTAAAAACGATATACTGCCGCCAGTACAAAGCTTACAGCCGATTTTTGATTGACAACCGCATTGGCATCACTGTAAATAGGAAGTACTGCATTCTCAAAACGTAATTCAGGAATAAACGTAAATCCTTCCACTCTGAAATTTGCAGAAACTGTATTGGCAAAAATGGATGTACCAAATCCTTTAACACCTGCTTTATCATCAAACAACTCACTGCGCAGTGTTAATCCAAACACATCGGTTGGATCTAAGTTGAGATAAGCTGCTGCTCCCCACCAACTTTTCGCCTCTACATTTTTTGCCCCATCCCATGCTTTGCTGCTGTTAACAGTTGTGTTTAAACCAATATTAAATTTCTTGGTTACTGTAATTGCTGCAGTTAAATCAAATTGATTTACGATAGATGTATCCGGATTTTTACCACCCACATAATTGGCGTACACTTTAATACCATCCGTTACTGCCAGACTGTATTGCGCCAGTACAAACTTCTTTTCAATTTGGCCTGCAGGCAACAACCGGTAATCGGTTGGGTTACTGATGCCAATCATGAAACCACTTTTGCCGAGTGTATAATCTGCTTTTATACCTGTATGTGTGAAGGGTCCGTTGGTAAACATATAACTCATACTGTAGTTGCGGTTCAGTTGCGGATCAACCAACTCATAACCTACATGCGTAGCCCATGTACCGGCAGTTAATTTCAGATTTGCAACCGGTGAATAGGTAATGTATAATTGTTTTACTGCAGCCAGAATTCCCTGATCGTTGTAAGAAAATTCTGCAGCTCTGGTACCAAAGCCGAGATCGGCCACCATGCCTACTTTTTCGCCTGCATGTTCAAGCTTTACAGAAGCCATACCAAATGCAAATGCATTGTTAGAATTTGTAAAGCTGGTTTTGCTGTTAGATCCCTGTTTTTTAAAATCGTATTTAAAATACGCATCAGCAGAACCACTGATGATCAATGCCGGTTTCTTTTCCGGAGCTTCTGCTGTTACAGAATCGGCAGGAGGAACAATAACTTCGATGGATGAATTTACCTGAGAGAAAGCACATAGTGTGGCCTGCAGGAGCAAACCTGTTGCAAATAATTTTCGTAACATTGTATAAGATTTTAAGTGTTAATAAGGGTACAGCTGATGTGTTGCGTCAACAACACATCATACAGCTGTACCTTTTTTATGTCGTAATAAGAACTGTGAATTAATGAATGGACTCTGCTAATTCTTCTTCTTTCATTTGTCCGTTCTTTGATACCAGCAGTGTACCCTGCAGATATTTTTCATCGTGTTGAGAAGCATCCAACCCAAGTTCTTCTTCTTCTTCTGTTACACGCATCGGTAAAATAAAATTGATGAATTTGAAGATGAGGAAAGAAACCGTAAAGCTGTAACCAACCACTATGCCCAATGCTTTCACCTGTGTAATAAAGAAAGCAGGGTTTCCGTAAAATAAACCTTGTGGTCCGCCGGCTATTCCATGTACTGTTGAATTAGCAAATACACCGGTTAACAACATACCTACAATACCACCCACACCATGACAGGGAAATACATCGAGTGTATCATCGAGTCTTGATTTTTGTTTATAGTACACTGCAATATTTGAAATGATAGCAGATAATACACCAATAAAAATACTTTGCGGTATACCTACATAACCGGCACCCGGTGTAATGGCAACCAGACCAACAACGGCACCAATACAGAAACCAAGTACAGAAGGTTTTTTACCACGCAGCACATCAAAAAACATCCAGCTTAAACCAGCAGCAGCTGCAGCAGTATTTGTTGTAGCAAAAGCAGATACGGCCAATGCATTTGCACCCAGTGCAGATCCTGCATTAAAACCAAACCAACCAAACCAAAGTAAACCGGTACCAATTAAAACGTACGGTACATTGGCAGGTGGAATTTCTCTGTTTTCCATATGCACTTTTCTGCGTTTTAATACCAAAGCACCTGCTAAAGCAGCGCAACCGGCAGAAATATGTACCACAGTACCACCGGCAAAATCCCAAGCGCCCATCAACGCAAGAAAACCTTTTGGATGCCAGCTCCAGTGTGCAAGTGGTGCATATACCAATAAACAAAACAGAACAGTAAACAATACATAAGAAGTAAAGCGGATACGCTCTGCAACCGCACCCACTACCAGGCCGGGTGTTATGACCGCAAACATCATTTGAAACAACGCAAACAATGAAAGCGGAATAGTTGGTGCTAAACTCCAGGGCTCACCAGAAGCCACGTTCTTAAAAAATAAAAAAGTACCCGGGTTACCAATTACACCGCCAATAGAATCACCAAAGGCCAGACTAAAACCTATAACTACCCATAACACACCAACAATACCTGCAGCAACCACACTTTTAATCATGGTTGAAATCACATTTTTACGGTGTACCATACCACCATAGAAAAAGGCCAGACCCGGTGTCATTAAAAAAACAAGTGCAGTAGCAACAATGATCCACGCAATATCTGCGGGATTATAGGCGCCGGCTTTATCCTCAAAGTTGGGTAAAGCCGGTATAAACAGGGAGGCGATAGCAACGGCCGCCAGAATAAGGAAGGGGGCAATTTGTCTTGGAGTTACTTTTTTAATCATGGTCGATCGATTTTAAATGATTGCATTAATAATTTTTATAATTAATGATTATTTAACTAAACTACATATAAAAACTAATAGCATTGGTTAGTTTTTTTCACATTTTATTTTTTATAATATTTATTGAATAAGACAAAAAAAAAAGGGCGCAAGTATTTAATA
>JALHRP010000023.1 GCA_022841365.1 Chitinophagaceae bacterium | reverse complement strand
ATCTCGATAACTGGAGGGTGTACAAACCCTTTCATTTGTTTAAAAAAATTGACGGAGAGTTGAATCTGCGTTTGAGTGTATAGCTGGCAATACCAACAAATAGGTATTTTCTTCAAAATTGAAAAATACCCTCCGCTTTACCGCCACTCTTAATTAGCTTGCGTAAAAATTGAACATCATGGCTAACAAATTATCTTTTACCTCACTTATTGCGTTGATGTTTGTATGTGCTTTTGCAACAGCGCAGGATAGTGAAAAGCCGGAAGGCACTAAGATGAACAACATCAAACTCAACGTACTTCCTTTAGCAATTAAAAATTTCTCACTTCAGTATGAACGTGTTATTACCAAACGTTTTTCAGCAGCAGTTGGTTTGCGGTTTATGCCCAACTCCGGCTTGCCGATAAAAAATACATTTATTGATCTGGTTGGTGCGGCCGATCCCAATGCGGCTGCTACCATTGATAATTTAAAGGTGAGCAACTTTGCCATTACACCTGAAGCACGTTTTTACGTTGGGAAAAAAGGATACGGCCGTGGTTTTTATATTGCACCTTATTACAGGTTTGCAGTGTTTAAATCGGCAGAGGTTCCTATTACATATGAAAACAGTGCGGCTCAATCCAATACCATTAAACTCAATGGAAAAATAACGACACATACCGGCGGACTGATGTTTGGTGCGCAATGGTTTTTAGGGCAGTACATATCATTAGACTGGTGGATTGGCGGCGGACATTTTGGTGCAAACAAGGGTTCTTTCTCAGGTAAAGCAAGTATACCGCTAACCCCGGAAGAGCAGGCCGATATTAAAGCAGAGATTGATGCATTTGAACTTCCTTTCGGAAATAAAACAGCAATTGTTAATGCACAGGGAGCTACTGTAAATTTCAATGGACCCTGGGCAGGCATAAGAGGCGGATTAACCATCGGCTTCAGATTTTAATTTTCCGATTCAATTTTTTAAGAGCTGCTCACAGAGCAGCTCTTTTTGTTTTGAATAAAATGTTTTGTCTGAACTTTTTGTGCGTTCCTGCCCTAAATTTGCAACGGCTCTTCCAAAACTATTTTGATATGACGTTTAAGCAGATGTTCACTTCTACTATTGGTAAAAAATTAGTGATGGGCCTTACCGGTCTGTTTCTGATTTCCTTTTTAATCATTCACGTAAGTATTAATGCCACCATTTTTGCTGATTTGTTTAACCCCGATGATAACGGGGCTATGTTTAACAAAGCAGCACATTTCATGGCTTCCACTGTGCTCATCCGTATTTTAGAAGTTGGATTAATGGGGGGTATTCTCCTGCACATTATACAGGGTTATATGCTCACATTGCAAAACAAAAAAGCCCGTTCAATTGGTTATGCTGTTGAAATGGGTAATAAAGGAAGCAAGTGGTACAGCCGCAGTATGGGATTGCTGGGTACGTTGTTACTTCTGTTTTTCATTTTGCATTTCAGTCATTTTTGGGTGCCTGCACGTTTTACAGAAGCCGGTCTTGAAATGCCGGTTGAATACAATGGTGTGTTGATGCACGATATGTTTGGTTTAATGAAAGCAACATTTAGTGAACTGTGGGTTGTAGTTGCATACATCGTTGCATGCATCTCCCTGTTCTGGCACTTGCTGCATGGTTTCCAGAGTGCCTTTCGCACCATTGGAGTAAACAACAACCGCTATCTCTTGTTATTAAATTCAATCGGTTGGGGTTTTTCTGTACTGGTGAGTTTATTGTTTGCGTTGATGCCTGTGGCCATGTATTTGAAGTGGATTGAATAGAAGGCCTCCCCAAACCCCTCCAAAGGAGGGGCTTAGCAAAGCACAAGGCTGACTTTTTAGAGGTGTGTAATTTTGATCAGAGTGCTTGAATTGTGGCGAGTAATGTACACCTGATGAAATGGAAGATAAGCAGATTGAAGTTGTGATAGAGAACCGTCCTTCTCCTTTGGAGAAGGAGACGAGGATGAGGCCATGTTGAAGTGTGCGACGCAACATCTGCCGAACAGATAACACAAAAGCTGACTACAAAAAAAATACCTTATAACTTGTACTTCAAACGAATTTGAACGAATATGCTGAATTCAAAAATTCCCGCAGGGCCATTAGAAACAAAATGGAAAAATTATAAGTCAACATGTAAGCTGGTAAACCCGGCAAACAAAAGAAGTCTGGAAGTGATTGTGATTGGTACCGGTTTGGCCGGCGCTTCCGCAGCAGCTTCTCTTGGTGAGTTGGGATATAAAGTAAAAGCATTCTGTTTTCAGGACAGTCCACGCCGTGCACACTCTATTGCAGCACAGGGAGGAATTAATGCGGCAAAAAATTACCAGAATGATGGTGATTCTGTATACCGTTTGTTTTACGATACCATTAAAGGAGGCGATTACCGTGCACGTGAAGGAAACGTTCATCGTTTGGCCGAAGTGAGTACAAACATCATTGATCAGTGTGTGGCACAGGGTGTTCCTTTTGCACGTGAATATGGCGGTTTGCTCAGCAACCGTTCATTTGGTGGTACACAGGTACAACGTACATTTTATGCTGCAGGCCAAACGGGTCAGCAGTTATTAATAGGTGCATACCAGGCCCTGGAACGTCAGGTAGCGTTGGGTAATGTAACCATGTATGCCCGTCATGAAATGCAGGATATTGTAATGATTGATGGCAAGGCAAGAGGCATCATTGCACGTAATCTAATAACCGGAGAACTGGAACGCCACTTCGGTCATGCCGTACTGTTATGCAGCGGTGGTTATGGAAATGTATTCTATCTTTCAACCAACGCCATGGGCAGTAATGTAACCGCTGCATGGAAAGCGCATCGTAAAGGAGCCTATTTCAGCAATCCTTGTTTTACACAAATTCATCCAACCTGTATACCGGTAAGCGGCGATCATCAGAGTAAGTTAACCTTGATGAGTGAATCATTACGGAACGATGGTCGTATATGGGTGCCCAAACAAAAAGGCGATACACGTAAACCAAATGAAATACCCGAAGAAGAAAGAGATTATTACTTAGAACGCAGATATCCTGCATTTGGTAACCTTGTTCCAAGAGACGTTGCAAGCCGTGCAGCAAAAGAGCGTTGCGATGCGGGTTACGGTGTGGGCACAAGCAAGCAGGCGGTGTATCTCGATTATGCAGCAGCGATTCAACGCTATGGAAAAATTGAAGCAGGTAAGCGTGGTATTAATGCCGATGCGGATACCATTACGCAGATGGGGAAAGATGTAGTGAAAGAAAAGTATGGTAACCTGTTTGATATGTATGCAAAGATCACCGGCGAAAATCCATACGAAGTGCCGATGCGGATTTATCCTGCCGTGCACTATACCATGGGTGGTTTATGGGTTGATTATGAACTGATGACGAATATTCCCGGTTTATATGCTTTAGGTGAAGCCAACTTCAGCGATCATGGTGCAAACCGTTTAGGTGCAAGTGCGTTGATGCAGGGTTTGGCCGATGGTTATTTTGTTATTCCATACACAATCGGCAATTATCTGGCAGATGAAATTCGGGTAAAAGCGATTTCTACTGATCATCCTGCATTTGCGGAAGCAGAAAGTAAAGTGCGTGACCGCATACATATGCTCATGAACATCAAGGGTACAAAAACTGTTGAAAGTTTTCACAAGCGTTTGGGCAAAATCATTTGGGATAAATGCGGAATGGCCCGTAATGCCGAAGGGTTGAAACAGGCCATTAAAGAAGTGCAGCAATTGAAGCAGGAGTTCTGGAGTGATGTGCGTATTCCAGGAGAGATTAACGAAATGAATCCTGAACTGGATAAGGCAAACCGTGTAGCCGACTTTATTGAGTTAGGAGAGTTGATGTGTATTGATGCATTAAATCGTGAAGAAAGTTGTGGTGGTCATTTCCGTGAAGAGCATCAAACTGAAGAAGGCGAAGCCTTGCGTCATGATGATAAATTTATGTACGTTGCCAGCTGGGAAATGAAAGGCGAACATGAATGGCAATTGCATAAAGAAGAATTAAATTACGAGGTGGTGAAGCCGAGTCAGAGAAGTTATAAATAAGCAGGTAATTTGAAAATTTGAAAATGTGGTAATTTGAAAATGAAATCAAATTGCTAATATTCAAAATTCAAGTTATGAGAAATGATAAAGACAATGTGATTGTGACCAAAACAATTGATTTTTCAGTTACGGTCATAGCTTATTGCGAAGCTCTTGAACAAGACAGAAAATATGTGATTGCAAGACAATTACTTCGTTCAGCAACCAGTATAGGTGCTAACGTGTTTGAGGCACAGAATGCTGAAAGCAAGGCTGACTTTATTCATAAAATGAAAATAGCAGCCAAAGAAGCAAGTGAAACATTGTACTGGTTGATCCTTTGCGAAAGAAGTGAAAGTTACAAATACAACCCAAAACTGAAAGAAGATTTAGATGAGATACTACGGATTTTATCGAAGATCATCGCTTCTTCCAAAGGAAGGATTTCCGGGTTTATTTGGAGTGTGTTGGTTGCATTTTCAAATTTTCAAATTCTCAAATTGACACATTTATAGTATGGAACATAAAAATATTAATGTTAAACTGAAAGTCTGGCGCCAGAAGAACAGTAAAGAGAAAGGTTCATTTGAAACCTACAATGCCAATAATATTTCACAGGAAATGAGTTTTCTGGAAATGTTTGATGTGTTGAATGAGCAACTGATTGTGGAAGGCAAAGATCCAGTGGCTTTTGATCATGATTGCAGAGAAGGTATTTGCGGTATGTGCAGTATGTACATCAATGGTCGTCCGCACGGACCATGGCAAGCCAACACAACCTGTCAGTTACATATGCGTGCCTTTAACGATGGCGATACCATTGTAGTAGAACCATGGCGTGCCAATGCATTTCCGGTAGTAAAAGATTTAATGGTAGACCGTTCTGCGTTTGACCGTATTATACAGGCAGGAGGATACATCAGCGTAAATACTGGCAATGCAGTAGATGCTAATGCTTTACCTGTTGATAAAGCAAAAGCAGATGCGGCTTTTGCAGCTGCAGCCTGTATTGGTTGCGGTGCATGTGTGGCTGCATGTAAAAATTCATCGGCCATGTTATTTGTAAGTGCAAAAGCGGCGCACCTGAATCAATTGCCACAAGGTGAACCCGAAAAGAAAACAAGGGTGATTAACATGGTTGCTCAAATGGATAAAGAAGGATTTGGCGCCTGTACCAACACGGGTGCATGCGAAGCAGTTTGTCCGAAAGAAATTTCTATTACCAATATTGCACGACTGAATGCAGATTATGCGGTGGCGACTTTAACAGCCAGCAAATAGTTGTCTGCTCACCTGAAAGCTGATTGATCGAGAAACGTTATAAAAAGAAAAGACTTCCTTAGGAGGTCTTTTCTTTTTATCCTAGAAAGAGGAGTGTATACAGTCAGCTTTCAGGTGAACAGATACCGATATTCCTGCTTGTTGCACAATAAATTCTACTTTTACACATTCTTATCCTGAAAACCACTGACTTATCAGAAAACTCTTCTTTTTTACGGCTTTACTGCTTTCCTCACTGCTTGCAACTGCACAGCAGTTAAACCCGTTGTCGAATCTCCGCACCAAAAAGATCAGTACAAAAACAAGTCCGGTTAAGATTGATTCATTGAGCCTTGTGCCCAACTCTGTATTTATTGCCGGTTTAACAAAGACAGATTACAGAATTGATGAAATCAATGCACAACTCTTCTGGATCAATGCACCGGCGATGGATTCTGTGTCGGTTACATACCGTGTGTTTCCATATAAGTTGAATGCGCAGGCCCAGCGGATGAAGTATGATGACATCAAAAATAATTTCATCACCACACCTCTCACTATTGATAACGAAACAGGTTTTGGAAAAAACATGTTCGATTTTGGGAATGTAAATTATAACGGAAGCTTTGGGCGTGGTATTTCGTTTGGTAATAATCAGGATGCTGTTGTAAACGGTGTACTGAATCTGCAGATCAATGGAATGATTGGCGACAGTATGATGCTGTCTGCTGCATTAACGGATAACAATATTCCTGTACAGGCCGAAGGTAATACCCAGCAGTTAAATGAATTTGACCGTGTGTTTATTCAACTAAAGAAAAAAGGATGGCAATTAAATCTCGGCGATATTGATGTAAGACGGAACGATGCTTACTTTCTCAGTTTTTATAAACGTTTACAAGGGATCTCGTTTCAAAACGAAACCGCTGTATTTAAAAACGGAAAAAATACTTCGCTTGTAACAGGTGCTATTGCCAAAGGAAAGTTTAACCGGTACGTAGTTCAGGGATTAGAAGGAAACCAGGGACCATACCGTTTACAGGGGCCAAATGGTGAATTGTTTTTTATTGTACTGGCAGGTACCGAACGGGTGTTTATTGATGGCGAGTTGATGCAGCGTGGAGAAGATCAGGACTATGTAATTAATTACAATACTGCAGAAGTAACCTTTACACCAAGGCGACTGATTACCAAAGACCGGCGTATACAGGTGGAGTTTGAATATGCGGACAGAAACTTTTTGAACTCACAGGTCATTATTGGCAATGAATTAAAAGTAAATGATAAAGTTACATTCAGAGTCAATGCGTTTTCTAATTCCGATTCAAAAAATACATCTGTTAACCAGGTGTTGAGTACAGAACAGAAACAGTTTTTGTTTGATGCAGGCGATCGTATTGAAACGGCCTTATATCCATCTACTATAAAAGATACGTTTGCAGCTAATCGGATTGTGTATCGTCTCGTTGATTCTGTTGTAAACAGCATCATCTATGATTCAGTGCTGGTTTATACCACCGTTCAGCAGCCCGATGTGTACAGTGCATCGTTTGTTGATGTGGGCGAAGGAAACGGTGATTATGTACAAGATATCAGCGGAGCAAACGGACGAACCTTTAAATGGATTGCTCCGGAAAATGGAATACGTAAAGGAAGATTTGTACCGGCTGTTCGCTTAGTTGCACCACGCACACAACAAATGATAACCGTTGGAGCCGATTACCAGGTGAATAAACATTTTCTGGTAAAAACAGAGTTGGCAGTCAGCCGCTTTGACATCAACACATTGGCAAGAAAAGATAAAACAAATGATCAGGGAGCAGCAGGAAGAATTGCCATGCAGTACAACAACCGCTTTAAAGGAAATACTACAAAGCCTTTGAGTTATAAAATAACAGGATCGTATGAACTGGTGCAGGATCGCTTCCGTGCACTGGAACGGTTACGTCCGGTGGAGTTTACAAGGGAGTGGGGCTTGCCTGTTTTTCTGCAACAGGAAAAAGAACAGATCATCAATGCAGGAGTTGAACTGATGCGTGCAAAAGAACACACATTCAACTATGGAATTGAAAGTTATCAGCGGGGTCTGTTATTTAAAGGAGTAAGACATGCTCTGCAGCATACGTTTACAAAAAAAGGCTGGAGCTGGTTGGGCAGTATGAATTATTCCGGTACAGACAGCGGCAGTAACAAAGGTTTTTTTCTTCGGCCTAAATTGGATTTAAAGAAACGTTTTGATCAACTGGATCAAATAGAAATAGGAGGGCAGTACTATCTTGAACACAGCGAAATCAGAAACCGCAGAACCGATTCACTTACTGCACTCAGTTTTGTATGGAATACCTGGACGTTTTATCTGCGTTCAAAAGAAGCGGCTAATAAATGGGGTGCTAACTTTTTTACAAGGCGGGATAAATTACCTGTAGGTAAACAAACCGAACAGGTTGATCGCAGTTATAACTACAATGCCTATGTTGAACTGATGAGCAGTGAACGTCATCAGTTCAGGCTCAATGCTACCATCCGTGAACTGAAAGTATTTAATCAGCAGTTAACCGGACAAAAAGCAGAGCGTACAGTCCTTGGCCGTGCAGAATATTTTATTAATGAATGGAAAGGAATGGTTACCGGTAATCTGTTGTATGAAGCCGGCAGCGGACAGGAACAGCGCAGAGATTATTCGTTTTTAGAAGTTCCTGCAGGACAGGGTGAGTTTACATGGAACGATTATAATGCTGATGGTATTCCGCAGCTCAATGAATTTGAAACTGCCTTGTATCAGGATCAGGCCAGATATATCCGTGTGTTTACGCCAACACTTGATTTTATCCGTGCAAACTATAATCAGTTTAATTACAGTTTAAATTTAAATCCAAGAGCGTTGATTGACATCAATAAAGCCAAAGGATTTAAAAAGTTTTTGACAAGAATCTCTGCACAATCCGGTATGCAGATCTTTAAAAAAGAAATTTCGCAAAAAAATATCAGCTTAAATCCGTTTTCAAAACCGGCAGCAGATACAAGTCTTATTTCACTGAACTCCATCATCACCAATACATTCTTTTTTAACCGTACAAGCAGTGTGTGGGGAATTGATTTTACACATATTCTCAGTAATAACCGTTCCATCTTAACCTATGGATTGGAAACAAGAACGCTCAGCGATTTTTCTACCAGAGTGCGCTGGAATTTATCCAAGCGATTTGCATCGGTGATCACGTATAAATCAACCAACAACAAACTGGCAACACCTAAATTCGGTAACAGGAATTATAATCTTGCGCAGTGGCTTACAGAGCCATCGCTCAGTTATCAGGATGGAACAAAATATCGCTTCTCATTAAATTACAAGTACGAAGAAAAAAACAATCAGGAAGGAGCAAAAGAGCGGGCAAAGATTCATTCGATCATAACAGAACTCCGGTACAATGTGTTATCAAGCAGTACCATTAACGGAAAATTCCAATTCAGCAATATTAGTTTTACAGGTGCAACCAATACAACTGTTGCCTTTATTATGCTGGATGCATTATTGCCCGGTAAAAATTTTATCTGGAATCTTGATTTCACCAAACGGTTATCCAATAACATGGAAATAAATTTTCAGTATGAGGGCAGAAAGCCAGGTGAAACAAAAGCCATTCATACAGGAAGAGCATCTGTAAGAGCATTGTTCTAAAAAAAAAGAAAGCGGCAGATAATTCCGCCGCTTTCAATTGTAAACCCATCAACTGTATGCTTAACTGAATAAGCCGCCTTTACGTAAGTTTTTAGAACCTTCGCCAATTTTAAATCCGTTGTTATATACTTCTACTTTGTAGGCACCTTCTACAAATTTTGCACCCGGCTTCCACTCAATTGATACAGGAACACTTTTACCTGCAGAGAATGTAACGCTGCTCATTTTTGTAAACACTCTTTCACCTTCTTCTCTTGTTGTAAAACGGCCGCTGCCCAATGCTTCGTTACTTACTACCTGACCGGTAGGATCTGTAATAACAACATACACATCTTTTGTTCCTTCTTCACCTACACGATTGTATACTGTAAAGTTTAAACGGATTTTGTCTACACGCTTTGCAACATCTTTTTCTTTCTCTTTACCGTTACGGCGTTCGTCAATTGTAACAATATTAATGTTTGATGCATTTAAAGTAGATGCTACATCCAGCTTTTCTTCAACTGCTTTCTTTTCTACTGTTGTTTGATCGTACTGCACCTGTAAAGCTTCTTTCTGTGTTGTAATTTCCTGCTTCTCTGTTCTCAGTTGCAGGTTTTCACCTTTCAACGTTTCAATTTCTGTTACATAGCCGGTAATCTTTCCGTTTAATTCGTTGATTAAACGCTTGGCTTCTGCCAGATCAGCAGCAGTTTTATTCTGCTTGTTCAGTAACGTTTGAATACGTGACTTCAAATTTGATACTTCAGAATTTTTTGTCTTTACCAGACTGTCCATACTGGAGTTCATCGTTGTTAATTCATCCAAACGTTGCAGAGCAGCATTGTACTCTGTTTGAATGGCTGTTTTGCTGCTGTCGCTGGTGCTCAGTTGAGACTGCAATAACGTAGTAGCTTCTTTGGTTTTCGACTTGTCCCAGATGATGTATCCCCATGTGCCAAGTAATGCTGCGATTAACAAACCATAGATTAATCCACGGTTGTTGTTCTTTTGACCTGCAGGAGGAGTATCCTGTGGAGTTGCGGAAGGATAATTTGAATAAGACATAACGTTTGTTTTTAAATTTTAAATTTTTATTTTTAGTTCATGGCCGACCGGCAATTTTACAAACCCGAACATCTGTTGGTACTCGACATTGAAACTGTACCGCAATATCCATCGTTTGAAGAGCTCCCGGAACCATGGAATGTTCTCTGGGCAGACAAAATTTCCAAAACCATGCCAGAAAATTTTTCCGCCTCTGAAATGTATGAACAAAGGGCCGGAATTCAAGCTGAGTTTGGTAAAATTATTTGCATCAGCACAGGCTTTTTCTATCATGATAAGGGAGGCAGATTGTGTTTCAGAATAAAATCATATGCCCATCAGGACGAGAAACAATTGTTAGCTGCTTTTGCAGAAAAGCTGGAACATTTTCATAAGTCGGTACCTGAATATCATTTTGCAGGTCATAATATTAAAGAGTTTGACATTCCCTATATCAGCCGACGAATGCTGGTGCATCAGTTGCCATTACCTTCCTGTATGCAGTTTAGTGGCAAAAAGCCATGGGAAACCAATTTGATTGATACCATGCAGTTATGGAAGTTTGGAGATTATAAAAACTATACTTCGCTTAAATTACTGGCCGCCTGTCTGGGCGTTGATACGTCAAAGGATGATATTGACGGAAGCAAAGTAAAAGAAGTGTATTACAAAGAAAAAAATCTGCAGCGGATTGTTGATTATTGTCAGAAAGATGTGATTGCAGTTGCTCAGATTTTTTTACGCTTTCAGCATTTACCTTTGCTGCCATCCGAAAATATTTTTATTGCAGATTAGTGGTATGCCATACCTGAATACGTTGCCATCAGGTATGGCATATCTTTACATACAACATGAGTACTGAAAAAATTTTAAACGACTGGAAGAAAAATAAATTCAAACCCGTTTATTGGTTTGAAGGGGAAGAAGATTTTTATATTGATCAGTTGGTTGATGCTGCTGAACATACGATCCTCAGCGAAGCAGAAACAGGGTTTAACCTTTCTGTATTTTACGGAAAAGATGCTGTGTGGGCCGATGTGGTAAATGCCTGTATGCGTTACCCCATGTTTGGCGACAAACAGGTGGTGATTTTAAAAGAAGCGCAGCAAATGAAAGACCTCGATAAACTGGAAGCATATATTGATAAGCCACTGCCATCAACCATATTCGTTGTGGCGCACAAAGAAAAAAAAGTAGATGGCCGGAGTAAACTGGCAAAGCTGTTAAAAGAAAAAGGAGAGGTGCTCAGTACAAAAAAAATGTACGACAATGAACTCCCTGCATGGACACAGCAATTAATAGAAGACAAAGGTTATCAGCCCACACAAAAAGCAATTCATTTATTGGTAGATCATATTGGGAACGATCTGAGCCGTATTGCCAACGAAGTGGACAAAGTGATTTTAAATCTGGGCAATCGAAAAAATATTACAGAAGATGATATTGAAAACTTTGTCGGTATCAGCAAAGAATACAACGTGTTTGAACTGCAGAATGCCGTAGGTAAAAAGAATCTGGTAAAAGCATTGCAGATTGTACAGTATTTTGAAAGCAATCCGAAAGCTGCACCTATTCAATTGGTGCTGCCTTCCCTTTACAGTTATTTTTCCAAAGTGTTTATGCTCTTTGGTGCACAGGGCGATGATAAAGCCGTTGCTGCACAAACCGGCATCAATGCCTGGTTTATGAAAGATTATAAAGCAACAGCTTCTGTTTATGGTTTTGAAGGGGTTCAATCCGCTTTACTTTTAATGCATCATTACAACCTGCGGAGTGTTGGTGTGGGTGATGTTGGTACAGAAGATGCATCACTGCTCAAAGAAATGATTTATAAAATGATGATGTGAGTTGTGAGTCGTTAGTAGTGAGTGGTGAATTGAAGTGATGAGCGAAGTCGAGTGGTGAGCGAAGTCGAACCACGGGAAAGAACATTGAGCGTAGTCGAAATGTTCGGGAGCAAGATAAAGTTACCCTTATGCATACGGTTGCACCAAATAGTTTACATCAACACAACAACCATTAACTTCGCAACGCAGATAAATCTGCATTCGCAAAACTAAAATCTTCAATCGGTCATGGCTTTAATGAAATCAATCTCTGGTATTCGGGGTACTATTGGCGGTAAGCCAGGCGATAATTTAACTCCTGTTGATATTGTAAAATTTACAGCAGCATACGGAACCATACTCGGTAAAGGCAAAAAAGTAATTGTGGGCAGAGATGGCCGAATGAGTGGTGAAATGGTTCGCAGCTTAGTGGTGAATACGTTAACAGGTCTTGGTTTGCATGTAGTGGATCTTGGCTTAAGCACAACACCCACCGTTGAAATGGCCGTGAAGTTTGAAGGAGCAGATGGTGGAATTATTTTAACCGCATCGCACAACCCCAAACAATGGAATGCATTAAAACTGTTGAATGAAAAAGGAGAATTCATCAGTGCAGAACTGGGTGAACAAATGCTGGCAATAGCAGATAAAGAAGCATTTGATTTTGCAGGAGTAGATGAACTCGGTACTTATTCGTTTGATGATACGTTGCTGCAAACACATATTGATGCCATTCTGGTTCATCCGTTGGTGAATAAACAACTGATTGCTGAAAAGAAATTCAAAGTGGTGGTTGATGCAATTAACAGTTCAGGTGCCGAAGCTGTACCGGCTTTATTGGAAGCGTTAGGCGTAACAGATATAACAGTGTTGAATGCTGACATGCACGGCAACTTTGCACACAACCCTGAGCCATTGGCAGAAAATCTGGTTGAACTTTGTAATGCAGTCATCAATCAAAAAGCAGATCTGGGTATTGCTGTTGATCCGGATGTGGATCGTTTATGTTTTGTAAGCAACGATGGCAGTTTGTTTGGCGAAGAGTATACATTGGTTGCTGTTGCAGATTATATTCTTACACATAAAAAAGGAAACACGGTTTCTAATCTCTCTTCAACAAGAGCATTGAGAGATGTAACAGAGAAACATGGTGCTGCATATTTTGCCAGTGCAGTAGGAGAGGTGAATGTAGTGAAGATGATGAAAGAAGTGAATGCAGTGATTGGTGGTGAAGGCAACGGCGGTATCATTGATCCGCAACTGCATTACGGAAGAGATGCATTGATTGGGATTGCTTTGTTCTTAACTCATCTTGCACAATCCGGTAAAACAACTGCAGAGCTGCGTAAAACTTATCCTGATTATTTTATGAGCAAGCAAAAAATTGATCTGCCCAAAGGAACGGATGTAAAAGCGATACTGGAGCAGGTGAAAATAAAATATGCAGCACAGCCGGTGAATACAGTTGATGGTGTAAAAATTGAGTTTGATAAAAGCTGGGTGCATTTGCGCAGCAGCAATACGGAGCCCATCATCCGTGTTTATTCTGAAGCATCAACCATTGAAAAAGCTGATGCATTGGCAACGGAAGTAATGAATACAATTAAAAGTTTGATGTAAGCTGCAACATACTCTTTATACTTAAAGCCTTGCTTCAATACTTTTTGCCGCAGAGAACAAGAGGTAAGGAGAAAAACGCAGAGATTCTCTGCGCAACCTCTGCTTCTCCTTTCTCTGCGGCAAAGTAAGTCAAGGGTTACCATCTTCAACAACTCCTTATCTTTGCAGCTCATTTTCAGGATATGAACCGCATATATTTCGACAACGCCGCTACTACTGCCATTGATCCACAGGTATTGGATGCCATGCTTCCTTATTTACAAAATAATTTCGGCAACCCATCCTCCATTTATTCTTACGGAAGAGAAACCCGGCTTGCCATTGAAAATGCACGTAAAACGGTAGCAAAAATTCTCAATGCACATCCTGCAGAAATTTTCTTTACCAGCGGCGGTACAGAAAGTTCTAATACAGCCATCACCGCATCGGTTCGTGATCTGGGATGTAAACATATCATTACATCGCCCATTGAACATCATGCAACATTGCATACAGTTGAATATCTCAACAACAGAGACGAAGCCAGAGTAAGTTATGTACAGGTATTGCCCAACGGACATATTGATCTGCAGCATCTGGAAGAATTGCTTGCTGCTGCTCCGGAGAAAACACTGGTCACGTTGATGCACGCTAACAATGAAATTGGAAATATTACCGATCTCTTTGCCGTTGGCAATCTCTGTAAAATGTACAGTGCCATTTTTCATTCAGACACAGTGCAAACAGTGGGGCATTTTCCATTTGATCTTCGCAATACTCCTGTGCATTTTATTACCGGATCAGCTCATAAATTCCACGGACCAAAAGGCGCCGGACTCTTGTACATCAACGAAAATGTACACATCAAACCATATATCCATGGCGGCGGACAGGAGCGTAACATGCGTGCAGGAACAGAAAATGTGTATGGCATTGTTGGGTTTGCCAAAGCATTGGAACTGGCAACAGAAAAATATGAAGAGGAAAGTAATTCCATCAAAGCACTCAAGTACTATTTAATTGAACAGCTCAAAAAAAATATAAAAGGTCTCAGCTTTAATGGTGATCCAATGGGCTTTAGCAATTACACCGTCTTGAATGTAAGCTTTCCCAAATCCGAAAAAACAGAAATGCTCTTGTTTAATCTGGATATGCAGGGAATTTGTGCATCTGGTGGAAGTGCCTGTACCAGCGGCGCACAACAGGGCTCACATGTAATCCGTGCAATTAACAGCAACCCCAATCAAATACCTGTGCGGTTTTCGTTCAGCAAGTACAACACAAAAGAAGAAGCGGATGTACTCGTGGAGAAACTGAAAGAAGTGATGTAATTACTGCAAGAAGATCTGTTTTTGAATCATTCCCTGCGTAGTTCGCATTTGTAAAATATAAGTACCTCTTTGCAATGTGGCGGTTTTAAACGGAAGAGTAAATTCTCCCGGCTGTACATTCATATCAACAAACTGCTTAACAATCCTTCCCTGCATATCATACATTGTCATCTGTATGCGCCCGGCTTTCTTTACACTTATATTCAACCAGGCATCAGCAACAACAGGATTTGGATACACTGTAAAAATAAATTCACGAAGTCTGTTTTCAGAAATTCCTGCAACAACGTTTACATTAATACGGCCTTTCATACCACTGAGTACATGGTTACCGCAAACATAAAAAATGGAAGTACCCGCCATAGCAGCATCAACTGTAAAAGTATAGGTGGAGGTTTCATTAAAACCGCCGGGCATGGGCGTATTGCCATTTGCATTCCAGGTGGCCTGAGTAACCTGTACAAGCGGATGAAAAGGTTCTGCCTGAATGATAATCACATCTCCCACATTTACGGTTACATCATTCGGGTTGTAAGAAAAACCAACGATATTAATGTTGATGGTAGCTGCTATTGCAGAAGTAAATAGGAAAAGAGCACTGAAGCAAACAAGTAAAATTCGTTTCATAAATGCAGTTTAGGTTCTTTAAGTTAATTCATTTCACCTCCGGACGGGAAAACTTTTTGTTTCAATCGGAAAATTTAATGTCTGAACCGGAAAAAGTCAATAATTTCCATTTTTAAATTTTTGATTATGATCACCAGACAATTTATACTATCTGCCATTGCTTTTTGTATGTTGTTCAGTTCCTGTAAGCTGATGCCTGAAAAAGAATCAACAACAACAACTGTTTCCTCTTTTCCTGATTACGTAAAACAATCAAATATTTATGAGGTGAACGTAAGACAGTATTCTGCAGAGGGTACATTTAAAGCATTTGGCGAATCATTGCCGAGGCTGAAAGAAATGGGCGTGGAGATTCTCTGGTTTATGCCCATTACACCCATCAGCAAAGTTGATCGCAAAGGTGAGTTAGGCAGTTACTATGCTGTAGCCGATTATACAGCGGTGAATCCGGAGTTTGGAACCATGGAAGACTGGAAAGCGTTGGTTGAAAAAGCACACGGTTTGGGTATGAAGGTGATTACTGATTGGGTAGCCAACCATACCGGTGCTGATAACCGCTGGATGCAGCGCAATCCTGATTTTTTTCTCAAAAATAAAGACGGCCAATTTGCTTTTGCATTTGACTGGAGTGATACCAGAGATCTCAACTACTGGAATCCATTATTGCACGACAGTATGATCAATGCCATGAAATTCTGGGTAACAGAAACCAAGATTGATGGTTTCCGTTGTGATGTAGCTGCAGAAGTGCCACGCAGTTTCTGGCAGCGTTGTATAACAGAACTGAAAAATGTAAAACCCGATATTTTTATGTTGGCAGAAGGCGATGTAGCCTGGCTACATGATGCAGGCTTTCATGCAAGCTATGGCTGGGATGGTTTTGCTAAAATGAAAAAAGTGGCCAAAGGCGAGGCAAGTGCAAAGGTGCTGGATACGGTGATCCGTCATTTAGAAGAAACTTATCCGCCCAACTATATTAAAATGTATTTCACCAGTAACCATGATGAAAACAGCTGGAACAAAGCCGACTATGAAACCATGCCGGGCGAAGTGCATGCACCGTTTGCCGTGTTATCACAAACATGGAAAAATACATTGCCTTTAATCTATAGCGGACAGGAAGAACCATTCCTCGATTCCATTTCATTTTTTTATAAAGACACGATAGCGTTTAGTAAATACGAACGTGAATTCTTTTATAAAAACTTATTGCTTTTAAGAAAGCAAAATCCTGCTTTGGCAGTAGACGCATCTTATAAAAAAATTCTGTCTTCAAATGATGATGCAATTTTTGCCTTTATCAGAGAAAAAGACAATAGAAAAGTTTTAGTGATTTTAAATCTTTCAAATAAACCACAAACAACTACTTTAAAGGCAGAAATTAAAGGCTTGCCGGAGAATTTGTTTAATGGGAAACCCGAAATTCTTAATGATGGGCAATCGTTTTCTTTAGCACCCTGGGGCTATTTAGTGTACAGTTATTAAAGTATTCCTTTTAGTCATTGACTTTAGTCATATTGCCTAAGTAAAAACATTCTGAAGTGTATGGTAAAAAGATTGTTGCTAAACCTCATCTTTCTTTTGTTTGTATTACATGCTGCTGCAAAAAATCTTGACGGTATTATCATCAAAGGGAGAGACAGCATCAAAGTAATGTTTAGAGTGCCGGTAGGTTTACTGTCAGATGAACCGTTGTATGAAAAAATACAACACAAGATTGATTACTATGATGCAGCAGGTAAACGGAAAAAACTGAAAGCAGATGATGCAGATGAAATTCAATTCAATTTCAATGGCCAAACCATCAGGATGTTATCGAGGTTAAATTCACTGGCTTTGGGTAACCTCTTTTCGTCTTCAATAAATATTTTTCTTAAACTGGAAATCAACGGGCTGGTGAAATTGTTTAAATACTATTTCACAGCTTCAAGACCGAGTGTTGGAGTTGGAATGGGAAGTGCCCCATACATAGAAGTTTCTTCTATACTGCAAAAAGAAAACGGCGCATTAGTTCTGCCTTCGGGATTTGGTATGAAAAAACAAATGATGGATTATTTTTCTGATTGCCCCGCTCTAGTCGAAAAAATTCAATCAAAAGATTTTCGCATGAAGGAAATAGAGGACATGGTGAACTACTACAATTTAGAATGCAGTAAGTAATCAACTGCCGGTAAGTAGAAAAATCTCATCTCCGTTTTGTATGCACTTCAAGTACTCTCACATTTTCAACACGCACAGGAGTTGATTTTTTTGTTGCCCATAAATGCTTCCGTGCATAGGCTGCTGCTTCCTGCACATTGATCACTGGCAGCGGATAGTCAATACCTAACTGTATTTGATGTAATTGTTGCTCCATGCTGCTCATCAACCAGGGTTCATGTATAAATGCAGCAGGTACCTGTTGCAATTCAGGTATCCACTTTTTAATAAAGTATCCTTGGGGGTCATGATCTTTCCCCTGTTTCACCGGATTATAAATGCGAATCGTATTAACACCCATGGTTCCTGCCTGCATTTGAAACTGCGGATAATGAATTCCCGGCTCATAATCTAAAAACTGTTTGGCTAAATGGGCGGCTCCTGCTTGCCAAGGTTGCCACAAATGATGTGTAAGAAAAGATGTGAGCATGCTGCGCATACGAAAATTGAGATAACCTGTTTGCGTAACGCAACGCATACAGGCATCAATCAAGGGTACGCCTGTTAATCCTTGTTTCCATGCAGTTACAAGTTCTTCATTGATTTCTGTACGAATAGTATCAAACCCTTTGTTCAGGTTTTCAAATTCCATGCGGCATTCACTTTCAAATTTTTGAATAAAATGACAATGCCAATGCAGACGAGCGGTAAAAAAATGAAGTGGTCGTTTGTTGGTTGTTTCAGTTGCTGCTTTCAATGTTGCCTGATACAGTTGTTTCATGCTGATGTTGCCGTAAGTTAAATAGGGCGAGATGCGGCTGCAGCTTTTTCTGCTTTCTTCCGGCTTTGAAATATGCTTGCTGTAAGTGGTACATCGTTCATTTAAAAAAGAGTACAGGTAGCGCCATGCTGCAGTTTCGCCGCCGGGTTGAAACAGTGGATTTTTTGTACTGATTGTTTCTGGTAATGAATGGCCGGAATGCAATTCAATGAATGTTTCCGGAAGAATTACAGATTGAATAGCAGAAAGCGAAACAATGTCTTCAGCTGATGTCATGGTTTCTGCCCAGCGTTTACTCCAGTCTTTTCTGTTGGTTAAACCACGGATGATGCCATTGGTGGGATACTCTTTCCAGTGTATTTGATGTTGTTTACAGAAAGCTGCAATATTTTTATCCCGTTGATAGCTGATAGCATTGCCGGTTTCTACGTAAGAAAAAATAGTATGAATTGTAAAGTGCGTTGTTAACTGTTGAAGAACAGGTAATACTTCGCTGTGCAGTGAATAGAAATGAATTTGATGTAGATGTAGTTTTGTTTTTATTTCTTCAACCGATTCATAAATAAAACGCCAATGTCGTTCATCACTGTCGGGAGCAGACATAAGGCCGGGTTCAAAAAAATGAAGAAGTAAAACGGGCAGGCCATTTTGTATTGCATTGGCCAATGGGGCATGGTCTGTCAGTCTCAGATCTTTTTTAAACCAAACGATATTGATTACTTCCTGCATTGTTCAGTTAACAATGCAGGAAGCTTTTTTGTTGAAGAATTATTTTAGTAAGATGTACGGTAATTTTTTGTTTACATATTCATTTGGGCTAAAGCCCTTGTAGAGAGGGTACCATAACCCCGGCCTTAAGACCGGGGTTATGGAACTTCAGTACCAAAGGCTTTAGCCATGATATGCATGATTCAGTTCATTAAAAGAGCTGTTAAGCAATTCTGCTTAACTCAAAAAGCCCAATGCCTTAATCAACTCATCTGGCAACAGCGGCATTTTTCTCCGTTCAATTAAGTAAGTAGAAAGTGCAGCAAGGTCTTTAAAAATATAGTGCTGTTGTACGGCACCTTCTAAATAACCTGCACCGCTGGTGTTACCCGTTCCCACACGCATGCCAATCATTCGCCTCACCATCACATAATGTTTGTGTCGCCAGCCAGCCAGCCAATGATCAATTTCAATTAACGTATCGAGTATTTGAAACGATGTTTGGAACACAGGGAAGTCTCTGTACAACATAATAAACAAGGCGCTGCGCATAGCAGCATCACTAAAGGTTGCGTTGCCGTTGTTGCTGTCTCCACCAACAACTCCAAGAAACTGTTCATCAAACGCTGCAAGTTTCTGTTGTTCTCTCTCTGTTAAACTGTTTTGATAAATGGAACGATAATCGTTCCAGAACGGATGGATTTGTGTTGATGGATATAAAGCGGTATAACCTTTCCAGAATTTTTCATCAAAAAAAGGCATGCGCTCCAGCCATTGATTCACCAGTTGAAGTATGGTAGAGGAAGTTTCAACCGAATTAATTTCATTAAAATCAGTCTGAGCAAAACCACCTTCGTTGGTGCGTTTATAATAATCATGCTGATGACGCTTTTCCATTTTCAATCCAAGTGTTGCCTCAATTAAACGAAACTGTTTGCTCTGAAAACCGGAAGCAGGAGTAAGAAGATTTCTGAACTCAAGAAAATCAAGGGGAGTCATCGTATCCAGCACCGTTACCTGTTGATTTAGCAGTTCAAGAATTTTGGTGACACGTTTTAACCGGTGCCTGCATAAGTTCAGGTCTTCACTGTTATCATCTACTTTTTCTTTGCTGAATACTTTCTTTACAAACTCCAGTTCAAACAGAATTTGTTTAAACCATAATTCATAAGACTGATGAATGATGATAAAAAGCATTTCATCATGAGCAGGCGATTGTCCTGTTTCAAAGCTCAGCGGATGCTGACTGTCGAGAATTTTTTCCAGTTGCAGGTAGGAGGGATAATATTGTCCGTTATTTGGAGTCATAGTTCATCTGTTGTATGTGGCAAGGTTAAAGATTTTTAATGACTTTGTTGAAACTGTAAAGGCAGAGAGAAGCTGTTTTCCTGCCTTCTACCTTTTTCAATAAACACTGTTACATTTGCAGTATCCCCATGTAAGACTGGCTTTATTTTTGTAAATGAATCATCATGCTTAAGAAACCGGTATTCTTACTTCTCAGTCTTATCACCTTTTTTCAACTTGCTGCACAGGATCTGCGTATCAACCTCTTTGGCGGTATGGCCAACTACAATGGAGATCTGCAGGCAAGGACCATCACTTTCCAACAGGCCCGTTACGCTTTGGGTGCATGGGTGAGTTATGATATCAATCCTAAAATCATTTTGCGGGGAGGATTGCATTATGGTACGGTAAGAGCTGAAGATCGCTTTCAGGCAAATCCGCTCAACCGTTTACGTAACCTGAGTTTTGCAACCAATATCTGGGAACTGCAGGCAGGGGCAGAGTATCATTTTCTTGGTATGGACGACAGGATTTTTTCGCCCTATATTTTTGGAGCGGCAGCAGGGTTTCGTCACAATCCATATGCATATGATGCTGCAGGCAACAAAGTTTTTTTAAAACCATTATCAACAGAGGGGCAGGGGCTGGCAGGATATCCTGATCGAAAACCGTACAGTCTTTTTCAGTTTGCAGTACCGGTTGGCTTGGGTGTACGGATGGTATTAACCGACAGAATAGATGTTGGAGCTGAATTCGGTTATCGGAAAACATTTACCGATTATATGGATGATGTGAGCCGTTCTTATGTTGATCAGAATGCCCTGTTACTGGCCCGTGGACCAAGAGCCGTTCAAATGGCTTACCGCACTCCTGAACTGCCCGATCATGCAACAGATCCTTATCCGGTTGATCTGGAAAAAAGAGGCGGTTCACAATTTAAAGACAACTATTACTTTCTTGGAGTAACGCTTACTTACCGCTTAACAGGTGGTGAAAAAATGAATGGCGGCAAAGCTTCGGGAAGAGGGGGGAAACGAAGGTCAAATCTGGGTTGTCCTACCAATGTTTTTTGATGAAATAGGAGCCATACAAGCCTGCTTTTTTTCTTATCCACAAATGCAATTAATTTGTTGAAAAACAGCCAAAATAAAGGCTGTTTTTCTGTTTCTGTACCCTTGGTTTTTGGTATCTTTGGCAGCCTAATTTAAGCTATGGATCAAATTGAAAATATAATGGACAACAGTCAGGACAATAACGGACGAATTATACCCGTGAATATTGAAGAGCAAATGAAAACCGCATACATTGATTATTCAATGTCGGTGATCGTTGGCCGTGCTTTGCCCGATATCAGAGATGGATTAAAACCCGTTCACCGTCGTATTCTGTACGCCATGAATGAGCTGGGTTTGCAATACAATAAATCGTATAAGAAAAGTGCCAGAGTGGTGGGTGAGGTGCTGGGTAAGTATCACCCGCATGGTGATGGTTCTGTGTACGATGCCATGGTGCGTATGGCCCAGGAATGGAGCATGCGTTATACGTTGGTTGATGGTCAGGGAAACTTTGGTAACCAGGATGGTGACGGACCGGCTGCCATGCGTTACACAGAGGTGCGTATGGAACGCCTTACCGAAAGTATGATGGAAGATATTGACAAAGAGACTGTTGACTTTCAGCCCAACTTCGATGAATCAGAAAAAGAACCATCTGTTTTACCTGCACGTATTCCGCTTTTATTAGTAAACGGATCCAGTGGTATTGCCGTAGGTATGGCCACCAACATGATGCCGCATAACCTGAGTGAAGCGATTGATGGTTGTGTTGCTTACATTGACAACAAAGAGATTACCATTGATGAGTTGATGAAGTTTGTAAAAGCTCCTGACTTTCCGACAGCAGGAACTATTTACGGAATGGAAGGCATCAAGGCCGGCTATCATTTCGGAAGAGGCAGGGTAGTGTTGCGTGGTAAGCTAAACATCGAAACAAAAACAAGCGGAAGAGAGCAGATTATTATTACGGAAGTTCCTTACCAGGTAAACCGTGATGCATTAACAGATAAAATTGGTCAGTTAGTTAACAATAAGCAGATTGAAGGTATTGTTCATGTGAACAATGAAAGTAACCAGAAAGAAGGAACGAGAATTGTAATTGACCTCAAACGTGATGCAGTTGCCAATGTGATCGTTAACCAGCTTTATAAGTTTACCGAGTTACAGACCTCTTACGGTATCAACAACGTTGCACTTGTAAAAGGACGCCCAAAAACATTAAACCTCAAAGATCTAATTGCTGAGTTTGTTGAGTTTCGGCATGAAGTGGTTGTTCGCCGTACAAAATATGAACTGAGAAAAGCTGAAGAACGTGCACATATCTTACAGGGTTATCTCATCGCATTAGATCATCTGGATGAAGTGATTAAATTGATCAGGAACTCCGCAACACCTGATCTGGCAAAAGAAAATCTGATCAATGCTGGTTGGGGATTAGATGAAATTCAGGCAAAAGCCATACTGGAACTGCGTTTACAACGCTTAACCGGAATGGAAAGAGATAAGATTAAGCATGAGTATGATGAGTTGATGAAACTGATTGCGCACTTAAATGAATTACTCAGCAATGAGCACATGCGTTTTGAACTCATTAAAACCGAACTGCTTGAAATCAAAGCAAGATTTGGTGATGAGCGTAAAACAGAGATTACTTATCTGGATGATGAAGTGCGGATTGAAGACCTCATCAAAGAAGAAGATGTAGTGATAACCATTTCACATCATGGTTATATTAAACGTACATCAGCATCAGAATACCGTCAGCAGCGTCGTGGAGGCAGAGGAGCTATTGGCAGTAAAACAAGAGAAGAAGATTATGTAGAACATCTCTTTGTTGCATCTACCCATCATACCTTATTATTCTTTACAGAAAAGGGCAGATGTTACTGGCTGAAGAGTTATGAAATTCCCGAAGGCGATAAAACAAGCAAGGGCCGTGCAATTCAAAACCTCATGCAATTACCGCCGGATGATAAAGTGAGAGCGATTATTGATGTAAAAAATCTGGACGATGAAGAATTTGTAAAGAATCATTACATTGTTCTTTGTACCAGGAAGGGAATTATTAAAAAGACGCTTTTAGAAGATTTTAGCAGACGTCGTGCAACCGGAGTGAATGCTATTACCATCGTAGAGGGCGATCAGTTGCTGGAAGCAAAGATGACCGATGGCAACAGTGAAATTATGATGGCCGTTAAAAGCGGAAGAGCTATCCGTTTCCCTGAAGCGAAAGTAAGAGCAACCGGTCGTGGTGCAATTGGTGTTGCAGGTATTGAAGTGGATGATGAAAAAGATGAAGTAGTTGGAATGATTTGTGTAAACAAAGATGATACTTCAAGAACCGTGTTGGTAGTAAGTGAAAAAGGATATGGCAAGCGAACTGCATTTGAAGAATACCGTATGACCAACAGGGGAGGAAAAGGCGTAAAAACAATTAATGTAACAGAAAAAACAGGTGCATTGGTGGGTTTACTGGAAGTAACGGAAAAAGAAGATCTCATGATCAGTTGTAAGAGTGGTGTAACCATTCGTATGAAGATGAACCAGATCAGTGAGCAGGGAAGGGCAACACAGGGAGTTAAACTGATCAGGGTAGATGAAGGAGATGAAATTGCAGCAATCACCAGATTGGATGACAGTAACGAAGAAGACGAAATAATTACAGACATAAATGAATCCGGAGAATCAACTGATACATCCGGGACAACAGAAACCGCTGAAACACCTGATAATCAGTAAACGGAACTATTAATTCTCAAATAAAAAGGAAAAATGAAAAAATTTCTTTTCTCAGCGATTGCTGTTATGTTTTGCCTGGCTGCATCAGCACAGGATATGAAAAAAGTACGTGGCTTTTTCGATAAAAAAGATTGGGTGAAAGCTAAAGAATCCATTGATCTTACCCTTGCCAACGAAAAAGAACAAAAGAACTGGGAGGCATGGTACTACAAAGGATTGATTTATGCGCAAATTTCAAAAGATCCCAATCTGAAAGGAACCTTACCCGATGGCTGGATGCAATCGTTCAACGCATACCAGAAATCAATGGAGCTGGATCCAAAACAAGCCGAAGCTTTTATGGCCATCCGCAGCTATCCGGTTTTTGATAATTATCTGGAATTGCAGCGTGAAGGCAATAAATTTTACAACGATAAAAATTATGCCGGTGCACTTGAGTCTTACAAACAGGCCGATCAGGTGGGCCGTTTCATTTACAAAAACAAATGGGCATTGAGTGAAGTAGATACCATTCTGTACTACTATGCCGGCGCAGCTGCCATGCAGGTAGAAAAAATGGACGAAGCCATTGCTTATTTTCAAAAAATCTGTGATGCAGGAATTGGTGGTGAAGGATTTGATGTTTGTTACCGTTATGTAACCTATCATTACGACAGTAAGAAAGATGAAGCAAATGCACAGAAGTATGCTGCGCTGGGTCGTAAGTTGTATCCTGCTGATACGTACTACGATAAACTTGAACTTGATAAAATCAAAAAGAAAGGTGTAGGTCCGGACTTATTTAAGCAATATGAAATTGTGCTGGAAAAAGAACCCAAGGATTATGAAATGAGGTACGATTATGCAGCCGAAATGTTTAACTGGTTGTATATGGATCAAAAAGCACCAGCCGATCAGAAGCAGGTGTATTTTGAAAAAATTGTTGCTCAGTTAAAAACCTGTATTTCAGTAGACCCTAAGCAGCCCGATGCTCATTTATTATTGGGTAAAACATATTTTAATGAAGCAGCTGCTATCCAGGACGAACTGAAAACTGTAAAAGGAACAACTCCTGCAGATACACAGAAGAAAGCAGACCTGAAGAAGAAGATGGAAGATAAGATGAAAGAAGCGTTGCCATACCTGGAAGGATCGCTTGCTATTTATGAAGCCATGTCTGCAGATCAAATGAAAGATAAGCGTACAAAGAACGAATACAAGACAACGCTTTATTTGTTAACTGATGCCAATCGTTTTGTTGGTAACACAGAAAAAGAAAAAGCATACCAGAAGAAATATGATGCATTGAATCAATAAGATTTCGCATCTCAGATGAAAGGCTGTCCAAACGGACGGCCTTTTTCTTTACATTTATTCAAAGATAAAAACATGTCGTTAGTATTAAACAGAACTGTATTTGGTAACCCTGCAAATGCAGGCAATATTTTAAGCCGTGAAGATGCAATGCAACTGCTGAATGACTGGGTGAAGAATGAACGATTGCAACTGCATATGAAACAGGTAGCTCATTTAATGAAATGCTGGGCTGCAGAAAAAGAAGGATTAGAAGAGGCCGGCCAATGGCGCTGGGAAATGGCGGGATTACTGCACGACGCAGATTGGGATCAGTGGCCCGATTTGCATTGCAAAAAAATTATTGAAGAACTCGAAGCAAGAAATATTGATTCCGAAATCATCCGTGCCATTGCCAGCCACGGGCCCAATCATTTTGGTGTAGAGCCGGAAACGAAAATGGATAAAATGTTATTTGCCTTTGATGAATTAAGCGGATTGATTCATGCGTATTCGTTGATGCGCCCTGAAGGATATGCAGGCATGGAGCTGAAAGGCGTAAAGAAACGTTTAAAAGAAAAAAGTTTTGCAGCAAATGTAAACAGAGAGGAGATTGCTGATGCAATGAACAGGGCCGGGGTTGAATTGGATGCGATTATTCAGTTTATTATTGAGAGGCAGCATTTTATTTTGTAATAGCATTAAGTTTATCAAATATTTTTTCAATTCTTGTTACGACCCCTAACTCAGAATCATAATTTTGAGCACTATAAATTCCAACTAAATAAGTAAACAAATTTCCGGCTGAATAGTTACCTCCATTTGTTATCATTGAACTACTTCTAAAAAAAACAGGAGACCCAGACATTCCACCTCTGGTAGTTGCATCTATATAAAATTTAGATTGACCAATTTCAATAAAGTTAGCCTCACTAGCAATTGTTCCTTTTTTCCATATCGGGTAGTAATTATTACTTCCGTATTCGTTCGGAAACCCAACAACAAATAATTCGCAGCCCGGATATAAAGGTAATCTTGGGTTTAGATTACTTGAGGTTAAAGCCATCGGGTGTTTAAAAGTTACATTATTAATATCAAGTAATGGGATTGCAATTACATCTAAAATTGTTTTAGAATTATTCTCATTATCAAAAAATTTAAAAAAAAGTGGATTTCCTTTTTTGTCGTATAAGCTGATACTTTCATTATAGGTCTTTCCTAAATTTTTATTGTATAGTCGTATAACTAAATTGTCAGGGAAAGAATCTTTAGGAGGTAAAGAGTCTTTATGGAATCGTTTATATTCAGCAATATAATATTCTGCGCCGACAACATGATTGTTGGTAATTAAATAAGTTACAGATTTTACTTGTATAAAAAAGCAGGAAGCAATTTTGAGAATCTGCTTGCCTTTTTGTGTAATGACAAATGTACTGGTTGTACTATATTGGTCTACATAATCAGAAGTTAATTGGCATTTGCTAGTTAAAGCAAGTAAAATAAAGTTTACTATAAATTGAATTCGCATTAATAAATAAATTAGAATATGATGTTTAATATGATTTCTGTCAAAGTATGTTTCGGATTTATTACACAATCCTTTCTATCATAGCACTTAATAAAAAGGTAATTACTTTAATCTTTCTCCTAAATGAGTTTTACGTGGATACTTGAAAATAGCTTTATCTATAGGCCTGTACGATTCAATTGAAGACTCTTTCCCCATTACCAATAATAACAATTCATCCTTAGCATGGTCTTTATCAGTAGCTTCTGTATTTTTTAGGTCAAACTTAAAACCGTTACCATCTGAATTAGTTACAATTCCAAGTATATGGGCGATACCGTCTTTTAGATATATCTGAAAGTAAACCTTTCGTTCTCCTTTTGTTACAAGCTCGAACCCTGACTCATCATTATTGTATTCATAATTTTTATCAAACACAGTCCACTCGTTATGATTTATCACGGCTATAGGCTTTTGGTTATGGTCATGTATTACTACACTGACATATAATTTAGAATTTTTCACATAAACCTTTAAAAGCTTGTTGTCTTGCCATTTATAAAACAATTGTTGTTCAAAATAGCTTATAGGCATACCGATATTGCCATCACCGATAGCGATTAGAGGGATAGTAACCTCTGTTAAATCCTCAATAATTCCAATATCAGCGTTAACCCTTTCAATCAAATCATCTTTTACAACTTTTTCATATGCGAGGTATGCAAGAGTGAGGCCTGCAAGTACGGCGACAACCAATCCAGCCTTGGTAGCCCAATTTGATTCCTTCCATTTGTTTTTTGCAAAGAATGCAAGTATAGTAGATGCTACTCCAAGTAGAATTGGGATTAGATACATTTTTATACATTTTATTTTCCAATATAATAAAAAGGATTTTAGTTCACTCTTGTTCGTTGGGGCAAAGGTAGTAAAAATCTATTTACTTAACATAATATTAATTATACGATAAATTCACACTTTGAAAAAGCTAAGTTCCTCAGAGAGATCCAGTTGTGGATGGGCCTCTGCAATAGCCATCGTCTTCTCCAGGTGTTGTTTTAAAAATTGCTGATGTTGTTTTGAGTCGGGATGAAATGGTTTGTGATTCTTTGCAGTTACAATCTGCCGGATTTCTTTCATGAGTTCAAGCGTTGGTTCACGAAATGCATAATCGGTGAATTTTTCCATTACAAATTGTGTGGCTGCATAATTGGGATGCGCCAGATCAATATCGTAAAATCGGTAATCACGCAGCACATCAATCACTAATTCATAAGCCGGGAAATAAAACAAACGATCGAATTTATTCACCAGATGATGAACTGTTTCCAGCAAGCGGGCCTTGCTTCGGTTATTCTCAACAACACCATCTCTTAAATGCCTTACCGGACTGATGGTGAAGATGATCTTCAACTTAGGATTTGCATGAAACAACTGATGCATGGTATTATCCAATGTAGCAATCTGTTCATCTATGGGCAGCAGATATTTATCAAACCACTGTGCAGGTGCTTTATGACAGTTAGCAACATAACGTTGCTCATCTTTCAATTTATATACAAAGGAAGAACCGAGTGTAATAATTAACCAGTCGGCCTGCTTTATAAAATCATGTGCTGCCTGTTGTGATTGGTTAATTAATGCTAAAGCTGTTTGCTTCTCCGGACTTGAAAAGCGACTGTGATGATCCCAGCTTTGCCAGAGTTCATTATGTTCAAACAGATCATCTTCCTTGTATTTTTTATGTTGTATATAAGAAACCAAACTGCGGCATACACTCATTGGTTCAAATAAAATACCGTTAGGGTTTTGAAGTGTATGAAATTTCAGCTCCTGCAGATTATTACCGATATGCTCCGTAAAACAACTGCCCATCAGCATGATCTTATGCTGGTACGTAATGGGCATCGGCAAAGCTTTGATATCAATATGCGTAAGAAAATTCATCAGCTGAAAATTTCACCCGCCAGCAGCAGGCTCTTTTGTAATGCTTCTTTATTTAAATGTAGTGAGGATGTGGATTCAAAAAATGGAATCATCTTTTCAGTATCCATATTACCAACCAGTTCATCATCGGCCATGGGACAACCACCAATTCCTTTTAATGCTCCATCAAAACGTGTACAGCCGGCGTTATAAGCTGCTGCTAATTTTTCTTCCCAGTTCAATACTGTGGAATGTAAATGAACGCCAATTTCAGTTTGTGGTAATTGTTGAATTAAAGAAGAAGTGATTTGTTGCACCTGTTCAGCAGTTGCAAGACCAACCGTATCTGCCAGCGATAAAATTTCAATATCTAAGTCAACCAGTTGCTGCGCCCAATGTGTTACGATCTCTTTGTTCCATTCATCGCCATATGGATTTCCAAAACCCATGGATAAATAAACCACCAGTTGTTTCTTATTCTTTACACAAAGCTCCTGAATGGTTTCCACCCGTTTCAATGATTCGCCAATGGAACTGTTTGTATTGCGTTGCTGAAAAGTTTCTGAAACAGAGAAAGGAAAACCGAGATAACTGATCTCATCAAATACGACCGCATCTTCAGCTCCACGTTCGTTCGCCACTATAGCAAGCAGTTTTGATTTGGAATTTGAAATTTGGATTTTGGAGATGACTTCCTTCGTATCGGCCATCTGCGGTATAGCTTTGGCAGAAACAAAACTGCCGAAGTCAATGGTATCAAAACCCACCTGCAGCAATGCATTGATGTATTCAATCTTTTTATCTGTAGGGATAAATGTTTTCCAGCCCTGCATGGCATCACGGGGGCATTCAATGAGTTTAATATGTTCAGCTTGTTTGTTCAAGATCAGATGCGTTGTTTCATAGTTTCATATAAAATCATGGCTGTGGCAACACTTACATTTAAACTTTCAAAATTTCCTTTCATAGGGATGTTGAACGTTTCATCACATATCTTCATCAGTCCGGGAAAAACACCTTTCTCCTCCCCTCCCATGATAATTGCACAGGGTTCTTTAAAATCGCAATCATACACTGCTTTCGTTGCTGTCATTTCACTGGCCAATACTTTAATGCCGTTGAGATGCAGATCATCCACTGCTTTCATTAAACTGTTTACTCTGCACACAGCAATTAACTCTAATGCGCCGGCACTGGTTAAAACAGCATCTTCATTTAAAGCACCAACTCCTTTATCCGGAATAATGATGGCCTGAACGCCACAACAATAAGCTGTACGTGCAATACCGCCAATGTTACGGATATCAGTAATGCCATCCAGAATTAAAAACAACGGCACTTCGCCTTTATCAACCACCCATGAAATCACTTGTTGCAAATCCTGGTAGCGGATTTTTGAAAGTTGTGCAATAATTCCTTCATGATCGGGAATATTAAAACCATTCAGCTTTTCAACGGGCACTTTACTGATCGGAATATTTTGTTGAAATGCAAGTTTCCTGATTTCTTCAATCACATCGCCATACAGATTGTTGTGCACATAAATTTTATCCAACGGTTTGCCTTCCTGCAAGGCTTCCAGTACAGGAATGCGTCCGGCAATTAATGTTGATTTTTTGGGCCGCTGCTGTTTTTGTCTGAATTGTTTCACTTTGCAAAGAAAAGATTTATCACATAAAAAACCCTGCAAGAGTTTAAACCTGCAGGGTTTGTTACTTCCAGCTGCAACTGCAGCCGGGTGTTGAGTTTATTTTAAACCAAAAGCTTTTTTCACTTTTGAAACATAATCCAGTTTCTCCCATGTAAACAATTCCACTTTCACTTTTTTCTCTTTACCATCGGGGCTCTTGAATGTTTTCTCTACTACTTCCGGTACACGGCCCATATGACCATAGGCAGCAGTTTCGCTGTAAATAGGGTTGCGTAATTTTAAACGTTGCTCAATAAAGTAAGGACGCATATCAAAAATACCTTCAATCATTTTTGCAATTTGTCCGTCGTTTAAATCAACTTTTGCAGTACCGTAAGTATTTACGTTAATAGAAGTTGGTTTAGCAACACCAATGGCGTAAGAAACCTGCACCAATACTTCATCACATAATCCGGCAGCAACCATGTTCTTGGCAATATGACGGGTTGCATATGCAGCAGAACGATCTACTTTAGAAGGATCTTTACCACTGAATGCGCCACCACCATGAGCACCTTTACCACCATATGTATCAACAATGATCTTACGACCGGTTAAACCAGTATCGCCATGTGGTCCGCCAATTACAAACTTACCTGTTGGATTGATATGGTATTTGATATCGTTGTTAAACAACTTAGCGTATTTCTTATACTTTGATTTGATGCGGGGAATCAAAATATTGATTACATCAGCTTTGATCTTTGCAAGCATTTTTGCTTCTGCATCAAAATCATCGTGCTGAGTAGAAATCACAATTGCATCAATTCGGATGGGTTGATTGTGATCGTTGTATTCCAATGTTACCTGGCTCTTTGCATCGGGACGCAGATAAGGCATCTTTGAATTCTTCTCTCTGCGGATAGCAGCTAATTCAATTAACAGGTTATGTGCAAGATCCAATGCCAATGGCATATAATGTTCTGTTTCGTTGCTGGCATAACCAAACATCATTCCCTGATCACCTGCACCCTGCTCTTCTTTCTTCTTACGGTCTACACCCTGATTAATGTCTGAACTCTGCTCATGAATGGCAGATAAAACGCCACATGAATTCGCTTCAAACATATACTCACTCTTGGTATAACCAATCTTTTTAATTACACCACGTGCAATTTCCTGTACATCCAGGTAAGCTTTTGACTTTACTTCACCTGCCAGTACAACCTGACCGGTTGTTACCAATGTTTCGCAGGCAACTTTTGATTGCGGATCAAATGCAAGAAAGTTATCAATGAGTGCATCACTGATCTGGTCAGCTACTTTATCCGGATGACCTTCGGAAACTGATTCTGATGTAAATAAATAAGGCATGACTTAATTTTTTTCCTGATGGATTAGAAGGCGCAAAGATAAGTGTTGTAACAATTCAAAAACTTACTGTTTGGAGTAATAGATACGCACAAACATTTTGTACTGCGGATGAGATCCGCCGCCCAATTGCACACGACCGTAAGCAAGCGGGTTGATGGTTACAAAAGGGTTTACAGAAACAACACCTGCAATACCACCTGAGTACTCTGCAAAAAACGGAGCGGTGAGTTTAAAATCTCTGGGGGCTGTTTTGCCATTAACAAGGTACTGGATATACCGTGTAATATTCATTTTATATTCAGCCACACGGTTACCCGACAGGTTGGTAAAGTAAGATGGATCACCACCGGTATAACGGGTATTGATGTTGTAATACTTTACGTTCCGCTGCAAATCAATTGCATTGGTATTGATGTAATAATTTAAACTGTCGTAAGGAATGCTTGCAACTTTACCATCAGCAGTATAGGTAGATAAATGCAGGATTGGTTGCACCAGAAAATTTTCAACTGATGGTGGTCCCTGATACACCTGGCGTGCAACAATTTCTGCACGGTGAATGATGTAGGGTTTGTTCCTGATTGTATCCAGAGAAGGAACTTTTACTTTCACTGCTGTTCCCGGTCCTGTTTGCAGATAGGCTAATGAAGAAGGCAGGCCCGATGTAAGTACAGGCTCTGCAATGCTGCCGCTGTAATTGCGGTGAATCTTATTGGCATTTGCACTGCGGATAGTATCTGCAATAAATGTAAATCTTGAAACCGTTGTATCTGTTCCACCATCCCGTTTTGTATAACGGTAATAGAGATTTAATCTGGTTTCGAGTGCATTTAATGTAAAGTAATTGATGGCATTTCCGCTGCCTGTTGAATCCGGGATAATGGCAAACCCACGTAAATATTCTTTGAAAATAGAATCGGTACGGAAAGCGGTTGTTATATTATTCTGATCGAGTAAGTCTCTCGCAAATGTATTACTTATCCGAATGCGTAACTGATTAAAGACAGTGTCTGTTTTGTAAGCAGCTTTAAACCCTGTGCGTAATTTTTTGGCGGTAAATTCTGCTGAGCCGAGTAAATCAGCAGTAGAGAAACTAACGCCTTCATTCACACGGTATAATTTTTCCGGTTTAAAACCTGCATCAGTGATTTTATAGAGATTTACTTTTGAAACGGCATTTGTATCGCCATATGTTCCTGAAAAACTAAGCGACAATACACAGGAATCAAGAAACAAACTGTCTTTAGCAACGGGATACGAAAACGGATAACTGGTAGGTAACAGTTGCAGATAAATAGCCGCAGTAGTAGTACCAAAGATCGGATCATTGATATAACCTAACAGATGCTGATCTGTTTTTCTGATATAGCTTGAATCATTTTCAATGAACGAAGTGGTTTCAACAGGCAACTCCATCGTATCAGTTGCAAGTCTGTCGCCGCCGGGCAATAAATCACCTCCAAGAGTAGTACGTTCTAACTTTGTACAACTGCTGATGAGAACGATTAACAGAGATGAAAGGAGCAAATAAACATTTCTTCTGCGCATGTCCGGGCTGAGAAAATTCATAATAAATGTAACAATAGTTATTTCGAGGAAAGGTCGGTATATAGTTGTAAATAGTCTGTTAAATCACTGTCGGCTTTGTAAGGCAGCACTTTCTTTCCACGTACTTTACCAAACTCTTCCTGCAGTTTTTTATCAACTTTTTCAACACCAAATGTAACAGCATCTGCATAGGTTGCACCACCACGGAACATCGCTGTGTTGTTTACATCTTTATAAGGTTCAAGGTCCTTGTCTTTGATTGAAGGATGAATATTTGCAAGTTTTAAAAACTTTGCACCCAGTTTTTCCTTGAATGTATTTTGACCGATGGTATAAATCAATTTGCTGTTACCAAAAACCGGCTCTTTTTTATAAGCTGTTTGCAGATACATGGGTATTAAACCCGTCATCCAGCCGCTGCAATGAATAATATCCGGAGGCCAGCCGAACTTCTTAACAGTTTCTAAAGCGCCTTTACAAAAGAAGATACTGCGCAGGTCATTATCATCGTACCACTTTTCATTTTCATCATGATAAATGTACTTGCGTTTAAAGAAATCTTCGTTCTCTAAAAAGTAAACCTGCAGACGTGCATTGGGTAAAGAAGCCACTTTAATCTGAAGCGGATAATCGTCATTATCAACCGATACGTTGATACCACTTAAGCGAACAACTTCATGTAAACGATGCCTGCGTTCATTAATGACACCAAACCGGGGCATAATGCAACGGATTTCGAAACCACCATCGTTTGCTTTAATTGCCAGTTGATTAACAATAGATGAGAAATCGGTTTCCTCCAGATAGGGAGACATTTCGCTGGCAATAAATAAAATTCTTTTCTTTGCTGCTACCATTGCTGAATGTTAAGGAATCTTTACCTCTTTTATGAGGTGGGCAAAGGTAAAGGTTTTTGGCGAATAGGCCGGTAAGTGAGTGGTTTTAGTTTTCAAAATCAATGATTCATGTTAATTTTTCATCACATAAAAGATCTTCGTCAGTTTCTGTTAAATAAACGCTCTGTTCATTCTCAAATTGGTTTTGTGCCAACAATGGGCGCCTTACATCAAGGTCATTTGTCCTTAATTGAACAAAGTAAAATGCAAACAGACCTGACTGTTTGCAGCATTTTTGTCAACCCCGCTCAGTTTAACGACCCCAAAGATTTTGAAAAATATCCGGTCACACTTGACCGTGATATTCAACTGTTGCTTTCTGCAGGTACCGATGTGTTGTTTTTGCCTGATGTGCAGGAAATGTACCCCGAAGAACATGATTACCCTTTGTCTTATGAGCTCGGTTATTTTGAAACAGTGCTGGAAGGAGCTTATCGTCCCGGTCATTTTCAGGGTGTATGTAAGGTGATGCACCGGTTGTTGAAAATTGTTGAAGCAGACATTGTGTTTATGGGACAAAAAGATTTTCAGCAATGTATGGTGGTGCAGCAACTGCTTTCATTAACCGGCATTACAACAAAACTCAACATCGTTCCTACCCTGCGTGAACCGGATGGATTGGCAATGAGCAGTCGCAATATGCGTTTGGGTGATCAGGATCGCCAAACAGCTGTCTTTATTTATGAGGCGCTGATGCAAATGAAATCACAACTGCAGGCAGGCGATGTGGTACAGTTAAAAAAAGCTGCTGCAGATTTTCTAACTGCAAAAGGATTTAAAGTTGACTATGCTGAGCTGGCAAATGCACATACGCTGGAACTCATTGATACGTGGAATGGCAAAGACAGCATTGTTGCTTTAATTGCCGCATCGCTCAACGATGTACGGTTGATTGACAATATGATGATGACCTCCTGAACAGTCGTTTAATTGAATCCTTCTAACTTTGCAACATGGAAATAGAAATTTTAAAATCGAAAATTCACCGCATTACCATAACTGAAGCAAATCTGCATTATGTAGGAAGTCTTACGCTGGATGAAGATCTGATGGATGCAGCCAATATTATTGAGCATGAAAAAATACAGGTGGTGAACGTGAACAACGGCAGCCGGCTTGAAACATATGTGATCAAAGGAAAACGTGGCAGCGGTGTATGTTGTTTAAATGGTCCTGCAGCAAGACAGGGATCTGTTGGTGATGTGGTGATCATTATTTCATACGCCACCATGCAGTTTGAAGAAGCAAAAAGTTTTAAACCCTGGCTGGTATTTCCAAAAGAGTTAAATAAACTTTAGTATCATTACAAACCGGGTGCAGGAAAGTTAACGTCCTGCTTTTTTTTATATGACTAAGAAGCGTATCATTCTTGCCGTTCAATTTCTTTTTTTCCTTGGATTGGGTGTTTTTCTTGTGTGGTGGATGGCAAAAGGAATTGATGAACAGGGTTGGGAACAAATCAGGGCGTCGTTAAAAAAAGCCAATTACTGGCTCTTTCTTCCGGTTTTGTTAATGATGCTGCTCAGCCATTATATTCGTGCTCTGCGGTGGAAAATTTTAATGGAACCTCTCGGACACAACCCCGCCCCTTTTCTGGTGTTTAATGCAGTGATGGTGGGTTATTTTGCCAATCTCCTTTTCCCCAGATTAGGAGAGGTATTAAAATGCACCATTCTTGCACGTTATGAAAAAGTAAGCCCTGATAAACTCATCGGAACCATTGTGGCTGAAAGAACAGTAGATCTCATCAGCCTGCTGTTTATCTTTTTTCTCACCATCGTTTTTCAAATAGATATTGTTGGTGAATATGCTTCGGGACTGTTACAAAAAGCATTTAATAAAGATGGTCAGGGTTTTTCATTAACACGCACACTGATAATAGCAGCTATTGTTATTGCGGCGGTTGCCGGTATTTATTTTTTATTGAACAGGCTGCAGCATATCGGAATTTTTAAACGCATCAAAAATGTATTAAAAGGAATTTTAAGCGGTTTAAACAGTATCCGTTACATGAAGAAGCGTGGACTGTTTATCTTCCATTCTGTTTTTATCTGGACGCTTTATCTCCTGAGTGCAAGGCTGGGTTTTTATGCACTGCAGGAAGTTGCGCATTTGGGTGTTAAACCGGCACTTTCCATTATTTCGTTTGGAAGTATTGGTATGATTGTAACGCAGGGAGGTATTGGCGCTTATCAATATGCCGTACAGGAAACTCTCCACTTATATGGTATAGACAAGTTGATTGGTTTTACCTTTGGCTGGATTCTCTGGTTAGCTCAAACAGCAGTTATTCTGGTTGGCGGAGTGGTTTGTGCAGCCATCCTTCCTTTCATGCACAAGAAAAATCAAAATGAAAGCGACACAACACATACAGCAGAAAATTCTTAATGCAGATCAGTTACAACAACAGTTAAAACGTTGGCGTACGTTTGGTAAAACAGTTGCTTTTACAAATGGCTGTTTTGATATTCTGCATGCCGGCCATATACATTCGTTGTCTCAGGCAGCTTCCTTTGCAGATATACTGATTGTTGGACTCAACAGCGATTCATCAACCAAAAAATTAAAAGGCGACAGCCGCCCGGTGAATAATGAGCAAAACAGAGCACTGCTGCTGGCCTCGCTGGTGATTGTTGATGCCGTTGTATTGTTTAATGAAGGTACTCCCCATCAACTTATTACAACTATTTTACCTGATGTGCTGGTGAAGGGAGGAGATTATACCATTGATACTATTGTTGGTGCTAAAGAAGTCATGGCAGCCGGAGGCAGGGTTGAAATTATTCCGTTAGTGGAAGGATTATCTACCACTTCCATTCTTAAAAAAATCGAAACACTTTAAGCGTACGCTCAAAAACTTAACCTGTTTTTTATAAACAGGTATTTACATTTACGGTAAAGTATAAGCGAACACTATGGCACTTGAAAAACGCAAAACAATTATCAGGGATATCAGCTGGCTCTCTTTTAATGCACGTGTATTGCAGGAAGCAAACGACCCCACTGTACCACTTCGTGAACGGGTTCGTTTTCTCGGTATCTTCTCAAACAATCTGGATGAATTTTTTCGTGTACGTGTTGCAACGCTCAAACGTATGGTGGAGATTGATCTCAAGGCCAAGCGAAACATGCATCTGGAAAAAAATCCGCAGGAAATCCTTGAGCAGATTCAGAATATTGTATTGCAGCAGCAAAATGAATTTAACCGCATCTGGAACAACGTTCAGCAGGAGCTGAAAAAAGAAAAAATATTTCTGGTAACTGAAAAGCAACTCAACAAAGAACAGAAAAAATTTGTTGAAGCCTATTTTGATGAAGAAGTGCGGCAGGAAGTCATTCCGCTCATGATCGAGAGTAATCCACAACCTCCCTATCTCCGTGAACGCTCTTTGTATCTGGCGGTAACCATGACCAGCAAAACCAATGCGTATAATAAAAAATATGCATTGATTGAAATTCCAGCAAAGTTTAAACGTCGGTTTGTTAAACTCCCTTCATCAGGTGGCGAGCATTATATCATCTTAATGGAAGATGTAATCCGTTTTTGTTTGCCAAAGATTTTTTCGTTCATGGGTTTTGATGAATACAGCGCACATATTATCAAGGTAACAAAAGATGCAGAGATAGATCTGGAGAGCGATGTGAGCTCAACACTTATTCAGAAAATTGAAAAAGGAGTCAAAAACCGTCGTAAAGGGAAACCGGTACGTTTTATTTATGACAAAGAAATTGATGCCGGTTTGCTGGAGTATCTCATCAGAAGATTGAATCTTTCCAGAAGAGACAATATTATTCCCGGTGGGCGTATTCACAACTTCCGGCATTTCATGGATTTTCCCGGCGATGTGTTTTCCACCAAACAGGAACGGAAAAAACCTTTTCCCCACCCTGCGCTTAAAAAATCCATTCGTGTTACGGATGAAGTATTAAAACAGGATCTGCTCCTGCATTTCCCCTATCATTCATTTGATGCGGTGATTGATCTGTTGCGTGAAGCAGCGATGGATCCTGATGTAAAAGAAATTAAAATTACTGCCTACCGTCTGGCTGAAAATTCCAAAGTGATCAATGCATTAGTGAATGCGGCACGCAACGGGAAAAAAGTAACCGTAATGCTTGAGCTGAGAGCAAGGTTTGATGAAGAAGCCAATCTTGAATGGAAAGATCGGTTAGAGGATGAAGGCGTGAAGGTATTAATTGGTGTGCCTGATATGAAAGTGCATGCAAAAATCTGCATCATTAAAAAACGCATCAACAATAAAACCATTCAGTATGGCTTTGTAAGCACAGGTAATTTAAATGAAGATACTTCACGTGTTTATGGCGATCAGTGTTTGCTTACTTCTAACAGGAAAGTAATGGCCGACATCAATCGTATTTTCCTGTACCTGGAAAAGCCTTTGTTGAACCGCATGAAATATCTGCGTCAGTGTAAAGCATTACTGGTTTGTCCTACCGGAATGCGGCGTGAATTGTTGCGCCTTATTGAAAATGAAATAAAGATTGCCCGCAAAGGATTGCCGGCTTCCATTACCTTAAAAATGAACAGCCTCAGTGATGAACTGTTGATTAACCATCTCTATGCTGCAGCAAAAGCAGGAGTTGAAATAAACCTGATCGTAAGAGGCATCTTTTGCATGTTAACAGAAAGTAACAAGTATAAAGTGCAGCCTTATGCCATCAGTATTGTTGATCAGTATCTGGAACATGGACGGGTGTTGATATTTCAGAATAATGGCAAAGAGAAAGTTTATCTATCTTCGGCAGACTGGATGGTACGTAATCTTGATCACCGCATTGAAGCTGCAGTTGAAATAACCGATGCGGCTATTAAGCAGGAGCTGAAAGATTATGTAACGATACAATTAAAAGATAATGTAAAGGCAAGGATACTCGATAACGATCTGAGAAATGTATACGCTAAAAAGAAAGGAAAAATATTCCGGTCTCAGGTTGAAATTTATCAGTACCTGCATCAAAAAACCCTGAAACAAAATTGAAACTGGCCGCCATTGATATTGGAAGTAACGCTGCAAGGCTCCTCATTACCGAAGTTGTGGATAATGGTAAAGCACAGCCTCAATTCAATAAACTTAATCTTGTTCGTGTTCCCCTCCGTCTTGGTTTTGATGTGTTTGAATCAGGTGATATTTCAAAATATAAAATCAATAAAGTAGTTGAAACAATTAAAGCCTACAAGCATTTAATCAGCATCTATGAGGTCAAGTATCTCAAAGCCTGTGCAACATCTGCCATGAGAGATGCCCGCAATGCACAGGATATTATCCGCAAGGTGAAAATGGAAACCGGTATTGAAATTAAAGTGATCAGCGGTGATGAAGAAGCTTCGTTTATTTACGAAAACCATATTGCCGAAAATCTGGATAAAGATCATTCCTATCTCTATATTGATGTGGGTGGTGGCAGTACCGAGCTTACTTTTTTTAATGAAGGTAAACTGGTGTTTAAAGAATCGTTCAACATTGGTACTATACGATTGCTGAAAAATCAGGTTGAGGAAAAACACTGGATTGAAATGAAAGACTTCCTTAAACTCAGTACAAAGGGACAAAGTGATATTATTGCCATCGGTTCGGGCGGTAACATCAACAAAGTATTTTCGTTGTCCAAACGCAAAGAAGGCAAACCGCTTACACTTGAATTGTTACGGGACTATCACAAAGAACTGAGCAGTTTTTCATTGGAAGACCGTATGAAAAATTACAAGCTCCGTGAAGACCGTGCTGATGTGATTTTACCTGCCCTTCAGATTTATATTAATGTGATGCGCTGGACCAATGTAGAAGAAATTTATGTTCCCAAGATTGGTTTAGCCGATGGTCTTGTGCATATGTTGTATGATGAAGTGAAAACGAAAAAGCTCGATCCTTCTTCGTTTGCTCTGTAGTTATTTATCCTAATTATTAATTTTTGATCATGTCTGTAAATAAAGAAGTAAAACGCATTACCACACATACCATTCAAAAGATGAAGAGCAAAGGAGAAAAAATCTCCATGATTACAGCGTATGATTTTTCATTTGCCCGTTTATTTGATGCTGCAGGTGTTGATGTGATTCTTGTTGGCGACAGTGCCAGTAATGTAATGGCCGGTCATGAAACCACTTTACCCATTACGTTAGATCAAATGATTTATCATGCACAGTCTGTTCTCCGTGCAATTGATCATTGTCTGGTGGTTGTAGATTTGCCCTTTGGTACTTATCAGTCAAATTCAGATATCGCATTGGCTTCTGCCATCCGTATAATGAAAGAAACCGGTGCTCATGCCATTAAATTAGAAGGCGGCGAAGAAGCTATTGATTCCATTAAACGGATTGTTGCTGCAGGTATTCCTGTAATGGGCCACCTTGGTTTAACACCACAATCCATTTATAAATTCGGGACATATACCGTTCGTGCAAAAGAAGAAGAAGAAGCAAACAAACTAAAACGTGATGCCCTGCTCTTGCAGGAAGCAGGTTGCTTTGCTCTGGTATTGGAAAAAATTCCGGCTGCACTTGCAAAAGAAGTATCTGAAAGTTTAAGAGTGCCAACCATCGGTATTGGAGCAGGTGCTTCCTGCGACGGACAGGTACTGGTGATGCACGATATGCTGGGAATTAATACAGAATTTAAACCAAGATTTTTAAGACAGTATTTAAATCTGCATGAACAGATTACGGGTGCTGTTCAGCAATATATCAAAGATGTAAAGAGTAATGATTTCCCCAATGAAAAGGAATCTTATTAAGATCACTATTTCCAATGTATTTTAGTTGCGAAACAAAAGATCAGATTGTAAAATACTCCATAGTCTCAGTTGTGCATATTTTAATTCAAGTAATTGTAAGCAGGTTTTAATATCAGTACTGAAAATTTCTTTTTCCAACACTTCTACTTTCGAAAAAAATACATTGGATAGATAAATCCGCTCACGACGCAGCATATAATCACTTCGCAACAAAGCTCTTTGCCTTGATCCCTGAATAGTTGTTTCACAAAACACAACCATCAGTGACTCTTCTTTTTGCTGATTGGTTAAGCGCAGTACCTGGAATACAAGCAGTTTTTCAGATGCAGTATTTTTGTAAATGGCAGACTCCGTTACTTTTTGCGTATGCACAAAGGAATTACTGTCTGTCTGAGCTTTTACAGGTACGAAGGATAAAAAAGAACACACTAAAAGTATACATCGCATCATAACACTTTGTTTTGGTACAAAATGATAGTTGCCGGCGGTATCCGGTTATAAGACAGGATTCGTAATCATTTCGCTGCCCACTCCTATCTTTGCGCCCATTAAAAAAACAGACCATACATGAAACGGTTTTTATCAGGCGTATTAGTATCAGGTATTTCAATAGCTGCATTTGCACAGCAAAAAGAAATTGAGCTGGATCCTATCACCATTACGGCTACATTAACACCCAAGAGTATATCTACTACGGGCAGAAATATCATCCTGATAAAAGGGGATCAGATCAATAAGTTGCCTGTAAATTCTGTAGATGAGCTTATTCGTTATTTACCCGGTGTTGAAGTGCAGAGTCGTGGACCGATGGGAGCACAAAGTAATATCACCATTCGTGGCGGCACCTTTCAACAGGTGCTAGTTATTCTGGATGGCATTCGTTTAAATGATCCGCTCTCCGGTCACTTCAATTCATATATTCCGATTTCTCCTGCAGAAATTGACCGTATTGAAATTTTAAAAGGCGCTTCATCTGCAGTATATGGTACAGAAGCTGTTGGAGGCGTGGTGCACATCATCACCAAAACATTTGCAGCGCAAAAAGGAAAGCAGCAACAAAAACTTACTGCACAGGCAACAGCAGGTGAATATGGCTTACGCAATGCACAGGCAGGTTTCAGCTGGCAAAAAAATAAGACAGCAGTTGCAGGTGGGCTGTTACAAAATGCAGCCGATGGACAACCATTGCGTGGTACCAATGGATTTTTTAATCTCACTACCCTTTCCATTTCTGCCAAACATTTCTTTAACGACCGCATCAGTGTTGCTTACCGCACAGCATACGACGACCGCAATTTTAACGCACAGAATTTTTATACCAATATTATCACCGACAGTGCAACAGAACGTGTAATCACCAGATGGCATCATCTCAACTTTACATATCTAAACAAAAAACACCGGTTTAGTTTTGATGCAGGTGCCAAAGATGCATCAGATAAATACCAGTTTCGGAAATCGGCTGTTGCTAATACCAACCGCTCCAATAATTACCAGGCATTGGCCATTTATAATTACACGGTTAATCAACAATCTGCTGTTACGGTTGGTGCACAAGTAATGGAACGAAGTGTAAAATCAAACAACCGTGGTAACCACAGCATTACTTCAACAGGTTTATTTGTTATACTGCAACAACAGATTGGTGAGCATTTTCATCTCAGCCCATCTGCAAGAGTTGATTGGAATGAACGTGCAGGATGGGAATTGATTCCGCAACTGAATCTTTCTTATCGCTATCAAAAACTGCAACTGAGAGGCAGTGCAGGGCGCAGCACCAGAGATGCTGATTTTACAGAACGCTTTAATAATTATCAACCTGCTACTGTAGCAGCAGGCAACCGGATTGGTAATCCGGATCTGCAGGCCGAACAGGCATTCAGTTACGAAGCAGGTGCCGATTACTTTTTCATGAAAGAACTAAAAGTATCTGCAGGCTGGTTTCAACGGTTTCATAATGGATTGATTGATTATGTTTCTACGCCTTACAGTAATATGCCCCGTCAGGTAAATCTGGTTCCGGGCGCAACCTACAGTCTGGCAAAAAATATCAACAGGGTAAATACAAAAGGTATTGAAACAGATATTCAATACAATAAAAGTTTTTCTACCAATCATTCGTTGGTGGCTGCAATTGGTTTTGTATGGATCAAAAGTAAAAGCAGCGACAGCATCCCTTCGTTATATGTATCGAACCATGCTAAATTTCTGACCAACTTTACTCTGCAGTACCGTTATAAATTCTTGAGTATTGCACTTAACGGGCTGTATAAACAACGCCGCCCTCAAACAGGAAACCCTGCTTTTGTTCCGGTGAGTAAAGATTATTTTTTAATGAATGCAAGGCTTGAAGGTCATTTTATGGAAAACAAACTCGGATTGTTTGTACAGGCAGATAATGTGTTTAACAGAAGATACAGTGATATTCTTGGCACGGTTATGCCCAACCGCTGGTTAATGGGCGGAGTAAGAATTACATTATAAACAGGGCAGATTCACATGTGGAATAAGTCATAATGATCCAAACCATGCACAGGTTTGAACAACTGTCTTTTCCGGAAGTTTTTCAGGATATTTGTAAACGAATTAAAACGATTGTATGCAGGATATTTTAGCAGTCTTAGGAATCACTCAACAAAACAGTGGCGTATCAACCGGTGCAAACTGGATCAATACATCCGGTGAAAGCATCACTTCTTCCTCACCTGTTGACGGCAAAACAATTGCTTCAGTCAGCACTGCGGATAAAGCAAGTTACGACCAGGTAATCAGCAAAGCGCAGGAGGCTTTTAACATATGGCGCACATGGCCTGCACCTAAAAGAGGAGAAATTGTAAGACAGATTGGTGAAGCACTCCGTGCAAAAAAAGAACCCCTGGGAAAGCTGGTTTCATATGAAATGGGAAAGAGTTTGCAGGAAGGTTATGGAGAGGTACAGGAAATGATTGACATCTGCGATTTTGCTGTCGGCCTCAGCCGTCAGTTACATGGTTTAACCATGCACAGTGAACGTCCGCAACATCGTATGTATGAGCAATGGCATCCGTTGGGATTGGTGGGTGTGATATCTGCATTTAATTTTCCTGTTGCAGTATGGAGCTGGAACAGCATGCTGGCATGGGTTTGCGGTGATGTATGTATCTGGAAGCCATCAGAAAAAACACCGTTGTGCGGCATAGCCTGTCAGCATATTGTTGAAGAAGTGTTTGCAAAAAATCAGGTGCCCGAAGGCGTTAGTTGTTTAATACAAGGTGGTCGTGAAGTAGGCGAATGGATGAGCAATGATCAACGCCTGCCGTTAATTTCTGCAACCGGAAGCACAAGAATGGGTAAAGCTGTTGGTGCAGCTGTAGGGCAACGGTTAGGAAAAAGTTTACTGGAGCTGGGCGGTAACAATGCCATCATCATCAGTGAACATGCAGATTTAGATATTGCCATACTGGGTGCCCTGTTTGGCGCTGTTGGTACAGCAGGACAACGATGCACCAGCACACGCCGCCTGATTATTCATGAAAGTATTTACGATAACGTAAAAGCAAAATTAGTTTCGTCATATGGTCAGCTGCGTATTGGTGATCCGTTAAACGAAGCCAACCATGTTGGCCCCTTGATTGATACCGATGCGGTTGCTGCTTATTTAAAAGCAATAGATCAATGTAAAGCAGAAGGTGGAAGGTTTGTTGTTGATGGTGCTGTATTATCGGGCCCCGGCTATGAAAGCGGTTGTTATGTGAAGCCCTGTATTGCAGAAGCTGAACCACAGTTTACAATTGTTCAACACGAAACCTTTGCACCTATCTTGTATTTGCTGAAATATAAAACCTTTGATGAAGCAATTGCCATACAGAATGCTGTACCACAAGGCCTCTCCTCTTCTGTTATGACCTTGAACCTGCGTGAAGCAGAACAGTTTTTATCTGCAGGCGGCAGTGATTGCGGCATTGCCAATGTAAATATTGGTACCAGTGGCGCAGAAATTGGCGGAGCATTTGGCGGAGAGAAAGAAACCGGCGGTGGCCGTGAAAGCGGAAGTGATGCATGGAAAATTTATATGCGCCGGCAAACCAATACCATCAATTACTCGTCTTCTCTCCCATTGGCACAGGGAATTAAATTTGATCTTTAAAAAATCCCTAAAAAACACAACTAATTGTAAAATGTGGCCAAACGGTATGTGCTTTTGCGCAACAACCATCATTTTTACAGTACGATAAAAAATAAAGCAGCATGCAGTTAAAAAAATTATGGATCGGTGCAGGATGTTTCTTCCTGTTTTTCTCAACCTCTCTTGCACAAACCGCAGCAAAGGAAGAGTTGAAAGGCTGGCATCTGAAAGACAAAACAAAAGATGGCTATTACGGCATCAGCCTGGAACAGGCTTTTGAATTTGTGAAAAACAAAAAGAGTACAACGGTTATTGTTGCTGTGATTGATAACGGTGCCGATACCCTGCACGAAGATCTGAAACCCGTATTGTGGCGTAACCCAAAAGAAATTCCGGGAAATGGAATTGATGATGATAAAAATGGGTACACCGATGATGTGTACGGCTGGAATTTTCTTGGTGGTAAAGATGGACGAAATGTAAAAGAAGGAACGGCAGAAGCAGCCAGAATGTATCATGCATTAAAGCCCAGATACAGCGGTACAGTTGATGAAACAAAATTATCACCCAAAGAAAAAGAAGAATACCGCATTTATAAAAAACTGCAGGAAGAAATTGAAACGGGTGCTACCAATGCACAGGAGCAGATTTTATTCCTTCGTGGTTTATACCGTAAGTCAGGCGAAGCAGACAGTTTGCTGCAGATCCGCTTTAAAAAAGTATATACCGGTAATGATCTGGTAAGTTTTAAACCGGCCAATTCAAAAGAAGCAGATGCGAAATCAACCATGTTTGCTTTGTTCAGAGGTTTTGATGTGATGGATGTAAATAACACATCACTTATGACCGATTTTACAGCCTACTATAAAAGCCAGGAGAAAAAAGCTGAAGCACCTAACGAAGTTCCCAAAGATTATCGTGGTGAAATTGTAAAGGATAATTACAATGATTTTAACGACCGCTATTACGGTAACGGCGATGTAATGGCGGGAACGCCGCTGCATGGCTCGCATGTAAGTGGAATTATTGCAGCCGCCAGAAATAATGGAATTGGTGTGGATGGTATTGCAAATGATGTAAAGATTATGGTGCTGCGTGCAGTACCAGATGGTGATGAGTATGATAAAGATGTGGCATTGGCGATCCGATATGCAGTTGATAATGGAGCAAAGATCATTAACATGAGTTTTGGTAAAGGATATTCACCGGAGAAAAGATGGGTGGATGATGCAGTACGTTATGCACAAAGCAAAGGGGTGTTATTGGTGCATGCTGCAGGGAATGATCATAACAATGTAGACAGTACAGAAAATTATCCCAGTCCTTATTTTGCTGATACCAAAACAAAAGCCAGCAACTACATCACCGTTGGTGCAAGCGGCGATCCTAAAACAGGAGGTTTAATTGCAGACTTCAGCAATTACGGTAAAAGAGAAGTGGATGTATTTGCACCGGGCGTTAAAATATATTCAACCATACCTGCAGGCAATGCCTACGAATTTGAAGATGGAACAAGTATGGCCAGCCCTGTTGTTGCAGGTTTGGCCGCATTAATTCTCTCCTACTTTCCTGATTTAAGTGCAGAACAGGTAAAGTATTGTATTGAAAAAGGAGCACAGAATCCTAACATAAAAGTGAAAAAGCCGGGAGGAGAAAATAATGTTGATTTCAGTGATTTCAGCCGTACCGGAGGTATCATTAATGCCTACGAATCTGTAAAGATTGCTGCTACATTAAAAGGTGAACGCAATAACACAAAGGTTACTCCCAAGCCCGCACCGAAACCTAAAGTAAAGAAAACCAGAAAAGGATAAAGCATATATTTGAAGTCCTGCTGCAAAGCAGGACTTTTTTTTCGTCAGGCGTCCCCGTCGGACGAAAAAAGTACTCATCTTTTTTCACTTATCCGTTAAACGTAATTGTTCAACGGATCTTAAAAGTAACATATGCCAAAGCCAGCAAAAACAGATGCCGCATCATACTATCATAAATACATTGATCTGATTGCAGCAGATGATCTGCATGAAGCATTTAAACAGTATGCGATCACTCTTGATAGATTTTTAGATGGATTACCCGATTCAAAAGCTGACTATGCCTATGACGAAGGGAAATGGACGGTAAAGCAATTGCTGCAGCATATGATTGATGCAGAGCGCATCTTTGCTCACCGGGCTTTATGGTTTGCAAGAAAAACTCCCACAGCATTAAGTGGCTTTGATGAAAACGAATATGCAGCAATTGCAGATGTAAGTAACCGAACGTTGAAGTCTCTGGTGGAAGAAATGAAAGCAGTAAGAAGAAGTACTGAGTTTCTGTTTAATAGTTTTTCAGACAAAGAATTAAATACATTTGGAACAGCAAATACCTTTGATATTACGGTGAACGCTCTGGGCTTTGTTATTCTGGGACATGTGCAGCATCATAAAAAGATTCTGAAAGAACGTTATCTGCAATTATAGAAATAGTTATGGCCTACTTTCAAAGTATGGCATAACTGATTGGTATTCTAAAAGGTCGGGCCCCGTTAACACGGAGCCCGATGTAAAAAATTACTGCAAACCTGTAAGCCGGATTTTGTCATATCCACCAATGCTTTCGCAAAGGCGAACGGAGCTATCATTTATCTGTCCCAAAAGTTACCCCAAGGGATCAATCTGCCTACCCACCGTCATTGAACGAGCCGTTCTCAGGCAACGGCATACATGGCATTTCAGCACGCAAGGTTTACCCTGCTATTACATTACTGTAATAACCCGTAGGCTCTTATCCTACGTTTTCACCTTTTCTCTGCCAAAGCAGAGTAGTTATTTTCTGTGGCACTTTCTGTTGCCCCGCCTGATGCGGGACACCCGGCTCTTCACCGGTACGTTGCTCTATGCTGTCCGGACTTTCCTCCCCGACAGAATCGTCGTGGCGATAGCTCAGCATGCAGCAACAGCAAAGATAATTATTTACTAATTCTTATTGTGGAAAGAAATCTATGATTTGAGGATCTTGCCAAAGTTCATCACTATCATATACTGTGGCAAAGAAGATTTTATTGTTGTGATCTTTAAACTTGATTATGATAAGGTATTCTCCAAAATCTTTATTACGTTCTTGTTCAGTATTTAAAATTACTTCATATTGTTTTTGTTCAATTAGGTTCTTTATTTGAGCATATTCATCAGTACTATAAAATAACGATTGTACTGTTTCCAATTCTTTAACCTCAATAATGTTCAATAACCTATCTGCTAATATTGCTTTTATGACCTTCCTATCCCAGCTATTTATTTCTTTTGTCATTAACTAAGATTGTAATTATTTGTATTGAAAGAATATCTCCGTTGCACCATATCCATAAGATGGATGATACTGATTGACGAATGATTTTACTTCTGCCTTTAAACGAAGAATATCATGTATTTCATCCCTGAGCTTTCCTTCACCTACACCATGAATAATGGTTAATGATGGTTGATAATGCAATACTGCCAGCTCATAAAACTTTTCAAATTCTTTTAATTGGGCGGTAAGTATTTCAAAATTGCTGAGATGTTTCCAGTCGTTGGATATTTTTTCAATATGCAGATCAACCACTGTTCTTGCAGGAGGAATATGCTGCCGTGCTTTTCCGGCATCATAAATCTTATACCCTGCAGTTGATAGTTTACTCATGTCAAATTTTTCTGTCACTGCTTTGTCGGGATAGGTTTCCATCAACTGATAAGCAAAACTGGCTTCCTGCTTTTTCAGCATTTCTTCAATACGCTGAAACAATTGTTTGGCTTTGAGTTTTAAAGACGATTCAAAATGATCGGCTTTCTTTTTATCCGGTTGTACCAGACTGAAATCAAAATCAAAACGTGGAGCATCATTCAGTTTTTCAAATGCCACATCATGAATATAAAAATCATTGTAAGGAAGAAGTTCATTCTTTAAATCAAACTCACTCTCACCTGTAAAACGCAGATGATACTCAAACAGAAAAGCGGTGTCTGTATTATTCACCAGATAAATACGGAAATAATCAACCACATCATCATCAAAAATATCTTTATCAAAAACAGGAAGGAATGAAATCCAGATACCCTCACCTACTTTGTAATTCTTAATGGCAGAGCCTTTCTCTTTCTTAACACTGTCAATATATTTTTTTTGAGGAGGAGGCGGCGCCTTCTTTTCAGTAAAACGTTTGAAATATGGATATTCAATCTGGTAGTTATACACCGGGAACTGTACACCACCTACATCAACCGTTACCATTTGTTTGTTAATGATATCAACTACTTCGCCCTCTTCATTGGAATGGATCAACAATACTTTATCACCTATCTGAAACTTCATACCTGTATATTATACTGCAAAAATAACCCCGATCAACAAAATCTGATCAATCAACAACACTATCATTCAGAATTTGCCGCCGGGGTTGTAACAAAACTCACTGCATCATTGTCCCCAATGTCTTTTATGAGGCCGTTCGTCTGAGTTTTTACGCATCCATTCATCTACACTGATGGGGCCGCTGCCTTCAACAGTAAAGAAAACCAGTAAAATAAGTATGAGGATAGAGAACCAGAGTTCTGATTGAGCCTGTAGAAGTCCGCCATCTGAATTTACAAAAATAACAGCCCCTAAAAGAATGGGTATCTGTACAAGGCATGCCAGGCGTGTGAGCAATCCGCACATCACTAATGCGCCACCAATTAAGTGGGCAAAAATAACATAATGCGAAACCATGCCAACAGAAAACATGTTAATGAATGGTGCTTTGTTCATCATGTCGGCAAGAGAAGTCATGTTGTTGATATACTGAATACCTTTTACGACCAGTATTGCACCAAGTACAATCCGGATAAAATCAATCCATTTCGGGTGATGGGCATCTCCCCATTTTTCAATTCGTTGTACAATATTCATAATGGAAGTATTTATGTAAAAGAAGCTACGTAAAAGTTACAATGCTTTTTTGATTTTTACAAATCAACTTTCATAAAAAAGCCCTTTTCCGTTGCTGAAAAAGGGCTGATGAATAGTACGAAACTGTTACTGAGTCCCGTTCAATTTACTTTTTCGATAGCCGTAGATGAAATAAATAATCAGCCCTGCTCCCATCCACACAAAAAACCAGAACCAGCTGTTCACCGGAATTTCAATCATGAGGTATAAACAACTCAATGCACCCAGTACAGGAATGAGTGAATATTTCCGCAGGAACGTGAGTACTGCAATGACAACGGCAATCAGTATAAAAATAAGAAACAGAATTTCCTGATGCGCCTCACTCGAAATATTTACAACAGCATCTTTAATTCTTGTGCGGAATAAAAAGATTAAACCTGCAACAAGAACAGGTAAAATAAACTGTCCGTTAATATAAGGTAATTTAAACTTACCACTGCCTGTTACTGCCTGTAATTTGGGTAAGAGCAGTACACCTAAACAAACCAAAACAAATGCAAACAATGTTCCGATGCTGGTAAGATCTGTCATGATAGACGAAGGTAAAACCAACGCAGGGATGCCTACTAAAAAGCCGGAAACCAAGGTTGCAAAAGCAGGTGTTTTATATTTTGAATGAATGGTTGAAAACCGTTTGGGGAGTAAACCATCACGGCTCATCGTCATCCAGATACGTGGCTGCCCTAACTGAAACACCAGCAGTACACTGGTGGTTGCCACCACTGCACTGATGCTGATGATATAGCCGATCCACTTTAAACCAAGTTTATCAAAAACAAAAGCCAGCGGATCATCTACTTTCAGTTCACTGTAGTTGACCATGCCTGTTAACACCAACGAAATGAGAATATATAAAACCGTACAGATCACCAACGCATAAATCATTCCACGAGGAAGATCACGCTGCGGATTTTTACATTCTTCTGCTGTTGTACTGATGGCATCAAACCCAATATAGGCATAGAACACAGCGCTTACACCCTGCAATACACCTGTAAAACCATTGGGCATAAACGGCTTCCAGTTGGCAGGATCAACATAAAAGAAACCAATGGCAATTACAAACAGGATCACAATAATTTTAAACACCACCATTGCATTGGCGCTCTTTTTACTTTCATGCATACCAATGTAAGCGAGTGCAGTAATAAGGGCAACAATAATAAAAGCAGGAATATTTAAAAACAGTTTTGTTCCAAAGAAATCCGGTGCATTGTTAAAACCATCCAGTATGCTTTGCATTTCAGGAGTTACGGCAGCACCTGTTGCTATTTGTTCTGTAACTCTTGCAACGGTTTCAGTTGCTGTAGTAAGGTTGGTTGTTAACCAGAAAGGCAAATGAATATTTAGCCCCAGCAATAAATTATTAAAATAGCTGCTCCAGCTGATGGCAACCACAATATTTCCAATGGCATATTCAAGAATCAGTGCCCAGCCAATAATCCAGGCAATTAATTCGCCAAAGCTTACATAAGCATACGTGTATGCACTTCCGCTTAAAGGAATACGACTGGCAAATTCGGCATAACAAAGTGCGGAAAAACCGCAGGTAACAGCTGTAATCACAAACAGGATGGATACGCCGGGGCCTCCATGAAAAGCTGCAGATCCAATGGTAGAAAAAATGCCGGCACCAATTACAGCAGCTATTCCAAAAAAGGTAAGATCACGTACAGTGAGTACACGTTTTAATGTATGTCCGCCATGTATTTCATCGCTCCCCTGCTCCAATGCCGTATCAATCTTCTTTGTACGGAACAACTGTTTCATCATAAAAAGTAGTTTTAAAGTGTTCAAAATAGGGAAAAATTAAATACCTGCAACGTTTGTGGATGATGCTTTGTCAATAAGTGATGCGAATACAGTTTTTTATTCTGATTACACTCCTTGTTTTTTCTGCCTGTAAGAGGACAGTAACAGAAACCAACGCTACTCAATTACGTATTCAAAATCATACAAGCTACGTGTATGATTCTGTTCATGTAATAAGTCCGGGCGGCAAACAGGTCTATTATCATATTAATCCCGGTGGTTTCTCCGGTTATAAGCCGTTTAGTTTTCTGTATCGTTATGCATACATTGAAGTGTATTATAATGGAAGAAAACTTACACTTCAGCCTTTTGATTATGTTGGCGAAGAAAAACTGAATTCGGGAAACTATACATACCGGCTCGGCATCATGTTCACATTACAGGAATTTCTTACACTTGAATGCAATCAGGATTAGTATTCCCTTTTCATCAGAAACTGCGCCAGTTCCTTTAATGGTTCTTTGCGTTTACTGATAACTGCAATATCATCCAGATGCTTCATGGCTTTTTCAAGATACCCGTTTTTTAACTGCATGGCCCACTCATCAACGGCAACTTCTTTAAAAACAGACAATACACGTTCAACTTTATCTGCAGGATTTGTTTTTAATAATTCTGTCAGTTGTTGTTTTTGAGTTGCATTTGCAGTTTCAAGTGCATGGATGAGCAGGAAGGTTTTTTTATTAGCAAGAATATCTCCACCTACCTGTTTGCCGAATTTTGCAGGATCGCCAAAGGCATCGAGATAATCGTCCTGTATTTGAAATGCAATCCCCAGATTTTTTCCGAACTCATACAGGTATTGCTGATTGCCCAGTGTGGCTCCACCAAGTATAGCACCCAATTGCAGGCTGCCTGCAAGTAATACCGATGTTTTAAGTGTGATCATATGCAGGTATTCATCAAAACTCACCTGTTCTTTTGCTTCAAAATCCATATCCAGCTGCTGACCTTCGCACACTTCTCTTGCTGTTTTATTAAAAAGTGGAAGCACTTTCTGCAGGGCTTCCGGTTTCATTTTGCTTAAATAAATGTATGCCTGCACAAACATCACATCACCGGCCAGCAATGCAGTTGGCTCACCATATTTTGCATGAACAGTTTGCATACCTCTGCGCAAAGGCGCTTTATCCATGATATCGTCATGAATTAAACTGAAGTTATGAAAGAGCTCAACTGCAGTTGCGGCATGAAATGAATCCGGATTGATGGTATCAAACAATTCATTTCCCAATAACACACACACAGGTCGTATTCTCTTGCCGCCCAAACTTAAAATGTATTGAGCGGGGTCATACAAAGTAGATGGAGTTTCAGGAAAATGTTTATTGCTGAAGCTTTCTTCAAATTGCTTTAATAATTGTTCAAACGTCTGCATGCTGCAAAAATGGCTGTTTTATTTTTTTCGTTTCTTTTTTTCTCCAAACTGTTTGGGACTGTTTCCTCTTTTCTTTTTAAAAGAAGAACCTGTATGCAATACTCTTTGTTCAGTTGATGCAAGATGCCCCAGCACCAGTTCATAATCGAGCTGTCTTTTTTCCAGATTAGCAGCAACAACCTTAATGGTTACCTTATCTCCCATTCTGAATGCTTTACCGCTTCTTTTTCCTACTAAACAATAATCTTCTTCAATGTGTCTGAAATCATCAAAATCACTCAAAGAAAACAAACTTACAAGACCTTCGCATTTATGTTCAACTGTTTCTACCCAAAATCCAAACGAAGCCACTCCACTTACTACACCGGGAAACTCTTCTCCCAGGAACTGGCTCATATACTCTACCTGTTTGTATTTATTGGCAGCCCGTTCACTTTCCATAGCAGCACGTTCCCGTTCACTGCAGTGTTTGCATTTGGCTTCCATCTTTTTATCCATCTGCGGTTCTTTATCTAAACACTGCTGTAATACACGGTGAACAATTACATCAGGATAACGGCGGATAGGTGATGTAAAATGACAATAATGTTCAAACCCTAAACCATAGTGACCGATGTTTTCGGCTGTATAAACAGCCTTGGCCATTGTACGGATGCCCAAAGTTTCCAGCACATGCTGTTCGGGTTTGCCGTGTGCATCCTTCAACATCTGGTTAAAGGAAGAAGCAATTTTTTCAGGTGTTGAAATATCAAACTCATGCCCATGCTTTCTTGCAAATGCCATAAACGGGGCAAGCTT
>JALHRP010000022.1 GCA_022841365.1 Chitinophagaceae bacterium | reverse complement strand
TAAACAATCAACTGACGAAACTGTTTTCAATTTTCCTTCGTTGGTACATTTGCTTCAGTTATTGCTCTATGATGAAGTGGAAGATTTGAAGTTTAGAGTAATACCGATGTAGCGTCCTTCTCTTTTGGAGAAGGATACGAGGATGAGGTTATTAAAAAACAAACTATGGTTCAGGCATATAATTTTTTAGCATCGTGGCAGTTGTTTCCGGAAAAAAGCAGTTATGAATTTGGCGAAACACCCAAAAGCGGTAACTGTAAAATAGAGTCGGTAAAAAACGGAACAGAACTGGCGCTCAGCATCAACTGGGTCACCCACCTAAACGAAGCGTTTTATACTTCGTACAATTTTGTGCCCGATGCTTCGCTGCATGAGTTTGCCAATAAAGAAGTGGCACAAAAGATCCGGGCAGAAATCACCAACTCATCAACGATGGTGGTTGAACTCTTAACCAACGGGCAATTGAAATTATCTGCCACGCATGAAATTCTTCCCAATGGAATGTTGAAAATAACACAGGAAGGTTTTACGCCCGATTACAAACGGTTTAAAAATGTGGAAGTGTATCACAAACAGATGAGTGTACTTCCGTATGCTTCCAGTGTAAGTGGTGTGGCTATTCGTCCAACAAAAGAAGGAGTGATCCGTCACCAGGCGTTAACAGCCATGGAAGAGCAAACCAATATGCAGCTCGACCAGATCAAACAACAAATTGAATTGCTTGCACGGCAGGCACAGGAAATTGTAAAGCGAAAAGAATTATCGCTGATGATCTATGATGCAAAACTAAATTTCCGTCCGGTGATTGGACATGTGTATCATCTGTATCAAAAAAATGATGACAGTTATTTGCTTTCAATGATCAGTCCGCAGGAATGGGGTAATGCCGGACCGTTTAAACAGTTTGTTGCATCAGCTAAATTGCTGGCAGATCATACATGGATGGAACTGTAGTGAGAAGCCGATAGTTTGTAGTTGATAGTAAGAAAACCTTGACGAAGGAATTTGGAGTTGGGAATTGGGAATTGGGAGTTTGGACTTTGTAGTTTGTTACGATTGATGGTTCCATACACCCTACGCCATCAACCCTAATCCTTAACTTGCGTCATGAATTTTCCCATTGAAGTAAAGAAAAGTAAAGTTGCAGGCAAGGGTGCATTTGCGTTAAAAGCAATTCCGGCCAAACGAAAACTCGGCAATATGGCTGGTGAAATCATCAGTTATAAAGAAGCGCAACGCAGAGTAAAACAGCAACATGCCGGTGAATTGCTGATGGTGGAGTTTGATAACGATCCCGTAGCATTGGATGCAAGTGTAAACCGCAATGCACTTTCTTACATCAATCATTCCTGCGATCCCAATACGTATATGCGTCGTGCATACAGACAGGTAGAGTTTTACAGTAAGCGTATGATTAAAAAAGGAGAGGAGCTGACTTGTGATTATGGAGAAACACATCATGATGGGAAACTGCCTTGTACATGCGGAGCAAAGAATTGCAGAGGATTTATTTAAGGCACAAAAAAGAAGCAGCAAGGCACAAGTTGCAAACTGATTTTGTTTTTCTTGAATCTTGTTCCTTGAGCCTTGATCCTTTTGTATTCTTCTTATCTTTACTACATGACCAAACTTTCCGTTAACATCAACAAATTTGCGGTACTGCGTAACAGTCGTGGTGGTAATAATCCCAATGTGATTAAAGCAGCATTGGATGCAGAGCGCTTTGGTGCAGATGGTATTACTGTTCATCCAAGACCCGATGAACGGCATATCCGTTATGATGATGTACGTGAAATTAAAAAAGTAATCAGCACCGAATTTAATATTGAAGGCAACTGTCGTGAACAGGCTTTTGTTGATCTGGTGCTGGAAGTAAAACCTGCACAGGTAACATTGGTTCCTGATACATTAGGACAGCTCACCAGTGATCATGGATGGGATACTATCCAGAATAAAAAGTATTTGATTGAAATGGTGGAGCTGTTTAAAAAACAAGGTATCCGTGTTTCTATTTTTGTTGACCCCGAAGTACGGATGATTGAAGGTGCTTCAGAAACCGGAACTGATCGGGTGGAATTATACACCGAAGCTTATGCCAAACGTTATCACACCGATCCCCGTGATGCAGTACATGCTTATCTTACAGCTGCCATGCGTGTAAGAGCATTTGGTATGGGATTAAATGCAGGTCATGATCTTGATCTGCAAAACCTCAACTACTTAATTAAAACCATTCCGTGGATTGATGAAGTAAGCATTGGCCATGCATTGGTTTGCGATGCGCTGTATCTGGGTTATGAAAATGCAGTGCAGTTGTATAAGAGGGCGTTGAATGTGGAGTGATGATGTCTCAATTATGAAATTTCCTTACTATTTATTTCCAAAAACTCAATTTGAGATAACCACCAGCAAGGATATTCTTGCTATTGAAAAAAGTATTTATCAGGAAACAATTTTGAAAGAGACCGATACCCGAATTGATATGTCAGAAAGAGATGATGTTAATCGAGTCTATTTATTTAATATTGAAAGAGAGTTTATACTATTTCGAACTCAAGATTCAGGGTCTGTAAAAGGCTGTGTTCAAGGTGTAATCCAAACCCATCAAAAAAACAACAAAAGCTATTCGGCTGTAATTATTAAAAGTAGAAGCCTATCATTGCTGATTCTAACGGGATTTTTTTGGTTAGGTTTTCTATCAAAGATTTACGGTGATGTCAGTTCAGATAAATTTACATCAGTTAATGCTGTTATTGTAAACTTATTGTTAGTAGTTATTTTTATTGGAGTAAGAGCATTTTTGTTTTCTAAGATTCGTCGACAGATTGCTATTGTGAAAGACGAAGTTGAATTATCTTTCAGGTGATTACTAATCAAATTTTAGAAAATCGTTCAGACCGGCTTCGCCGGGCCAACCGAATAACACGCCCAACTACCAACTACAAACTGTTTCATCCCCCCGTTTGTCCCGTTCTTACCTTAATCTTTTTCTTTCCGGAATTTTTCTTTTCGTAAGCTTCTACTTCTTTGGGTTTGGCTTTTGGTTTGGTTTCTTCTTTTTTTACTGTAGTGTTATTTGCATCTGTTCCATCTTCTTTTTTAAAGATGCCGTTGGCGGTACCACTGCCATCATCTATTTTACCTAGAATAAAATTTTCTTTCCTTAAAATTTTTCCGGTGCCCGGTTCATAGATGGTCCATAAACCATGAGCAGTAGTGGACCCTTCCATTTTTACTTCAACCAGGTATACTTTCTTCGGATCGTTAATGTCAAATACTTCAACTGTTTCAGTTGGCTTTTCCGGATTACGGGCCAGCCAGCTTTCTTCACGCACAATATCGCCCATGGCATTAAAGTATTGCTGCTTTCCATGTTTATGTCCCCAACGGAAATTCTCAATAGCCAGTAAATCACCCTGGAGTGTGTACACTCTCCAAGGTCCTTCTTTTTGTCCGTTTCTGTATTCTCCTTCTTCTTCAAAACCGGGTTCACCTCTTACTTCATCAAAACGGTTCAACCATTTTCCCTGCTTCAACCCTTTAACATCGGTGCAGTTGAGTGTATCGCCTTTTACACTGATGCTGTAGTCTTTGCACTGTGCTTCACCGCTCATCCAAAAAAGAACAAGGGCTACTACAGTTAAGGTCAACATTCGTAAGTTTGAAACAGCGTTCTTTCGCTTCATAAACATGAGATTTAAAAAACCAAAACAGATGTACCAATTAAAAACGGCTGCAACTTTTAAAAATTGTTTCAGCAAAGTTATCCTCCTTCTTTCATTTTTGCTGCTTTCCATTGCTTCAAACGCACAAATCAAGCCAACAACGGCAGAAGAAAGACAAAAAGGAATGACGGTTAGAAAGGAACTGGAAAAGAAATCTTTGTTAAAAGAAACCAAGTTCCGCAATATAGGTCCCACAGTGATGAGTGGCCGTGTAACCGATTTCGACATCAACCCCAATGATCCCACTGAGTTTTATGTGGCCTATGCCAGCGGTGGTTTGTGGTACAGCAAAAACAACGGCCAATCGTTTACACCCATTTTTGATAATGAAGATGTAATGACCATTGGTGATATTGCTGTTAAGTGGAACGGTGCCCGTGTAATTTGGGTAGGAACGGGTGAAGTAAACAGCAGTCGCTCTTCTTATGCCGGCAACGGTGTGTATAAAAGTACAGATGATGGTAAAACATGGGAGTATCTCGGTTTACCGGAAAGTCATCATATCGGAAAAATTCAATTGCATCCAACCGATCCTAACACCGCATGGGTGGCAGCATTGGGTCATTTATATTCAGCCAACAAAGAACGTGGAGTGTATAAAACAACCGATGGTGGTAAAACATGGAAACTCACTTTGTTTGTAAATGAAAACACCGGTGCGGTAGAAATGGAAATGAATCCCAACAATCCATTGGAGTTGTATGCTGCTGTTTGGTATCGTACAAGAAGAGGCTGGACGTTTGAAGAAAGCGGTCCTTCATCAGGCATTTATAAAAGTATGGATGGCGGAAATACATGGACATTCATAACAGCACCCGGCAGTGGTTTTGCAGAAGGAAAAAAACTCGGCCGAATTGGGTTATCTGTTTTTGCACAGAACCCCAACATTGTGTATGCAGTGATTGATAATTATGATGTGAGTACCGATACAAGCAGAAGAAGGGCAACAACAGGCGATACCAGCATGCAGTTAAAAGATTTTAAAACCATGAGCAAAGAAACGTTCATGGCACTGGATGATAAAAAGCTGGATTCGTTTATGCGTCGTCAGCGGTTTCCTGCAAAATACACAGGAGCTGTGGTAAAAGAAATGGTGAACAGCGGAAAAATTCAACCCGTTGCATTGTGGGATTATTTTGATGCAGGTGATGATGGGTTCAGTAATGCAGGCATTAAAGGTTGCGAAGTGTACCGCAGCGATGACGCCGGTAAAACATGGAAACTGGTGAATAATAAACTGCCGCAGGCTTTCAGCACCTATGGTTATTATTTTGCCAAGATTTATGTGTCGCCGGTAAATGCAGATAAAGTTGTGGTGTTGGGTGTAAGTGCCTGGATGAGTAAGGACGCAGGTAAAACCTTTAAGACAATTGATAAACCCAATGTACATTCCGATCATCATGTGTTCTGGTTTAATCCAAAGAAAGATGCACACATTATTAATGGAAATGATGGTGGGTTAAATATTTCTTATGATGATGGGGAGAACTGGTACAAAGCCAATTCGCCATCGGTTGGTCAGTTCTATGCCATTGCAGTTGATGATGCAAAACCTTACAATGTGTATGGTGGTTTGCAGGATAACGGTTCATGGTTTGGTCCATCCAATAACAAAGAAAGCAGCGACTGGCACGACAATGGAAATTATGCATTCAAGTCAATCAATGGTGGTGATGGGATGCAGGTGCAGGTTGATACAAGAGATAATACAACGGTGTACACCGGTTCTCAATTTGGATCGTATGTACGCATTGATAAAACAAAACCGTTTCAGGGCAGAGTGAATGTTCGTCCAATGCATGAGTTAGGTGAAAAGCCTTTGCGTTTTAACTGGCAGTCGCCCATCCTTTTATCGAAACACAATCAGGATGTTTTTTACTTTGGTACCAATCGCTTACACCGCAGTTTTAATAAAGGAGAAAATGCTGCCAGTCTCAGTGGCGATTTAACGGGAGGAAGAAAAGAAGGCAATGTGCCTTGGGGTACATTGGTTACCATCAGTGAATCAGCACTTCGTTTTGGACTCATTTATACGGGTAGTGATGATGGAATGGTTCATGTTACAAAAGATGCCGGCTACAGCTGGACAGCCCTGCACACCAAGCTTCCAAAGAATGTACAGGGCTTGTACATCAGCCGGGTTATTGCATCAAAGTTTAAAGAGGGCAGAGTGTATATTTCATTAAACGGCTACCGCAACGATCATTTTAATGCTTACGTTTTTGTGAGCGAAGATTATGGTACCACCTGGAAACAGATCTGCATGGATTTGCCTGCCGAACCGGTGAACGTAATTAAAGAAGATCCCAAAGCAGAAAATATTCTCTACATCGGAACAGATCATGGATTGTATGTATCGGTTGATGCGGGTGCAAGCTCGATGGCATGGATGAGCGGATTACCACGTGTGGCCATTCATGATATTGCTATACAGGAAAGAGAAAATGAAATTGTGTTGGGTACACATGGCCGCAGCATTTACATTGCTTCGTTAAGCGAAGTGCAGAAACTGGCCATGGATAAAGCTTATCTGGAAAAGAAGAGATCGGAGATGAAGTAACCCATGTTTTATGTACTTTGTACAGATAAAGTTGATGACTGATGCAGCGGATGGATCAGTGAATCCGACTTAGAATAGAAATTAATATCAGTAAAAATAAAAATTATGAAACGATTATTCTCTTTCTTACCTGTATTTGCACTTTTGACTATCACAGCTTGTGCACAAAACGCAAAACCAAGTCCGGCGGCTTCTGCAGAATTTAAGGCAGGCAATGCTACCATTAAAATTAACTACAACGCTCCTTCAGTAAAAGGAAGAGAGATTTGGGGTAAACTGGTTCCTTACGGACAGGTATGGCGTACAGGTGCCAATGAAGCCACTACGTTTGAAACGGATCAGGATGTAAAAATTGAAGGACAGCTTTTACCAAAAGGGAAGTATGCGTTGTTCACCATTCCGGGTAAAGATGAGTGGGTAATCATTTTCAACAAAACAGCAAAGCAGTGGGGCTCATTTGGATATAAGGAAGCAGATGATGCGTTGAGAGTATCTGTACGTCCGGGTTTGGCCAATGCCTTTACAGAAGTAATGAAAATTGAAGGCCATAACGATGGCAGTGTGTCTTTGCTCTGGGAAAAATTAGAAGTGATCTTTACCGTTAGTCAGTAAGTTACAAACCCATCAATGTATACCATCCCTTCCGCACTTGCGGAAGGGATTTTCATTTCACAGCTTTTCCACATTGCTGCAAAATAAAAACACACAGCCTTTTAAATAAGTAGTTTGCACGCAGAATGAAGGATACACGTACCATTTTGCTGTTAGTCGTTTCACTCTGTCTGGTAGGCACATGGGTGTATCATTTGTATGATAAGAATAAATATGCGGCTGTTCAGGCTATTGTGATAAAAAAAGATACAACACAAAACCAGACCATCATCAATGATTCGCTGCGACTGAATTATGTGCGTACTTTATCTGCATTGGACTCAACAAGAACCGGTAAGGATTCATTATATACAGCTTTAACAGGTAAGTTAACTGAGATAGACAGTTTGCGGAATGAGATTACCGGAATTCTCAACATCAACAATATTACCAGAGAAGATCTGCGGAGAGCAGAAGAGAAGATACGTTTGCTGCAACAAAAAATGAGTGTTGCTTCAAAAAACGGCAACGAAACCAAAGTGAGCTTCGTTAATAATTCGAATGAAAGCGTTCAAACAAACCCGCAGCAGCAAATAAAAACAAGCAGTGGCGAAAAACCGGAAGCAACGCCCTCATATTTAACAGCACTCAATATCAGTTTCAAAGCCATGCAGGGTAAAGAGCAGGTAACAGGCAAAGCTACTGCAGCCGATTATTTCAGTATTTCCTGTTCCTTACAAAACAGCAGCGTTTCGGTTCCCGAAGCTGAAGTTTTTATGGTGCTTACAGATCCCGGAGGCAATGTAGTACAGGACGATCAATGGGAGGCCGGTTTATTTCAATCAAAAAACGGCCGCATGCCGTACACAAGAAAACAGCAGTTCAGTTATACAAAAGGAGAGTCAAAGAGACTCAACCTGCAGGTTAAATTGCCGGCATATGATCCCGGTGCATACAGCATACAGATATACCACAACGGTTTGCGTATTGGTAAAGCCGATGTTCAATTAAACTGAGAACGGCAATACCGCTTTCTACTTAGTCACATTTTTTTCACAGTTCCTCACAGCCATTCAGGTATACATGCAGATGGGGGTTGATTGTGTTACTTTTACACGAAGCTTAAATGTATACTATGCACCATCAAGTGATACGCCCATTCCACGTTTTTTTTATCTGCACTCTTTTTCTTTCGGTTTATGCATCTGCACAAACAAGCAGCAAACCCAAATACAGCTCACCGAATATTTATGCCGGTATTGAGGTAGGATCAAAAGGAGTGAAGATGAGTATTCTTGAAATGAAAAAGAATGCAGTAACAGGCAATACATTTACAATTTTAAAGGATACATCCGTTAACACCGATTTTATTTCTTTTACACAACCCACTTTTGATGCTACTGTTAGCGGGCTTGCAGGAATGTTTGGAGCGGCATTGGGCAATTATAAAATTCCATCCAAACGGATTTTTACAGTGATCAGCAGCGGGGTTAAAATACAGTCAGAAAAAGAAAATAAAAAAGACTGGGTAGAAAAATTTATACAAACCTTTCGTTTAAAAGTGAACGAACCGGAAAGAAAGGTTGAAGTGGTGGATGTGTTGCAGGAAGCAAAGCTTTCGCATTTAGGAATTGTACCGCAGTCAAGGAGGTATAATACGTTTTTGATTGATATTGGCAGTGGCAATACCAAAGGCGGTTTTTTCCCTTTTGGTACCGACAGTGATTTTTATCTCTTTCAATTATCATGGGGTACAAAAAGTACAGCCAATGCTGCAGAAAAAATGTGTGGTGATGATAAGTCGCAGGCAAATTTTAACCGCCAGTTGATCCGCACAGCTGTTGCAGCCGAAACCAATGAAATTATTTACGCCGTCAATTCAAGCGGCAGTTATCCGGTGAGTGATCATGTTGCTTTCAGCGGAGGAATTGCATGGGCTGTGGCTACATTAATTTATCCGGAATTAAATACCAATGCAGTGGTTCCTGTTACCTACGAAGAAGTAGAACGTTTTTCAAAACGACTCAGCGAAAATTTTTCTTCGCTCTCTGACACATACCTCATTACAAAAATGGGCAATGGTAACTGGGATAAAGAAGTGATCACAAAAGAAATAAAGAGGGTTCATGGTGTTTTTGATCAACGCTCTCTCATGGCGGGCACAGCATTACTGCTGCGTATTATGCGCCAGTTTAAATCGGTGAATGAAGCCAAACAATTTTATCTGATCAAAAACGGACAGGTTGGTTGGGTATCTGCTTATGTAGATCAACTGGTAGAGTAATTATCAATTGCTGAAATAAAGAGCAGACCAGTTGATTTCTTTTCGTTGTTGAATCAATGCAGAATCTGCAATACGGTACAACGCTTCATCTGTTATTGCAGGAAGCGTTTTTTGCTGTTTGAGATATTCTGTAACAGCAGCCTGATAGGCTGCCTCATCTTTCTTCAAAACAAAACGATCCCAGAAAAAACGCTTCACCGGTTTGTACACAGGGTGGATGTTTTTGATTTCATCTCCAATAATGTAATAGTAATCAATTTCCTTTAACTGATCCGGCGCTGCATCTGTTCTGGTAATGGACGGTAAGCAGTTTTTATAAAAATGTTGATTATACACCGAAAAGGAATGAATGAACAACCAGTTGACGGCTGTTTTTTTTGAAGATGCTGTATCTGCACAAATGAATGCATAAGCTTGTTTACTGTTTGCATCGTACCACCATTCTCTGCAACTTTTAAAATTAAACGACAGGATGAACTGCAATATGCATATTGCAGATATAAAGCTCAAAAGCATGGTTCCTGCCTGTTGATACTTTTCCTTCAGCCATATACAGCCGGCAGCACTCAAGCATAGTAACACGGGAATATAAAGTGTTGCTTTTCTTCCATCAATATATTGTGTGTTCAGCAGATGGCGTTGTGCAACAGTTGAAACTGCAATAATGCAAAGCAGTAAAAGACTCAGCAACGTAGCTTTTGCATGGAAAGACTGAAAAGCAAAGGTTGCAGAACGTTTCAGATGTCTTACACAAATGATGAACGTAACCGTAACTGCAAACAGCAAAGCATAAGAAAAAAGTTTTACAGACAGCTCAGGGCTTGCAAATGGAAGCGGACGACCGTACAGAAGATCTGTTGCAAATTGTTTTAAAGAAGCGAACCATTCTGATGTGCCCCATTTAAATTCATCCTGTTGCCGCAAATAAGTAACCGGTTTATAAATCAGCACTGCAAGCAGGATAAGAATGAACAGCGGATAAACATTCAGCAACAGTAATTTTTTGAACCATGCTTTCTGTTTAGCTGTGTAGTTGAATAATACATAACCCGTATTCAGCAGCGCCCATAAACCGAGGTATACATTTAACCACGTGAAGTTGGCGTAAACGGCAAATGCTGCAAACAAAAAACTAATGGCGATATATTTTTTTTGCCCATCCTGAAAATAAACAAGCATTGAAACCATTGCACCTAAGCTTAATGCATTGGCCATACCATAGCCTCTTGCCAGCGAAAAGAAATCAAGCAGGTAGGGGGCGGAACATAAGATACAAATAATCAGGAGCCGGTATAACCCTGTAGAGGTGAGCCTTGCAGCAAACCAGGCTGAAGCTGAAAAGTAGAGGATAAAAAACAACACATTGGGCAAACGGATGCTCCATTCTTTCCACCCAAAAAGCAGTACACTCCATTTCATAAAAATAGAATGCAGAATATGATTGTTTGCAGTTTGAAATTGATTGCGTGCAAACATGATGTCATTCAACGAAACGGAAACCAGATCGGTGGTTGCACTTTCGTCATGCGTCAGTGACAATAATGCGGCTCTTTTTAAGACATAGAAAAAAAGAAAACATCCGAGAGCAGACAAAGCGATGTAATACGTTTTTTTTTCCATGGTGTAAATTAGTTATACCGGTAGTTTTCAAAAATAAGGGTATTTATCAGGCTGTTTATTTTTCTCTGTATACAAATACGAAACTCTTCTGCAAAACTGTATCACTTTGTGATACAATTTGTATGTTCTGTTATTATTTTTTTGCATTCTTAAAGCAGCGCATCGTTACATGATTGTATCTGTGCACTGTATAAACGGCATCATATCAAATTGGCATGGTGTTTGGCAATGGAACAAAAAATAAATTTTATGAAACGTAAGCTCAGTTATTTTTTAATGCTCATGCTGGTAAGCGGGAGCATGTATGCACAGAAATCGTCTGCTGTAATAAAAGGTGGATTAAATCTGGCAAACGTATCAATTAATTCAAACGGAGATATTGATGATGCAAGATCACTGGTAAGTTTTCATGTTGGTTTGCAGGGTGATATTCCTATTGCACCTTTTTTAGCAATTCAGCCGGGTGTTTTATTTACCGGTAAAGGAACAAAAACACAAACAGGTAATACAACCGATGCAACCTATCACAGAGCTACCAGTAATCCGTTGTATATCGAAGTGCCGTTAAACGTGGTGTTTAAAGCACCTGTTGGTGGCGGTTCTAAATTCTTTGCTGGTGCAGGTCCGTATGTAGCAATGGGTGTTGGTGGAAAAATTAAAGAAGACGGACGTTTTTTAGGTATTGGTTACACACGGAATGAATCCATTCAGTTTTCAAATGATGATCCTACCACTTCTGAAGAAGAAGGAGCGGGGTTTGGAATTTTACGCCGCTTCGATTACGGTCTTAACGGTACTGTAGGATTTGAAGGTGAGCATGCTGTTTTCTCATTGAATTACGGGTTGGGTCTTGCCAAGCTGGCATCAGGTACCAACAGTAATGCAGATGATAAAAATAAACACCGTGTTTTGAGCTTTACTGTTGGTTTCAGATTGTAAAAACATAAGTGGTTAATGCCTTGCAGAATTAAAGCAGAATATTATTGTTCACAGGGCATTCAAAGCTCGAAATGAAAAAGGCGCAGTCAAAATAAATTGTTTGACTGCGCCTTTTTACTTGATCCGTATTTTATTTTCCGAATTTCTTTTTCAATGCGCTGAGTGCATCATCAACACTCAATGCACTTAAGTCCTGCTCCTTTTTAAAATGACCGCCTGATCTGTTTCCCTGATTTGATTTTCTTGCAGGTGCCTCCATTGTTTGTTTGATGGATAAGGCGATTCGCTTTCTTGCAATATCAACTTCCACCACCTTCACCATTACTTTATCGTTGAGCTTTAATTTTTCAGCAGGGTCGGTAATATACTCATGTGAAATTTCAGACACATGCACTAGTCCGTCCTGTTTAACACCAATATCTATAAATGCACCAAAGCGTGTTAAGTTTGTTACCATACCCGGAACAATCATACCAGCATGCACATCTTCTATTTTAAAAATATTGGCGTATTCAAATGCCTGCACTTCACTGCGTGGGTCAAGACCGGGTTTAACCAGCTCCTTGAGAATATCATTGATGGTTAATTCTCCAAACTCTTCATTTACATATTTTTTAGCAGCAATTTGTTTGATGTTGTTTTCATGTCCGATTAAATCTTCCAGTTTCAATTGCAGATCGGCTGCCATTTTTTCAACCAGCGGATAAGCTTCGGGATGCACAGCACTTTTATCCAATGCATTTTCACCATCGGGAATACGTAAGAAGCCTGCACATTGTTCAAATGCTTTTTCACCCAGTCTTGGCACCTTTAAAAGTTGCTTGCGGTTACTGAAACGGCCAATTTCATTTCTGTATTTGATGATATTTTCTGCAATACCTGTGTTGATGCCGCTCACGTATGCAAGTAAATGTTTACTGGCTGTATTTAAATTAACGCCAACCTGGTTTACGCAGCTTACCACCGTTTGATCCAGCCGTTCTTTTAACCGCATTTGATTTACATCGTGCTGGTACTGACCAACACCAATACTTTTTGGATCAATCTTCACCAGCTCGGCCAATGGATCCATCAACCTTCTTCCAATACTTACTGCACCACGAACGGTAATATCTTTATCAGGAAATTCTTCCCTTGCTGCTTCGCTGGCACTGTATACTGATGCTCCATCTTCATTCACCAGAAATATAGATAACCCAAGGTTTAGTTTTTTAATAAACTGTTCGGTTTCTCTTCCTGCAGTTCCATCACCTATAGCAATCACCTGTGTTTGAAAAGCATTCACCAAATGACGGATGGTTTGTTCTGCTGTATATAATTTACCCGGCTCATGAATATAAATCAGGTCGGTAGTTTGTAATTCGCCTTTCTCATCCAGACAAACAATTTTACAACCTGTTCGGTAACCCGGATCAACTGCAAGAATGCGTTTGCTTCCAAGCGGGCTGCTCAACAATAACTGACGAAGATTTTCTGCAAACACAGTAATCGCTTCTTCATCGCCTTTTTGTTTTAATTGAGAACGGAACTCTGTTTCAAGGCTTGGCTGAAGCAGGCGTTTATAAGCATCTTTAATGGCTTTTCTTACATGAGCAGATGAATCGGAAAGACCTTTGATAAACTGACCTTCAATTAATTCAATCGCCAGCTCCTCTTCTGGTTCAATACTCATTTTTAAAAAGCCTTCTGTAAACCCACGCAATACTGCAAGAATCCTGTGCGATGGTATTTTGTACACCGGCTCACTAAAATCGAAGTAGTCTTTAAATTTTACTGCTTCCGTTTCTTTGTCTTTCAATACAGTGCTTTTTACCAATGCACGTTCTTCAAAAAACTTACGCAGTCTGGCTCTTACAGTTGCATCTTCATTAATCTGTTCAGCAATAATATCTCTTGCACCCTGCAAAGCTTCCTCAGCCGTTTTCACTTTCTCGTTAATGAATGTTGCAATCTGTTCAGAAAGATCAGTTTCTTTTTGCTCAAGTAAAATGATTGCTAAAGGTTCCAGACCATTTTCTCTTGCTGTCTGTGCTTTGGTTTTACGTTTTGGTTTATAAGGCAGATAAATATCTTCCAGTTCATTTAACGCAACAGCATTGTTTAGTTTTTGCTGAAGCACTTCTGTCATCTTTCCCTGTTCTGTAATGGCTTTTTCAATAAAGGTTTTCCGTTCGGTAAATTCTTTTAAAAATTTCGACTGATCCTGTATCTGCTGTATCGCTACTTCATCAAGGTTATCTGTTTTATCTTTTCTGTATCGGGCAATAAAGGGGATGGTTGATCCTTCTTCGAGTAATTGAATAACTGCTTCTACCTGCTGTACACGCAGATTTAAGATGCCTGCAATTTTTGATGAAAATTCTGTCATAATGCTGTTCTTTTTCTCCCTTTTCATTTAGGGGGCTGCGAATATAAGCCTGTGTCGGTTCAAAAAAAATTTGGTTTGCAAGGTAACAACCCTGTTGCAGCAGGGATATACAAATACAGGTATTTCTTCATCTTTTAAAACAAAGCGTCATGAAAAACTTACTTTTTAAAACAGTATTATCCGGAGTTTTCTTTCTGTTCTTTTCAATCTACTGTAAAAAAAATGAAGAGCTCAAACATCAACGGACTATTCAAATGAAACCGGTTTACACATCTGTTTCAGAGTTTAAACTGGGAATTGCGTTAGTGGTTAATCAAATCAGAACGAATGGTATTTACGCCTATCTCGATACCCTTCCCAACGGCAAACCTGATATCTACGGACGTAAACAACCACTTGAATATTTCGGGTTTTCCATTCTTGAAAAACTGGAAGCTGATGAGCAGCAGATTAAAAAAGCGGTGTATGATGTGTTCCATTTTGATGGAGCTACTTTCTCCTTGATCTCGTTTATTATGAAAGCTCAAATGGTTGGAGACATCAGCGTTCAAACCATGACCGATCTGCTTTCTCAAATTCCTTTACCACCTTTTGCAATGGTTGGTTTTAAAGCACCGGAGGCTCCTGTAATTCCGGTTGAAGTAAAGGATGATTGCTGCGATGATTGTAATCCTTCAATAAAAATTCTGGTTACATGGGCGTACAAAGCACCTTGTGGTAACTACGAACAGGGTACAACAGGCTATGCTGCCAATAACACATTAACCAATATGAGCAGTGGAAAAGCATGTCGCTTTGATGCTGAGATCAGCGACTGCGATTGTCCCGATGGCGAATTAACCAGTACAGTTGAAACTCCTGCCGGTGCTGCTTACGGTTTTGGTAAGGCAGGAAAAAACGGGGCCATATTATTCCCACAGTCGGCCGGAACTTATACGGTAACCTTTACGTACAAAGTATGTGGCAAAACAGTAAGTAAGACGTTCACCCTTTCGGTAAAGTAAACAAATGAAAAACCGGTAAAATGGCAAAGTGAGCTTTGCTATTTTATCCGGTTGCAGTTTTCCTTAGTTTAATCTTTTGAAGGCAATTGATTTTCTTCAGTATGATAAGAATGAAGTACTTCCTCAATTTTTTCATGTAAAACAGATGCAACATCCATCACCCAAAAAGGCAAACCTGCTTCTATAATTTTCCACGAATGTTCTTCTTTGTGCATTTTGAACAGGATCCTGTTGCCACGGTCATCTGCTACATCAACACTGAATAACCCCTCCTGTAAACCACCCATTTTCCTGAAGTTAAACTCCCTCAAACGGTCATCGGCTTTAATAAGCCTTGAAAACTGTACGTTTTTTACCACCTGTAATTTCATGTAAGCGTATTTATTTTATGAACTGTATGCTAAACGTATTCGTAAAAGAAAGCGTAACCATCATGAGATGTATTTGCTGATCTTTTAGAGAGAAGAATTACAGCAAAACCTGTGCTCAAGTGATTTTTTGTGGAAAACTTACGATATAAGTATATCGTGTAGCCTATACTGAATCGTAAAAGAAGTTTATTTGAGAATTTTTACTTCCAGTATTTTATCCAGATCAGGATATTTTTTCAGGAGATAGCTGTTTCCTTTAAAATAAACAGAGTCGGCATGTTTCATGGGATCATTTCCATAACCCGAAAAAAACTGTTTCACCACATCCATACCTGCAATCACTTTTGCAAAAGGAACAAACCCTTTTATGCCTGCCGATTGCAAAGTGTCATAACTCAGATTATTGCGTAGGTTAATAAAGATGGATGTTTTTCTGGTGTTTGGCGCACCTCTTGAAAAACACAATGTGCTGTCTGTATTTGAACCGATCACAGGTTCATCTTTCAAATTTTTTCCCTGCCAGAAAAGATTTTTCTTTTTATCTTCTGAAACACCAAACTGCACCAGATAATCTTTTATTACCCGGAAGATGAGGTTGTTGTTATAATAACCTGTGCGGATGAGCTGGTAAAAACGATCGGCACCCAACGGCGACCAGCTGCGGTATACTTCAACGGTAAAATTTCCTTTGGTAGTAATAAACTCCGCCTGAAATGTATCAGGAGCTTTTAGTTTTAAAACAGCCGCATCTGTTTTAAGAAGCTGGGCATCAGCCGTAAAAACATAAAACAAAAATGCTGTAAAAAGAAAACCTGCACGCATCTGATAGTCTGTATTTGCTTGCGAAAGATAACTAATAAACTAAATCGGCGTAAAGCATCAACAAAAGAAAAAAATGGTTGTTACAATAGTTTTAGATATATTTATTCTTTGCTGCAGGCCTTGTTTTTAATGGCCTTTTATTTTTCCTCTGAACGTACCTATTATTCATTTACAAAAGAGAGCCGGGAGTTTTTTTCAGTTTCTGTTTTTGCTTGCTTGCCAAAACAGTTGCTTTTATCTCATTCACACAAAAAAACATGAAACAACTCTTTACGTTTGTATTACTGTGTATTGCAGTATGTTCAAAGGCTCAGATTTCGGTTGACTTTGGTGCCGGCATTAATAACTCCGCAACACCCGTCAGTAATATTGAAATCAGGTACAGCTTCAAAAAAGTGGAATTAAAAACAGGTTACCTGGTTAGTATTACAGATAATCCAACAGTACATGATTTGTTTTTTCTGAAAGCAGGAAGGGTGATGAAACTGACGAAAGAATCTCAGATAACTTTAGGAACAGGTATGGCTCTGCATACATTCAAAAGTGAGCGGATATTAAAAGCTGAGAGCAGCTATTCTTATTTAAAAACAATTAACAGCGGTAACATCCTTTTATATCTTCACTACCAAAAGAAAATCATGAGCGATGGTGCAGGCTATGTACAGCTGTTATATTCAGGCAATACTTTTTTTGCAGGTGCAGGTGTTACATACTTCTTTATGAAAAAGAAAAAAACTGATCAGCAAAAGAAATAAATTCCCGAGCTCATTTCGCTGCAGCATTGCATCTCTTCAAACTTCAAAACAAAAGAACCCTTATGAAAAGTTTTATCTGAAAGGGGATCTCCATGTACATATATTAATAAAATTTTGCACAGGTCTTGTATTTAATATAAAAAGACTGTAGCTTAGTTTGTTTCTCTGTATTCTTACCGGTTTCCTTCTAAAACTACCTGCTTCAATACTGATCAGTGCCCAACTGAAAGAACCATTTTTCTGAGTATTTTTTTAACCTTAAATCTATAAGTCATGAAGAAAAATGATCAGCAGCAAGTTCCTGCAAGACGTCGGTTTTTAGAAACGATTGCTGCCGGCGCAGCAGCATTCGGTTTGGCTTCATTGCCTTCGGGAAGCAAAGCAGAAGCGTATTATGCAAACAACTCAGTGGCTGCAGACGATTCCAACCCCGATGAATGGTTTAAACAGATAAAAGGTAAACACCGCATGGTGTTTGATGCAACACAGCCTCATGAAATTTACCCCTTTGCATGGCCTAAAGTTTTTCTAATGACCAATCAGGCAACAGGTACTGTTCCGAAGGATTGCAGTGTGGTGGTTGTACTGAGGCATACAGCAATTGGTTATGCAATGGATGACAGTGTATGGGGAAAATATAAATTAGGTGAGTTGTTTCATGCCAACGATCCAAAAACAGGAAAGGCTGCAGAGCGCAATCCTTTCTGGAAACCAAAAGCAGATGATTTTATGGTGCCCGGCATTGGAGCAGTTGCAATTGGCATAAACGATTTACAGGCTGAGGGAGTGATGTTTTGCTATTGCCAGGCCGCATTCGCTGTTTATTCGGCAGTAACTGCAGATCGGATGAAAATGAATGTAGAAGATGTAAGGAAAGAATGGTCTGCTGCAATGTTACCCGGAATACAGCCTGTACCATCAGGCGTGTGGGCATTGGGCAGGGCACAGGAACATGGGTGCGGTTATATTTTTGCAGGATAAAAACAAAACCCGTTTCAAGTGAAACGGGTTTTGTTTTTCCGGTTGCATATAGTCTGCAACTGTATTAATAACGGTAGAGATCAGATTTAAACGGACCGTTCTGAGGAATACCCAGGTATTCACTTTGTGCAGCAGTTAACTCATCTAACTGAGCACCCACTTTTGCAAGGTGAAGACGGGCTACTTTCTCATCGAGATGTTTTGGAAGAACGTACACTTTGTTTTCGTACTTGCTGTAGTTCTGCCATAATTCAATCTGAGCCAGCGTCTGGTTACAGAAAGAGTTACTCATTACAAAAGATGGATGACCTGTAGCACAACCCAGATTCACCAAACGTCCTTCAGCTAATAAAATGATGTCTTTACCATCAATGTTATACAAATCAACCTGTGGTTTAATGGTATCTTTTGTGTGGCCATAGTTGGTATTTAACCAGGCAACATCAATTTCAATATCAAAGTGACCAATGTTACAAACAATGGCTTTATCTTTCATTGCTTTAAAATGTTCGCCGGTGATCAAATCACGACAACCACTTGCAGTAACAACAATATCAGCTTCTTTCACTGCATCAATCATACGCTTAACTTCAAAGCCATCCATTGCAGCCTGCAGTGCACAAATAGGATCAATCTCAGTTACAATAACACGTGCACCTGCACCACGTAAACTCAATGCACTTCCTTTACCCACATCTCCATAACCACCAACAACAGCAACTTTACCGGCCATCATTACATCTGTTGCACGACGGATCGCATCAACCAGACTTTCCTGGCAACCGTATTTGTTATCGAATTTTGATTTGGTTACAGAATCATTTACGTTAATAGCAGGCATTGGTAACGTACCTTTTGCCATACGCTCATACAAACGGTGAACACCGGTAGTGGTTTCTTCTGAAAGACCTTTGATACCTGCAATCAGTTCAGAATAATTATCCAAAACCATATTGGTTAAATCGCCACCATCATCCAAAATCATATTTAACGGACGCTCAGCAGAACCAAAGAACAATGTTTGCTCAATACACCAATCAGACTCTTCTGTTGTTTGTCCTTTCCATGCAAATACACCAATACCTGCAGCAGCAATAGCAGCAGCAGCATGATCCTGCGTAGAGAAAATATTACAAGAACTCCATTTTACTTCTGCACCCAAAGCAGTTAATGTTTCAATTAACACAGCAGTTTGGATGGTCATGTGCAAACAACCGGCAATACGTGCATTTTTTAATGGTTGTGATGGACCGTATTCTTCACGGATTGCCATTAAGCCCGGCATTTCTGCTTCAGCTAAACGGATTTCTTTACGACCCCATTCGGCGAGGCTGATATCTTTCACCTTGTATTTCAGATTGAAATCAATGGTGCTTCTTGTAAGAGTTGACATGTGTAATAATTTAGAGTACAAAGGTAATTTTTCAGGATAAAATAACACGAAAGTCAAAAAAATCAGGAAATCAGTCTAATTTTGAGTCCTATCAAAGAATAAAAGTCTGTTTACCTATGGCAAAAGCGACTAAAACAGAACAAATCACTAATGAGCAGGTGGTACTGGATAAAACCGACCTCAGTATTCTGCGGCTGTTACAGCAAAATGCACGTATGACGGTGAAAGAAATTGCCGACCGTGTACACCTGAGTACAACGCCTGTGCACGACCGTATTAAATGGCTGGAGCAAAGCGGAGTTATAAAACAATATGCTGCATTGATTGATCATGCAAAAGTGAAAAAAGGATTGATGGTGATTTGTTATGTTTCTCTGAAAGAACACAGTAAAAATGCAGGAACCCGTTTTATTAAACATATCAATGAGCTGAGCGAAGTGATTGAGTGTTATAATATCTCCGGTGAGTTTGATTTTATGTTGAAGGTAGTGGCAGCCAACATGGATGATTATTATCATTTTCATGTAAACAAACTGAGCCAGAGTGAAAATATCGGCAATGTGCAGAGTGTATTTGTGATGGGTGTGTTGAAACAGACGCATGTGATGGTGTGAGAATCTAAGAAGTATACAACGTCAGCGCCCTCGTTGGACTGGTAATTAAAGAAATAAGTCTGTTTGACGGAAAACACAATTATCCATTTTTCAATGATTAATTAAAGTAAGCATCTATGTACAACTACGACACCGTAAGCGAAGCAATCAAAGACCTGAAAGCAAGAGGTTTTACACTCGACTTTAATTTACAGACAAATGCACTGCAATGTTTTAATCCGGATATGCATCTCAGCCCGCAGGATTTTGAAATACTGGAGATCTATCGTTTTGAAGGAAACACTGATCCCGATGATGAAGCGATAGTTTATGCCATTGAATCAAAAGACGGCGTCAAAGGTGTATTTGTAAACGGTTATGGTGTATCGGCCGATGTTGCAGGTGCAGAAATGATGAAGAAGCTGATTGATCATCACAACAGTTAGTTTAAAGTGATGATGTCATTACATCATCATTCACGATGAAATAATTCTTTCGATGTTTGCATATGTGCACGAATGGCTTTTCTCGACAACCAGATTGCTATAAAAAATGAACTGACAGCTCCAAGAAATAATAATCCATCTCCAAGGTATTTGTTTACCTCATTATTCCCCTGCAGAAATAAAAAGAAATCGAATGTGCCATGAAAAAATGCAGCAAGTGATAAACCAAGCAGATTATAGTACACTCTTTTCTGCGGATTAAATTTTGCTTTGCCGGCATAGTAACCCATCAGAATGGCAAATGTTCCGTGTGCGGGAACAGAGAGAACCATACGAAGAATGGCCGTTGAAAGTCCGTGTTGCGTAACATAGCCGATGTTTTCAACTGTTGCAAAACCCATTCCCACCATTACGCTGTAAACAATACCATCATAGGGTTCATCAAAACTCTTCTTAGGGAAGGCATAAAAACGAAGGGCAAGATATTTGCTCCATTCTTCACTGAGGCCTACAATGATGTATGCAAAAAATGCGGTGTAAACAATCTGGTTCGAAAAAAACTGTTCCGTTGGTTTTGCAGTAAATAACTGTATGATGATGGCTGGTACAACACTCAGGCATCCCAGAAAAAAACATACAAGCAGGTTTAAGCCCGGCTCACGGTTAAAACGGTCTTTTAAAAAAATGTAGAGACTGATGGCAATACCGGGTGCTATGGAAAGTGCAAGTAGCAGCATATATGTTGATTGGTTTAAAGATAACAGGAAGATGCAATTTTATGGTGAGACTTTGCTAATTTTCAGCAGTAAATATTTTTATGCGATATATTTTTGTATTGGCAGTTCTCTTCTTTTCGATTGCAACATCAGCACAGATATTCGGTGGTAATCCCCCTGCTGTAAAATTTTATCAGCTTACAACTGATACAATACGAATTATTTTTCCAAAAGCACTGGAGAAACAGGCAAGAGAAGTAGCATGGCTGTCTCATCAACTGGCAAAGAACGATCCTGCTTCATTGGGTAATAAGTTGCGGCGTTTTGATATTGTTTTACAAAATCAAACAACCGCATCCAATGCATATGTTGGCCCTGCACCATGGCGCAGTGAGTTTTTTATGATGCCCGATCTTGCAAATTTGTCGGGCAGTTCTATACCATGGCATCAGTCGCTGGCTGTGCATGAGTTCAGACATATACAGCAGTTTTCAAATTTCAATAAAGTAATACCACGTGCAGCGGGAATATTTTTAGGACAGGAAGGTCAGGCGGTTGCAATGGGAGCCGTTGTGCCAGATTGGTTTTGGGAAGGCGATGCCGTATGGAACGAAACCATTACAACGCAACAGGGCAGGGGCAGGCTTCCGGATTTTTTTAATGCATACAGATCTTTATGGCTGGAGAAAAAAAACTATTCCTATCAAAAATTACGCAACGGTTCTTTCCGGCATTTTGTACCCAATCATTATGATCTCGGTTATTTACTTGTGAGTTATGGAAGAGAAAAATATGGAAATGATTTCTGGAAAAAAGTAACCGGCAGCGCACTGGATTATGATGGTATTTTTTATCCATTTCAAAAAGCAGTAAAAAAATACAGCGGAGTAAAATATAAAACCTTTGTCAATAATGCTTTTTCATTTTATAAGAATGAAATGGCAATTGATCAATCTTCCACCTATCAAACACTGCAACCAATTACAAAACCCGATAAGAATAATGTAGTGAACTATCAGTATCCCTTTGTAGAAAACGACGGATCGTTGCTGGTGTTGAAATCGAGTTACAAACAGATTCCTGCATGGACAAGAATTGAGACTGATGGAACTGAAAAACGATTACGCACAAAGGATATTGCTGATGATGATTATTACTCTTTCCGGAATGGTCATGTGGTGTATACAGCTTATGAACCGGATGCTCGCTGGGGATGGAGAGATTATTCAGTCATAAAAATCTGGAACAGTAAAAGCAACGAAGTAAAAAACATCAGCAGTAAGTCCAGGCTCTTTATGCCCGATATTACTGCAGATGGGCAAACAGTTGTTGCATCTTATTCAGGAACAGATCAACAGGCTGCACTGCAACTAATAAACACTGCCGATGAAACAGTCACACAGCTTTCTAATCCCAATCAATACATCTATACTTATCCAAAGTTTACAGCCGATGCAGCACATGTGATCAGTGCAGTAAGAAATCAAAAAGGTGAGATGGCATTGTTGCAGACATCGGTTTCAAATGGGGAAGAAACGATCCTGATTCCGTTCAGCAATACAACTATTGGTTATGTGCAGGTAGAAGGCGATACTGTTTTATTTTCTGCTTCACAAAAACAAGGGGATGTATTATTTCTGTTCAACCGCAAAAACAATGAATTGTACAAAGCAGCACAGTTACCAAACGGCAACTATCAGGCAGTACTTGATCATCAAACGAAGAGTATAATCTGGAATACATTCAGTACAGATGGCCGTATGTTATTGAAACAGCCACTCAGTGAAATGAAGCTGCAAAAAACAGAACGGCTGGAAACCTTGCCTGCGCTGTATCTGTCTGCAAAAACATTTGCTGTTCCCGATCTGTTGAAGAATGTGCAGCAACAGGATGGACAAATCAAACGATATAAACCGGCGTTTAAATTATTCAATATCCATAGCTGGCGGCCTAAAACACTTGAACCGGATTATGGCATTACATTTTTCAGTGAGAATGTGCTGAACACGTTTACAGGAGAGTACAGCTATAATTACAACCGTAACGAAGGTTTTCATCAGGTTGCTGCATCAATGATCTATGGCGGATGGTTTCCGTTGGTTTCAATTGGTGTTGCACAAACATGGAACAGGAGCGATCGTTTGAATAACGATACAACCATTACCTGGAATCAACTCAATGCGAATGCAGGTATAACAATTCCGTTAAATCTTACAAGCGGAACCATGTATAAGAACTTAACTTTTGCTGCATCACTCAACAGCGAGCAACTCAGTTATTCTGGTTTGGCTAAAACATTTATTCGTGACGAAACATTTAATTACATCAATTCATCGGTTCGTTGGTTAAGCCAGAGCCAGCGTGCAAGGCAACATATTTTTCCACGTTGGGCACAAAGTATGTCGTTGCAATACAGACGAACAGTGAATGGAAATTTTGGCAACCAGATGACCGCAGGTGCCGGTTTGTATTTTCCGGGTATTGCAAAGAGTCATAACCTTGTGTTGCTTGCATCATGGTTTGCAAGAGACACCATCAGAGGTGCAAAATTTACAAACAGCTTTCCTTTTGCAAGAGGGTATAACGCCATCAATTTTCCACGCATGTGGAGGATCAGCACAAACTATCATTTCCCGTTACTGCATCCGGAGTTTGGCATTGCCAATATTGTTTACTTTATGCGTGTAAGAGCCAATGTGTTTTATGATTATACAAAGGGAAGAAGTTTACGTACCGGAAATGTATTTCCGTTACGAACAGCAGGAACTGAAATCTACTTCGACACACGAATCTGGAATACATTTTTTGCAAGTTTTGGTATCCGGTACAGCAGATTGCTTGATACAGACCTGCTCGACAGAAGGAGAAATGCCAATCAGTTTGAATTTATTCTTCCGGTTGATTTATTTTAATCTCTCTGAAAACTTTTGAAAGAAATTTATTTAATTCTGATGATTACATCGGGGCAGGAAAAATAACTTCCCCGGTTGTTTTGTACAATAATGTCGGTAATCATCAACTCGTCATCTTTTTTGATATTCTCGTACAAACTTTTTTGCCAGGTGGCGGGCAGATAACCGGTGTTTTTAATGTTGATTGAAGTGACATTAAATCTTGTTTTCAGTTCACCTGTTTTTTCATCTTCAAACTTGTCTTTGCTTTTGTATACAATCATAAAACGTGAAATCCTGTAACGCACTTTTTTATCATCCATTACCCAAACGGCAGAATCAATGATACCCAATACCATTTCAAGCGGTAAATCACCTCCTTTTGTTGTGCCCCAGAAAGACTGCAGTGGCGGTGGTTTTAGTGTAGGTGCAGGTTTTTGCTGAGCCATTGTTTGCAGACAGAACCCTGCAATCAATACCATGAACAGCCCCATTTTTTTTACCGTTTTATTCATAAACAAAATCATTTGATTGATAACGAAGGATCGCTTTCTTCTATTGCACAGCCAATCAGCATCAGGTGCAAAGTTTAACAGGGTTAATAAACTCCGAAACAGGATCTGTTACAATGTTGCCAGGCTTTCTTCAATGGCTTTTATTTTAGCTTCAGCATCGGCTTTCTTTTTCTTTTCAATATCTACCACTTCCTGTTTTGCATTTTGTACGAAACGTTCGTTGCTGAGTTTCTTTTCAACCGATTGCAGAAAACCTTTCAGATACTCCAGATCTTTTAACATCTGTTCTTTTTGAGCAGACGTGTCAATTGGCTGTTCAGTTGCAATGTAGAATTTATCTTTTTGTATTACGGCTGATATGCTTCCTGCAACAGCTGCAGTCACATAAGAAATACTCTCTGCATTCAGTTGTTTCAACAAAATGGATTCAATTAATCTGTATGATTGCTGCTCATCAGTTTCAATGGAAAGCTGAATGGCTTCTTTTGGTTTGATCTGATTCTTAACCCGTACATCACGCAACGCAGTGATCACTTCTTTTAAACGGATGGCAAGTTGCAAAGAGTCTTTATTTACCTGCGTTGGCTGAGAAAGTTGTTTGATGGTGATATCATCACCTGCTGCCCGCTCTTTTAATGCATGATAAATCTCTTCTGAAATAAATGGCATAAACGGATGAAGCAATTGCATCAGCTCTTCAAAATAATTTACTGTTTTGTTATACACGGCTGCATCAATGGGTTGTTCAAAGCCGGGCTTCACCCATTCAAGATACCAACTGCAGAAATCATCCCAGATGAGTGAATAGATCGTTTTCAATGCTTCACTCAAACGGAATTCTTTAAACAGTTGATTGATTTCTGTTTTTGCTTCATTCAAACGGTTATCAAACCATTCAACTGCAAAATTGCTTTCACCTGTGGTCTGTGGTCCGTGGTCGTTGGTCCGTCCCTCCCACATCTTCACCAGCTTCAACGCATTCCATAATTTGTTATTAAAGTTGCGGCCCTGTTCGTTGCTGCTTTCATCCCACAACAGATCATTGCCGGCAGGAGAGGAGATCATGATTCCAAAACGGCAGGCATCAGCACCATATTGATCAATCAGTTCAAGTAAGTCGGGCGAATTACCTAAACTCTTACTCATTTTCCGTCCCTGCTTATCACGTACGATTCCTGTAAAGTAAACTTCTTTAAATGGAATCTCCTTGTTGTATTCCATGCCTGCCATAATCATCCGTGCAACCCAGAAGAAGATAATTTCCGGTGCAGTTACCAGTGTATTGGTAGGATAATAATACTCAACTTCTTTATTACCCGGATTGCTGTAACCTTTAAATACTTCAAACGGCCAGAGCCAGGAAGAGAACCAGGTGTCGAGGCAGTCTTCATCTTGAGTAATCAGCCCCCTCCCTGCCTCCGCCGAAGGAGGAGGAGTGCCATGCTTCAAAGCCCACTTATTTAATGCCTCCGTTTCATTCTCAGCAACATAATAATTTCCTTCCTGATCATACCATGCAGGAATGCGATGGCCCCACCACAACTGGCGGCTGATGCACCAGTCTTTGATGTTCTCCATCCAATGACGATAGAGGTTTTTGAATTTAGCAGGATAGAATTTGATGTCTTCATTCATTACTACCTCCAATGCAGGGCCGGAGATTTTTTTCATATCAACCCACCACTGTAAACTCAATCGTGGTTCAACCACTGCATCGGTACGTTCGCTGTAACCAACTTCACTTGTATAATCTTCCGTTTTTACCAAATGACCTTTTGACTCCAGTTCAACCACCATTTTCTTTCTTGCTTCAAAGCGGTCTTCACCAATAAAGATTTGTGCATCTTCATTCAAGGTGCCATCTTCATTAAAAATATCAACTACTTCCAGTTTGTGTTTTTGTCCCAACTGGTAATCGTTCATATCATGTGCAGGTGTAACTTTTAATGCACCTGTTCCAAATTCCATCGTTACATATTCGTCTGTAATAATTGGTATACGGCGGTTGATCAATGGTACAAACGCATACTTTCCATGCAGATGTTTATATCGTTCATCTTTTGGATGCACACAAATAGCCGTATCGCCCATGATGGTTTCTGGGCGAACGGTAGCGATGGTGATATGTTCATCTGTTCCTTCAATTTTGTATTGAAGATGATAGAGCTTCTGATTGGTTTCTTTACGGATCACTTCTTCATCACTCAACGCTGTTTTTGCTTTCACATCCCAATTGATCATCCGTTTGCCACGGTAGAGAAACCCTTTGCTGTACAAATCAACAAACACTTTGATTACAGATTGATAATAATCGGGATCCATGGTAAAACTGGTGCGTTCCCAGTCTAAACTGCAGCCAAGCTTTTTCAACTGCTGTAAAATAATACCGCCGTATTTTTCTTTCCATTCCCAGGCATAACCTAAAAACTCATCACGACTTAACGATGCTTTTTGAATGCCTTTTTCACGGAGCATTTGCACCACTTTTGCTTCGGTTGCAATAGATGCATGATCCGTTCCCGGAACCCAGCACGCATTTTTACCCAGCATTCTGGCACGGCGTACCAATATATCCTGTATAGTATTATTAAGGCAATGCCCCATGTGTAACACACCGGTTACATTGGGTGGAGGTATTACAACTGTATACGGCTCTCTGTCATCAGGAGTGCTGTTGAAATAGTTCTGTTCGTTCCAGTAGCTGTACCATTTGTCTTCGGATGCTTTATGCTCAAAATTCTTGCTCAGTTCCATGCAGGCTGTATCTTTTTAGGTGGGCAAAGTTAAGGAAAGCAGTTTTGTCAGTTCACTGTTGTACAGCATGTATGGTCTGTAAAATAAAAAAAGCTTCCTGTGAAGAAGCTTTAACTAAAGTGAATAAGATGCAAGGCTGTTTCATCAACAGCATTAGAGTAGATTTCTAAGCATAGGCAATCCTTAACTGAACATTAATAAAGTGATCAGCGCAATTGCTGCAAAAAATACTACTACGAATACAGTTGTCTTAGCTGCATCGCTCATGTGAAAAGAATTTGATGCCATAATTTTAAAGTTTTTAAGGTTACAAAATTCTTCCACAGGAAATACGGAATTAAAGCTGGCTTAAACCAGTTACTGTTGAAACTTTACAGGTAGGAATGTTGGGACTAAAATCGAGTGTAAATTAGCACAGATTTTCGGACCTGCAAAATTCTAAATGTCAAAATTTCAGGCTACAGGCGGCCAGAAGGCTTAAATTGGGTGTTTTTATGCTTTATGCCATCACAGATATTGAAACTACAGGGGGATATGCCTCTTCGAACAGTATAACAGAAATTGCCGTTTATATCTTTGACGGGCAACAAATTATAGATCAATTTGAAACACTGATTAATCCGCATCAATCCATTCCAAGGTTTGTGCAGTCGCTCACCGGCATCACAGATGAAATGGTACAACTGGCTCCTTCTTTTTCTGATATAGCGCCCCGTTTGCTGGAGTTGCTGCAGGGAAAAGTGTTTGTTGCACACAATGTAAATTTCGATTATTCCTTTATTCATCATCAGCTTTCAGAAAATGGATATAACCTGCAGTGTAAAAAATTATGTACGGTTCGTTACTGCCGTAAGATTTTTCCAAAACTAAAATCATACAGCTTAGGAAACTTATGCCGTCATTTTGATATTCCTGTTTATAACCGGCACAGAGCAGGTGGCGATGCAAGCGCAACGGTAGAACTGTTTAAACTGCTGCGCAAAAGTGATGTGAACAATCATATCCAGACAATGATCGGGAAACAATCGGGTGAACAGTACTTACCCTTGCATCTCAATAAAGAAGATATTGATCTGTTGCCACTCACACCGGGTGTGTATTATTTTCATGATGCAAAGGATAAAATTGTTTACGTAGGGAAAGCTCTGCAGTTAAAGAAACGTGTAAGAAGTCATTTCTCAAATAACAAACCAACCCGGCAGCGCCAGGAGTTTATGCGAAACATTCACCGCATTTCTTATCAGCAGTGCGGAACCGAATTGATGGCTTCTGTATTGGAAACAATCGAAATAAAACGGTTGTGGCCAAAATATAATCGTGCCATTAAAGGCTATGAAGCCAGTTATGGCTTGTATACATTTGAAGATGGCAACGGATACATGCGTTTGGCTGTTGACAGAAAGCACAAACATCTCCAGGCTGTTCATTTGTTTTACAGCAGGCACGAAGGAGTAACAGAATTGAAGCGGTTAGTAAAAGAATTTAATTTGTGCAATAGGCTTTGTTTTATTGACCGTTCAACTGATCCTGTATGCAGCGCCGAAGGTTGCAAAGGAGCCTGCAACGGAAAAGAATCTGCAATTGCATATAACAGCCGTGTTCAGGAAGCCATTGATCAACTGAAAGAAGAATTGCCCAGCTTTGTGATCAGAGAGCGTTCCTATTTTAATGAAAAAGACAGTTGTATTTTGATGGAAGGCGGACGGTTTTATGGAATGGGTTATGTTGCAACAGAATTTAACTTTCAGGCAAAAGATGAAATCCGGAATCAACTGCAGGAATATCCTGAATACGATTTTGTTCGAAACATCATTAAACGATATGCGTTGCAACAACCCGATAAAGTGGTGTGGTTGTAAATGAAAAAGATTTTCAACAGTTATCTTTGTTAAATACTGAAACGATTATATGCATATGAAACAACTGCTGCTGCTTGCTTTCTGCTTTACCTGTCTTGTTGCAGGTGCTCAGGTTACTGATACTTCTACCGTAGTAGATAATACCGATTACAGTTCTTTTGGTGATGTGGCCGGCGTTAAACGCTATGTTACACAAAAAGTATTGAACCAGACACCCAACAGGATTGTGAGTATTGGATACGAATACCACGGATCTTTTAACATGCCCAATGTGCCATTATACCCAACAGCACTGGCGCCACAAACTTTCAACGTAAATCGTTTATCCGGTTTAAGAGCGCAGGTAAACATTCCTGTTGTGTCTACTACCAAAATCATCTGGCAAATGGGTGCCAATTACTGGCAAAGCGGATATGCATTTGAAGCAAACGATGGCAAGAATCCGTTTATAACAAAACTGAACGACAAGGGCATGCATACAGCCGGTATCAATACCACCATCTTTAAACCGTTGAATGAAAAAAACTTCCTCATTTTTCAGGCCAGTGCCGATTTTAACGGCGTGTTTCAAAATCTGAAAGAAGTAAACAGCCGGGCATTAACTTTTAGTGGTGCTGCTATTTATGGCTGGAAGAAATCAGAAAAAAATATGTTTGGTATTGGAGTTTCCAGAACATATAGGGCAGGACAGGCTCTTGCAGTGCCAATCATTTTATGGAATAAAACATTTAACGATGATTGGGGTATGGAATTGCTGTTGCCTGCACGTGGGCACCTGCGCTATAATTTTTCAACCTCTAATATTTTACAGTTAGGGTATGAGCTGGAAGGAAATCAATACTGGATGCGTACGCCGAGTCCCAAGGGCGAAGTATACATTCAACGTGGAGAACTGAAACCAAGACTGATGTGGGATAAGCGACTGTTTGGTTTTGTATGGCTGAATGTACAGGGCGGTTTGCGTTACAACTGGAGATATGATGTAATGAATCAATACGATGCAAGAAAAGATGATCAGTTGTTTTTCAGAAGTAAATTAGGTAACCCGTTTTTTTTCAATGTAAGTTTAAACTTTGTAAGTCCCTGATAAAAAAAGCCCCCCGCATTGCGGGGGTTCTTTTTTGAATATTATTTTGAAACCTGTCTCGTCCATACATCTGTACGTCCAATGAGCGCTACGCCGATATAACCTCTTACTTCAAGACTGTTCTGATCTTTTAATTTCATGGTGCAATCGTATGTGTTGCCGTTTTTGGGGTCATAGATTTTACCATCATCCCACAGTTTTTTTCCTTTGTATTCAAAGCCCCATGTGTTAATCATACCGAGTACAGGTCTTGTACGAACCGATTCATCCGGGTGGTTTTTGTCGAGCTTTGGTTTGCCGGTTTCCGGGTCGTTGGGTTCTTTGAGCCACACAATTTTTCCCTGGTATTTTTCGCCATTTTTATAAATACGGATCATTCCGGTTCCTTCACCGTTTTTCCAAACTCCCACAATGGCATCAGCTTCTTCCTGCATGGATGTGAAAGAGAACAGAACTGAGGATGTAAAGGCTAAGAATGTGAGCAATGCAATACGTTTCATACGATCATTTTTAAAGGTTATATTTCTGAAATGGAATTATTACAGGGCAAGTTAAACATTCATTGGATGATGAGAAAGAGGTAAACGTTAAAAAAAAATTTTGCAGTTCGGCCATCCTGCAACATATTTGCAATGCAATGACAAAAACAACATTAAATAATCAGTGGTGGTGGCATACAACTCTAAGGGGTCTGTAATGCTATTACTGTGATTGTTTCAATCATATTCAGACCCCGAAGTTTTTCGGGGTTTTTTTATGCCCCCATCCCCTAAAGGGGAGAAAGGCAAATCATTAAAAAATCAAATTCCCCTTTAGGGGATAGGGGTTATGAAGAAAATTAACATAGAAACAACGTGCAAAAAAATGCTGGCAGATGTGTTTACGCCTGTTGGAATTTATCTGCGGTTGAGAGATCGGTTCCGGGATACGATCCTGCTGGAAAGTACAGATCATCATGCAGCCGAAAACAGCTGGTCGTTCATTGGTATCAATGCCATTGCAGGAATGGAAATTACTTCCACCACCAGCATTGAGTTTAAGTTACCTGGACAAAAACCGGAACGTATTGCCATCAAACAACCAACAGAAGTACCGCAACAGTTGTTTGATTTTTTAAACAGGTTTGAGGTTTCAAAAGTCTCTCACTCCGGGGGAGATTTAGAGGGGGCTTCTAAGTTTGCACAAGGTCTTTATGGTTATACAACGTACGATGCAGTTCAATTCTTTGATACGGTGAAACTGAATGCAGAACGGAAAGACCCTGCTGCTATTCCGTTAATGCGGTATCGCTTTTATCAATACGTGATTGCCATCAATCATCATAAAGATGAATTGTTTATTTGTGAAAACAAGATCGCCGGCATTGAAAGTGATGTAGCTGTTGTTGAAAGTTTAATACGCAGTAAAGATGTACCTGTTTATCCATTTGCAGTAAAAGGTGAAGAAAGTTCGAATGTAACTAACGAAGAATATGTGGAGATGGTAAAGAAAGGAATTGCAAGCTGCCACAGAGGTGATGTGTTTCAAATTGTGTTGAGCAGAAGATTTCAGCAATCGTTCAGTGGCGATGAATTTAATGTGTACCGTGCATTGCGCAGCATCAATCCTTCTCCTTATTTATTCTTTTTTGATTATGGAGATTATAAATTGATGGGTTCATCACCCGAATCGCAAATCATTATTAATAACGGTAAAGCTGTTGTTCATCCCATTGCAGGTACATTTAAACGTACAGGTGATGATGAGGTTGATCAGCAGGAAGCAGAACGCTTGTTGAAAGATGCAAAAGAAAATGCAGAGCATGTGATGTTGGTTGATTTGGCAAGAAATGATTTGAGTCGTGTTTGTGATGAGGTGAGTGTGGCGCATTACAGACAGGTACAGTATTACAGTCATGTGATTCATTTAGTGAGTGAAGTGGTGGCGAAAGTTCGCCCAAACTCTAATCCATTTGAATTATTAGCCAAAACATTTCCAGCAGGTACTTTGAGTGGTGCGCCAAAAATTAAAGCCATGCAGCTGATTGATGCGTACGAATCAACGGCCCGTAGTTATTACGGTGGTGGTATTGGCTTTATGGGTTTTGATGGAAGTTGTAATCATGCTATCATGATCCGTACGTTTTTAAGTAAGCAAAATACACTGGTGTATCAGGCAGGTGCAGGTGTGGTAGCAGCAAGTAATCCTGAAAACGAATTACAGGAAGTGAATCATAAATTGGGAGCGTTGAAGAAGGCGATTGAAAGAGCAACCTCCCTAAATCCCTCCGAAGGAGGGACTTTACAACCCTAAATTTTAAGATGAACTACAATTTCAAAATATTAGTATTCGATAATTACGACAGTTTCACATACAACCTTGTTCATTTGGTGGAGAAGATCACACACATTAAAGTAGATGTGTATCGCAACGATCAGATTCCATTGGAAAAGGTGAAAGAGTATGATAAGATTATTTTATCGCCAGGTCCCGGTATTCCTGAAGAAGCAGGGTTGTTGTTGCCGTTGATAAAAGAATATGCAGCAACAAAATCTATTCTGGGTGTTTGTTTAGGTCATCAGGCAATTGCTGAAGCATTCGGCGGAACTCTGACGAACTTGTCAACAGTATTTCATGGAGTAGCAACACCAATAAAAATCCAAAATCCAAGATCCAAAAAACAAAATGCTGTGTTGAATGATCTGCCCGATACAATTGAAGTTGGCCGTTACCATAGCTGGGTGGTAAACAAAGAAGGCTTTCCTGCTGAATTGGAAGTAACAGCCGAAGATGAAACAGGAATGATCATGGCCTTACAACATAAAACATATGATGTGCAGGGCGTGCAGTTTCATCCGGAAAGTGTGTTGACGCCAAAAGGAGAAGACATCCTTCGTAATTGGTTGAAGGCTTAATTTGAAAATGAGTGAATTTGAAAATTTGAAAATGAAAAAGATACTTCAGTTATTATTTGAACATAAAAGTTTGTCAAGAGAGCAAGCAAAAGATGTATTGCTCAATATTGGCAAGGGCGTATACAACGAACATGAGATCACGGCATTCATGACGGTGTATCTTATGCGCAGCATTACTATTGAAGAGCTGCAAGGTTTTCGAGATGCGTTGCTGGAACTTTGTGTACCTGTGGATTTGAACGGACATGCTGTGTTGGATATTGTCGGCACAGGTGGTGATGGAAAAAACACCTTTAACATTTCTACACTCTCTTGTTTTATTGTGGCAGGTGCGGGACAAAAAGTGGCCAAGCATGGTAACTATGGCGCATCAACCATCAGCGGCTCAAGTAATGTAATGGAGCAGCTCGGCTATAAATTCAAGAACAATGTTGATCAGTTGAAGCGTGAAGTGGAGGAAGCAAATATTTGTTTCATGCATGCACCCATGTTTCATCCGGCGTTAAAAACAGTTGGGCCTATCCGTAAGAATTTAGGTATGCGTACCTTCTTTAATATGCTGGGGCCAATGGTGAATCCTGCAAACCCGACGTATCAATTGGTGGGTGTGTTTAGTTTGGAAATGGCAAGAGTGTATAATTATTTATTACAACAAACGGGTGGTGCGTTCACCATTATTCACAGTCTGGATGGATACGATGAAATTTCATTAACTAACGATACCAAAGTGATTACCAACAAAGGTGAATTTATTATGACGCCGGAACAGCTGGGCAAACGAACGGTGCAGCAAACCGATATCCACGGTGGCAACAGCATTGAAGAAGCAGCGAAGATCTTCACGAAAATATTAAGCGGTGAAGGAACATGGGCACAGAATGCAGTGGTGATGGCGAATGCAGCAATGGGTTTGTATTGCACAGGAGCTTATAAAACTTATGATGATGCATTTGCAGCAGCCGTTGAAAGTTTAGAAAGCGGAAGAGCAAATGGATGTTTGAAAAAGTTGATTGAGTTGAATAATTAGTATTGAACCACCAAGACACAAAGAACACAAAGATTCACGAAGAGATAAACCATGAATATTTTAGATAAAATCATTGTTCAGAAACGAATTGAAGTAGAAGAGCGGAAAACAAAAACCAGTGTTGCTGAATTACAGCAACAGTTTTTGTATGCAAGACCTGTCCTTTCATTAAAACATTTCCTGCTCGATGATAACAAGACAGGAATTATTGCAGAGTTCAAACGTCAATCGCCATCAAAAGGTGTAATCAATGGCAAGGCTGATGTTGTGGAAGTAACAACTGCTTATACAAACAACGGTGCATCCTGTTTGAGTGTGTTAACCGATGAACAGTTCTTTGGAGGCAGCACTGATGATCTATTGAAAGCAAGAGTAAATGAAATTCCGATCTTACGGAAAGACTTCATTGTTGATGAATACCAGATTTCAGAAGCAAAAGCAATGGGTGCTGATGTAATTTTGCTCATCGCCGCCTGTTTATCGCCTGCAGAAGTGAAACGATTAGCGACCTTTGCGAAATCGCTGGGGCTGGAAGTGTTGCTGGAGCTGCATGCAGAAGAAGAGCTGGAACATATTTGTGAGGAGACAGAAATTGTTGGCATCAACAATCGTAACCTGAAAACATTTGAAGTTGATATTGAACGGAGTTTACGCATGGCGAAACAAATTCCGACAGATAAAATTAAAGTAGCAGAGAGCGGCATCAGTTCCGTTGAAAATATATTATTGTTCAAAGCAAACGGGTTCAGAGGATTTTTGATTGGTGAAAATTTTATGAAAGAGGAGAACCCTGGAAAAGCATTTGAAGAATTTGTATCTCGATTAAAGTCAGTTTAAAATAACCCCGGTCTTTAGACCGGGGTAACAAAATAAATTTCTAATTGGGCTTTAGCCCACAACAGTTAAAATGTAAAAATGAATATTAAAGTTTGCGGTATTACCCAATTGAAACAGGTACAACAGTTAGAAGGACTGGATATTGATTTTGTCGGATTTATTTTCGACAAGAACTCTCCCCGTTATGTGGAAGGAAAGTTGGATAAGAAAGAGATCAAGAAAGCAGATTACGACATGAAGAAAGTAGGTGTGTTTGTGAACCCATCGTACAGCGATATTCTGGATGCCATTGAGGATTATGGTTTGGATGTGGTGCAACTGCATGGCGAAGAAACACCTGAGTTTTGTTCTGATCTTAACGAAGATGTGGAAGTGATCAAAGTATTTCATATTGATGAATCCGTGAAAGATATTGATGCGTTGGTAGCGCCTTATGATGAAGCCTGTGATTATTATTTGTTTGATACAAAGAGCGGCAATCAGAAAGGCGGCACCGGTAAACAATTCGACTGGAGTGTTCTTGAAAAAAGTAAAATTGAAAAACCGTTTTTCCTTAGTGGTGGTATTGGGATTGAAGATGTAAAACGAATCAAAGCATTGAAGCATCCTGATTTTTATGGTGTGGATGTTAACAGCAAAGTGGAGAAAGCACCCGGTGAAAAAGATATGAGTTTAGTGCTGCAGTTTAAGTTAGGGATGAAATAGTCTGAACTGTGATTTGTGGGATGACAGGATTGTTGGGATGAGCGCAGGTTAATTTGCAAACAACGTCAGACGCCCTCGTCGGACGGGATAAAACAGATAGATCAATTGTTGCTTGCCGGTTTAACTTTTAAACTGGTATAATATGAGTGATGTAAAAAATCATAGCGAGGCTTCAGGCTCTCCCTTCAGGGAGCGGGGAGGGTTTCGTATTAAAGTTTGCGGCATGACGGATCTTGCACAGATGCAACAATTGGGCGAGATGGGTGTTGAATTTGCCGGGATGATTTTTTACCATAAGTCGCCGAGGTTTGTGTTGAAACATTTAAACGGCGTGCAGGTGAAACGGGCGAAGCTGAAAGTGTATAAGGTGGGTGTGTTTGTAAATGCGTCGTACGATGAGATCATTAATCATGTGGAGAATTTTGGATTGGATATGGTGCAGTTGCATGGCGATGAAACGCCGAAGTTCTGTGAAAAGGTGAGTGATTATATTTCTGTGATCAAAGCATTCCGCATTACGGATGATGACAATATTCCCTGGATGATTAAAGATTATGTGGAAGCAGCGGATATGTACATGTTTGATACGATGGGTGCAGGATACGGCGGTACAGGAAAGAAGTTTAACTGGAATATGTTGAAAGGCTTGAACATCGGCAAACCATTTTTCCTTAGTGGAGGCATTGAACCAACCGATGCAGCAGCCATTAAAGAATTTGCAAAGGAAGAAGTAGCGAAGGATTTATTTGCTGTAGATATCAACAGCAAGTTTGAAACAATACCGGGTTTAAAGGATATGGAATTAGTGAAGAAGTTTGTGGGCGAGTTGAGAGGATGAGATTTAAACACAGAGACACGGAGGCACAGAGTCGAACAAAGATTTGATAATTGGTTGTGTAAGAAAGAAGCATGCCGTCGTTTGGTGTTTTCACCAACGACATGAATGGGAAAAGGTTTAAATTAACTTGTTGGTGATAACACCAACAAGGGCGTAAGAGATGCCTCGTGCCTCGGCATGACGTCACTCTGATTGAAATTGACAGGTTAAGTAGTTGAGGAATAAAGGCTCTTAGGGCTTGTGTAAATAAAAGTACTTGTGCATCAACTATGTTATACAGAAGCTATGGAAAAGGTTATTTGTTTACTGATGATCCTATTTGCAAATCGTGCATATTCTCAATTACGGGTAGAGGATATAGTATCAGATAATGACGCAATAAAGTTTATCCAGGAGATTGGGAAGCAAAACAGAATAAAGTGGCCGACAATAAATTTCAATGAGCAGGAAAGTGTTATTCTGAAGTATTCAAAAGAGCAGGCTTTATTTGTTGATTCGATTGCAAAGCAAAGGTGGGTTATTGCGGACTTTAATTCGGATGGAAGAAAAGATTTGGTGGCTTCTTTCAGTTCACGCAAAAATTATGATGTCTATGCCTTTATATCGTTCAAAGATACTGTTTATAATTTAATTTATTTAGGTAATCAGTATTCAGAATTTTTTCCAGCAGGAGTGTATTTGATTCAAAAAAAAGGAGAGGTTTTGTTGAATTTAAAAATACACAAGCCGGGAAGTACAGAAAGTGACGTAAGGAAGTTATATAGGTCGGATACTTTGGTGCATAAATTTTCCTCTTTTGTTGAATGGAAGAGTGATTATGAGGACTTAGTTGAATTTGATTCTATTGTTTTTAAAGTAAGTCAAGTTTGGAATATGGGTAGAAGTATACCTGTTACTAAATTATATAAGGATGGAACTATTAAACTGTATCAAGATTTTTTTGTTGATACTTTGTTTCAGCAAAAATGGGAGAATGGAATTAAAACTTGCTTATTAGATAAGACTAATGTTAGAAAAATTGAGACCATACTGGCAATAATTGATTACTTAAAATTGAAATCAAAGTATGATGTTCCAAGTGTCTCTGATCAGACAAGCTATACAACTGAAGTATATATTGGCAGAGTCAAGAAAGTTGTATTTGACTATGGCGGGTTAAATACATACGGATTAAGGTTGTTCTATAAAGAAATGTCCAAATTGAAACTTATATGTAAAGATGAGAAATAACTGATTCATTTTTGCAAAACCGATGAAAGGATTGCGACGCAATAGTTGATGCCATGAAAAACAAAAGCCGGTATTATTAAAAATAGAAAACGATGGAAACAACATATCAAAAACCTTCTTCGCAAGGTTATTACGGAAAATTCGGTGGAGCATATATTCCTGAAATGCTGCATCGGAATGTGGAGGAACTGCAGAGCCGTTACCTCGATATAATGAGCGATGCTGCTTTTCAAAAAGAGTTCAGAGCGTTGCTGAAGGATTATGTCGGACGTCCGACACCGTTATTTTATGCGCAAAGGTTAAGCACACAGTTCAACACAAATATCTGGCTGAAGCGGGAAGATCTTTGTCATACAGGTGCACATAAGATCAATAACACGATTGGACAGATTTTATTAGCTGAACGTCTCGGTAAAAAACGCATCATTGCAGAAACAGGTGCTGGTCAGCATGGTGTTGCAACAGCAACGGTGTGTGCGTTAAAAGGTGTGGAATGCATTGTCTATATGGGCGAAAAAGATATTGAACGCCAGGCGCCGAATGTGGCACGTATGAAAATGCTGGGTGCAACAGTTATACCTGCAACAAGCGGCAGCAAAACATTAAAGGATGCAACGAATGAAGCCATTCGTGACTGGATTAATAATCCCAACGATACGCATTACATCATCGGAAGTGTGGTAGGTCCGCATCCGTATCCCGATATGGTGGCGAAGTTTCAAAGTGTGATCAGTGAAGAAATGCGTTGGCAGTTGAAAGAACACACAGGCAAGGATTTACCAACGCATGTGATGGCATGTGTGGGTGGTGGCAGTAATGCAGCCGGTGCTTTCTATCATTTCTTAGATGAGTTGAGTGTAAAGATAATTGCTGTAGAAGCAGCCGGTCATGGTGTAAACAGTGGCATGAGTGCAGCAACAACACAACTTGGCAAGCCGGGTATTTTGCACGGCAGCAAAAGTTTGTTGATGCAAACTGCAGATGGACAAGTGGTGGAGCCGCATAGTATTTCGGCGGGTTTGGATTACCCGGGTATTGGTCCGATGCATGCAAATTTGTTTGAAAGTGGTCGTGGTATATTTTTAAGTGCAACAGATGATGAAGCATTGAATGCTGCGTTTGAAGTGAGCAGACTGGAAGGAATTATTCCGGCATTGGAAACAGCGCATGCGTTTGCAGTGTTGCACAATTATAAGTTTAAAGAAGACGACCAGGTGATTATTTGTTTGAGCGGAAGAGGGGATAAGGATTTGGCGACTTATATGAAAAACATGTAGCCCCCAACCCCTAAAGGGGAGCTAATACATCACTAACAATTAAGATTATTAAAAATGGGTGAATCTAGAATTACCAAACTGTTTCAAAGCACCCCTTCAGGGGCGGGGGGGCAACGTATTCTCAACGTCTACTGCACCGCAGGCTATCCGCAGCTGGACAGTACATTGGACGTAATGAAAGCATTACAAGACAATGGTGCAGATTTAATTGAGTTAGGAATGCCGTACAGCGATCCGTTGGCAGATGGTCCGGTGATACAGAACAGTGGCTTAGTTGCTTTGGCAAATGGCATGACGATTGAAACGTTATTTGCGCAATTGAAAGATGCACGGAAAGAAATTAATGTGCCCATCATTTTAATGGGTTACATGAATCCGGTATTACAATATGGCTTTGAGCGTTTTTGTAAGGAGGCGGCGGCCGTTGGTGTGGATGGATTGATCTTACCTGATTTACCGGAGTATGAATTTGAAACAGAGTATGGTGCTTTCATCAAACAATACGGTCTTGATTTCATTTTCCTTGTTACACCTGAAACAAGTGATGAACGGATTAAAAAATTAGACAGCTTGAGCACAGGTTTTTTATATGCAGTTTCATCATCCTCTACGACAGGCAGCGATAAGAACATGACGGATGTAAATACATACTTACAAAAACTGCAGGCCATGCAGTTGAGCAATCCTGTGTTGGTGGGTTTTGGTATTAAGGATAAACAAACATTTGATACGGCATGTTCACATTCGAATGGTGCAATCATTGGAACAGCGTACATTAAGGCATTGGAAGGAACGAATGATGTGGCAGCAACAACAAAGAATTTTTTGAAAACAATTATCTGAACTGTGATTTACAGGATGGATGAGATGTTTGGGATGAGCTGCCATCCCATAAATCACAAATATCTCACTTGTCCCAGTTCAGACAATGAGCGGAAGACGGGGCTCGAACCCGCCACCCTCAGCTTGGGAAGCTGATGCTCTACCAAATGAGCTACTTCCGCTAATGAGCTTAAAGTTAAAAATGAAATTGAATTTTGAAAAATGATTACAGCAGAAAATAGCAGAGTCTTTCCAGTTCCCCCTTCAGGGGGCGGAGGGGGCAACATAGCAATTGTAAAATACAACGCAGGAAATATTCAGTCGGTGCTGTTTGCATTGGAACGCTTGGGTGTTGATGCAAAAGTGACGGATGATAAAGATGAATTATTTGCTGCTGATAAAGTGATCTTTCCCGGTGTGGGCGCTGCACGAAGTGCCATGGATAGTTTGAAGGAGAAAGGACTGGACGAAGTGATCAAACAATTAAAGCAACCGGTATTGGGAATTTGTGTGGGTATGCAGTTGTTGTTTGAATATTCGGAAGAAAGTGATACGGAGTGTTTGGGAATTATTCCGGCAAAGGTGAAGTTGTTTGCCCCAACCCCGCCTGACAGTCGGGCAGGCCTAAAGGGAGTTATTAAAGTCCCTCAAGTTGGTTGGAATGATATTTACAACTTGAAAACTGATCTGTTCAAAGATGTACCCGAACATAGTTACATCTATTATGTACATAGTTATTATGCAGAAATGAATCCATATTGCATTGCAACTTCAAACTACGGATTGGAATATACAGGTGCAGTGCAGAAAGATAATTTTTATGGTGTGCAGTTTCATACGGAGAAGAGTGCTAAGGTGGGTGATCTGATACTTAAAAACTTTCTTACTATGCCCCAGCCCTAAAGGGGGCGATTACGACCATGAAAGATGATATGTTTTACAAAGCAGGTCCATTGATTTTTCGTAAGGCGGAAGAATTACGAAATCGATGTACAGATACCGAAGAATTGCTGTGCAATTATTTGCGCCAAAATCAATTTGGTGTAAAGTTCAGAAGGCAACATCCTGCTTCTAACTATGTGCTCGATTTTTACGCCCACAAGATTAAACTGGCAATTGAAATCGACGGCAGTATTCATGAAGTTGACGAAGTGAAATGAAATGATAAAATACGCCAAAAGAATTTGGAGTCATTTGGAATTTGTTTTTTAAGATTTTCTAACGGGCAAATAAAATACAATCTTGAAGAAGTTTTTCATGAGATTAAAGTCAAAGTATTAAATATGTTGAAAGAAAATAGTACAGCTACCAGCTCCCCTTTAGGGGCGGGGGGGCTTCAGATCATTCCGGCTATAGACATCATTGACGGTAAATGTGTACGTTTAACCGAAGGCGACTATTCACAAAAGAAAATTTACAACGAACATCCTTTAGAAGTAGCCAAGGAATTTGAAGATGCAGGATTGCAGCGTTTGCACTTGGTTGATCTTGATGGTGCAAAAGCGGGTGCAGTTAAAAATTGGAAAGTATTAGAAGCCATCACTTCTAAAACCTCACTCATCATTGACTTTGGCGGTGGTATTAAACAGGAAGAAGATGTAAAAATAGTTCTCAACTCTGGTGCCGAATTCGCAACAGTTGGAAGCATTGCTGTAAAAGATGAAGCGAAATTTGTAAGCTGGTTGCAACAATTTGGAGCAGATAAATTTTTATTGGGTGCTGATGTAAAGAATGAAAAAATTGCTGTTGGTGGCTGGCTCGAAACAACGGATGTCTGGATCTACGACTTTATCGAAAAATATATCAATCATGGGGTGCAACAGATATTCTGCACCGATGTAAGCAAAGATGGTCGTCTCGAAGGCCCATCAACAGAACTCTACAAAAACATCATTCAAAAATTTCCCGAATTGCATTTCATTGCCAGCGGCGGTGTAAGCTCTATGAAAGACCTGGACGAATTAGCGGAGATCGGCTGCAATGGTGCCATCGTGGGCAAAGCCATTTATGAAGGCAGAGTTACATTGAATGAGTTAAAACGGTTTAACTCATAGTCGGGGATTGTATTACTCCCCTTTAGGGGAAGGGGGATTGAAACGCTTTTTCGCTATTTCTGCCAACTGCATCGCATCAGGTGTAAGCTTTAATGCAAAGATGCTGCTGAAGTATAGAATGGTGAATACTGTGCTTCTCAGAATAATACCCATCCATCCGCTCATTTCCTGAAAAAAATAAAAGCTGATGAAGTAAGCGCCAACGGCAGTTACAATACTCAGTATTGTTTTACTGCTGAAGGGTTGCAGTTGAAAACGCTTCCAAAGAAAAAAATAACGAATGAAATTATATATGCTGAACGATATGAGATTTGCATAAGCACTTCCTTCAATACCAAATTTTTTAATGAGCACATAGTTCAACGGTAAGCTGATTGATAAGAGCAATACACCTGTTAAAAATTCAAACTTCCATTGAGTGGATGTCATCAGGATCTGTGAATTAACTCCTGTACCAGCATCAATAATCCGAGAAATACTAAGGATAAAGATGACGGTTAATCCCGTTGTATATTCCGATTGAATATCAAGCAGGCGAAATGCATCTTCAATATTGAGCCAAATACCTCCAAAGATAAACAGCGCCGCCAGCAACAGATTAATGGATGATCGCTTGTAGATACGTTCAATCTCCGGCATGTTTTTATCTTTCCATGCCTGCGACAATGCAGGCAATGTAATGGAGATCATACTGCGTTGCGGAATTTGAATGAGGTTGGCGATATAGGAGGAAAGTGCAAAAATACCGGTTGGGATCAACCCCATTAAACTGGCAATAAAAATACTGTCCATCACTTGCGCTAAAATGTAAATCACCTGTCCGGTAAAAACAAAGCCGGCCAGTGTGAGCATCTTTCCTTTAAACTTTTTTGTTACACGGCTCAACTTGAACGTGAAAGACAAATGACCGTTTTTAAACAGTGAAATACCAAGTAGGAAAGTGGTTACAAGAAAACTAAATGCAAATAATTTAATGAACAGATCGAAGCTGATTGTGTTAAACAGGAACAATACAATCAGTAGCGTGGTGATTAATCTGAAACCCGTTTCACGGAGAAAAGAAGGGTAGATGGTTTTTCTTGCATTATTACTCAGTGTTTCTAAAAGTGTAAACAATAAAAGTCCCAACCCAAACGGGAATACCCATTTATAATAATCAACAAATAATGGTGAACGGCCCGAGAATTTTTGTACAATCAGTGGTTCAAAGATCAATCCGCCAATAATTACCAGTAAAAAACCAATGAGTGATGTAATAAGCACCCATGTTGCCAAATCATTTTCCTCAGGTGCAAGGTTATCTTTATAATAAGGGAAGAATTTATAAATAACTGAAATGGAACCAAGGCTTGCAACAGCATACATGATTTGTCCTACATCAAAAAACAAACGGGTCAGTGCATATTCTTGCGGTAAAAAAATCCCGTTCTTGGTAAATAACCAGGTATTAATAAAACCAACAAAAAAGCCTATGTAAATAACAATACTGGAGATAATGGCTTGTTTCCTGATTTGTCCCATTAATGACGGGTTTAATGTTGAATGTGTAGCGTTTCAGGTTGCTTACTGTTTAACAGATGCCTTACTGATTTGGCAACATTAAACAATCAACCTGAAACATTCAACTATTTTATCTTTTTATAAGTCACATAAAAATTTCTGTCCATCAGTTTACTGATGTCTTCGCCTTCTTTAAAATTAGTCCGCATTTTTTGCCAGTTTTCAGTAGCCAGCATCAAACCATATTTTGGATTGCTGTTTCCGGGCAGTAAAATGGGCATATTAAATCCTTTCACACAATTAGCCCAGCGATAATTTAAAACCTGTGTGCCAGCTTCAGTTGTAATATAGTATTCCAGTGTGGGCACCTGTGTAGTACGCAGGTATTGATCAAACACTTTACTCAGATTATATCCCGTACGTTTCGAAATGAAATCTTCTATCTCGGCACTGGTTACTGTTTTGTGCCGGTATTTTTCATTCATATCTCGCAGCAACATGCGAAAGGTACTTTTATCTCCAATAATTTGCCGCACCATATGAATCATGTTAGCAGCTTTCGGATACATATCGCCGCTGCCTTCTTTGTTTACATTGTATTTACCAATAATCGGAATATCGTTTTGGATATTTCTACGGATGCCTTGTGCATAAGCATTTCCTGCATCCGTCCCAAACAGGTAATCAGTGTAAAGCGTTTCGCTGTAGTTTGTAAATCCTTCATGCACCCACATATCTGCAATATCTTTTGTGCTGATGTTGTTGCCATACCATTCATGACCACTTTCATGAACAATAATGAAATCCCATTTCAATCCCCAACCGGAGCCGCTCAGATCGTTTCCTTTATAACCGTTCATGTATTCGTTACCGTAAGCAACTGCACTCTGGTGTTCCATACCGAGATGATGACTTTCTACCAGCTTGTATCCATCTTCATAAAAGGGATAGGGGCCAAACCAGTATTCAAAAGCACGAAGCATGGGCTTCACCTGTTCAAAATGTTTTTTGGCTTTAGCAAGATTGTAATCGAGCACATAATAATCAAGATCAAGTTTCCCGTTTTCACCCTGCAGTGTATCGCTGAAATGTGCATACTTGCCCACATTCATTGTAACACTATATAAATTGATGGGCTGTGTAACAATCCATGTCCATGTTTTATTTCCTTTGCCGTCTGCAACCGTTTGCTGTAAACGTCCGTTCGAAATATTTGTAAGCGTATCCGGAACAGTAACACTGATGCGTACACCTTTATCCGGTTCATCGCTCTGGTGATCTTTGCATGGCCACCACACACTTGCTCCTAAACCCTGGCAGGCAACATTAATCCATGGGTTACCATTCTTATCTTTTTTCCATACAATGCCACCATCCCATGGTGCACGCAATGCCGGCTTTGGCACACCATGATAAACAAGATGAAGTTGATGAAGGTCTTTGTCTGCAGTAAGCGTCTTTGGCATTCTGCGTTTGGGCATTTCGATATACCACACATTTCCTTCGTGTGTAAAATTCAATGCAACTCCGTTTAAGATTGCACTGTCAATGATTAAGGGATCCTGCAGATCAATCTGCATACGTGCACCTTTCTTTTTTACCAGTTTAAAATAAATGGTATTGCTTCCGCTGATGGTGAAATCTAAAAAGTTGGGCGTTACTGCCAGTTCATATTTAATTACATCCCACCATGCACGTTCTGCTGTAATTGATCCACGCAGGGTGTCCTGTCTTGTGAGTTGCTCACCGTTATGAAACGATTGTGATTGAACAGTTGCTGTTTGAAACAGTAACACAAGCAGAAGAAAACTGAAAATGGCTGTGCGATTCTTTTTTTTCACCGGATTTATATTTGAGCCTAAATTTAGCAGTAATTATTTATGGATAAAGCGAAAAATATATTCAGAGATGATCGTATGAACCAAACCGGCATTTGGAGACAGCATTATACTATAATTCATTATTCTGTATTTATCTTTTCCTGTTTCTTTTTCATTTCATGTGGCAACGCCCGTAAGAATGAGCAGCATATTTTTCGCTACAACGAAGTGAGCGGTATCAGTTCGCTTGATCCTGCATTTGCAAAAAGTCAGTCTGTTATTTGGGCAACACATCAACTCTACAATACATTGGTTGAAACAGATGATCAGTTGCATATTGTTCCTTCACTTGCAAAAAGCTGGGAGGTAAGTGCAGACAGGTTGAGTATTATTTTTCATTTGCGTACAGATGTGTTCTTTCATGATCATTCCGCCTTTCCAAACGGAAAGGGGAGAAAAATGACGGCTGCTGATGTTGTATATAGTTTTCAACGGTTGATGGATAAAAACACAGCCAGTCCCGGTGCATGGATTTTTAACAACAGGGTAGATGCTGCAACAGGTTTTGTTGCTATCAACGACAGTACTTTTCAAATCAATTTGTTAAAACCTTTTGTTCAAATTCTTGGTGTGCTCAGTAATGTGTATTGTTCGGTAGTGCCAAAAGAAGTGGTTGAAATGTATGGTGCCGATTTCAGAAGAAACCCCTGTGGTACGGGCCCTTTTCAATTCAAAGCATGGGAAGAAGGACAGGCATTGATCCTAGTGCGTAATCCCAACTATTTTGAAAAAGACAGTGCAGGCAATCAGCTTCCATATCTTGATGGAGTGAAAGTAACTTTTCTCGATAGCAAGGCTACAGAATTTTTAGAATTCAGACAAGGCCGTTTGCATTTTATTAATGACATTGATCCGTCGTTTAAAGATGAAGTGTTGAGTAAAAAAGGCGAATTAAGAGAAAGCTGGAAAAACAAAGTAATCCTCAACAAACATCCTTATCTCAACATTGAATACATTGGTATATTGGTTGATTCAACCAAAGACATTGTAAAGAATTCTCCGCTACGTTTAAAAGCAATTCGTCAGGCCATTAATTATGGATTCGACCGGAAAAAGATGATGCTCTACTTACGCAACTCCATTGGTACGGCTGCTGAAAGTGGTTTTGTGCCAATGGGTTTACCAAGTTTTGATACCGTTGCTGTTAAAGGATATCATTACAATCCTGCGAAAGCAATGGCTTTATTAAAAGAAGCAGGATTTAAGACGATGCAAAATGTGCCGGAGATTAAATTGCTCACCATTCCCATCTATGCCGATCTTGGAAGTTATATAGCCCGACAGTTGGAAGATATTGGGTTAAAGGTAAAGGTAGAAGTGGTTCAAAAAAGTTTGTTGCTCACCCAAACATCAAAAAGTGAAGCATTGTTTTTTCGTGGAAGCTGGATTGCCGATTACCCTGATGCAGAAAATTACCTGAGTGTGTTTTATGGAAAAAATCCGGCGCCACCGAATTATACACGTTATCAAAATCCATTGTATGATGCATTGTATGAACAATCGAACAGAGAACCAAAAGATTCAATACGTTATCAATTGTATCAGCAAATGGATCAACTGTTAATGAATAACCCGCCGGTTGTTCCGCTTTGGTACGACATGGTGATTCACCTTGTACAGCCTACTGTCAAAGGCTTTAAGCCAAATGCTTTAAACTGGCTGGAACTAAGAAAAGTTAAGTTGAACTAGTTGTCAGTTCTAAAGTTCTAAGTTTCTGGTTGGAGTTTGTTCTTGTTTTTTGGATATTGGATTTTGGGTTTTCTTTTGTGCCTTGTCTCTTGAATCTTGTGCCTTAGTTTTTCCTCTTCTTATCCTTAAACACTTTTTCAAACTTATCCAGCTTGGGTTTAATTACATAATAGCAATAAGGATTGGAGTTCTTATTCATGTTGTAATAATTCTGGTGATAGTTTTCTGCCTCACTGTAATTATAATATTTTTCAATGGTAGTTACGATGGGTTTTGAAAATGCACCACTCTTATCCAGTTCGGCTTTATATTTTTCAGCTTTCTCTTTTTGCTCAGCGTTGTGATAAAAGACAGCGCTGCGGTATTGCGGACCGGCATCGTTTCCCTGTCTGTTCAATGTAGTAGGATCATGCGTTTGCCAGAAAATCTCCAGCAATTCATCAAATGAAATTTTCTTAGGATCAAAAATGAGTTGTGCAACTTCAGCATGCCCGGTAGTTTTACTGCATACCTGTTCGTAAGTTGGGTTCACTACATGGCCGCCACAATAACCGCTTTTTACTTTCAGTACACCTTCTACCTGTTGAAAAATTGCTTCCACACACCAGAAACATCCTGCACCAAAAGTAGCAGTATCTGTTTCGGAACTGTTCATTGAGTCTCCCGCAAATGCGGCTATGGTTGATTGATCGTTCATGAGTTTAAGTTTACTTTCGCCTGTGGCACAGGACGAAAATGGAAAAATGCTGTAGAAAAAGGAAATACTGAAAAGAAGCTTACTCCACATGTTCATTTAATTTAATTAGGCAATGTGCAATTTACGTTTAAAATTGTGCCGAAAGATTAACTGTATTTGTATTGTGGCTGTCAAATTAAGGAATTTAAAATTGCTTTAACGTTTGTGTTCAGGAATTTTTAGCGAGGTGGATAAATCTCCCGAACAACTTTTTCCATCAGCATTTGTTTAAGTCTGGCACTGCAACCCTGTTTAAGATTACCTTTGCGGGCACATAAAAAAGCTGTTTTTTCTGTATGAAATTTTTCCCGGATTCTGCACTTGTACAATTAGAGCTTGATAAGGTAAAGGCCCTGCTGCTTGCGCATTGTAAAACAGAGTATGCAAAAAACAAGGCTGCAGATCTGCGTATTCATACCAAAAAAGAATACATCCAATTGCAACTGCAGCAGAGTTATGAAATGAAATTGCTCCAGGAACAGGGGCAATATTTTCCCAGCGATTATATTTTAAATTTGTCCAGAGAATTAAAATTGCTTTCCATACCGGGTGCTGTGTTGGGAGAAGAACAGATTGTGCTCCTGCGCAAGCTGGCAGAAAATACACAAAGCATTTTTCGTTGGTTTGATGCAGACAGACGGATGGCATATAAGGCTTTAACAGAAGTGATAGAAGGAACTTATTATGAGAAAGTGATTCTTGAATTGATTAATGATGTGCTGGACGATGGCGGCATTGTAAAAGATGATGCAAGTGAAGAGTTGAGCAGCATCCGTATGAATTTGTATCGGAAAAGAAATGAGTTAAGGCGTGAGTTTGATAAAGTATTGAAAAAATTACAGAAGCAGGGTTATGTGGCAGATATTGAAGAATCGTTTTTAAGTGGCAGAAGAGTGGTGGCACTGTTTGCAGAGCAAAAACGACAGGTGAAAGGAATTCTGCATGGCGAAAGTGAAACAAGAAGAACAGTTTTTGTAGAACCCGAAGAAACCATTGAACTCAACAACGATATTTTCAGTTTAGAAAATGAAGAACGTCGGGAAGTCTATCGCATCCTCCGGGATCTTACGCAACAATTATCTGTGTATGCTTCTTTGCTAACAACTTATCACAACATACTTGGTGAGTTTGATTTTATTCGTGCTAAAGCAAAGCTGGGTGTAGAGATGCAGGCGAACCTGCCCGTGATAACAGACAAAGCAGTGATCTATTTGAAAGATGCTTTTCATCCGTTACTGTTAATCTACAATAAGAAAAACAATAAGTCTACCATCCCTACTCATATCCGTTTAGATGAGAAGAGCCGCATACTCGTTATTTCCGGACCTAATGCAGGTGGTAAAACGGTAACACTAAAAACAGTGGGGTTGATGCAGTTGATGGTGCAATGCGGTTTGCTGGTGCCTGTACATCCCGACAGTGAATTCGGATTGTTTAAACAAATCATGATTCACATTGGCGATACACAAAGTATTGAATATGATCTCAGCACCTACAGCAGTCATTTAATGCACATGAAGCATTTTATGGAAACAGCAAATGGACGTACTCTTTTCTTTATTGATGAACTGGGCAGCGGCAGTGATCCCAACCTTGGAGGTGCGTTTGCTGAAGTGATTCTGCAGGAACTGGTAAAAAAACATTCGCTTGGCATTGTTACAACCCATTATCTCAATTTAAAAGTAATGGCGAATCATACGCCGGGGATTATTAACGGTGCAATGAGTTTTGATGAAAAAAGTTTGCAGCCACTCTATAAACTCATCATTGGCAAACCAGGCAGCTCCTACACATTTGCAATTGCAGAACGGATTGGTCTGGATAAAAAACTGATTGAACGTGCAAGACAACTGGTAGATGAAGATCATTTCCGCTTAGATAAGTTATTAAACAGTGCGGAGAGTGATTTGCGGCAGATAGAAAAGAAAGAAAAGGAACTGCATCGCCTGTTGAAAGAAAATGAAAAGCTGAAAAAAGAAATGGAGCAGGTGCTCAATAAAGAAAAGCACCAGCAACAGGTTGAGTTGCTGAAACAGCAGAATAAAATTACCGAAGACCGTATTACTTACTTAAAGGATATGGATCGCAAATTAAAAGCCATCGTACAGGAATGGAAACGGAGCGACAATAAGCAGGAGGTAATGAAGCAGATCAATGCGTTGCTGTTTGATCAGAAACAAAAACAGGTAGCCGAGAAAAAAGATAAAAAAATCAACGAAAAGTTTAAAGAAGTGGGTGGTGAAATAAAGCCCGGTGTAAAAGTAAAGATGATGAAGAACCGCCAGGTAGGTATTGTAAAAGAACTGCGGGGTAAGTATGCGGTGGTGCAGTTGGGAGCTATTCCAATCACTGTAAGTTTAACCGATTTGGTGGTTGTAGTAGATAAATTGGAAGAAACTGAAACGAAATAGTAAAAAAGTTTTTTTGCTGAAATTCATTGTGGGCGGCTGTTTCAGCCGCCCTTCTTTTTTCTTTTTGCTGAGAATTTGGGAGGAATAATCTGTGAATGTATTTTTGCCGCGGAGAGATGGCAGAGCGGTCGAATGCGGCGGTCTTGAAAACCGTTGAAGTGAAAGCTTCCGGGGGTTCGAATCCCTCTCTCTCCGCCAGCAGATAAAACCGGGCAGTGTCGAAGCTGTCCGGTTTTTATTTTATCACTTAAAGGTTTTCCTGAACCGGTTTTATAAATCATTCCTTTTTTGCAGGTTCTTTTAGCGTTAACCATCAGAATTTCATTATTTTACCGCCCAATTGTTTAATATGAAGATTCAATTTTACCTGCGTTTTTTTACGCAGTATGGCCAAAGCCTTTTTGTTTCGGGTAACTGTGCGGCTCTTGGCAATAACGATCCGGCTGCTGCACTGCCCATGCAATACTTGACCGATGAATTCTGGACTGTAACCATTGAACTGGATAAATCTTTTGAAAACGATTTGCAATATCATTATATCCTTAAAAATGAACAGGGAGAGCAGGTTGTTGAATGGGGTAACGACCGTGTAATAGATGTACTGAAATTAAATGCCGGGGAACTGACACTCATTGATACATGGAACCATGAAGGCGAATTTGAAAATGCGTTTTATACGCAGCCTTTTCAGCAGGTGTTATTGAAGAAGCAAAAGCCAACAAAGTCAAAACCGCAAAAAACGATTACGCATATTTTCAAAGTAAAGGCTCCGTTGTTGAATGAAGATGAGCGGTTATGCATTGCCGGAAGTAACGAAGCATTATTGAAATGGGAAACCGATGAACCTGTTTTAATGCAATGTGATGGAAACTGGTGGACAGTGAAACTCAATTTTTTAAATGAAAGTTTTCCTGTTGCTTACAAGTACGGCGTATTCAACATCAAAACAAAATCCTTTGTTGGGTTTGAAAAGGGGAATAACCGTATACTGTACGACAGTTATGGGAAAAAAAAGATCAGTATCATACACGATGGGTTTGCACAACTGCCCAACAATACATGGAAGGGAGCAGGAGTAGCCATTCCCGTTTTCAGTTTACGTACACAAAACAGTTTGGGAGTTGGTGAGTTTACTGATCTTAAAAAACTGGTTGACTGGGCCAAACGGGTCAACTTAAAATTGATACAGATTTTACCGGTGAATGATACGACTGCCAATCATACCTGGCAGGATTCTTATCCGTACGCAGCCATCTCTGCGTTTGCACTTCATCCCTTGTTTTTAAATATTGAGCAGGTTGCAGGGTCTGCCACGCATCCCATTGTAAAATCAATCAGAAAAAAGCAAAAAGAACTGAATGATTTGCCTGTGATGGATTATGAAGCTGTAATGAAAGTAAAATGGGCAGCTGCAAAAGAATTGTATCAGGAACAAAAAAAGGCCATGCATGAAGATGCACTGTTCTTTGAATTTTTTGAACTCAACCGTCATTGGCTGGTTCCTTATGCGGCATTCAGTTACCTGAGGGATAAATACAAAACACCCGATTTTAATCAATGGAAATCACACAGTGTTTATAATGAACATGCATTACTGGAGTTTGCAGATCCCTCAAAAAAACACTATGATGAAATTGCCATTTACTATTTCATTCAATATCATTTGCACCTGCAGTTAAAAGATGCAACCGATTATGCACACAATAACGGTATTGTTGTAAAAGGCGATATACCCATTGGTATTTACCGGAACAGTTGTGATGCATGGGTTGAACCTGAACTGTATAACATGAGTATGCAGGCCGGAGCACCGCCGGATGACTTTGCAGTAAAAGGTCAGAACTGGGGCTTCCCTACGTACAACTGGCAGCGGATGGCAGAAGATAATTTTAAATGGTGGCGGCAACGGTTTGAGCAGATGAGCACTTACTTTGATGCGTTTCGTATTGATCATATACTTGGTTTTTTCCGCATCTGGAGTATACCTATGCATGCTGTTGAAGGCATCATGGGATATTTTGTTCCGGCGTTACCGGTTCACATCAACGAATTCGGACAACAGGGTATGTGGTTCGATTATCAGCGTTTGTGCCGTCCGTTTATCAACGATTCGGTTTTGGCTGAACTGACAGGCGGTGACACAGAACTGCTGAAACCTTATCTGAATGCTCTTGATGATGGGCGGTTTGAATTAAAAGAAGAGTTTAACACACAACGTAAGGTTGAACATTATTTTGAGCAACTCGAAAAAAATGAATTGAACAGCCGCATTAAACAGGGTTTGTTTGATTGCATCAGCAATGTGATCTTTTTTGAAGCGGAAGGCAGCAATGGTCAGCAGTTTCATTTCCGCATCAGTATGTCATCAACCATATCTTTCAAATATCTGGATGCTGATGCAAAAGCAAAACTGGAAGCATTGTATATAAATTATTTTTTCCGCAGGCAGGATGATTTCTGGCGGAAAGAAGCATTGGCAAAACTGCCCAATCTGAAACGTTCTACCGATATGCTGGTTTGTGGCGAAGACTTAGGCATGGTGCCCGACTGTGTGCCCGATGTGATGAAGCAAATGGGTATGCTGAGTCTGGAAATACAACGGATGCCGAAAGATCCCATGAAACAGTTTTTTCATCCCGGCGATGCACCTTATTTAAGTGTTGTAACACCCAGCACACATGATATGAGTACCATCCGTGGCTGGTGGGAAGAAGACCGAACGCAAACACAAAAGTTTTACAACAGTGAACTGGGACAATTTGGTGAGGCACCTTACTACTGCGAACCCTGGATTGTGCAGCGTATCATCAATCAACATTTATATTCGCCAGCTATGTGGAGCATTTTTCAAATACAGGAACTGCTGGGCATGAGTGCAAAGTTGAGAAGAGAAAATCCGAATGATGAACGCATTAACATACCGGCAAATCCAAAACATTACTGGCGTTACAGAATGCATCTTTCGCTGGAAGAGTTGATGAAGGAAGAAGAGTTCAATCAGGAACTGAAAGGGTATGTAATCAGCAGCGGCAGGGGGTAGAAGTTTTTTAATTTGAAAATTTCAAAATCTAAAACGACTAGCAGTGCTGATCGCCTGACCAACAAATTGATGATAATAAAATAGTTCGCCATTGTTTTTTGCTGACCCAAAAGTTCATTAAAATTAGAGTAACATGCCTTTAGCCGTCCGCTATAAAAAAACAGAACTTCCGTTTCAGTATCCGTTTACGATTTCAAAGGGAACCAAAACCCATCAACCTGCATTGATTGTTGAACTGGAGCATCGTGGAGCAAAAGGTTATGGCGAAGCGCCGGCTATTGCTTATTACAATATAACGGTGGAGAAGATGATCGAAGATCTTGAACGCAAAAAAATGTTTGTTGAAAAATTTGCATTTACTGAGCCCGATCGTTACTGGCATTACCTGCATCATTTATTTCCTCAGAATCATTTTCTTGTTTGTGCGTTGGATATAGCTACATGGGATATGTATGGCAAACTCCGCAACAAACCATTGTATGAGCTCTGGAATCTGGATTACAGCAAAGCACCTTTGTGCGATTATACCATCGGAATAGATACCGTTGAAAAAATGATTGAGAAGATGAGCGCAAAACCCTGGCCCATTTATAAAATAAAAGTGGGCGTACCGGGTGATGTGGAACTGGTGGTTGCATTACGTAAACATACAGATGCTGTTTTTCGTGTGGATGCCAATGCAGGCTGGACCCTGGAAGAAGCATTGATTAAAATTCCGCAGTTAAAAGATCTGGGAGTAGAGTTTATTGAGCAACCTCTGGCAAAAGATAATTGGGAAGGAATGGCTGTCTTGTTTAAAGAGTCTTCGCTTCCGTTAATTGCTGATGAATCATGTGTGTACGAAGCCGATGTTGAAAAATGTGCCGGCTGCTTTCATGGCATCAATATCAAATTAACCAAATGCAGTGGTATTACACCTGCTCTGAGAATGATAACAAAGGCAAGAGAGCTGGAAATGAAAATCATGATTGGTTGCATGAACGAAAGTACAATAGGCTCTGCTGCTATTGCACATCTTGCACCCTTGGTTGATTATATTGATATGGACGGACCATTGTTACTTGCTGAAGATATTGCAACAGGATTGAATTATGATCATGGGAGAGTAGGTGTGAGTTCATCTCCGGGTTTAGGGATTCAACTGATGCAGGATTTTTAAGGGAATAAGATTCCTTCGTATACCTCAGCTAATAACATTGTTTTGCTGATCGTTTTTATTTCAAAGCTTTCATTCAGTGATTTGTATTCAGTTAATGTCCATGAATGATCGTTGTTACGCTG
>JALHRP010000021.1:3673-55495 GCA_022841365.1 Chitinophagaceae bacterium | reverse complement strand
AGAAACATCAAAACACAACTGCTGTATTATATTGAAAAGACAACGGGAAAAAGATTGTTTGATTACAGAAATTATAAACGGATTTAAGCAAGCCCCAGCACCCGTTTTACTCCTTCTTCCAGCTTAACAGGAACATAGCCCAACTCCTTTACTGCTTTTGTAATAATGAATCCGGTTTTGGCCGGTCGTTTGGCCGGCTCTTTAAATGTTTCTGCTGTAACCTGTTCTATCAACGAATCATCGGCCTGCAATACATTTGCAACCAGCAATGCCAGCTGATAGGGTGTGCACATTTCTTTACCTGAAATATGATAAATACCCTTTGCATGTTTCAACAGCACCAGAATAATTCCTTTGGCAAGATCTTCAACATAAGTAGGTGTTCTGAACTGATCATTCACCACTTTTATTTTTTCACCTGCTGTTAATTTATCTTTCACCCATTGAATAAAATTAGGACGGCCGCCCGGCACTTTACCACCATACACTAAAACCGTTCGTACAATGGCCCAATGCAAACCACTCATCTCCACCATTTCTTCTGCAAGCAATTTACTTTCGCCGTAATCATTTACCGGATTGGGTATTGCATGTTCATCATACGGACCATCCGTACCATCAAACACAAAATCGGTACTGAGATAAATAAAATATGACTTGGTTTTTTGTGCAGCTTTTATCAATGTACGTGTAGCGCCTACATTTGTTTTCCAGCAGGTTGTTTTATCTGCTGCACAATCGTTGGGTTGGGTTACAGCAGCTGCATGAATGATGATATGTGGCGAAAGTTTTTCAACCAGTGATTGAGATTGTTTAAAATCAGTGATGTCCAGCTCATGATAGGTAACACCGTTACCTTGTCCGTATGGTAAGCGGCTGGGGCCTTTGCCGGTTGCATGGATAGCGAACTTGCCCTCTTCAACCAACTGGCGAATGAGGTGTTGTCCTAATAATCCGTTTGCACCTGTCACAAATACTTTCATGGAATGAATATAAAACTTTCAACAGCAGAAATGAAATAAACTATGCCGCAATGTTACAGGTTGCGGCATAGTTTATAACAAAGGAGATTTACTTTTCAATTATTTCAATTCCATTCCCATATTGTACATCACAAAGCTCCAGATATCTGCCGCCTCTTCAATCTGTTTACTTGTTGGTTTGCCTGCACCATGTCCGGCTTTTGTTTCAATTCTTATCAGCACCGGATTGCTACCCTTGTGTGCTTCCTGTAACCTTGCAGCAAATTTAAATGAGTGAGCAGGTACAACCCTGTCGTCGTGATCGGCAGTTGTAACCAATGTTGCCGGATAAGATGTGCCGTCTTTTAAATTATGCAACGGCGAATATTGGATGAGATATTTAAACTGCTCTGCATTATCGCTGCGGCCATACTCAACCGCCCATGCCCAGCCGATGGTGAATAAATGATAACGCAGCATGTCCATTACTCCAACTGCAGGTAACGCTACTTTAAATAAATCAGGACGCTGTGTCATGCAAGCCCCTACCAGCAAACCACCATTGGATCCACCACGGATAGCAATCTTATTTTTGTTCGTATAATTATTTGCAATTAAATATTCTGCAGCTCCAATAAAATCATCAAACACATGTTGCTTGTTTTCCAGCATACCTGCTTTATGCCAGGCTTCACCATATTCATTACCACCACGCAGATTAACTACAGCATAAATACCACCCTGCTCCATCCAGAATGCATTGCTGATGCTGAACCCGGGTGTTTGAGGAATATTAAATCCACCATAACCATACAGCAGCACCGGATTATTACCATCCAGTTTTATTCCTTTTTTTGCCGTTAAAAACATGGGCACTTTTGTACCGTCCTTACTGGTAAAAAACACCTGTTTGGTTTCGTACTCTTCGTTTTTAAATTTAGTTTCTGTTTTACGAAACAATACAGAACTGCCTGTTGCAATATTGTAACGGTAAATTGTTGCAGGAGAATTATAAGAGCTGTAAGTGTAGAAAAACTCTTTGTCTTCTTTCTTGCCGCCAAAACCACCGGCTGATCCAATACCAGGCAATTTTATTTCCCGTACAAGTTTTCCGTCCATTGTATATTGAAACACTTTGGTAGAAGCATCTTTCAGATAAGAGCAGAATAAATAACCGCCGCCTGTGTTTACGTTTTGCAATACTTCCTGCCGCTCAGGAATAACAATCTGCTGCACTTTAGGATTTTTCGGGTCAATTAAAATCACTTTGTAATTGGGTGCACCATCATTGGTGTGTACTAATAATTTATCAGCAACATTTTCAATAACCGAAGGTTCAGTTTTAAAACCCGGAACCAGTAATGAAAATTCTTTTTGTTTTTGCTGCAAATCTTTTACCCAAACTTCATTACCGCTGGTGCCTTCACTGGTACTGAGAATGAGGAAACGATTATCTTCTGTAAGCCCTGCACCCACATTACGTAAAGGGTGGGCCTTATCTTCAAACACCAGTTCATCCTGCTCCTGTGCTGTACCCATTTTATGATAATACACTGCATGAAACTGATTTTGTTTACTGAGTTTATTTTTATCATCCGGTGCCGGATAACGGCTGTAATAAAAACCATCATCACCCTTCCATGTAACAGCACTAAACTTGACCCACTGAATTTTATCGGCTAATAATTTTTTCGTAGCAACATCCATCACATAAATTTCCTGCCAGTCGCTGCCGCTTTGAGCAACCAAATACGCAAAGTACCTGCTGCTTTTTGAAAAAGAAGTTCCGCCCAGTGCAGCAGTTCCATCAGCCGATAATTTATTGGGATCAAGAAATACTTCGGCCGCACCTGTTAAACCCATTTGCCGGTAAAGAATACTTTGATTTTGCAAGCCGTCATTTTTACTGAAATAATACCAGTTGCCTTCTTTTGATGGAGAACCGATGCGGGGATAATTCCACATTTCGCTCAGCCGTTCTTTTACTTTGTTACGAAATGGAATGGTCTGGAGATAATTAAAGGTGACTTTATTTTGTTCAATTACCCAAGCTTTTGTTTCTGCACTGTTATCATCTTCCAGCCAGCGAAAAGGATCTGCCACTTCAACACCATGATAATTTTCTTTTACATCGCTCTTTTTTGTTACAGGGTATTGCAATTGTGCAGTGAGTTCTGCCATCAACATCATATTTACAGCAATTAAAAAACAGGATTTCATAAAAAATATTTTGCGCTTAAGTTACTGCAAACGATTGAAAGAACAGTACGAACAATTGTTATCATAGCATTTCCTTATTTTTGAGACCTCAATAAAAGCGGCTGTATGCATTTAAAACAGTTTGTTATGCTGCAGCCATCATTTACTAACTGAGTTTGAACATGAGCAGTAAAGTTTCAAAGATTGGAGTACTTACATCAGGCGGTGATTCACCGGGAATGAATGCAGCTATCAGGGCCGTTGTTCGTACAGGCCTTTATCATAATCTGGAAGTGTTTGGAATTATGCGAGGCTATCAGGGCATGGTGGATGATGACATTGTTCCCATGCACAGCCGTAGTGTTGCCAATATTATTCAACGGGGCGGCACCATTCTTAAAACCGCCAGATGCAAAGATTTTTTTGAACCGGAAGGCCGTAAAAAAGCCTGCAATAATCTCAAAAAACATGGCATAGACGGGCTGGTGATTATTGGCGGTGACGGCAGCTTCAGAGGTGCACAGAAATTTTCGAACGAGTTTGATATACCCTGTATTGGTTTACCGGGCACCATTGATAAAGATATTGCCGGCAGCGATTTTACCATTGGTTTTGATACAGCCGTAAACACCGCTGTTGAGGCCATTGACAAAATTCGTGATACTGCCGATGCCCATGACCGACTGTTTATTATTGAAGTGATGGGCCGTGATGCAGGTTATATTGCATTGCACAGCGGTATAGCAACAGGTGCCGAGCATATTCTGATTCCTGAAACAAAAACAGACATTGAAGCAGTTGTAGATTCACTCGAAGAAAAAGAACGCCGCAAAAAACTGGTGAACATGATTGTGGTGGCCGAAGGTGATGAAACCGGTGGTGGTAATGAAGTAGCTGCCATCATTAAAAAAAGAATGCCGCACCTCGATACCAGAGTTTGTATTCTCGGACATATTCAACGGGGCGGATCACCCACTTGTCTTGATCGTGTAATTGCAAGTCGTTTGGGTTATGCTGCAGTTGATGCATTGATGGAAGGAAGGCACAACACCATGATCGGCATAATGAACAATAAACTTCATTTTACCCCATTAGATAAAGCTGTAAAAGCAAAACAACGGGTAAATGATGAATGGATGAAGATTGTAAAGATTCTTGCAAGCTAAGCACTCGGGGAGTTACAATCACAGATGATGTTCAACTATAATTTTCAAATTAACTAATTCTCAAATTACTCTTGTCATGTCAAAAAACGTTTCCAAATACTTACATACCGAAATGGATAAAGCTGCCGGTGTAAGACATATGAGTCACCGCACTAAGATTGTTGCAACAGTTGGACCTGCATGTGATACCTACGACAAGCTGCTTCAACTTGTAAAATCGGGTGTTAATGTATTTCGTTTGAATTTTTCGCATGGCAGTCATGAAGATAAAGCACAGATCATAGAATATATCCGTGCTATTAATAAAAACGAACCGTATAATATTGCTATCCTTGGCGATTTGCAGGGACCAAAACTCCGTGTAGGTGAAATGGAAGGCGGCGGTATTGATGTGGCTGAAGGTGACATCCTCACATTCACCAACGAAAAACTGGTAGGTACTAAAGAACGCATTTATGTTTCTTATCCCGATCTGCATAAAGATGTAAAGCCGGGCAATATCATTTTAATTGATGATGGTAAACTGGAAGTAAAAGTGGTGGGCATTACCCGTGAAAAAGATGTGCAGGTACAGGTAACGTTGGGCGGTAAATTATCATCAAAAAAAGGGATCAACTTACCCGATACAAAAATTTCTTTACCTGCTTTAACCGATAAAGATCTCGCCGATCTGGATTTTATTATTGATCAGGAGCTGGACTGGGTGGCGCTTTCGTTTGTACGTAATGTAAAAGACATCATCATTCTGCGAAACAAATTAGATGAGCGGAAAAGCAAAAGCAAGATCATTGCAAAAATTGAAAAGCCCGAAGCGGTGGCCAATATTCGTGACATCATTATTGAAAGTGATGGCATCATGATTGCCCGTGGTGATCTGGGTGTTGAACTTCCTGTAGAACAGGTTCCGTTAATTCAAAAAGATATCATCAAAAAATGTATCCATCGTGCAAAGCCCGTGATTGTGGCAACGCAAATGATGGAAAGTATGATAGACAGAGTGAAACCAAACAGAAGTGAAATTACCGACGTTGCAAATGCTGTACTGGAAGGTGCTGATGCGGTAATGCTGAGTGGTGAAACTGCAACAGGCAATCATCCTTCACTGGTGGTAGAAACCATGTGTAAGATTATTGAAGAAGTAGAAACGAGTTCTTACTACCGTTACGACAGAGAAGAAGATCTGAAACCTCAGCCCCACTCTCCTTCTTTCCTGAGTGATGCCATTTGTTACAACGCCTGCGAAATTGCAAAAGATGTACATGCAGCTGCATTAATAGGTATGACGCAGAGTGGTTATACCGGTTTTATGCTCAGCAGCTTCAGACCCAAAGCGCCTTTATTTATTTTTACGAAAGAACGCACATTGGTGAATCAACTGAGTTTAAGCTGGGGTGTTCGTGCATTTTATTACTCTGAAGAAATCAGTGTGGATGGTATTATCAGTGATCAGATCAATATTTTAAAAGAACGTGGCTTTGTAAAAACTGGTGAAATTGTAGTGAACACCGGCAGCACACCGGTACACCTGCACTTGCCTACCAACCTGATTAAAATAACCGTTGTAGATTAATCCGCTGCATCACAGAATAAACAACAACGCCCCGGTTTTCGGGGCGTTGTTGTTTATTGATTTTGTATTTTCAATGTTCATGCAGCATATTCAATACACATCACTGAGTGAAACAGCTGTATTGCTTTCATTCGGCAATACAATAAGCGAAGAGCTGCATCAACAGGTGATGCAGATAAAAAATATTCTGGAACAGGATCCTTTTAAAGGGTTTGTTGAAACGGTGCCTGCATACAATTCACTGGCTGTCTATTACAATCCGGCAGAAGTTGTTCAGCAACAAGGAACCATTGCATCTGCTGTCATTGATCAACTGAAAAAAACAATTGAAGCTGCTGAACAAACAAGTTACAACACAACTACTTCTCCTGTAATAACCATTCCTGTATGTTATGAAGCAGAGTACGGAATTGATCTGCAGGAATTGTCTGTACAATTAAATCTTTCAGTTGATGAAATCATTCAACTGCATACAAAACCTGTTTATACCATTTACATGATTGGTTTTACACCCGGCTTTCCATACATGGGAACAGTGGATGAAAAATTAGTGACCAAACGAAAGGCCCAGCCAAGAGTGCAGGTGCCTGCAGGTTCGGTTGCTATTGCAGGTAATCAAACAGGCATCTACCCTTTAGCAACACCGGGAGGCTGGAACATTATTGGCCGTTCTGCAATCAATGTATTTGATCAGCAAAAAGAAAATCCGTTCCTGCTGAAAGCAGGTGATCAGGTTCAATTTAGATCAGTAACAAAAAATGAATTTGCTACCCTGTCGGCGGTTGAAAATCCCGACAGTGGTTTTAAACATTAAATTACTAACCGCCGCCAACGTAATTACAACAAATGAAAGGATCAGTGATTCATATTGAACAATGCGGATTCCTAACTACACTGCAGGATACAGGGAGACGGGGCTTTCAGCAATTTGGTGTAAGCAAGGGCGGAGCAATGGACACACAATCAGCAGTACTTGCGAATATGCTCATTGGCAATGATGAAACAGAAGCTGTATTAGAAACAACCCAATCGCCACATCGTTTTCATTTTTTACAGGACAGCGTTGTTGCATTTACAGGTGGAGGTTTGCAACCTCAACTGAATGATCAAACCATTCAATTATATCAGCCGGTATTCATTCCGGCCAATTCTGTTATTGAGTTGAAACAGCAATTGCCAGGTTTTCGTTTGTATATGGCTGTTGCAGGTGGATATAAAAGTGATTCATTTCTCAACAGTCATTCCACTTACCTGCTTGTTAAAGCCGGAGGTCATCATGGAAGATCATTAAAGAAAGAAGATCTGTTGCTCATGAAAGAATCTTTAACGGATGTACAGAAGAATTTGTTGACAGTATTGCAATCGGGTGCAACTGTTCAATTGAATTACAACATCCCAACCTTTGATACAACTATCATCAGAATCATAAAAGGCATTGAATGGAATGTGCTGAAGGATGCTTCACAAATTGCATTTACAGCAAATGACTTTACAGTGAGTGCACAAAGCAACCGTATGGGTTATCGCTTAAGCGGAACAACATTACAAACAGAACAACCTTGTGAAATCATTTCATCGCCTGTAACACAGGGAACCATTCAATTAACACCATCCAGCGAACTGATTGTATTAATGGCCGATGGACAAACCATTGGAGGTTACCCACGTATTGGGCAGGTATGCGCAGCAGACATTCCTGTGCTGGCACAAAAAAAACCGGGTGATGAAATTCATTTTCAACTCATCAGTTTACAGGAAGCAGAAGAATTATATTTGAAGAATATGAGGAGTATGAAAGAAGTGAAAGATTTGATTCATCGAATTGCCAATTAAAATATGGCATACTGAGACATAGAGAAGAAGAAAGCAAGTACCCGTCAGACGCCCTCGTCGGACGGGATAGAAAAGTAGTTGAGAAAAAATGATGAATCCGTCCGACGAGGGCGTCTGACGGAAACTTAAAATAAATATGCAAATTGATCTCAATTGTGATTTAGGTGAAGGCATGCAAACGGATGAGCAGATCATTCCACTCATCAGTTCTGCAAATATTGCCTGTGGCTTTCATGCGGGTGATGTTTATACGATGAAACGAACCATTCAACATTGTTTGGAACATGGAGTTGCCATTGGTGCACATCCTTCCTGGCCCGATAAAGAAAATTTCGGAAGAAAAGAAATGCAACGATCAGCAGAAGAGCTCTATGAACTTGTTATTGAACAACTCCACATCCTTTCACGGCTTGCACATGAACAAGGCAGTCAGCTGCATCATGTAAAACCACACGGCGCAATGTATAATCAATCAGCAAAAGATAAATCCATTGCCGCCGGCATTGCAAAAGCAGTAAAAGATTTTGACAGCTCTTTAATCTTATTTGGTTTAAGCGGAAGTTATTCCATTTCAGAAGCAGAAAAAATCGGATTGAAGACCGCCAGTGAAGTTTTCGCTGATCGTACTTATCAGGATGATGGCAGTTTAACTCCCCGCTCCCAACCCAATGCATTAATTGATGATGAACAGCAAGCGGCAGCGCAGGTGTTGCAAATGATCAAACAGCAAAAGGTCACTTCCATTGCAGGAAAACATATTCCGCTTATTGCAGATACCATTTGTATTCATGGCGACGGCGCACATGCAATGAAGTTTGCAAAAGCAATTTCGGTTGCATTAAAACAAAACCACATTGACATCAAAACAAACTAACTTAAGATTATTAGGTGGCAAAGGCGCCGGCGCAGCATTCCTCATGGCCACTTCTGCTATTGGCCCGGGCTTCTTAACACAAACCACTGTGTTTACCCAGCAGCTTCTTGCCAGCATGGGTTTTGTAATACTTGTTTCAGTGCTCATTGATATTGTTGCACAACTCAACATCTGGCAAATACTCACCGCCAACAAAAAACGTGGATCAGAATTGGCTAACGAAGTGTTGCCCGGCAGCGGTCATGTATTAACTGTTTTAATTTGTCTGGGCGGACTTGCATTTAACATTGGTAATATTTCAGGCGCAGGATTAGGTTTAAATATTTTATTCCCTGTAAGTGTTGAAACAGGCAGTATGATCAGTGCTGTTATTGCAATTATTATTTTTCTGTCGAAAGATATTTCAAAAGCAATGGACCTGTTTGTAAAGCTGCTTGGGATTTTAATGCTGGTGCTCATGCTTTATGTTGTCATCTTTGCACAACCGCCGTTGGGAGAAGTCATTCACCGTACATTTCTGCCATCAACCATCAATTTTACATCCATTGTAACATTGGTAGGGGGCACTGTGGGCGGATATATAACGTTTGCCGGAGCTCATCGTTTGCTGGAAGATAAAACAGCAAGCCTCAGTATGAAAGAAGTAGAACGCAGTGCTGTAAACGGTATCATCTTAACAGCATGCATGCGTATTTTATTATTCCTTGCTGTGCTGGGAGTAGTTACAAAAGGATTTCAACTCAACCCTGCCAATCCAACTGCATCTGTTTTTGAATCTGTACTGGGAGTAACAGGATACAAATTATTTGGGATTGTATTGTGGAGTGCAGCCATCACTTCTGTTGTTGGTTCTGCATTTACATCTGTTACTTTTTTAAAAACAATGCATCCTTTTTTTGACCGCTGGCAACGGCTCACAATCATTGCATTCATCATTATTTCTACAGGAATCTTTTTATTCATTGGCAAACCGATTCTTATTCTGGTGTTGGTTGGGGCATTAAATGGTTTTATCTTACCTTTCTCTCTGGGATTAATGTTATGGATCATGATGAAACGAAAGCTTGATCATTACCATCATCCCGGGTGGTTACTCTGGAGCGGATGGCTGGTTGTACTGTTGATGTTATGGATGAGTGTGATCACTGTGATTAATGAACTCCCAAAATTATTTTTATAAATATGCCTGCTGTTGATCCATATTGTATGTATTATGTTGCGTTGCTTTGTCCAACTGCCATTGATCAAAAAGTGGAACAACATAAATTATGGATGAGAGATCGGTTTGGCTGTACCGTTGCATTAAAATCACCTGCGCATATTACATTGGTGACTCCTTTCTGGTTCGATCGTTTATCAGAACAAACATTACTGGAAACAGTAGAAAGTATTCAAACAGATTTACCTCCGGTTGAAATTCAACTGCAGAGTTTTTCTCACTTCAGTAACAGAGTACTGTTTATTAAGGTAAATGATGATCCTTTATTAAACAGTTTAAGAAAACAGGTAGAAGATCATTTTATACAGGCATTGGGACGAGCCATAAAACCCGATACAAGGCCTTTTCATCCACACATCACCATTGCCAACAGAGATATTAAACCGGGCGACTTTGATGAAGCATGGCAACATTTTTCAAACCAATCCTTTGAAGAAAGTTTTCACACCAATACCATTTCATTGCTGAAGTTAACAGATAATAAATGGCATGTTCTTGCAGAGAAACAGTATTAACAGGCCCTTGCGCTTTTATATAACCGGTTAATCAGCTTTCATTCAAATTCAATAACTTCCCTTCTTAAATTATTTGCATGAGAAAACTCTTCTGTACAATTGCAGCGTTCTTTTTATTGTCGGTGCTTCTTGCACAAACAGCCAATCCGCAGGATTCGGCATGGATCAGAGACAACTACACCAAAAAGGAAATTTATATTACCATGCGGGATGGTGTAAAACTGTTTACTGCGGTTTATGCGCCAAAAGATAACAGTGAACCACATCCTATTCTCATGACCCGTACACCTTACTCCTGTGCACCTTATGGAGAAGCAAATTTTCGTACGTTCTGGAACAATCATTGGCGTTATTATATGCGCAGAAACTACATCATTGTTATTCAGGATGTACGTGGCCGCTGGATGAGTGAAGGTGTGTTTGAAGATGTACGTCCGTTCAACCCAAATAAAAAAGAGAAAGAAATAGATGAGGCAAGCGATACCTACGATGCCATTGATTGGTTGGTAAAAAATCAACCCAACAACAATAACAAAGTGGGCATCTTTGGCATTTCTTATCCCGGCTTCTACTCTACCATGGCAGCGTTGAGCAACCATCCGAGTTTAAAAGCAGTGAGCCCACAGGCACCAGTTACTGATTGGTTTATGGGCGATGACTTTCATCACAATGGTGCATTTTTTCAAATGGATGGATTTTCGTTTTATTCCTCTTTTGGAAAACCAAGACCAAAACCAACAACAGTCGGCTCTCCCGGTTTTCAATTCCCTACAAGAGATGCGTATAAATTTTATTTAGAAGCAGGCAGCACAAAAAATCTGGCGAAATTAATTGGCGACAGTATTGCATTTTGGCAAGAGATGTACAAACATCCCAACTACGATAGTTGGTGGCAGGCACGTAACGTTCGCAACTTTGTAAATAACATCCCATCTAATACGGCAACATTGGTTGTTGGTGGTTTGTTTGATGCCGAAGATTGTTACGGAGCATGGCGTACATATGAAGCCATTGAAAAGAAAGCAAAAAATAATAACCGTATTGTAATGGGTCCTTGGTATCATGGACAATGGGCAAGCACCGATGGAACAAAGATGGGCAATGCACAATTCGGCAGCAACACTTCTACCTGGTATCAGAACGAAATTGAAATTCCGTTCTTCATGCACCACCTCGAAGGAAAAGCAAATGTGGCAGATTTAGCAGAAGCAACGGTGTTCTTTACCGGAGAAAATAAATGGCGTAATTTTTCACAATGGCCCGCTGCAAATGTTGAGAACAAACCGATGTACTTACAACAAAATGGAAAACTGGATTGGAGCAAACCCACTAACACAAAGGGTTTCAGCGAATATGTAAGTGATCCGGCCAAACCTGTTCCTTATACAGAAGATGTACACTTCAGCCGTACTGTTGCTTACATGACCGATGATCAGCGTTTTGCCAACAGACGGACAGATGTGCTTTCATTTCAAACAGAAGTATTAACAGATGATGTAACACTTGCGGGAACAGTTATTGCCGATCTGCTTGCAAGCATCTCAACAACCGATGCTGATTTTGTAGTAAAGTTGATTGATGTATTCCCCAGTGACTTTACTTATCCCGGCGACAGACAGGCAGCTGGCAGACAAGGTGTGGGCAGTTATCCCATGGGCGATTATCAAATGCTGGTGCGTGGTGAAGTGATGCGTGGCAAATTCAGAAACAGTTTTGAAGTACCGGTAGCATTTACTCCAAATAAAATTGAGAAAGTAAAATTTGAATTGCCTGATGTGGCGCATACATTTAAAAAAGGACATCGTATCATGATTCAGATTCAGAGCAGCTGGTTTCCATTGGTTGACCGCAATCCGCAGAAGTTTGTAAATATTTACGAAGCTGTTGAAAGCGATTATCAAAAAGCAACCATTAAGATATGGCATGATGCTAAGAATGCGTCGAATATTGTATTACCGGTGTTGAAGTAAGATACCAACCGCAGAGAGACAGAGATACCGAGTTTAACGCAGAGAAAATCCTCTGCGTTTTTCTTTGCACCTGCCTGCCGGCAAAGGCAGGTTCTTTTTTCTCTGCGGTTAGAAAAGATTCAAGTTGTACATTTAGACATCTAAAGAATATTTTATGAGATTGCTTTTATGGCTTACTGCTTTATTGAGTTTTGTATTTGTAAATGCACAGGAAATCAACATCATTCCCAAACCGCTTGAAACAAAAGCAGGCAAAGGTTCTTACACACTTAAGAACAAGCTGACTCTGGCCAATTATTTTTCAGATAAGGCTGACAATGCTTTGACTGTTTATCTGACAGATTATTTAAAGAAGTATTATAATATTGAAGTGGAGCTGATTCCAAAAACAGAAAAAGCAGATATTGTTTTGTTTCCCATCCGCATGCCTACTGGAGGTGCACTGGCTTATAAACTTTCTGTAACTGAAAAAGGAATCAGGATCAATGCCAACTTTGATGAGTCTGCATTTCACGGCATTCAAACATTGATTCAGTTATTACCTGTTAATTCAACAGCTGCAAAACAAATTCCTGTTGTGGAAATTTTTGATCGTGCCCGTTTTGATTATCGTGGCATGCACCTGGATGTGGGAAGACATTATGCACCGGTAGCATTCATCAAAAAGTATATTGATTACCTCGCATTACATAAGCTCAATACCTTTCACTGGCATTTAACCGAAGATCAGGGCTGGCGCATGGAGATCAAAAAATATCCATTGCTCACTGAGGTTGGCAGCAAACGGAATGGAACTATTATTGGTCGTTACCCCGGCAAAGGGAACGACAATAAACCACATGAAGGTTATTACACACAGGAAGAAATAAAAGAAGTAGTTGCGTATGCCAAAAGCCGGTTTATTGAAGTTGTCCCCGAAATTGAAATGCCGGGTCACAGCAGTGCAGCCATTGCAGCTTATCCATGGTTGAGTTGTTTTCCTAACAGAACAACAGCTATTCCCATTAACATGGTGAGCATGAAAACAGTACAGGAAGCACAAAACGGAAGGGTAAAATTTGTACAGGAAACATGGGGCGTGTTTGATGATGTGTTTTGTGCAGGCAAGGATACCACTTTTACTTTTTTAGAAAATGTGTTAGATGAAGTGATTGCTTTATTCCCTTCGAAGTATGTACATATTGGTGGCGACGAATGCCCCAAGACACATTGGAAACAATGTCCTGCCTGTCAGAAAAGAATGAAGGATCTGCAATTAAAAGATGAACATGAACTGCAGAGTTATTTTGTGCAGCGCATAGAAAAGTATCTCAACAGTAAAGGCAAGATATTAATTGGCTGGGATGAAATACTGGAAGGTGGTTTGGCACCCAATGCACAGGTGATGAGCTGGCGTGGTGAAGCGGGTGGTATTGCGGCAGCAAAAGAAAATCATTATGTAATTATGACGCCCGGCAGCCATGTGTACTTCGATCATAAACAGGCAGCAAATGAAGATTCTGTAACCATTGGTGGTTTTACAACCATCCAAAAAGTGTACAGCTACGAACCGGTGCCCAAAGAATTGCCCGAATCACAAACAAAATTTGTACGAGGTGCACAAGCCAACGTGTGGACCGAATACATGAACAATACAAGCAAGATTGAATACATGATCTTTCCACGTATGGCTGCATTAAGTGAAGTGTTGTGGAGCAGTAAAGAAAACCGGAGTTGGGATGATTTTGAAAAACGATTACTCGTTCAGTTTAAACGATATGATCTGCTGAAGGTGAATTACAGCAGGGCGTATTTTGATCCAAAGTCAACGGTTGAAGTGAAGAAATAAAAGATCAAGGCACAAGAACCAAGGTTCAAGACACAAGAAAAGCCGATGCTCTTAAAACGAGTATCGGCTTTTCCTTTATACTTAATTGTTGAATCTTGTACCTTGTTTCTTGTCTCTTATTTCAATATCTCCGCTAACTTCTTCTCCAACGCCTCTCCTCTTAAGTTACGAGCAATGATGACTCCGTTGGGATCAACTAAAATGTTAAACGGAATACCAATAATGCCATACAGTTCTGCTACCGGATTGGCCCAACCTTTTAATTCACTTACCTGTGGCCAGGTATATTGATCATCTTTCACAGCCTTCAGCCATCTGTCTTTATTTTCATCAAGAGATACACCGAATATTTCAAAGTTTTTATTCTTGTAAGTGTTATACGCTTTTACAAGATTCGGACTTTCGGCACGGCAAGGTCCGCACCAGCTTGCCCAAAAATCAACCAACACATATTTGCCTTTGAACGATGAAAGGGCTATTTGATTTCCATTTACATCGGGCTGTGTAAAATCAACTGCCTTTACTCCTACCATTGTACGTTTACCCACTTCAATCTGCGCTTTTAATTCTTTTCCTTTTTCAGAATTCTGCAGTTCGGGAGACAGCAAAGCAAACATCGGATCTGCTTTGGCAGCATCCATTTCATTTCCTAAAGCTTCCTGCGCTAAATAAAAAGATACCGGTGAAGATGGATGACTTTTCACAAACTGCATCTGCTCTAAATAATATAAATGAAGAATGCCTTTGTAATATTCAAATACCTCAACAGCCATTTTTTGATTTTTGGCTTTTAAATATCCGTCATATACTTCGCCCAGCTTGCTTTCAAGTCGTGAGAGCGGAGTGATCTGTTGCTGATAGGCAGAATAATCAGAAACTACCGGCGAGCCTTTTACTACCGCATCCCATAAAAAGGTTTTACTTGTAACTGTGATCGTACCGGTATCTAAAAATAAATTAAGAGAGTTCTGTTCAAACTCAAGACGGTTAAACCCTTTACCAGCTTTTGGGAAAGCTTCTGTTACAGTAAGTGTTGCAAGCACCGGTGCTTCAACAGTTCCTTTTATTTCAAACTTACCATTGATCAGTTTTACTTCTTCACCATCGTTACCATTGTTCCAGCTGAGCAATACATTGTATTTTTTTGCTGAAACAGGTAGTGTTCCTTTCAGTACAAACTTGTTTTGTTGTGCTGTTGATGCAACAGTGATCAGTAAAGCAATTGACAGCAACCAATTTTTATACATGCTTAGTTTGATTTGAAAATTTCTTCCAGCTTCATCTGCAACTCTTCACCACGCAGGTTGCGGCCAACAATAATTCCATCAGGACCTACCAGAAAGTTTTGCGGAATAGCAGAAATTTTATACAAACGGGCGGCTTCATTTCCCCAAAACTTAAGATCACTTACATGCGTCCATTGCAAACCATCTTTGGCAATGGCCTGTAACCATGCATTTTTATCACGATCAAGTGAAACACCCAGCACCGTAAAATTTTTATCCTTGTATTTATTATAAGCTGAAACAAGATTCGGATTTTCCATACGGCAGGGGCCACACCAGCTTGCCCAAAAATCAACCAGTACATATTTACCACGAAACGATTGGAGTGTTACCATTCTGCCCGATGTATCGGCCTGTGCAAAATCAATTGCTTCAGTACCCACTTTGCCAATACGATTGTCCATTACAATTGTATTGACCATTCTACCGTAATAACTTTTTTGCGATTGCTCCGTGAGCTTTACAAAACGTTCATCCAGTACGTCGGGTTGCTGAAAGAAATTATAGAGAATAAATAATAAGAGTGGCGTTACTGCCGATTGTTTATTTCGTTCAATAAAATCATCGGCCTTTATATTTAAATCGCTGATGATGGTTCTTGCAATGGTATACAGCGAATCCTGTTTGGCCTGCATAGCGGGATTGCTTAATTGTTTACCCAATACATCCAGCTTTGAAAAATAGGGATCAAACAGCGTACGAAATTCAACAAATGAACGGTGCGATGCAGAGCCGGTTACAGTTGCCTCAGATAATGAATCAATCCGTCCGTTCACTGTAACATTTGATCCGTCGAGAAAAATACCGAGGTTGCGTTCGCTGCCTTCAACTGCAAGTACATGCATGGCTACTTCTGTAATATTTCCCTTCAGTTCAAACTGTTGATTTTTGATGATTGTTTCGCCAAGAATTTCACTATCCTGGTTATCGAAACGCAAGGTAACCTTTGCATTTTCTTTGGCTCCTTTGATGGTTCCTTTAATGGAATACATCTGCTGGGCCTGCAGTACTAGTGATGTACAGCTCAGGAATAAAATTAAGATCAGGTTCTTCATATTATTTTGAATGACGTTGTTTTAAAACATACAGTACGTCCTGCAAAGAAACATTTTTCGCTCTTAACAAAACGATAAAGTGAAACAGCAGATCGGCCGATTCACCCAGAAACAATTCCTCATTATTATCTTTCGCTTCAATAATTACTTCAGTTGCCTCTTCTCCTACTTTTTGTGCAATTTTATTAATTCCTTTTGCAAAAAGCTGTCGTACGTACGACGTTTCATCGCTGCTTTTTCTGCGCAGTTCGATGATGTCTTCTAAATACGATAAAAAGTCGTCGCTGTGATTTTTTTCGCTCCAGCAAGTATCTGCTCCGGTATGACAGGTAGGACCTGCCGGCTCTGCTTTAATAAGCAAGGTATCCTTGTCGCAATCGAGCAACACCTGTTTCACGGTTAAAAAGTTACCGCTCTCTTCACCCTTGGTCCATAAGCGTTGTTTACTCCGGCTGTAGAACGTTACTTTACCGGTTTCTTCAGTTTTAATAAATGCCTCTTCATTCATAAAACCAAGCATCAAAACTTTACTGGTTTTGTAATCCTGGATGATGGCCGGTAACAGTCCGTCGTGGTATTTTGAAAAATCTGGTTTCAATGTGTTTATATTTTTTATAGAAACACAGATGAAGCTGATTGAAGCTGATCTGACAGATCAAAGCCTATCTGTGTTCATCTGCAAAATCCGTGTTATCAGTGACTCAATTGTCTTGCTTCGCAAAGCTAAACTCTTACTGCAATATTTTTATCCTTTAAAAAGGCTTTCAAATCCACAATTTCAATTTCCTTAAAATGAAAAATACTGGCAGCCAGCGCTGCATCGGCAAAAGCCTGTTCAAACACATCAGCAAAATGTTGCATAGTGCCCGCTCCACCACTTGCAATGACCGGAATGGGCAATTCAACCGAAAGCTGTTTGGTGATGTCTAAAGCAAACCCCTGCTTGGTTCCATCGTTATTCATACTGGTAAGCAGAATTTCACCTGCGCCGAGATCAACAGCCTGTCTTGCCCAATCCACGCATTTCTTATCGGTTTTAGTTCGCCCACCATTCAGGTACACATACCATTCTCCGTCTTCTTCTTTCTTGGTATCAATGGCCAGTACACAACATTGACTGCCGGCTGCCATGGCAATATCATTGATGAGTTGCGGGTTTTTAAATGCTGCTGTATTTACACTCACTTTATCTGCACCGGAGTTAAGCAATACGCTCATGTCTTCAACGGAGCTGATACCACCGCCAACAGTAAACGGAATATTTACATGCCGGGCAATGCGTTTTACCAGTTCGCTGAGTGTTTTGCGTTTTTCAACCGTTGCAGTGATATCAAGAAAAACCAGTTCATCGGCTCCCTGCAGTGCATACAACTCACCAAGTTCAACAGGGTCGCCGGCATCACGCAGATCAACAAAGTTGGTGCCCTTAACCGTGCGGCCATCTTTAATATCCAAACAGGGAATAATTCGTTTCGTCAACATAAATGAAATCGTTACAAAAATTTCGGCATGCCTGGCATTCTGATAAATATCATCAACCACAATTAAACAGGGCATACCTGTTATTCTCAATTAAAAAAGGCTTCAACTTATTGAAGCCTGTCTATGAGCAAAGATAACGATTATGGTCTTGGATTGATGTTTTGTAAAACTCTGCCTGCACCAATGAGTTTGCGGCTCCAGTAGGTATCATTTAAATCACTGATCATAACCCCGCTGGAAGTTGATGCGTGTACAAATTTATTGTTATGGAGATACACACCTACATGCGATACGCCACCTCTGGTATTGAAAAAAACCAGATCACCTTCACGCAAATCATCAACAGGAATCCATTCAGAAATACCCCTTTGTTCACGTGCAGTGCGTGGTAGCTGTACTGCAAATACACCCAGCATAATGGTTTGCACAAAAGCTGAACAGTCTATTCCCTTATGTGTTGTGCCACCCAAACGGTAAGGTGTACCCCACCATTCATCAATAACATTATATAAACTCTTATTCTGCACTTGCTCAACAGGTATATTTAAACGGATAGCATATTTAAACTGTGTGAGAGAAAATAATTCAAGCGAAGAGTAATCGCTTACCACCTGTTTTGTATTAAAAACATTTGACTGCTGACCGGAAGATGTACGGATAACTGCAGGCGTTTGTTCCTGCTTTATTTCAATATGTTCAATTAAAGGAGATTGCTTTGTTGTAACCGGAGCAGAACCTGCCTTTGGCTGAAATGCATTTTTAACTGCACTGCAACTGGAGAGCAATAAGAGAACAGTAATGGAAAGAAGCAAATTCTTCATTGGATTGAATCATTTTTGCCGCAGCAAATGTACGGTCAACAGCCAAGCTGAGCAAGAAACAGGCCAAATTGACGATGCTTTAAAGACAATTTACGACTGACTGCTGCCATATTTTCATTCAACCCCATTGAAATAAAACCCATTGTGGATTTCTTTCTGTCTGTTAATTAAAAGCAGAACCCGAAATTTGACGCCTGACTATGACAAGGTTTTCCCACTTACACGTTCACACTCAATATTCATTGCTCGATGGAGCTGCATCCATCAGCGCATTGTATGATAAGGCTATTAAAGACGACATGCCGGCATTGGCCATCACCGATCATGGAAACATGTTTGGTGCATTTCAATTTGTTGCACAGGCGTATAAAAATACAAATGCCGATGGGTCGCTGAAAGTAAAACCCATTGTTGGCTGCGAATTTTATTTAACTGAAAACCGCCACATCAAAACATTCAGCAAAGAACAAAAAGACCGGCGTTTTCATCAGGTATTACTTGCAAAAAATGAACAGGGTTATAAAAATTTAGTAAAACTCACTTCGCTGGGATTTATTGAAGGGATGTACAGCAAGTACCCACGTATTGACAAAGAACTCATCCATAAATATCATGAAGGATTGATTGCCACAACCTGCTGCCTCGGTGCCATGGTGCCGCAAATGATCTTAACCAAAGATGAAGAAGAAGCAGAAAATGAATTTAAGTGGTGGCTTAATATTTTTCAGAAAGATTATTATGTAGAAATTCAGCGTCATGGAATGGCAGAGCAGGACAGAGTAAATGCCGTATTGCTGAAGTTTGCAAAAAAGTACAACGTAAAAGTTATTGCCAGCAACGATTCACATTATGTAGATCAAACAGATTTTAATGCGCATGATATTTTACTCTGTATCAATACAGGAGAAAAACAATCCACACCCGCCCTTCGTGAATTTGCAGATGATGACATCAGTATAAAAAATAAACGCTTCGCTTTCCCTAACGATCAGTTTTATTTTAAAACATCGGGAGAAATGAAGGAGCTCTTCAATGACTTACCCGAAGCAATTGACAACACCAACGAAATAGTTGACAAGGTTGATGTATTGAACCTGAAGAAAGACATTCTCTTACCTGCTTTTCCTATACCAAAAGAATTTCAGGTGCATACAGATGCCAATCTCAACCAATGGGAATATCTGAAACATATTACTTACCTGGGAGCAAAAGAACGCTACCATGAAATTGGTGAAGAAGTTCGTGAACGTATAGACTTTGAACTGTTCACCATTAAAACAATGGGCTTTGCCGGTTACTTCTTAATTGTGAGCGACTTTATTAAAGCAGGCAGAGAGATGGGGGTGTTTGTTGGCCCCGGTCGTGGTTCTGCTGCAGGAAGTGTTGTTGCGTATTGTATAGGCATCACCAATATTGATCCTATTAAATACAATTTGCTGTTTGAACGTTTCTTAAATCCTGATCGTAAATCAATGCCGGATATTGATACCGACTTTGATGATGAAGGCCGCCAGAAAGTAATTGATTATGTTGTTGACAAATATGGTAAGGCACAGGTAGCACAAATTATTACATACGGCACCATGGCTGCAAAAAGCAGTATTGCTGACGTAGCCCGTGTAATGGATCTGCCATTGCCGGAAAGCCGTGCATTATCAAAGCTGGTTCCTGAACGTCCGGGTGTTTCATTAAAACGTGTATTGCATGCACCATTAACCGGCGATAAAAGTTTGGCAGAGAAAGAAGGTCTCGGTCCAGATGAAATGGAGACAGTAAAAAAAATCCGTCAAGTATATAATGGAGATGACTTACCAGCCCGCATTTTACATGAAGCAGAAATTCTGGAAGGGTCTGTCCGTAACACCGGTATCCATGCCGCAGGCATCATCATTGCACCACGTGATCTTACAGATTTGATTCCTGTTTGTACATCAAAAGAATCCGAACTCTGGTTAACACAGATTGAAGGAAGTGTGATTGAAGAAGCCGGTGTAATCAAGATGGACTTTCTTGGTTTAAAAACATTGAGCATTCTAAAAAATGCATTACAACTCATCAAACAAAATCATGGCGTTGAAATAGATATTGACAATATTCCATTGGATGATGCAAAAACATTTGAGCTGTATCAACATGGTGCAACTATTGGAACGTTCCAGTTTGAAAGTGTGGGTATGCAAAAATATCTGCGTGAATTAAAAGCAGATCAGTTTGGTGATCTCATTGCCATGAACGCTTTGTATCGCCCCGGCCCTATTGCCTACATCCCCAACTTTATTGACCGGAAGCATGGTAAAGAAGCCATCAGTTACGATTTGCCGGAGATGGAAGAATACCTGAAGGAAACCTATGGTATTACGGTATATCAGGAACAGGTAATGCTGCTTGCACAAAAGCTGGGCGGTTTCAGTAAAGGTGATGCCGACGTATTGCGTAAAGCAATGGGTAAAAAGCAAAAGGCCGTATTGGATAAAATGAAGAAACAGTTTATTGATGGTGCTTCTGCAAAAGGACATCCATCTGATAAACTGGAAAAAATCTGGACCGATTGGGAAGCCTTTGCACAATACGCTTTCAACAAATCACACTCTACCTGTTATGCATTGGTGGCTTATCAAACAGCGTATTTAAAAGCACACTACCCGGGTGAGTATATGAGTGCGGTGTTAAATAATGCCGGCGCAATTGAAAAGATCACCTTCTTTATGGAAGAGTGTAAACGCATGGGCATTAAAGTACTTGGTCCGGATATTAATGAATCGCAAAATGGATTTGCAGTAAATAAAGCCGGTGAAATCCGTTTTGGATTAGGCGGTTTAAAAGGTGTGGGTGAAGCTGCCATCGAAAGCATCATTGAAGAGCGAAATAAAAAAGGTCCGTATAAAGATGTGTTTGATTTTATTAAACGCATTAACCAACGCACCGTTAATAAAAAATCACTGGAGAGTCTGGTGTATGGCGGAGCATTTGATTGCTTTACAGCTTATCACCGTGCACAATACTTTCATGTAATGCCGGGCGATACGGTGAACACACTGGAGCGTATCATCAATTTCGGCAACCGTTATCAGGCGAATGTGCAAAGCAATACCAACACATTATTTGGTGAAAGCATGATGATGGAAATTCCCACACCAAAAATTGTGGCCTGTGAAGAATGGACGTTGACTGAAAAACTGGATCATGAAAAAGAAATCACGGGCATCTATATCAGCGGACATCCGCTGGATCATTTCAGATTTGAATTAACACATTACCGTATTACTCCGCTTTCTGAATTCAATGAGTTTAAAGAAGCCATTCTGCTGCATGCAAATCCGTTTCAGCAGTTTCGTTTGGCAGGTTTAGTGACCACGCACAATCAACGGGTAACCAAAACAGGAAAGCAATTTGGCATTTGTGCAATAGAAGATTACGGAGGTAATACAGAATTTGCATTGTTTGGTGAAGATTATGTAAAGTTTAAAGATCATTTTACACCGGGCTCGGTAGTGTACATCACGGGAACGTTTAAAAACCGCTGGAACAAAGCCGATGATTTTGAATTTAAAATTAATCAGGTACTGTTGCTTGAAACAGTAAAACGCAACATGACCAGGCAAGTGATTGTTGATGTAGAGCCACGTTTCTTAACGGAAGACATGGTGAACTTTATTGACAAAAATATCAAACAGCATCCCGGAAAAAGCAGTTTAAAATTCAACTTGTACGAACCAAAAGAAAACTGGAAGATCGGGATGAATACAGTGGAGAAAGGATTTGAACTGAACGATGAGATGACAGAGTTCCTGTTAAACAATCCGGAGCTGAGTGTGAATGTAACCACCGCTTAAAGAGATTACCTTCTTTTTAACACAGTTTGTTTTCTACATTGACTGCAGGGAATTATCTTTTCGGCTCAGTATATCATCAGCTCATTAAACCTTTTTCATGCATCCATCATCTTCATCTGCTCAGCGCATCACAACTGTAGATGCGCTGCGGGGCTTTGCTCTTTTCGGAATTCTTCTTGCACATTTTATTTATTGGTACAGCGGTGCCGCTTTACCGCAAAGCACCTATGAAAAGTTTACTGATACAGGCAGTACCATTGCATCAGTGATCAATGGCATCTTTATTTCCGGAAAGTTTTTTACGTTTTTTTCTTTCCTGTTTGGGTTGAGTTTCTTTTTACAAATGCAGAGCCTTGAGAAAAAAGAAGAACGCTTTGTACTCCGGTATTGCTGGCGGCTCCTGACACTGGGCATTATAGGGCTACTGCATCATGCTTTCTGGAGAGGTGATATCTTGTCCATTTATGTGCCGCTCGGTTTTATTCTTTTGTTTATACGCAATATCAGCAACCGCCTGTTATTCATCATTGCAATGTTACTGGTCATCAATCTGCCTGCACGGATAATTGAAATTGTACACCTGTTATTTCCTTCACCTGCCGGAAATAACGCTGCGGCTACTCCTTTACCCGTAGATAACGATGCAGCACTCTATTATGCAGCTATAAAACATGGATCATTAATTGATGTCATCAAAAATAACTGGGATGGCTTATCAACAAAATTCAGCTTTCAGTTTCAAAGTGGACGCATATACATTACACTTGGTTTTTTTATGCTGGGAATGTATGCAGGCAGAAGAAAATGGTTTGAACAACCTGAGCTGTATAAACCAATCATCAAACGCATATGTAAATACAGCGGCTTGATCACATTGGGCATTGTGCTATTTGCACTTGGCTTAATTGCAGTGAACGATGCATTTAAACTCTCATTAGAAACGAAACCTCCCATGCAATTGCTGTTTGGATTTTTATTTGATACGGCAGGCAGCAGCATGACTGTTTTTTATCTTGCCGGCTTAACCATGCTCATGTACCGTAGCCGTTGGCAAAAACTGCTTTTCCCGCTGGCTCCGGTTGGTAAAATGGCCTTAACTGTTTATCTCTCACAAACTTTTTTTGGTCTTTTACTGTTTTACAACATTGGTTTTGGCCTGTTTGAAAAAACTGCACCCTGGTTGAATATGATGATTGCGATTCCGGTTTTTTTAATACAGATTTATCTTTGCAGAACATGGCTCCGTTATTTTAACTATGGTCCGGTTGAATGGCTCTGGAGATCCTGTACTTTTTTAAAATGGTATCCGCTAAAAAAAACAAATCAAAGCTGATGAACGAATGAAATTGTATATCCGAAATATGGTCTGAAGCAGCTCTCCGGCCACTCTTAGATTGTTTATATCGCTCAATAGAAACAAGGAATGAACAGAAACAACGGATATACACTGATTATTCCAGTCATCCGATATTAGATTCCCAAAAAACCTCTCTTTTTCGCTTTACAACATTCAATATAATCTGTGTTAATCTTTCAAATCAGTGTCATCCCCGCCTGAATAGCTTTAGTCGGGCAGGTGCGACTCTATCAGAACATGTAATTTTATGAAACAAATCCATGATTGTATAACATTTACAACTGTATATGGCTTTAGCTTTGTAAAAATAAACAGCTACAACAAATCGTTACAGCCTCTCCCGGATGATCTGCAGCAGTTGAAAAAAAGTAAAAAATAAATTGCTGCCCATGAGTACGATAACCGTCATAGAACACGGGTTAATAATAATGCGTATTGGAATGTTGCTGGTAATTTAAGATTGTATAACTTTATGTTGAATACATGAAAAAGCTCATCGTAGCCATACTATCATTTCTTTACATCAGCACCTCCGGTGGGGCCACGGTTCAAATGCATTATTGCATGGATCAACTGGTTGACTGGAGTTTTGGGCACAACGATGAAAAAAATGCCTGCAAAAACTGCGGAATGGAGAAGGAAAGCAGCGGTACGAATGGCTGCTGCAAGGATGAACAGAAGCAACTAAAGATTGAAAAGGACCAAAAAACAGCAGCATCTGTTCAGCTTTCTGTTTCATTAGCAGTTGCGATGCCGGTTACGCATTTAACTTTTACAGCAATTCCGGTTTTGTCCATTACGGAAGAATATCCGCTGAGTCATGCACCTCCCCGAACGGCAGATTGTCCGGATTACATCCGCAACTGCAGTTTCCGCATTTAATTTATTTTCTTCTTTACTGGCCGGGTAGCAATGCTGCCGGGCTATTTGCATTTCTATTTTTAATTTATAAAATATATTCAAATGAAATCAATCAAATTACTAATGATGGCAGTTTGCAGTTTGCTTGCCGTTAGTGCAATGGCACAAAATCAGGAAAAGAAAAAACAGAAAACGGACAAAGTTACTTACAGCTGCCCCATGCATGCAAATGTTACAAGCGACAAACCCGGTAAGTGCAGCAAATGCGGAATGGATCTGGTAAAATCAAAAAAAGAAAACAGAAAGTCAGAGGTGGCAATCAGTTACAGTTGTCCCATGCATGCAGATATTACAAGCGACAAACCGGGTAAGTGCAACAAATGCGGAATGGACCTGGTAAAATCAAAAGAGAAAACAAAAACAGAGGTTGCAAAAAAATATGTATGCCCCATGCATGCAGATGTTACAGCTGATAAGCCCGGTAAATGCAGCAAATGCGGAATGGATTTAAAAGAGAAAAAAGATGATCACTCCAATCATCATCATTAATCAAGAAAAAATAAACAATCATGAATAAGCAATTATTTACAACAGCAATCATAAGTGCATTGATACTGTCAGCCTGCACAAACAATGAATCAAAAAACGAGCACGACGGGCATGATATGAAAGATACTGCACAACATACTACTGCTGTGGCGGACGATAAAGATTTAAAAACAGTAGCTGTAAAATATATTGATGTTGATGCAACTGCAGCATCTGCTGTTAAATTGATCGTTGATCATTATCTGCATATCAAAAATGCATTAGCTAATGACAACCCCGAAGAAGCCGCCAATGGCGGTAAAGCAATGGCAGAAGCGGTTAAAAAAGTTGACAAGTCGTTGTTAACAGCAGAGCAGAAAAAAGCGTATGATGAAATTACATCTGAGCTGCAGGATCATGCTGAGCACGTAGCAAAGAACGCTTCTGATATTAAACACCAACGCTCTCATTTTATACTCATGAGCGAGGATATGTATTCGCTGGTGAAAGCATTTGGCGCAGGCCGGCCTTTGTACCACGATCATTGTCCCATGGCAAATGATAACAAAGGTGCAATGTGGATCAGTGAAATGAAAGAAGTAAAGAATCCTTATTTCGGTGCAAAGATGCTCACTTGTGGTTCGGTTGAGGAAGTAATCCAGTAATCAATTGGCAATGAGCAATGGGCAAAAGATAGTCCTTGCCTCTTGCTTATTGCCTGTTGCAAATTAATAAGTATGGTTCGAAAATTAATTGAAGTCGCCTTGCGTAACAGGCTAGTAGTATTGCTGCTTGCAGCAGGCTTGTTTGCGTATGGCATTTACTCCATCAATAAAAACCCTATTGATGCCATTCCTGATTTGAGTGAAAACCAGGTGATTGTTTTTACAGAATGGATGGGGCGTAGTCCGCAGGTAATTGAAGACCAGGTTACGTACCCGTTGGTGAGTAATCTGCAAGGCATTCCGAAAATTAAAAACATCCGTGGTTCTTCCATGTTCGGGATGAGTTTTGTGTATGTGATTTTTGAAGACAACGTTGATATCTATTGGGCCAGAACAAGAGTATTGGAACGTTTAAATTTTGCCCAACGTTTATTGCCGCAAGGTGTAACGCCTTCGCTTGGTCCAGATGGAACAGGTGTTGGTCATATATACTGGTATCATCTGGATGCACCTAAAATGGATTTGGGTGAACAACGTGCATTGCAGGATTGGTATATCAAATTCGCATTGCAAACAGTACCCGGCGTTGCGGAAGTTGCATCGTTTGGTGGGTTTGAAAAACAATATCAACTCGTGATTGATCCGGTGAAGCTGCAGTTCTACAATATTTCATTGATGGATGTTATGAACAAAGTGAAGAGCAACAACAATGATGTGGGCGGACGGAAATTTGAAATGGCAGATATGGCTTACATCATCCGTGGATTGGGTTATATCAAAAACAAAGAAGATGTTGAAAATATTGCCCTGAATAATTACAATGGTATTCCTGTTCGTGTAAAAGATATTGGATCGGTACAAATGGGTGGAGATTTACGCCTCGGCATTTTTGATATGGATGGCAAAGGTGAAGTAGTGGGTGGTATTGTAGTGATGCGTTACAACGAAAATGCCAACAAAGTAATTACAGCAGTAAAAGAAAAAATGAAAGAAGTGGAAAAGGGATTACCCGAAGGCGTAACCTTTAAAACATCCTACGACAGAAGTACATTAATACAGGAAGCAGTTGAATCGGTAAAGGGCACATTGATTGAAGAGATGATCGCTGTTTCAATTGTTGTACTGCTTTTTTTGTTTCATTGGCGGAGTGCACTCATCATCCTTATTCAATTACCCATTTCAGTAGCAGCAGGTTTTATTTTCCTGGAAATGTTTGGCATATCATCCAACATTATGTCGCTCACAGGTATTGCACTGGCCATTGGTGTGGTGGTTGATGATGGTATTGTGATGGTTGAAAATGCGTACCGGCATATCAGCGAAGCACAGCTGGAAAAAACACAGACAATAGATAATAAGCAAAGCACATGAAATTATTTAAACGACATAAAGATCCGTTAACTGCAGCCGAAAAGCTGGAGATCATTGAACGGTCATCAAAACAGGTTGGGCCGGGTGTATTTTATTCAACCATTATTGTGGTGGCATCTTTTCTTCCCGTATTTCTTTTAACGGGGATGGAAGGAAAATTGTTTCACCCGTTGGCATGGACCAAAACATTTATTCTGTTGATTGATGCGGTACTCGCCATCACCTTAATGCCGGTGTTGATTTCTTTTTTTCTGAAAGGCCGGTTAAAGCCGGAGAACGCCAACCCCATCACCAGAACCTTAGAAAAAATCTATACACCCATTTTAAAATGGTGTTTGAAATGGCGCAAAACAACCATTGCTGTCAACCTGATTGCATTGGCTGCTGGTATAGTCATGATGACACGTCTCGGTTCTGAATTTATGCCACCACTCGATGAAGGCTCGCTGTTATTCATGCCGGTTACATTACCCGATGTTTCTAATTCAGAAGCAAAACGGTTGTTGCAGGTGCAGGATAAATTGATCCGTACTATTCCTGAAGTGGCACATGTGCTGGGTAAAGCTGGTCGTGCAAATACGGCGACTGACAACTCTCCTATCAGCATGATTGAAACCATCATTCTTTTAAAACCAAAAAGCGAATGGCGGGATAACTTGACGAAAGATGCCATCATCAATGAGCTGAATGCAAAGATGCAGATACCCGGTGTTACCAATGGCTGGACACAACCCATCATCAACCGCATCAATATGCTTTCAACAGGTATACGAACCGATGTAGGGTTGAAAGTATACGGACAAAATCTCGACAGTATTTATGCATTTGCACAAAACATTAAACAGCAACTCACAGGTATTGATGGTGTAAAAGATTTGTATGTTGAACCCATCACCGGTGGCAAGTACATTGATATTGCAGTGAAGCGTGAAGAGATCGGACGATATGGTTTGAGTGTGGATGATGTGAATCTGGTGATTGAAAGTGCATTGGGTGGCATGAAGCTTACAACAACGGTTGAAGGTCGTCAACGTTTTTCTGTGAATGCACGGTATGGACAGGATTTCAGGAACAATCTCACTGCATTAAAACGGTTACAGGTGCAAACAATGGACTTTGGCCCTATTCCTTTAGAAGCAGTGGCAGATATCAGTTTGAGCGATGGTCCACCGATGATCAATTCAGAAAATGCCATGTTGAGAGGAACGGTTTTGTTCAATGTTCGTGAACGGGATTTAGGAAGCACCGTAAAAGAAGCACAGGAACGGTTGAACAAAATGATCACCAAATTACCTAAAGGATATTTTTTAGAATGGAGCGGCCAGTGGGAAAATCAGATACGTGCCAACCAAACTTTAAAAACCATTCTGCCCATTGTACTCATCATCATCTTCATGGTACTGTACTTCACCTATCATTCATTTAAAGAAGCTGCAGTAACCATGCTCACTGTTCCGTTTGCACTGATCGGCGGTGTGTTTATGGTGTACTTCTATGGCATCAACTTATCGGTAGCAGTGGCAGTTGGTTTTATTGCGTTGTTTGGTATGGCCATTGAAACAGCCATGCTCATGACCATCTATCTCAATGAAGCCATGCAAAGCATGGTTGCCAAACATGGCAATTCAAAAGCAACACTTACCAGTGCCATCATCCGTGAATTTGTAATTGAAGGATCTGCAAAACGATTACGTCCGAAGTTGATGACGGTATCAGTTGGATTGTTTGGATTGTTCCCCATACTCTGGGCAACAGGAGTTGGAAGTGATATTATGCGACCCATTACGATTCCGTTAATTGGCGGAACCATCTCATCAACCATTTATGTGCTTCTCATTACTCCGGTGATTTTTGAAATGATAAAAGAACGTGAATTAAAACGAAAGGGTAAAATTGATTTGATTGATGTGAAAGAATAAAACAAAACATGAACACAGTACTTACATCAATAATTACCTGTCCGCATTGCGGGCATCAGAAGCAGGAAACAATGCCAACGGATGCCTGTCAGTATTTCTATACCTGTGAAAACTGCAGGCAGGTTTTAAAACCAAAGCAGGGCGACTGTTGTGTGTTTTGTTCATATGGTTCAGCAGCATGTCCTCCTGTTCAGGAAAATAAAAATTGTTGTTCTTAAATAAATAATTATGAAGCAATTCGCTATCATCCTTTCATTACTGTTTACTGCAACATTTGTTGCAGCACAAACGATGAAACTCGACGCCATCATTGACAGCATCACCGTATCGCATCCGGTTGTAAAAATGTACAACAACGAGATCCGTTCAATGGATGAAGCAGCGAAAGGTGCAAGGAGCTGGATGCCGCCGCAAATCGGTATTGGTCAGTTTATGACACCTTATGATGTAAGATTGTGGCACAGAGAAGGCGATATACCCGGCATGGGCTCTGTTATGGTTTCAGGTGAGCAGATGTTTGCCAATAAACGAAAACTGAATGCAGATGAACGATACATGAAAGCGATGTCTTCAGTAGAAAAAGAAAAGAAGAATGCCACCCTCAACGAGCTGATCAATGATGCCAAACAATTTTATTATCAATGGATCATCCTGCAAAAGAAAATAACCGTTGTGAAAGAGAACGAAAAGATTCTTGACTTCATGATTAAAAATGCAGAGATCCGTTACAAAAACGGTCTTGAAAAAATAAGTGCTTACTACAAAGCCAAAGCAGCATTGGGTGATGTAAAAAATATGCAGCTGATGTTTGAAAATGAAATACAGGATAAACGCATACGCTTAAATGCACTCATGGGCAGAAACGCAATGATCTATTTTGATATTGATACGACCTACCGGTTAACCGATTTTACAAATGTAGTATTCGACAGTACACTTTTTTACATGACCAGAAGCGATATGAAAGTATTAGACAAAGAAATCAATCTTACCAGACTGAAACAGGAAACAGAAAAGCAAAGTCTTAAACCGCAGTTTGGTATCCGCTTCGATCATATGACCGGTTTTGGCGGACAACCATTGCAGTATACCATCATGGGAATGATGCGTATACCGATGGCGAGATGGTCGTCGAAAATGAACAAAGCAAATATTGAAAGTCTTAACTGGAAAGTAAGCGCCATTCAATCACAAAAAGAAATGATGGTAAATGAATACAGTGGCATGGCTTATGGCATGCGCAACGAAATGGAGTTGAAGAAAAAACAACTGAGACTGTATGAAGAAACGATTCTCCCTGCGTTAAAAAATAATTACAAAACCATGCAGCTGGGTTATGAACAGAACACTGAAGAACTGTTTATGCTGTATGATGCATGGGAACGGTTAAACATGAAGCAACTTGAATACATTGAGCTGCTGAATGAAACATTGCAATTACAGGTAACGATTGAACGATTGATTGAAAAAAAATAAAATTGAAAAACATGAAACGAAATGAGTTTATTAAAATGACCGGCCTTAGTGCAGGAACAATTTTAACCGGCAGTGCATTTACAGGTTTTCTCTCAAGCCTGAGCAGCTGTAAAAATCCGCATCACATGGGTTTAATGACCAAGCCGGTTATGGTGAATGAAGGAAATTTCAGCAAATTGCTTTCGTTTCCAACACAGGCCGGAGCCAATCATACATTAACTGCACAGGTTACATCTGCCACAGTAAACGGTTCTTCAATCCCTGTGCTTGGTTATCAGCAAAACAATTTACTCGGCCCCACTTTCAGAGTAAATAAAGGAGAGGCCGTAAATATTTTATTACAGAATAATTTAACTGAACATACCAATGTGCACTGGCATGGATTAAAAATTCCGGCTCTCATGGATGGTCATCCCGATCAACTGGCAAATGCAGGCGGAACATTCCGCTACCAGTTTACCATCAATCAACGGGCAGGTTTAAGCTGGTATCATCCGCATCCGCATGGCAAAACGGCTAAACAGGTTTTTCAGGGATTGGCCGGCATGTTCCTGATCAATGATGCTGAAGAAGCTGCTCTCAATTTTCCTTCGGGCAGTTATGAGTTACCGTTAGTGATACAGGATAAACGAATTACACCGGGTGGTATTCCTTACACGCCGGGTGCAGAAGAAGTGATGGCAGGCTTTATGGGCGAAACAGTACTGGTGAATGGAATTGATTCTCCTTATACAGAAGTGGCTACACGTTTTTACCGTCTGCGTATACTCAATGGATCTAATGCAAGGGTTTATAATCTTGCATTCAGTAACAATACAGATATGGTCATTATCGGAAACGATGGAGGCTTGTTAAAAAATCCTGTTACTGTAAAAGAAATATTGATTGCTCCGGGAGAACGACTGGATGTGCTGGTAAACTTTGCAGGCATTTCACCTGGCACCGATGTGTATTTAACGAGTAAAGGCTTCTCCAATGGAGGAGATGCGCAGGGCAAACAGGAATTTAAAATCATGAAGTTTAAAGTAACTGTACCGGCTACGGATACATTTACAATACCTGCAACGCTTTCATCCATCACAACGCTTACAGCTTCGTCAGCAGTTAAAACAAGAACATTTGAAATTTCAAATGCAATGGAACATCATGGTTATCCGATGAATGATGGCATGAAAATGCGGCATCGGATTAATGGCAAATTGTACGATGGTGGCCGCATTGATGAGTATGTTGCTGCCAATACCAATGAAGTATGGGTGTTTGATAACAGCAAAGGCGATGAACCGCATCCCATGCACTTGCATGGAGTTTTCTTTCAGGTACTGCAACGCAGTGGCGGAAGAAATCAATTAACAGCAGCTGAAAACGGATGGAAAGATACGGTGCTGGTTATGCCGGGTGAAACAGTACGAGTAGTAGTGCCTTTTGAAAATAACACAGGCAAATTTGTTTTTCATTGCCACAATCTTGAACATGAAGATGATGGAATGATGTTACAATATCAACTTAGTTAAGAGGAATGAATATGAAAAGAATTTATTTCATCGCCGCTGTTATTATTCTGTTTATTACTTCTTGTAATAGTAATGATCCGCATGCAAACCACAAGCAGGATGTTGCAAAAGACATGTATACCTGCCCTATGCCGCAGGATTCGGTGTTTAGCGACAAGCCTGGCACTTGTCCCAAGTGTGGAATGGATCTGGTAAAGATGCAACAATCTGCCACACAGCAAAATCATGATCATGAAAATGCAACAGTTGAATATACCTGCCCCATGCATCCGGATGTAATTAAAGACAAACCCGGCTCCTGCCCCATTTGCGGAATGGACTTGGTGAAAAAAGAAACCGGTGGCAGCGCATCTGCAGAAATTGGATTGGATGCATTACTGAAACCAACCAATGAGTTTGTGATTTCATCCATTCCTGTTACAACCATTGAACAGAAAGAAGAACAAATAGAAATTGAAGCGTTAGGTACCATTGCATATGATACAAGAGAAGTGGGAACGATTGCTGCAAGAGTAAGCGGACGTATTGAAAAACTCTATGTCCGTTACCGTTATCAAAAGATCAGCAAAGGACAGCGTATCATGGATATTTACAGTCCGGAGATATTAACTGCACAACAGAATTTATTATTCCTGTTAAAGAACGATCCCGAAAATACAAGCTTCATTGAATCGGCTAAACAAAAACTGTTACTGCTGGGTATGAGCAATCAACAATTGCAACAGGTTATTCAAACAAAACAAGCAGCTTTCACCATTGCAGTATACAGTAATTACAGTGGTCATATTCATGAATCAACAGGCGCTTCAATGAATCCTTCATCTAACAAAATGAAAGACATTGCTCAGCTAACCGAAGAACTTTCTTTGAAAGAAGGCATGTACATCAACAAAGGTCAATCGGTTTTTATACTCTATAATCCAACACGTGCATGGGCATTGCTGAATATTTTTGGTGATAATCAGGGACTGGTTAAAAAAGGGAACACCGTAAGAGTAGTGCCGGAAACCATGCCAGATAAAGATTTCAGGGCAAGCATTGATTTTATTGAACCGTTTTACAGGCAGGAAAGTAAAACCTTAACAGCAAGAGTTTATTTTAATAACAGCAGTTTAAGAATACCCATCGGCAGTCAGGTAAGAGCTGTTATTTACGGCAATTCAAAAGAAGCCTATTGGTTACCGAAAGAAGCGGTATTGTCACTTGGATTAGATAAAGTGGTCTTTCAAAAAACAGATGGCGGTTTTAAAGCACGGAAAATTAACACAGGCATTTTACATCAGGGACATATTCAAATCCTCAGCGGAGTAACTGCAACAGATTCTGTTGCGGTGATTGCACAATATTTAATGGACAGTGAAAGCTTTATTAAGGTAAAACAGTAATAATGATGAAACAACTAAACATTTCAACAGGCAATGGGCAATTGACAATTGGCAATTTACTATGTAGATCATCTGTTTGCCTATTGCTTATTGCCTGTTGCCTGTTCATACTTTCTGCTTGCAAGAATAAATCAACGAAACAAACAGAGAGTGATGTCTACTACACCTGCTCCATGGATCCACAGGTAGTTGAACAAAAGCCGGGTAAATGTCCCATTTGCAAAATGGATCTTACAGCTGTTAAAAAAAGAACCGGTGAAAAGAAAGATGAACTGCAGCTCAGTGATCAGCAGATACAGTTGGGCAATATTCAAACCGATACCATCCGCACAGGAACCATCGGCGATCGTTTGGTCTTAACTGCCAGTCTCAACTTCGATCAAATGAAAACTTCTTCTGTGAGTTCAAGAGTGATGGGCAGGATAGAAAAATTATATTTCAAAAACATGGGAGATTATGTAAGCAAAGGTGCAGCTTTATATGCCATCTACAGTGAAGATCTCAACAATGCCAAACAGGAATACCTGCTTGCTCTGGAGCAGAAGAAAACATTTGCTGCAGAAACCGTCATTGACTATGAACAGTTACTGCAAAGCGCTAAAAACAAATTATTGCTGTGGGGATTGAGTGAAGCGCAGATCAATGAACTGGCCAAAACAAAAAAGCCAACTCCGCTCACAACATTTTACAGTACAGCAGCAGGCTATATTACCTCCATGGATATTCGTGAAGGGGATTATGTAATGGAGGGCGGCACCATTGTAAAGCTGGCCGATCTCTCTACACTCTGGGCCGAAGCACAGGTATATACATTACAGCTATCAACCATTGATCTCAATGGAACAGCCACCGTTCAACTGCCCGATATGGAAGGCAAAGAATTGAAAGGACGTATTGAATTTGTAAACCCTGAAATCAATCCCGATACAAGAATCAATCTCATCCGTGTATCCATTCCCAACAGCGGTAATCAATTAAAACCAGGGATGCCTGCTTATGTAGTATTGAAAAGTACGCAACGCTCAACGCTCACTTTACCCATTGATGCTGTGATCAGAGATGGCAAAAGCGCAACCGTGTGGATCAGAACAGGAGCACAATCATTTAAAAGTAAAATGGTGCAGGTGGGGTTGGAAAGTAATGATCAGATTGAAATCAAATCAGGTTTAACGGCCGGTGATGTGGTGGTAGTGCAGGGTGCTTATCTCCTCCACAGCGAATACGTATTTAAAAAAGGGGCAGACCCGATGGCGGGGCATAACCACTAAAAAAATGTGAGTAATATTGTGCGCTCTAAAAAAAACAGAATCAGCAATGCGTTTGAGATTTTTTATACACATATCAGTTTTGTTGCTGCTGGCAGCTTGTAACGGACAGGAAGCAGCTGATAAAAATAAACAGACAGTTGAAACGGAGTACGACAAAATTCAACTCACTGAACTGGATCATACTGCCATTGATCTCAATCAATACAAAGGCAAAACACTTTTCATCAACTTCTGGGCAACCTGGTGCAGACCCTGTATTGAAGAAATGCCTTCTATACAAAAAATGCAGGAACAGTTAAACGATAAAAACATTGTGTACCTGTTTGCTTCAGATGAAACAGTGGAGCAGATTGAAAAGTTTAAACAAAAACATCCCTACCCTTTTCATTACGTACGGGCAGAAAATATGGAAAGCCTGAACATCATGGCACTCCCCACTACATTTATAATTAATCCATCCGGGAAACTGGTATTCTCCGAAATGGGTAACAGAAAATGGGATTCAAGAGAAAATATTGATTTACTAATTAATGCCGGAAAATAAAATGAAAAAACTCATCACTGTCCTTCTTGTTGCAGCAACCGCCTGTTCAAATCCTGATAACAAATCAACAGGTGCATTAACCATGCTTGCATCTCCTGCAGCAGACTCCTGCTCAGCACCCTATTTGTTTACAGATGCAAAAGGCACCGTTCATTTATCATGGATGCAAAAAAAAGGAAAAGAAGCATCGCTTCATTTCTCATCATTGGTTAATGAGCAATGGACTTCGCCTTCAACCATCAGCTCCGGCAATAACTGGTTTGTGAACTGGGCCGATTATCCGGTTGTATCATCTGATGCAGCAGGCAACATGCTTGCACATTTTTTACAAAAAAGCGATACCGCCACATTTACGTACGATATTAAATTAGTTGCATCTGCTGATGCAGGAAAAACATGGAGCACTCCTGCTACATTACATGATGATGGTAAGAAAGCCGAACATGGTTTTGTATCCATCACTCCATACAAAGATCAGTTTCTTGTTTCCTGGCTCGATGGAAGAAAAACAGCGATGGAAGGCAATGATCACAGCAAACATGAAGGACATCATGGTGAAATGACATTGAGAGCCGCCTTACTTGACAAAAAAGGAACCAAGACAAATGAGTGGGAACTTGACGGAAGAATCTGCGATTGTTGCCAGACAACCATTGCCATTACAGATAATGGCCCCATCATTGTTTACAGAGATCGTTCAGATGAAGAGATAAGAGATATGTCCATTGTACGATTTGTAAATGGTGAGTGGACTCAATCAAAAACCATCTTTCCTGATCAATGGAAGATTGCTGGTTGTCCGGTGAACGGACCAAGAGCTGATGCAGTTGGAAATAATTTAGCCATTGTATGGTTCTCCATGAAAGAAAATAAAGCGCAGGTGAAGATCATTTTTTCTGAAGATGGAGGTGCTACTTTTAACACGCCAATCCAGGTAGATGAAGGCAAAGCAATTGGCCGGGTTGATGTGGTAATGCTCGACAATGAAACAGCCATGGTTAGCTGGATGGAAGGATCAACCATTAAAGCAGTAAAAGTAAATGCAAATGGTACAAAAGGTCAACCGGTGATTATTGCCCAATCATCTGATTCAAGATCAAGCGGTTTTCCGCAGATGACCAAATCGGGCAAACAATTAATTTTTGCATGGACAGATAATATGGAGAAAACAATCAAGCTGGCAAGTCTGCCTTTTTGATTATACCATGAGGTTATTCGTACATGTTGACAAATGCAAAATCAGCAGTTAAGGACCTGTTAACTGCCAAACCTGTAGCTTCAACCAGTTGTTTTTACTTGTAAACAACTGTGGATAATGACATAACATCAGATTAACAGGAATGGGCTTAAATTTGCCCTTCCTTTCAACATAAAAAGAAAAACGATATGGCACAACAATTCACAGATTCAAATTTTCAAACAGAAGTCATCAGTTCAGATAAACTCAGCGTAGTAGATTTTTGGGCTGAGTGGTGCGGACCTTGCCGTGCAATCGGGCCGGTTATTGAAGAACTGAGCAAAGAATACGACGGTAAAGTAAAAGTGGGCAAAGTAAATGTAGATGAAAACCCACAAGTGAGTATGAACTATGGCATTACTTCTATCCCTGCCATCCTGTTCATTAAGAACGGACAGGTAGTTGATAAATTAGTAGGTGCTCAGCCAAAAGGCAACTTTGTAAAAAAGATTGAGCAACATATGTAAGCTTTTATTACAACGATTATAGAAACCCGTTTCAGTTTTGAAACGGGTTTTTTAATGTCCAATGTTTTATACACATTCATTCAACATTGGATTAAACTATTGCCATTATTAAACATCTATTATTAATTTCAAACTATTATCACTAAAATTCCATCATGAGCATTTCAACCCTTGCAGCAACCGTGGTTACCGGCCACTATGGTTTTGCTGAAATCCACCAACTCACCGGCTCCGATCATCAGCTTCTTTGCTCCACCAAATCGTATCAGCCCAATGAGGTCATCTGCAGTTTTGGATCCGGAGAAATACATGATCATCCATCTAAATACACCGTGCAGATTGCAGAAAACAAACATATCATTCTCAGCCCGGAATTTTTACAATACATCAACCATAGCTGCAACCCCAATGCATTCTTTAATACCACAACCATGGAATTAACAGCATTAAAAGCAATAGCAGCAGGCGATGAGTTTACCTTTTTCTATCCATCAACCGAATGGTTTATGGCAGAGCCCTTTCATTGTTTGTGTGGTGAAGCCAATTGCATTGGTATCATCAAAGGAGCAAAAGAACTCAGTAACGATACATTGCGTCAGTACAGGTTGACTGATTTTATTCAATCTAAAATTGATCAATTAAAGCATTAATCTTTTACATTTACAATATGCTTTTAAACCCGTTACTTTCTCTCCCTTCCACTGAGCAGCCTTTGTTTATATGGGTATTGGTACCGCATCTGCAAACCAATGATGCAAATCTTGATTACTACTACGATTTTACACAAAGCATTGATGAATACACAAAGGTGTTTGCAGAATTACAACTCAATTGGAAATGGCAACCTGTAACGCAAAACAATTTTAAAGAGATCATTGATGATATTGCCGCCACCACTTCTTTTCAAACACCCTTGGTACTGAATTTATGCGATGGCGATGAAGTGAATGGAACACCGGGTGTATCGGTGATTCATTATTTAAAAGAAAAGAAACTCATCTTCACGGGTGCTGATGCTGCCTTTTATGATAACACTACTTCAAAGATCGTTATGAAGGAGTTGTTTGATAATGCCGGTATTCCACATGCAGCATGGGTACCCATTCATCATGCAAAACAAAAACTCAGCAATATCTGCGACCGTGTTGGTACACCATTGATTATTAAACCTGCAGTGAGCGGTGGCAGCATGGGACTGGGCGTAAAGAACGTAGTGCATAACGATGAAGAATTAAAAACACTGGTGAAAGAATTATTTGATGGTTACCGTGGCTGGGATTTCTCTTTTGGCGGATTGGTGGCAGAAGAATTTATTAACGGGCCTGAATACACTGTTTTCATTTCAGGATCGCATCACTCACCACGCAGCAGGAAAGTATATGTTCCTGTTGAACGCATTTTTCATAAAGATTTACCCGATACAGAAAAGTTTTTATCCTTCGACCGTTTATGGGAAACCTATGAAAAGGAACAATCCCTTGGCGAAGAAGAAGATTTTTATCAATACCACCTCCCTCCCATCAATCTGCAAAAAAAGATCATGGATCTCAGCTGGAAAGCATATTGTGCAGTGGGCGGAACAGGTTACGGACGGGTTGACATTCGTATGGATAAAAAAACCGGCCGCATGTATGTGCTGGAAGTAAATGCACAATGCGGTTTAAGTGAAGATGAAAACTATACGTCGATTGGTGCCATTGTACGATTAAGTAATCAATCTTATTCCGGTTTAATTCTTCATATTCTGCAGGATGCGATGCAACGTCATAAACAAAAAACAAAAAAAGCAGTGGCTGTGCGTTAACAGCAAGATGATATGAAGATTTGTGTATTGCAACCCGACTACTCCACTTCTGCTGTTGATTATCAATATTACGATCCGCCCCGCAACGTATCGCATTTGTTGCCGCATATTCAGTTCGATCATGTGTTTCTCAACAAACTCACCACCTACAAACAACTGCTTGAGCTGAGTAAAAAAGGATATGATTGTTTTGTAAACTTATGCGAAGGTTATCTGGAATGGGAAGTTCCTTCTATTGATGTGATTTATACATTGGAATTACTCAACCTGCCGTTTACAGGACCTAATACCTTGTTATACGATCCTCCAAAAGAATTGATGAAGTATGTGGCCTATACCGAAGGAGTGGCAACTGCTAATTATGCTTTGATTGAAAACGTTGATCAACTCGAACAGGAAGTAAAGCATTTGACTTACCCTTTATTTGTAAAACCTGCAAAGGCCGGCGACAGTTTGGGTATTGATGAACATTCGGTTTGCAATAACCTTGATGAGTTAAAACAGAAAGCAACGACAGTACTTTCTTCCTATCCGCAATTGTTGGTAGAAGAATATATTGCAGGCAGAGAGTTTACAGTTTTGGTTGCTGCCAATGCAAAAGATGAAAAGAAGTGCAAAGTTTTTCAACCCATTGAATTTATTTTTCCTGAAGGAAGAACATTTAAAACCTATGCACTCAAAACATCTGAACTGCATCCCGAAAGCAATATTCCTGTTACTGATCCTGCCATCAAACAACAATTAACAGAAGCGGCTCAACGCATCTTCCGCAGTTTTGGCGGCGTTGGTTATGCACGGATGGATTTTAGAATGAATGAAGCAGGTAAATTATTTTTCTTAGAAGTAAATTTTACCTGTTCTGTTTTTTATACTGATGGGTATGAAGGCAGTGCCGATTACATTATTAAAGCCGATGGCATTGGTCAGGCAGGTTTTCTGCAGCATATCATTGATGAAGGTATTGCCCGTCATAAACGCAGGCAAAAGAAATACATCATGAAGGGGAATTCAATTGCCGGCTTTGGTATATATGCCACGCAGTCCATTGCAGAAGCTGAAGTTATTTTTAAAGGAGAAGAACGGCCCCAACGCATCGTTACAAAACGTTTTGTAGATAACAACTGGCTGCCCGAAGAGAAGCTGCTGTTTAAACATTATGCCGTACCGCTCAGCACTGAAGTATATGTTTTATGGGATAACAACCCCTCCGAATGGGCACCGCAGAACCATTCCTGCAGTCCTAATACTGCCTACATGGGCCTGAATCTGATCGCTATAAAGCCTATTCAGCCAGGAGAAGAACTCACTATGGATTATGCTCAATTATTAGATGATTCAGCTGAAACCTTTGATTGCCAGTGCGGTGCACCCAACTGCCGCAAAATAGTTTCCGGACAAAAGGGAAATTCTGTCAGCAGCCGTGAACAGCAACTGACAAAGAGTTAAACTGTTCTGCCCGCACCTCTGCTTATCTTTGCACTACCCTTACTAATCCATTCTGCCGGAAAAAGAAATCATACCATCCACTAAACTCCGGCGATTCTGCACAGTCTATTTTGAAGATTTAATAAAGCAAGGAGATAGTTATGCCTGGAAAATGGGTGATCCAAACGATTGTAAAACAACACCGCTATAAACTGTTACTCACCTACAGTTTATTTGCTGTAGAAATGCTGGGATTATTGTTGCGGCCTTATTTTTTAGGAGAGGCTGTGAATGATTTATTAAAAAATTCTTACAACGGATTGATCTTGCTGGTTGCCGCACATCTGCTGTGGGTTGTTACAGGAACCATCCGGCATATGTACGATTCAAGAACCTATTCAGACATTTATACTTCACTGGTGGTTCGCTTAATGAGCCGTAATAAAAACAAAGATCTGTCTAAACTCAGCGCTCACTCCAATTTATCAAGAGAGTTTATTGATTTTCTTGAGTTTGATTTAAACTATATCATTGAAGCCGTTTATAACATTGCCGGCTCGCTCATTTTACTTTGTTTCTATGATGCACAGGTGGTGCTGCTTTGTTTAACCATGCTGATTCCTGTAACAGTTACCGGTTATATTTACGGCAAGCGGATGCGCCGGCTGAATAAATTAAGAAACGATGAACTGGAAGAACAGGTAAATGTACTGGCTACAAAAAATACAATCCGCATCAATCAGCATTATAATAATCTCCGCAAGTGGCAGATACGCATCAGCGATCAGGAAGCATGGAATTTTGGTGTAATGGAATTACTGGTGATTGTGATCATTTCTGCAGCACTTATTATCTCATCTAAGATGTCGGGCAAAACCTTACAGGCAGGAGACCTGATTGGCATATACACATACATCCTCAAGTTTGTGAGTGGGTTAGATACCGTGCCGTATATGATACAGCGCATAGCATCGCTCAAAGATATTTTACACAGAGTAGAGCTGCAAACAGATGATGAAAAAGAAGTGGACCCCGAACCGGTATTCTCTTCAGTAGCTTAAGCAGGGTCGTTTGATTTAGTTTTGATTTCAGGCAGCAAGGTCATAATCAATACCACACAGGCTGCAAAAAAATAAACGTACAGCCAGATGGTCCGTTCGGGACACTCACCGTTTCTGCAGGTAGAAAGCAGTAAAAGATTACGCAGAGCCCAGGCAAATCCTATTGATGCAATAAATGGATTAAAACGCTTGGCCCAAAGCTTTGGAATTAAAAAGAACAGCACATTCAGCACCAGCATAATCAGGTTCATTAAAACGGGTTTACCAAACTTCATCACGGTTTCAGATCCAAAGCCGGAAACAGTTGCTTGTACAGACGGAATATAAATCCATGGAAAGGTTGCTGCAAACACAAGCAGTAATGCAGCGATGATACCGATATAATTTGAGTAACGCATAGATCGAAGTTAAAAAGAAAAGCGCCAGTTTATCTGACGCCTTTACCGGAGGTCCCGAGCGGATTCGAACCGCTGTACGAGCTTTTGCAGAGCTCTGCCTAGCCACTCGGCCACAGGACCTTTTGCTCACATTTGATGAACTGTACTGAGCATACTGCCATCCAATTTGTGAGGTGCAAATGTAGTATATTCGGGCAAATACTCCCAAAGAACTATGCAAAGAATTGCAGAAAGTGAACTCATCATTAATCAAAGAGGGGCTGTTTATCATTTAAATGTACGTCCCGAAGAACTGGCGCATACCATTATAACGGTTGGTGATCCTGATCGTGTAAAAGAAGTATCCAAACATTTCGATTCTGTTGAACATAAGCAACAGCACCGTGAATTTGTAACGCACACAGGATATGTTGGCAAGAAACGGATATCAGTTGTATCAACAGGCATTGGCCCCGACAATATAGATATAGTTTTAAACGAGCTCGATGCACTGGTGAATATTGATTTTGAAACAAGAGTCATCAAACCAAATTTAACCACACTTCAAATTATACGTTTAGGAACATCAGGAGCATTGCAGGCCGATATTCCGGTGGATGGATTTGTGGTATCTACACATGGATTGGGAATTGATAACCTACTGCATTTTTACCGGACTGAATACAACGAAGAGGAAAAGCAATTGCTCCATGCATTTGTAACCCATACACAGGTGCAGGATAGTTTATCATACCCTTATGTTACAGGCGCAGGGTCACAACTGCTCAAACATTTTGTTCATGGTTATCAGCATGGAATTACGGTAACATGTCCTGGTTTTTATGGTCCGCAGGGAAGAGTGTTACGAATGGGACTTTCCAATCCTGCACTTATAGATCGTTTAACAGCGTTTCAGTTTGGTCAGCACAGGATCACTAATTTTGAAATGGAAACAGCGGCTATTTATGGCCTGGGAAAGATACTGGGGCATCAATGCCTCTCCATCAGTGCCATTGTTGCCAACAGAGTAAAAAAAGAATTCAGCAAAGATGGAAATGCAGCTGTTGAGAAACTGATTGTTCAATCGCTTGAAATAATTTCATCGTTATGACAATTCACTTTTACAAATATCAGGGAACCGGTAACGATTTCATCATATTGGATAATCGTCTTGGTAATTATACGCAATTATCCAGCGTAGAAATAGCCTTTTTATGCAACCGAAGATTTGGCATCGGAGCAGATGGGCTAATGCTCTTGCAACAAAAAGAAGGTTATGATTTTGAGATGATTTATTACAATGCTGATGGTGCCGAAGGGAGTATGTGTGGAAATGGAGGGCGTTGTCTGGTTGCTTTTGCAAAACACATGCAGGTAATTGACAAATCGGCTGTATTCCTTGCTACAGACGGGTTACACGAAGCCACCATCAATGAAAAAGATTGGGTAGAACTGAAAATGAAAGATGTAAATGCAATTGAAAAATATGGAGATCATGTGATTTTAAACACAGGATCACCGCATTATATTAAATGGGAAAATAATGTGAAGGCAATTGATGTATATTCCGAAGGAAAATCAATTCGCAACTCCCCCCCCTTTTCAAAAACTGGCATCAATGTTAATTTTGTTCAGAGGCTGTCAACACACTTACTCATTCGTACTTATGAGCGTGGTGTAGAAGACGAAACCTTATCCTGCGGAACAGGAGTAACTGCTGCGGCAATAGCTGCAAGTGATGAAGGAAACGGACCACAGGAAAAAATTATTCAAACATCCGGAGGAAACTTAAAAGTAAAATTTGAAAAACGATCCAATACAAATTTTGAAAACATCTGGCTCTGCGGACCGGCAAAGTTTGTCTACACAGGATCCATCAACGTATAAAACAAGAAAGCTTAATCCAAATCCTAACCCTAACCTACACCCGATGATTGCCAAACGCTATCATTTAAACAAATTCCAAATCCTCAACCATGCGGAGAATACCATTGAGGATATTCTGAAGCTGTGCCGAAAAATGGAGGAACACCAGTTTTTTTACAAATCTGAACAATGGTCTGTTGCAGAAAATCTGGAGCATCTTTCTTTAATACTGCACAAGAGCTGGCTCACATTGCTGTTCCCTAAATTTTATATCAAATGGAAATTCGGCAAGCCAACACATTCATCTTTCTCCTACGAAGAACTGGTTGATGTTTACTATAAAAAAGTAGAAGAAGGTATTTCACCCGATAAAAGATTCAGCCCCGCTGTGAAACAGGAACCGGGTGCAAAAGAAAGACTCGTAAGCCGCTTTGAACAGGTTGCACAAAAATACCTTGATCAGATCCGTTATTACTGGGAAGATGAAAACATTGATCTGTATCAATCGCCCCATCCCGTGCTGGGAATGATTACCATCAGAGAATGGCTGTACTTTAACCTGTTTCATAACACGCACCATTACAAGACCATTCGTATCAGGCAAAACGAAGCCGTTGAATTTTCAGTCGCAGATTAACAGCCGCTCATTACCTTTGCGCCGCTATGCTGCAATTCTTTAAAAATGTAGACGGTAAAACACTCGCTATTGAAAAACCTGAAGAAGGTGCATGGGTGAATATTGTTCCGCCGTTAAAACAGGAAGAATTTTCTGAAGTTGCAGAAGCACTTGATATACCGCTTGATTTCCTTGCAGACTCACTGGATATTGATGAACGCTCCCGTTTTGAACTGGAAGACAATGTGAAGCTGATTGTGATTAAAACTCCAACGGAAAATAATTCGTTTAACGACAGCGATGCATTTTATATCACCATCCCGATCTGTATTATTTTAACTCACAACCAGATTGTAACGGTTAACTCGTTTGATAACGGCGCCATTAAAAAATTCCTCAACACATTTCAAAACAGGCACCCAGATAAGAAAAATCTGATGGTGCTCAAGATTTTTGAAAAGGTTGTACAGGCGTTTATGGAGTTCTTAAAAGAAATCAATCACAAAAGAAATTTGCTGGAACAAAAATTATACGATGCCAACCGGAATGAGGAATTGCTTGATCTGATGCGTATACAGAAAAGCCTGGTGTACTTTGTTACCGCACTGCGCAGCAACGAACTGCTGTTAATGAAACTGCAACGCACCCGTTTTTTAAGTCTTACTGAAGATGAGGATGAAATACTGCAGGATTTAATTGTTGATACAAGTCAGGCCTTGGAAATGGCCAACACCTATACCAATATCCTCAGCTCATCACTGGATGCATTTGCAAGTGTTATCAGCAACAACCAAAGCCAGGTAATGAAACGGCTTACCTCTATTACCATTATGTTACAGTTGCCAACATTGGTAGCCAGTATATACGGAATGAATGTGCCCATACCGGGCGCTCACTCCAGCTTTGCATTTTATTTTCCCATTCTGCTGTCGTTGGGTTTATCGTTGCTGATCGGCATTTATTTTATGCGGAAGAAATTATTTTAAGCTGCGTAGTTCAGCAACATCAAACAACAATATAAAACAGAGCATGTTTAATATACGGGTATACGGCATTATTTTAACAGAAGCCAGACAGGTAGTTGTTACAGATGAGTTTATTCGTGGGGCATACATCACTAAGTTTCCGGGTGGTGGTTTAGAGTTTGGCGAAGGCACCAGAGATTGTTTAAAGCGGGAGATGAAAGAAGAAATGAATCTGGAAGTTGAAATCGGCGATCATCTTTATACCACCGATATTTATCAGAGGAGTGCATTTAATCCGGCACACCAAATTATTTCCATCTATTATTTTGTAAAACCACTGGAGCCTATTTCCGTTGAGTTTAAGCAAACTGCATTTGATTTTGAACCGCATCAAATAGCTGATCCAACAGGCGAAGCAGAAGTATTTCGTTTAATTGAATGGAGCGACTTTACTGCTGATACCGTTAGCTTACCTATTGATAAAATTGTAGTGAACCTTTTGAAGGAACGTTTTTAATTATTCATTGGCCATAGCAGCCTTTTTCATTTCTGCTGCTCTTTCTTTTCCGAGAAATTTTTCAATGAGGTTATGCACCAGATAAATGACCGGAGTTAACAGAATTGCAACGATAAATTTATAAATGTAATTCACAATACCAACCGCAATAAACAAACTGAAAGGCCATACAAAATCATTTGCCTGTTGGTTTACTCTTGTACCAATATAAAATGCAATAAACAGCACGACAAAACTGTCAATAAACTGAGACACTAAAGTAGATCCGGTTGCCCGCAGCCAGATGCGGTTTTCTCCTGTTACTTTTTTGATTTTATGAAACACAAACACATCAATCAACTGCCCAAGAATAAATGCAGTTAACGAACCGATAATAATAAATCCACCCTGACCCAGTACACTGTTATATGCCTTTTCCATATCGGGTACACCACTCCCTTGCTTGCTGCTGATAAAAAAATCGGCAGGAGTTAATTTCATCGCCAGTAAAAAAATGATGAATGCAAATGCAATAAGACCTGCAGTGAGATAAGATAAAAATCGAACCCCTTTCATACCATAATATTCATTGATGATGTCGGTCATAATAAAAACAACCGGCCATAACAACACCCCTGCAGTAAGATTTACAGACAGCAGATTGCCAAACAGATTTAATTCCATGGGCGTAAACCCCAGTGTTTTCTCCAATGAAAATATTTTAACCCCAATGATCTCAGCAATTAAAGCATTGGCAATAAAAAATCCACCAAGAATAATAAACAAGCGTGTTGGTTTATCGCTGATGATTTGTTTAATCATAAAAAGAAAAAAATAAGTTGAAAAATAAAAACGATACTGTTGAACAGGAACATGCGGAACGGCTGAATGTCGGTTCTTTTTGCAAACAAATAATACAGAAACCAGATAAACAACACTGCATTCACCAGCAGGGACAACGGCCAACCTGCAATAATAAGCAGTGAAGTGAGTGCCTGCGGTAAAACCATATGAGGCATCAGCCAAAAGATCACACAAACAAAGAAAACGATGTTCAACATGAACCCGACCTTACTGAAAAACAAAAATCCCTTCATAAGCGTTAAAAATGCTGCCAATACCCCAAAATACCATTATTTTGCCTCACTGAAACAGAAAATATTTTCTTTATGAAGTTCGATTTTAAGAAGCTCATCCCCCATGCAATTGCCATTGCTGTTTTCTTTTTAATTGCATTGGTTTATTGCAAGCCCGCCTTTGAAGGAAAAGTTCTCAATGCACATGATAATATCGGCTGGAAAGGAATGGCGCAACAGTCGTTTGAACAAAAAGAAAAATTGGGTCAGTTTCCTAAATGGACCAACAGTATGTTTGGCGGTATGCCCACTTACCAGATTGCGTTAGAAGGTACTCACAAAATATCATTTAATTATGTGAGTTATATTTTGACGCTGGGCTTACCTAAGCCGGCAAACTTTTTCTTTCTTGCCTGTCTTTGTTTTTATCTGCTGGCATTAGTGTTGGGGATTAATCCCTGGATCGGTATTATGGGAGCTGTTTCATATGCATATTCAACCTACGATCCCATCATCATTGGTGCAGGGCATGATACAAAAATGCTGGCTATCGGATATGCACCATTGGTAATTGCAGGTTTGTTATTACTCTTTAACAAACGATGGTGGATCGGCAGTGCTGCATTGGCAACAGGATTTGTATTGCAGGTTAGCACGAATCACTTGCAGATTGTTTATTATACACTCCTGATTTTAGGCGCTATTACAATTGGGTTCTTTATTGTAAGTTTTAAAAAGAAAGAACTTGCTGCTGCATTTAAAAGCATTGCCATTGCTGCCATCATCGGCATCATTGCATTAGGAAGTAATGCAATCGGCACACTCACCACATGGGAATATTCAAAAGAAAGTATGCGTGGCGGTATAAGTGAATTAAAAGAAACAACGGATAAAAATACCACCAGTGGCGGACTTGATAAAGATTATGCCTTTAAATACAGCGTTGGAATTACAGAAACATTCACCATGCTTGTGCCAGGCATGTTTGGCGGAAGTAATGGAGGTAATGAATACAAGACATCGAAGTTTGCAGATAAACTAATTGAAATTGGCCAGCCGGAAGATAGCGCACTCCAATATGCTAACGGCATTTCTTATTGGGGAAAACAGCAACCCACTTCGGGCCCTGTATATTTTGGAGCAGTGATCATGTTGCTGTTCCTGTTTGCCATGTTCTATGAAAAAGGATGGCTTAAATGGAGTTTGTTTGGTGCAGGTATGTTTGGGATCATTCTTGCATGGGGCAATAATTTAGAGAGTGTCAACTATTTTCTGTTTGATTATTTACCCTTGTATAAAAAATTCCGTGCACCATCCATGGGGCTGGTGATGCCGCAACTTTGTTTTGTGGTGCTTGCTACTGTTGCGTTGAACAATTTATTATCTGCAACTGCAGAGGCTGCAGCAGTAAAAAAGGCATTGAAACAAACTGCTATTGGTGCAGCAGTGATCGTTGCCCTTTTAGGATTCCTGTACATTTCGTTTGATTATACTTCGCCGAATGATAAAGGCGTTAAAGAAAATATGACGGGTGCCATGTTGCAACAGTATGCACAACAAGGGCAGCAACCCGGTGCCGAAGTACAGCAACAGGCAGAGTCGTTTGGTAAAGCTTTTATTACAGCTATACAGGAAGACCGCAAGAGCTTGTTTGCAGGTGATCTGATACGGTCATTTATTTTTATATCACTAACCTTACTGGTATTATGGTTTGCAAGTACTAAGAAATTGCAAGCTGTACCTGCCATGATCATTTTATTATTGCTGAGCTCAATTGATCTGCTCTCTGTTGGCAAACGTTACCTCAATGAAAATAATTTTGTTGATGGCTCTGATTTTGATAATGCATTTGCAATGACTGATGCAGACAGACAGATTAAACAGGATAAAGGATATTTCCGTGTGTTTAATACAACTGTTGATTTTGTAAATGAATCTGTAACAGCTTATCATCACAATTCAATCGGCGGTTACCACCCTGCCAAACTGCAGATTTATCAGGATCTTATCGAAAACCAGATTGTAAAGAACAACATGCAGGTATTGAACATGCTCAATACAAAATATTTTATTGTGCAAAATCCGCAAACAGGGGCACCATTTGCACAAATGAACCCATCTGCTTTTGGTCCGGTTTGGTTGGTGAAAGGAATTAAATATGTATCCAACGGAAAAGAGGAAATGAAGGCTTTGGACAGTACTAATCTCCGTGATACAGCGGTAGTACAGGTGAAGTTTAAATCAGTTGTTGGTGCAGATCCGGTATACGATTCAACAGCATCCATTCAGCTGATCGAAAACAAAAACGATCTCATAAACTACGAATCAAAAGCTAACAGCAACCAGTTTGCTGTGTTCAGCGAAGTGTATTATAATAAAGGATGGAATGCATTCATTGATGGCAAGAAAGCAGAGATTGTGAAAACAAACTATGCCTTGCGTGGACTTGCAATACCGGCAGGGAATCATCAAATAGAATTCCGTTTCGAACCTCAATCCTATAAAACAGGTGATACCATTGTATTGATTTCAGCGCTCCTCACCTATCTGATTGTGATTGCCGGTTTATTTATGGAATGGAAAAAAAGCAAGCAGGCTTAACATGGAGAAGGTTCTGAACATTGTTTCTTATCCTTATCTCCCTTATTTTTCAGGTGGACAAAAACTGATTGCCCATTTTAACCAATACCTTGGTGAGCAATGCAACCTGCATGTTGCAGGAACAACTGACAACGATGCTACAATGGCCAAGAGCTATGTGTTTCATCCATTGCTGTATAAGAGTAAGTTTCGTTATGCAGATCCCGGTTTGTACTTCCGTATAAAAAAACTGATTACTGAACAACAGATCACAACTGTTATTATTGAACATCCTTATCTCGGTTGGCTGGGATGGCTGTTGAAAAAGAATTGTAAGATCAAACTGATTGTACATACCCACAATATTGAATACGAACGTTTCCGGACAATTGGAAAAAGCTGGTGGCCTTTGCTGAAACGATATGAGCAATGGGTATTGAAACAGGCCCATACTGTGTTTTGTATTTCAGAAGAAGACCGCAGATGGATGATTGAAAAGATGAAAATTGAAGCCGCCAAATGCATACTTGTGCCTTATGGAATTAATCAACAGCAAAGCCCGGCCAATAAAGCAGAAAGCAAAGCATTGGTTTGCAGTAAACATGGTTTTGATCCCACACACAAATTGCTGCTGTTTAACGGGCTGTTGGATTACAAGCCTAACCTGGATGCATTAAAGGTGATCATTGAAGAGATCAATACTGTATTGCTGCACACTTCACTGAAGTATACGATTTTAATTACGGGAAAACGATTGCCTGCAGAATTCGATGAACTAAAAGCATGGAACCATCAAAACATTTATTATGCAGGCTTTGTAGAGGATATTGAACTGTACTTTAAGGCGGCTGATCTTTTTCTGAACCCGGTGCAGAGCGGCGGCGGTGTTAAAACAAAAATGATTGAAGCCATTGCACTAGGCACAACAGTTCTTTCAACTGAAACCGGAGCTGCAGGAATTGATAAAAAATTATGTGGCCCCAAACTATTAACTGTTGCAGATAACGACTGGAGCAGTTTTGCAAAAATGATTCTGAGCAATAACAATATTCACACTCCTACTCCCGAAGCGTATTACCAGACTTACTATTGGGGGAATATCACCAGAAAAATAATTCCTAATTTATCTTAATTATTACAAGAAGTGTAACAAGATACTTTGTGTTCCTGGTGAAACAAAAAATAATTGTTCGTGCTTCCAAACAATATCTCCGAAAGTTGAAGAATAAACAAACTCCGTTTTATCTCAGCATCTTACCTGTAAAGCGAAAAAGCAAACTCTTAATAAAAAACCTGCTCCACTCTTTGCACCCGTAAATAAACACAAACAAATAATAATACAAACCGCTTCCCTTACGCTCCCGCATAACCGCCAACTCATGACGGAACATTATTTTCAGAAGTTGCAGCCGCTTCTGTTGCTTTGTACTTGCATTATTGATATGGATAATAGATGTCTCAGAATAAAAATAATTTGTATACCCGAGCTGATGAAACTGCCAGCACCATAATTGATCTTCGCCGTACATGAAGAAACGTTCATCTAACTTTCTGTCGGGAAAATGATCAAGAATACTTTTTGAGAATAAAAAAAATGCACCGTTTACCCAGTCACAGCTACAATTAAAATCTGCTTTAAAATATTTACCCAACATAAGCTTTGCTCTTTTTTTATACGGCATCAGCATTGGAATAAATCGAAACAAATCAAACAACTCCCAACTGATACTTCTGAAGCGTCGGGCGGTATACTGAATTACCCCATCAGGATACCTCATCTGTACTCCCAGCACGCCTGGCTTTTGCAAGGTTGAAAAATGGATCACAGCTTTGCTGATTGCATCATCCTGCAGATAGGTATCACTGTTCAGTAAAAGAATCATATCTCCTTTTGCTTTCGAAATCCCGATATTATTACCGCCTGCAAACCCTGTATTCGTGGCACTTGTAATCAATGTCAAATCAGGAAAACGTTCTTTGAATTGCCGGGGATCCGTTTCATCAGATGCATTGTCCACAAGGATCACCTCAAAGTCTATCCCCTTTGTATTTGAATAAATACTTTCAACGCAATTGCATGTAAGTGAGAATGTGTTGTAATTAATGATGATGATGGATACCACTTTACCTGTTTAATAAATAAGAAGTAAACATAAGTAATTTAGAAAATACACCTTTATTTAATACAGCTAACGGAATTCGCTTTTGAAAATTCAGGATACGCCATAAGAAATCCGGAACGCTTTCCCCTTTCGAAAAATAATTCAGCTGTTCTTCTGTTCTGATTTCAAGATTACGAATCATTCGCCACCATGCATCATAAGCGAGTAAGCGCTTTCTCACAATCTCTC
>JALHRP010000021.1:0-3663 GCA_022841365.1 Chitinophagaceae bacterium | reverse complement strand
TTTCCGATAGTAAATAAGCGCCTCCCTTACTTCAATATCCGGATTACGGAAACATTCATTGGTTACCTGTGTGTCATTATAACTCATGATTATGAGCGGTGCTGCAATATATATGCATTTACAATTTTTCAGCATACGGACATAAGCTTCCAGATCAACCAGCCATTTTAATCCCGGATCGTACAACTCTTGTAAATCCCTTCGAAATAGGACAACACTGGGCGGACCAATCACATTATTACCAAACAGATAATATGGATAGCTCTTTAGTTTACTAAATTGATTTGTTGAAATAGTTTTGTTGATTGACTTTGAACCGGCTTCATAAAACGCTGTGTAACCGGAAAAAATGCAATCAACAGTATCTTTGATTGCACCGGCATAGGTGGCCAGCGATTCCGGATTTGAAAACCAGTCATCGTCATGCATAACTTTAATCCACTTACCCTTGGCGTACTTCATGCCTTCTGTCCAGTTAACCGGAGTTCCTAACGGCGTTTGATTTCTGATATATTGTATCGGGAAATTGTACAACTTATTTTTCAGGAACTGTTCAATAACATCAGCAGGCGAATCATCTGTAATGATCACTTCAAAGTCACGGAAGTGTTGCAGTTCTATACTCTCCAGCAAACGTTGCAGAAACAACTGCCTGCTGTAGGCAGGTATGCAAATGGAGATGAGGGGTGAATGTGTACTCATTTTTTTCTTCCGACAATAACATAGTTTAAGGTAAGAAGCTCATCAGGATATTTCTTATCAAGCCATAAACCAACTTTATTTACCAAAGCTGTGAATCGCAAATTCAGAAAAAGTCCTTTCACTATTTTTCTGAAAAACCCCTTCTTTTTAAAAGTAGAATATATGATATTGATATTTAACTGAAAGATAGCAGCCCATTTACCTCCATTTGCTTTTATTTCAACATTTGAAAAACCGGCCCTTTGAAACATATAACGTAAGCCATATTTGCTGTACCGGTAAAAATCATAAGGTTCCTCATGCAGCTCCCATGAAAACGGAGCAGATACAATAACTACACCACCGGGTTTCAAAACCCTGAAAGCTTCGGCCAACATTTCAAAAGGATCTTCAACATGTTCAATAACCTGTGTAGAAAAAACTGTGTCAAAAGAGGCATCGGGAAAATCAAGTGCTGTAGCGGGGCAAATGACATCAACTTTATTTCCACTACTCTGCACCACATCGCAACCTGTATAGGATAAAATCTTGTTTGGAAGAAAAAGACGTTCATATGGTTTGTTACCGCACCCAATATCTAAAACAGCGCCAAAAGCATTTTTTGAAATTTCATTTTTCAAATCATTCAGCAGGAAATGCATAACTAAAAAGTCATGCTGATTTGAATCAATTTGTAAGTTATATAGTCTTATAAGCCCTTCTTCACGCATTGTCAAGCTTTATTAAACATATTTTTAAAAGACAACTTCAGCAAATATAATTTCCAGTGTATAAAACCTAAAAAGCTGCTGGTCCGTTGAATTAAATCAAGTTTCAATTCATACTGTATCGGATGAATTCGTAAGAGGCAGTTCGGATTGGTTGTGTGATAATAAGGTAAGAGAGTTGGGTATTTACTCAATTCGCTTTCTTTTATAAAAAGCAGCGTATTTTGTCTGTACCAATACTCAATTTTTTCATTATTCCAGATGACCGGTCTGAAATAATCAACCGGCACATAATTGTATTTTTTAAACCGCATTGCCCAGTATTCAGGATACTGTTCATTGATGTGATACGTGCCTAACTGACCGGTTATTGCAGCCGAAAATACAATTACATCCCCTGCTTTTACTAAATTAGATACAAAACGGTCAGCATCCGCATCGGGTAAATGTTCAGCTACTTCCAGCGATATGACCAGATCAAATTTTTCACCAAGATCAATTTCTTCTTTCAGATCTTTGAGCAAAATCATTTCGGAAGGAACTTTGAAAAACTCTTTTTTAATGTAAGGACCTTCGATACCCAATAGTTTTTTTACCGGCGTTTCTTCCTGCCACACTTTCAGCCAATTACCTACGCCACATCCAAAATCAACAACAGATAAAGGCTTAAACGTATTATAAATAAGTGGCACAAACTCTTTTGCAGAAATATATGGATCATCCAAATGATTTTTAAAAAAGGACTTGGTATAGTATTTTGATTCTTTCATGCTACAACCCCTTAACTATTTTATTCTTTTTTAATAAGCGATGGTAAATTCCCGGAAACCACGAAAGCAAGACTAATTTAGTAAGAAAAGAAAACGGATTCTTCTTAAACCTTTTTACATAATGATATAAGATAAAATGCCCGCCCATTTTGTCTGCATATTTTTGCTCGATTAACCTTTCGGCCAGATTGCGCTTTTCATAACTTTGTACTAATGCTTTTGACATGGACGTACTAACAACACGGTAGTCGAACAGTACTTTATTTACATAATGAAACTTAAAGCCTGCAAAAGACATCCTCAGCCACAGCTCCCAATCTTCTAACCCAAATAATTTCATCGTTGTTTCATACCCTCCTAACTGCTCAAAAACAGACTTACGAACAACTGCACAAGCATCTATATAATTACCAATCATTAAACGTTGTAAATTGAAGTCGCCTACTACCCAGTCACCTGATTTATCTCCAAAGTATGCTGCATTTCCGTACAGCATCCCAACATCCGCTTGTTGATCCATAACAGATATTGCTTCTGTTAAATATTCAGGCCTGATTTTGTTATCTGCATCTAAAGGTAAAATGTATTGACCAATTGCTGCTTTGATGCCCGCATTTCTGGCCGCTGCCAACCCCATATTTACTTGATGAATAATTCGATACCCCTCTTTCTCCAATTCTGTAAAAATATCAATAGTAGCAGAATCAGTTGAGCCATCATTTACAATGATCACTTCAAACAGTGTTTGATCACATTTCCTTAAACTATCGAGGGCATCGCCCAAAAAGTGGCCTTGGTTATAACATGGTATGATGATGGAAACCTTTGGCATAAAAAGAGAAGATGTTCATTTTTTTCCTGAACCCCGCTAAGATATTGAATAACCTCAAGCCATGAATAGTACCATCAAAAAATTAAACTGGCAGAGTAATAAAACAGAACACTAAACGGCATTGTTTGCGACAACTCAACCAATTGCTATAAACTCCAATTCTTGCTGAAATATGAGTCACAAGTACTCTTCTGCTCTGTTAAGAATCTCCTGCAGGATTGTTGTAAACATTACTCCGGGAGTTAGAGGTAACCCTCTCATATCTCAAAAAAATAATGGAACACCGTAAAGAGATACTTGCCTTAATAAAGAAACAGCCTTTGATGATAAAACAACAGCTTACCTGTTTCAGAAAAGCTAAATGAACTGAATATTATCAAAAACAAGGCAGAGTTCCGGGAGTACACCAGCAGTGAAGAAATTGGAAAGCATATAAGGAGTAGTTAATAAAATATAATTCATTAGTACACATAAAATCATTTCTCAATATTTTTCACTACATCCAAATCACATTTCAATTATTGCACCCTCAAAAATTCCAAAAACCGCTGCTGGATTTGCAGTAAATAAAGCCGGTGAAATCCGTTTTGGATTAGGCGGTTTAAAAGGTGTGGGTGAAGCTGCCATCGAAAGCATCATTGAAGAGCGAAAT
>JALHRP010000020.1 GCA_022841365.1 Chitinophagaceae bacterium | reverse complement strand
AAAAATATTCGTACTCAGAAGTAAGAATGGTGCGTCTTGTAACGGAAAATAAAATACAGGTAAGCACTTTCCCTAACCCTGTTGTGAATGAGTTACGTGTAATGGTGCCTGCAGAATGGCAGGAGAAAACAGTTACATATGAAATTTTTAACAGCAACGGAGTGATGATGAGCCGTGTACAAAACGCTAAGGCTGCACAAGTACAGCAGTTGAATGTACAATCACTCAACAGTGGCAATTACGTTGTACGTGTGAGTAACGGAATCACTGTAAGCACTTCAAAATTTGTAAAGCTGAACTGATCATAAACTTAGAAAGCACCAGGCAGCTAACCTGATTGTTTTACCCAAATCCACATTGGATTTTTCCTGATGGGCGCCTCCGATTCTTCGGAGGCTTTCATTTTTATAAAGAAGCCGTTTTATATACCTGTTTCAAAATGAAGTTCAGGAATATGCACTTCAGCAAACCCTTTCTTCATAAGCCGTTGCTGAAATGCATGCTGCACATCATACTCACCATGTACCAGAAATAATTTCTGTACCTGCTTCGGGTCCTGACAGGCAAGCCACTGGCTCATGTCTTCATAATCGCCATGTGCACTCATGCTGCGTATCTGCCCGATCTCTGCATGTACTTCTTTTTCCACTCCATAAATTTTTACTTCTTTTTTCCCTGCGAGCAACTGACCTCCCAGCGAACGTGGTTCACAATAACCCGTAAGCAGAATTGTATTGCGGCTGTTTTCAATGGTATTATTAATATGATGTTTTACCCTGCCGGCATCTGCCATACCACTTGCACTGATGACTACATATGGACCCGTTCTGAAATTCAGCAGCTTTGATTCTTCAACCGTTTTTACATAGCGCAGTCCTTCAAAACCAAAGGGATCATGATCGCTCTGTAAAATTTTTTGAATGCGGTTGTTAAAATACTGCGGATAGCTTTTTACAATTTGTGTTGCTTCAACACTGAGCGGACTATCTACAAAATACTCAACCGGAGGGAGACGGTTCTCCAGTTCCAATTGATTGAGATCATATAAAATTTCCTGTGTACGGCCAACGCTAAAAGCAGGTATGATGAGTTTTCCTTTTTTCTGCAGACATGCTTTTTCAATCCATTTTAATAACTGGTCAGGGGTGGATTGTGTATTGTCATGTAAACTGTTACCATAGGTTGATTCCATAATAATTACATCGGCTTGTGGAAACTCCTGCGGCGACTTTAATATCACATCTCTGTAACGTCCGATATCTCCGGAGAACGTGATGCGTTTCGTTTTGTTATTCTCTTTCACTTTCAAGTGAACACATGCGCTTCCGATAATATGTCCGGCATCAGTAAACATCACTTCAATATCTTCTTCAATTTTGAACCAATGGCCATACTCTACTTTTACAAAACGGTTGAATGCATTTTTTGCCTCTTCAATTGTGTACAATGGCAGTAAGTAAGGCATGCCCTGTGCAGCTCTTCGTTTGTTTTCATACTTCACATCATCTTCCTGTATTTCTGCACTGTCTTCAAGCAGCACGGTAGTTAAACTCTGCGTAGCAGGCGTGCAATAAATTTTACCTGCGTATCCGTCTTTGCACAATTTTGGAATTAACCCACTGTGATCAATGTGTGCATGACTCAGCACCATGTAATCTATTTCAGCAGGATCAAAGCCCCAGTTGCGGTTAAGTGCATCTGTATCTCTGCCCATGCCCTGAAACAAACCACAATCAAGCAATAATTTTTTTCCGTTTACTAAAGTGATGATGTGTTTGCTTCCTGTAACGCAACGTGCAGCACCATGGAATGATAGTTTCATAAATGAGCAATTTGAAAATTTGATAATTTGAAAATTTGAAAATGAAATACTCAAACTTTCGGCTATTTATTTTTTACCTTTTTGCTTTAAACGACCAGGTGATATAAAATTCTGCAACAACCTCACCGGCTTTGTTTGTACCTACTGATTTTGCTTTAAAAGATCTTGCTTCGCCTGATGTAATCACTTCCTCAACCAAGGCCTCCAATGCTTTCCCATCTTCACAAATAAAGGTTGTAAGATCAACTGCTTTTTTAAAATAATTTGCTTCAAGACTTACTACCAGCATGGAAACAGCGGGCTGCCGTTTCATGATCTGCATTAAACTCAAAATACCTGTGCTCATTTCTGCAGCCATTGCCAGACAGGCAAAGTAGGTTGACCGAAATGGATTTTGTGAGAACCATTTGTAGGGAACCGTTACTTCGCATTTTTCTGCTGAAATAGATTTTATGCGGACGCCGCTAAAAAATGCAGCAGGTAATTTCCATAATAAAAACACTCTGCTCTTTAGCGGATGTGTCATTTGCTGCATAAATGCCGGAGCGTATGAATTCATAAGGTCAATGGTTTCTATTTTGTTACTTCTACAATACAGGCAACTACATCATTACTGTCGCCGGTTACATCAAAACGCAATACTCCTTTGCCTGTTGATGCGTACCGCACATTACGAATGAGCGATGAACCCAGTGCATTATTTAATCTTGCTGCATAATCGGCTGAAGGATTGGCGCTGATCTGCTGATTCAATTGATGCCAGTTGAGTTCTTTTTTACTGATCACTACTGCAATTACATCTCTTGTGCCAATACTATCGGGCATCATACTTTTATCTTTCGGAAATAATCGCACTCCTGTTATTCCGCAAAAAGGAGAATACTTTGTTTTAGTTGCATCATCTTCTCTCGGATAAGGGAAGAGTGTATAACTTGTTCCGTCTACTTCTTTCCCAAATACATACACATAGCACTCGGTTGAGTTTTTAATTTCCATTTTAAATTTTGTACCCGGACGAACTGCTGCAGCTGTTTCGAAACGGTTGTTACCGGTACTTCTTAACGGAATATAATTTCCTGCAACAGTTTTCTTTCCATCATACTCAACCTGAACCAATCCAACTTCACAACTGAACTGTTGCACATTTGCATTCCCTGCATGCATGGGGCTTACACCATACGCTTCACGCACATACGTATTGAAATCAGCATAACGAACCCATGCAAAACCATTTGTTCCCCACTCTGTTCCCCAACTGTTCATCAATAAAAAAGAGCCGCCGTATTTTTTATCATCATAACCAACTACACACATAGCATGACCACCAAAACCCATCATACTTCTGTCGCCTTGCGCAGGCACCCACAAATCCTGACCAATCATTGACTGCATAAAACTTTGTCCCACCATCATTCCAATTACAACCGGAGCACCTTGTGATAAATTTTCTTTAATGGCACGCAGATCAACTGCATCATTACGGTCACCTAAACTCAAACGGTTAAATCCACGCATACGAAATTGTGCAGCTTCCTGTTGCAGTTGATTATCGGGTTGACTTTGACAATCCTGATCATTGTATGGAAATTCAGCATAAGGAACACCACCACGCTTGGTCATAAATTCCATTGCACGGATGATGTATGAACCCTGACAACCATCCAATCCTATTTGATTGTACATGAAAGAAGGAGAGAACGCTGCACTATTGGGTTCTTTATTTGTTTTTGCAGCTTCTAAAATTGTTTGTGCGGCAAATGCACTGCTCCATGCTACACAACTCCCTTGCGATCCCTGGTTTTGCGGAGTAGGACAAAACTTTTGCAGATTGGCAGATTCGGGCAATGGGTTTTTTGTATCATCATCTGCTAATGATTCATAAATTTCTGCTTTTTCAAATTGCTTTGGATCAAGAACGCCACCTGTTGCCAGACCGGCAACATTGGCAATACTTGATAGATTACATCCGCTCCTTGTCATTACAAAATATCCTATTGCTGCTACAACGAGTAAGAGAATAATTTTTTTTCCGCCACCGCCTCCACGGAATAAACTGAACAGTAAAGGCAACAGACTTAAGAGTCCGCCACCTCCTCCGCCACCCCCTGGACCAACGGGATAGTTACCGACTCCACCTCCATCATTACTATGTTGTTCCTGTTGATCCTGCGGATCGTCTGTCATACGAATGGGCATTGCTGATTAATTTTAAGGTTGAATAAATGTAAACTAAATTTTGCTGCGGAGAAATTTGATGAGCCGTATCTTCAATAAAAAAGAAATGAACAAATTCTTACTTGTTTTATTTATAGCATATGTACATGCCATGAGTGTTTCTGCACAAACAAAAACCGATTCGGTTATTGCAAATGCAAAAGATGTGGAATCGGTAGATGCAATTATAGCTGCCTTGTATAATGTCATCAGCGGACCTGCCGGTGAAGCAAGAAACTGGAACCGGATGCGGAGCCTGTTTTTACCTGAAGGGAAATTAGTAGCAACTTCTGTTCGTCCAAGCGGTGAAGTAGTAAAACGTGTATTATCTGTTGAAGATTATATTACAAGCAGCGGACCTGTATTAGAAAAAAATGGTTTTTTTGAAAAAGAGATCCACCGTAAACAGGAAGTGTACGGACATATTGCTCATTGTTTCAGTACCTATGAAGCAAGAAGAACAGCCACCGATGTTGAACCGTTTATGCGTGGCATCAACAGTATACAATTATATCATGATGGTAAACGCTGGTGGATACTCACTGTTTTCTGGCAAACAGAGAATAAAGATTTACTGATACCAAAACAATATTTGAAACAATAAATAAGAAAGAGTAGCATGAATCTGAATTTTGACGGCATGATCATGTTTGTTGAAGATGTTGAAAAGCTGAAACAATTTTATGTTGATCTTTTGAGGCTTAAGATTGTTGAAGAAATACCATCAGAATGGTTGTTACTAAAAGCAGGAAGTTGTACAATCGGACTCCACAAAATCGGCGATCAGCATCTGATCAGCAATAAGAGTTCAGCAAGTTTTTACAGCAACACAAAAATTGTTTTTGAAACAAACGAAGATATTTTTCAATTGAGAGAACAATTGATTGGCAAAGGAGTAAAGCTTAAAGAAATAATAAGCTTTGACAATTATGCATATTGGCTCTGCGACGGAGAAGACCCCGAAGGAAATATTTTCCAATTAAAACAAAAGAAGAATTGATTAGCCACAATAAAGGAACTAAGGCTCAACAGTACACCCCAACCAGGCCATCATGGCCATTCCGGTTTCGAGTGCATGCTCATCAATATTAAACGTTGGTGTATGCACCCCGCTGCTGATTCCTTTTTCTTTGTTCATAACTCCCAATCGAAAAAAGCATCCCGGAATCTGTTGGGTATAATAACCGAAATCTTCGGCACCCATCCGCAGTTCAGTTTCTTCTACATGTCCAGCTCCAATTAATTCAGCTGCTTTTTGTTTTGCTTTTTCGTTCAGCGCTTCATTATTATATACCGTTGGATATCCCACATCAATATGAAGATCTAATGTGCCGCCCATACTTTCAACCAATAATGTGGCAATGCGTTTTATCAGTTCATGTGCTTCAAAACGCCATGCTTCATCCATTGCACGGAATGTACCCATCAACTTTACTTCATTCGGAATAACATTAGTAGTTGTTCCTGCATTAAAAGCAGTGATGGATAAAACTGAAGGATTGTGTGGATTTCTGTTACGGCTGATGATCTGTTGCAGACTTACAACAAGATGCGATGCAATTAAAATGGGATCAACTGTATGGTGTGGCGCAGCAGCATGCCCGCCTTTTCCTTTCACCGTCATATATAACTCATCGGCACTTGCCATTACTTTGCCGCCACGAAAACTGAGTTGCCCAATCTGCAAACCCGGATGCACATGCAAGCCGAAAATGGCTTGTGGCTTTGGATTTTCCAGCACGCCTTCTTTGATCATGATACTCGCACCACCGGGATTTTTTTCTTCACCGGGTTGAAAAATCAATTTCACTGTTCCCTCCCAATGCTCTTTTAATTCAATCAGAATTTTTGCAGCGCCTAACAAACAGGTCGTATGTGCATCATGTCCGCAGGCATGCATGATTCCATTGTTCTTTGATTTATATGCAACATCATTCTCTTCAACAATCGGCAATGCATCCATATCGGCACGCAAAGCAATACAACGATTTTGGTGGCCGGAGCTTTGGCGAAGTCCGCCTTCAATTATACCCACCACACCGGTTTCGGCCATTACTTTAAATGGAATACCATATTCCTGCAATTTACTTTGTACAAAACGGGAAGTTTCAAACTCCTGGTAACTGAGTTCAGGATTTGCATGCAGATGTCTGCGTATTTCTATAAACTCTTCTTTGTATTTTTTTGCCAGGGATAGTATCTGATCTTTTAGCATGATGCGCAAAAATACAAAAACCTGCAACGCTGCAGGCTTTATTGATAACGGATCATCGTTCTTTTATGTTTTGTACAGTCAGCTTTCAGGTAAACTGACAACAATAAATTATTTCGAATCGTCTTTGTCTTTCTCCGGCTTATTTTCAATTTCACTCGGTATCACAAACACCCCTGCAGGGAATAACCTGTTCAATTCTTTCTTTAAATCATTGGCTTTATTTTTATCGGCAAAGTTTCCAATGCGGATTTTAAAATAAGGTGCCTGATACATGAGATAGGTTTTATGTTCCGGATAAAGCGATAACAATTGTGATTTTGCAGATAATGCCTGATTACGATCGGTGGTATTGAGTACCTGAATACGGTACCCTTTAGTTGGCTTTTTTGCATCAACAGCTTTCTTATTAATCTCTGCTTTCTTTTTTACCAGCAATTCTATGCGACTGTCTTTAATAACAGTTACATCATTACGGATGCTGTCTTTTACCATTTGTGCCTGAGCAAAAGCACACATCAGCAATATCAAACATATAAAACCTGTTTTTTTCATGCGTTTACACTTTCTTTTACTATGGCAACACTTGCACTGCATCCCAAACGATCGGCGCCTGCTTCAATTAACTGTCTGGCAAATGTATAATTCCGGATACCACCCGATGCTTTAATTTTTATACCAGACGGCAAATGCTTCCTCATTAGTTGCACGGCCTCTAAAGTTGCACCTTTCTCTGCATATCCGGTTGATGTTTTTACAAAATCTGCGCCAAGCTCTGCATATATTTCGCAGCATTGAATAATTTCTTCATCTGTTAGCACGCCGCTTTCAATAATCACCTTTATCTGCTTCTCTTTTTTATGCGCAATGGGGATGAGCGTTTCACCTTCGTGCTTCACAAAATTCCAGTCGCCGTTTTTAATGGCTGAGATATTTGCAACCAAATCAATTTCATCAACCCCATCAACAATAGCCAGTAAGGTCTCTGTTACTTTTGCTTCAATGGCCGAATACCCAAATGGAAAACCGATCACTGTTGCTGTCTTTACATTACTTCCTCCAACTAATCCTTTAGCGAATCTGGTAAAAGGAGGAGGTAAACATACTGCTGCAAAATTGTACATGGTTGCTTCTGTGCAAAGCTGTTCAATATCGCTGATAAGTGTTGTGGGCTTGAGAATGGTGTGATCAATATATGACGCTATGTTCATGAGGCAAATGTATTTTTTTAAACTATAGAAACAATCCTCTTGTTTTTTATTTTATTTAATCAAGAAACTTTCACCAGGTCGTGGTATTCAATTCCGAAGAAATTTCCTGACTATAGAGAATATCTAAAATTATATAGACTCCGGGGGAATCTCCTATTACATTTCAGGAAGCTCCGATGGAGCTTAAAAACATGGCTTGTTTATTATAAACAGGTTGCTCCTTCGGAGCATATCAAACTATTTATTATTTATTTCAACAATGAAAAACCTCCCGAAGGAGGTTTGTATGTTTAAGCATCTTTTCCGTGACACTGTTTGTATTTTTTTCCGCTACCGCAGGGACAAGGATCGTTCCGCCCAATTTTTGGACCGGTGATGATGGGTTCCTGTTTTACATTTTCAGACGGATCGTAATAATCAGGTGTTTCCATCAGTTCAGAGCCGCCGCCTGCCGCAACCATATCTTCTTTGCGCTGACGCATTTTACTCATATCGGTTTTTTGCTGACGTCCTTCACGGATCTGTCCGTTATTGGCTTCTTCAACAGGTAATCCTGCATGTGATAAGAAGGTAACAATGTTTTTATTAATCTCATTATTCAACTGCTCAAACAAGGTATACGCTTCTACTTTATAAATCACCAGCGGATCTTTCTGTTCGTAGGTTGCGTTTTGAACTGATGTACGCAGATCATCCATTGCACGTAAATGCTCTTTCCATGCTTCATCAATAAATGCAAGAGTGGCTGTGCGTTCCAGCGCATTCACCATTTCCTGTCCTTTACTGTCAATGGTTTTTTGCATGGGCGTCAGCACCTGCAGTCCACGTTTGCCGTCACTGAATGGCACAAATACATTTTCAATATGCGAGCCCTGTGTGTTTTTAATATTCTGGAATACCGGCAATGCATCTTTCTTTAACGAATCGCTTTTGCGGAGATAGGCCGTTTTTGCTTCGGTATAAAGTGCCTGTGCCAATGTGTTCATATCTGTTTTATCCAGTTGCTCGGCAGTAATGGCAGTATCTATTCCAAAGCTGATGATACAGGACATTTTAAATCCATCATGATCATTCTGTTCTTTGAACGAAGCAATCAATCCATCTGCAACGGTATAAAATGCATTGTCAATATCCAATGCCAAACGTTCACCACTCAATGCATGGTTACGGCGTGTATAAACAGCCGAACGTTGTTTGTTCATTACATCATCATACTCCAGCAAACGCTTACGGATACCAAAGTTGTTTTCCTCTACTTTCTTTTGTGCACGTTCAATGGATTTGGTGATCATGCTGTGCTGAATTACTTCACCTTCTTTGTAACCCAACTTATCCATCATACCTGCAATACGATCACTGCCAAACATCCGCATTAAATCATCTTCCAGCGATACATAGAATTGTGATGAACCGGGATCGCCCTGGCGACCGGCACGACCACGCAACTGACGATCGACACGACGGCTGTCGTGACGTTCTGTACCAAGTATTGCCAAACCACCAGCTTCTTTTACGCCTGCACCGAGTTTAATATCGGTACCACGACCGGCCATGTTTGTTGCAATAGTAACTGCACTTGGCAAACCGGCTTCAGCAACAACCTGTGCTTCACGGGCATGTTGCTTTGCGTTTAATACATTGTGCGGAATTTTTTTCACCTGCAACATCTTGCTCAGTAATTCACTTACTTCTACAGATGTTGTACCAACCAGCACAGGTCTTCCTGCTTCACGCAACACTTCAATTTCATCAATAACGGATTTGTATTTTTCACGCTTGGTTTTAAATACCAGATCCTGCCGATCGTCACGGATCATGTTCAGGTTGGTTGGAATTTTTACAACATCTAATTTGTAAATATCCCAGAACTCCCCTGCTTCTGTTTCGGCAGTACCCGTCATACCACAAAGTTTGTGATACATCCGGAAATAGTTTTGAAGCGTTATGGTGGCGTAAGTTTGTGTAGCCGCTTCAATATGTACATTTTCTTTTGCTTCAATGGCCTGATGCAAACCATCGCTGTAACGGCGACCATCGAGAATACGACCAGTTTGCTCGTCTACAATTTTTACCTGTCCATCTAACACTACATACTCAATGTCTTTATCAAACAACGTATATGCTTTCAGCATTTGCAATACAGTATGTATACGATCTGCTTTTGCTGAATATTCATTTAAGAACGCTTCTTTCTTTTGCAACTTTTCTTCAGCAGGTAAATCGCTTTTATCTAATGTGGCCAGTGAGGTGCTGATGTCGGGCAATACAAAGAAATTTGGATCTTCATTGTCTCTGGTGATCATAGACAATCCTTTGTCTGTTAAATCAACCGAGTTGCTTTTTTCATCAATATGAAACAGCAAACCCTCATCTACCTTGGGCATTTCTTTTTGCTGATCGGCGAGATAATAGTTTTCTGCTTTCTGCAATTTCACTTTTACACCGGGCTCACTTAAATATTTGATCAACGGACCATACTTAGGCAATGCTCTCCATGCACGCATCAATGCAAGACCGCCTGTTTTAGGATCATCATCTCCTTCTGCTATTAACTTCTTGGCTTCATTTAAATATTGCTGAGCTAATTTTTTCTGTGCATCAATCAGTTTTTCAATCCGTGGTTTCATGTTATGAAACTGCTGCTCATTGCTTCCTGTACCAACAGGACCGGCAATGATCAATGGAGTGCGGGCTTCATCAATTAAGATACTGTCCACCTCATCTACCATCGCAAAATGCAGTTTGCGCTGCACTTTTTCGCTGCTGTTCACCACCATGTTATCACGGAGGTAATCAAAACCAAACTCATTGTTGGTACCGTAAACAATATCTGCGAAATAAGCTTTTCTTCTCTCTTCACTGTTGGGCTGATGTTTATCAATACAATCAACAGTTAATCCTAAAAACTCAAACAGGGTGCCGTTCCATTCACTGTCTCTGCGGGCCAGGTAATCATTCACCGTAACCAGATGCACACCCTCTCCTGCCAATGCATTTAAGTAAGCAGGTAAGGTTGATACCAGCGTTTTACCTTCACCGGTAGCCATCTCGGCAATCTTTCCCTGATGCAACACACTGCCACCAATCAACTGCACATCATAATGCACCATGTTCCAGGTTACTTCTGATCCGCCCGCCAACCATGCTTTTTTATAAAATACCTGATCGCCTTCAATACGCATATGCGGACGTTTGATCACCAGATCTCTGTCTAACTGTGTAGCTGTTGCCTGCAGCTCTGCATTGTTTGTAAATCTGCGTGCTGCTTCTTTTACTACAGCAAAAGCTTCGGGATGAATTTCTTCAAGAACCTCTTCAATTTTTTTATCCCTCTCTTTTTTCAGTTTGTCTATTTCCTGGTAAGTAGCATCTTTTGCCTGAATTTCATCGGGTGTATATGCTTCTGCTTTGCTGTTGAGCTCTGCAATTTCTGCATCAATTACAGAAAGATGTTGTTTGATGCGCTCACGAAACTCCTGTGTTTTGCCACGGAGCTGATCATTGGTTAAGTTTTGGTATTGCTGAAAGTGCTGGTTGATTTTTTCAACAATCGGTGCAAGTTTCTGAACGTCTTTTTCACTTTTACTTCCACCAAATAATTTCGATAAGAATCCTAGCATAATATTCTATTAATGAGTCAATTTTTTGTGTTGATCGTAATTCTTGTCAAATACAATGCGATATTTTAATTAAAGCCAATTTGACAGAAATACATCCTCTTTTCTGAGGGGGCACAAAGGTAATGAATCAGTTACACAGTTCAGGTAAGGCTTCGTATCACTTTGCCGGTCTTGAAAAATCAACAGAGAGAATGCATGTTCATCCTGTTAACTTCATCACAAATAACGTCTGCCGTAAAAATCTACCCCGCTGCACGGATATCATATAGCCATTGAACCAATAGTTTTGCCTTTTATAAAGAAAGCATTATCAAGTGCAAGCTTTGTTTTGCTTTATCGTCTACAATTAACAATTTTAATTATCATCATGTAACGAATATATTCGTAATTCGTGCATCAAACACTCTTATGAAGAAATTACTGCTCATTCTCTTTACCCTTGCTGTTTCACTTTCACTATCTGCCCAGGCCCAGCGTATTACGGGAAGGGTGACCGACTCAACCGGCGATAAAGGACTGGACAAAGCAACCGTGAAGCTCACCGAAAAAGCCAGCCCAAAAGACACTTTACGAACCACTACCAATGCAAAAGGTGAGTTTTCGTTTGATAAAATTCCTGCTTCCGGCTACTACATTATTATTACCTACAGTGGTTATAAGCCCATGCAGAAAGAGTTTTTTAAACCTTCTGAAGGAGTGGCTTCCATTGATCTGGGCGATTTAATACTGGCAAACGATTACAAAGACCTGAAAGAAATCATCATTGAAGCGCCTGCTGTTACCATTAAAGAAGATACGGTTGAGTACAATGCCAATCAGTTTAAAACCAAGCCCAACGCTACCACTGAAGATCTGTTGAAAAAACTTCCGGGTGTGCAGGTAGACAGGCAGGGGAATGTAACGGCACAAGGCAAACAGGTAACAAGAGTAAAGGTAAATGGCAAAGATTTTTTTACCGGAGATCCGAAAACAGCTACCAAAGAAATACCTGCAGATATGATTGATAAAGTACAGGTGGTAGATGATTATGGCGATCAGTCAACAGCATCAGGTATTCGTGATGGTGAACCGGAAAAAGTAATTAATCTGCAGTTGAAAAAGGATAAAAACAAAGGTGTTTTTGGAAGAGTGCAGGCGGGCTACGGAACAAATGACCGCTACATGGGCGCCGTAACAGTAAACCGGTTTAACAACAACCGTCAGCTGTCATTAATCATTAACAGCAACAATACCAACACTTCTACTTTCAGTTTACAGGATGGTGGCACACAGGGTGCAGGTGGTTTTCAAATGAACATGGGCGGTGGCGGCGGTCGTGGTACAGGTATGGGTGGCTTGGGAAGTATGGCTGCAGGTGCATTTGGCGGAGGCGACAACCAGAACGGCATCACCCAACTGCATTCCATTGGTTTAAACTACCGCAGCGATTTTGGAAAACGGAATTCGTTTTACGGCAGTTATACCTATACTGACAGATCTACTACAGCAGATCAGTACACCTCGCAGCAAAATCTGTTTAACAACAATGCGTTTGTAAACAACACCGATCAGACTTCGCTCAACAAAAACGGCACTCACCGTGCATTTGCAAATCTGGAATGGTGGATTGATTCATTTAATTACATCAAGTTCAGCCCCAACGTTTCCTTTACAACAACCAATAACAATTCTCAAAACCAATTTGAATTTTTCCGTGATAAAAACGTTCAATCACAAAACGGATTGAATAAAAACAGCACCGATGGTACTCGTCCCAATGTAAGAGGCAACCTGTTGTATAATCACCGGTTTAAAAAACGTGGACGGAATTTTTCACTGAACTCCGATTTGAATTTTTCAGGAAATGAAAGCGATCAGTTGAGCGATAACTTTACCCGTTATTTTGACCCCAACGGAAATTTTGTTTTTGATTCCATCCGTATTCAGAGCATTTTGCAGGATAACAACACCCGTTCTGTAAATATCCGTACCACTTATACGGAACCTTTATCTGCAGAGCGTTTCATTGACCTGAGCTACAATTTTAATCGCAACTTTACCGGCAATGACCGCCGTACGTTTGTAAAAAATCCGGCAGGAGGTAATTTTGATTTTATTGATTCACTCAGCAATGCATTTGAAAATACATTCGACTTTAACCGTTTTGGAGCCAGCATCCGTACGGTAAAGAAAAAATATAATTACACCATCGGCGTATTGTTTCAACCCATTGTACTGGAAGGTTTCAGTGTAACAAAAGACAGTGCATATAAACCTATCCGGAATTTCAACTGGTTTCCTGTAGCCCGTTTTACTTATAGTTTTTCAAGAACCAAATCACTCAACTTTAATTATTTTGGAAATGCAAGGCAACCAAATTTTGAACAGTTACAACCCGTAAGAGATGCCAGCAACCTGCAATATCAAACAGAAGGTAATCCAAGCTTACGCCCTTCGCTAAGTCATACACTGAATGCCGGATATAATAATTTCAATTTCAGCAATGGACGGATCTTCCTCACCAATCTTTCGTTCAACTTTATTAAAGATCAGATAGTAAATAATGTCATCTCGATAAAAGCGCCCAATGGACTGCCAACAGGAGCCCAGCTTACAAGGCCCGAAAACGTGCAAGGCTACTACAATGCCAATCTGTTTTTTACTTATTCACGGCCATTTAAAAACCGCAAATATGTCATCAGCACATTAGGTCTTGTTAACTACAACAACAATATTAATCTGGTTGATGGTATAAAAAACACCGGACGTAACTGGCTGGTGAACGAAGGAGTTAATTTTGAATACAACATCAAGTGGCTGGAGCTGAGCACAGGTGTACGTTACAATTTAAACTATGCCAGTTTCAGTTTGCCTGCTTCACCCACCACTAATCAAAGCTCCTGGACCATCAGCAGTGATGCCCGTATTGATTTCGGTGCAGGCTTTATTTTCCGCTGGGATTTTGACTATACCTTGAACCAGGGTTTAGCAGCAGGGGTGCAGCAGAACATTGCCTTGTTAAATGCTTCACTGGAAAAAGAGCTGTTTAAGAAAAAGAACGGAATGATTCGCCTTGCCGGTTTTGATATCCTGAAACAGAATACCAACATCAGCCGAAACGTCAATTCAAACTCTATTACTGATACCAGAATAAGCAGACTGACACAATATTTCATGCTCAGCTTTACCTACCGTCTTAATAAGTTTAAAGGAAATGCGCCGCCACAAAACAACAATATGCGCCGTATGGGTGGTGGAAACATGATGAATAATAACGAATAAACTCCTGATATTTTTTAAGAACCTGCCCCTGTGGCAGGTTTTTTTATGTGTAATTTGAACGAAATCAGGACAACAGAGTTGCAGCAAAAAGAAATGGGTGATTGTACAACTCCTGAGGCTAAGCCTTCAATTACCAAATCAACGGTTTATGAGACCGAATCTAAATTTGTGAGATGGCAAATCCGTCAACTTCCCTTTTCCACATTTTCAGATTGAGCATTCTGTTTTCAGCCTGTTTCCTTTACCTTTGCGGCCTGAAAATTCAGGTTTAAAGTTTCAGGTTTAAGGTTGTTGATCTGTTATAAGATGGCCAACTTTAAACGTTTCAACCTTTCAACGTTAAACAGCAACGAAATGCCCGGACAATTAAAAGAAGTACGTAACAGGATTAAGAGTGTACAAAGTACCCAGCAAATTACCAAGGCCATGAAGATGGTGAGTGCGGCCAAACTGCGTAAAGCACAGGATGCCATCATTCAAATGCGCCCCTATGCACAGAAGTTGCAGGATATGCTGAGTAATATTGTAAGCAACAGCGATGGAAGTGTGAGTATGAAACTGGCTGCTGAACGTCCGGTAAACAAAGTGTTGTTTATTCTTGTAACAAGCGACCGTGGTTTGTGCGGCGGATACAATGCCAACCTGGTAAAACTGGCTAAACAGAATATTGAAGAGCAATATGCAGAGCAAAACCGTAAAGGTCAGGTAGAGATCTGGGGCATTGGTAAAAAAGGAAGTGAAGCCATGCTGCGTGCAGGTTTTAAAACAAACGATACATACAGAGATACCTTTTTGAAATTATCGTTTGAAACAGTACAGCAGGCATCTGCTGCTGCAATGGATGCCTTTGTTAAAGGGGAATATGATGTGGTGGAACTGGTGTACAGTCAGTTTAAAAATGCAGCAACGCAGATGTTTAAAGTAGAACGCTTTTTACCCATACCTAAAGTGGCCAATACAACGCCGGGTAAAACAAATGCTGATTTTATTTTTGAACCCGGAAAGGAAGAACTCGTTGCAGAGTTGATGCCTAAAATTCTCAATACACAATTATTTAAAGCGGTGTTAGATGCCAATGCATCTGAACATGGTGCACGGATGACAGCAATGGATAAAGCAAGCGATAATGCCAACGAATTGCTGCGTTCACTCCGCATCAGTTACAACCGTGCACGCCAGGCAGCCATTACAACCGAATTAACAGAGATTGTAAGTGGTGCAGCAGCTTTAAATAGTTAAGCCCCATCCCCTAAAGGGGGAAAAGGCATTTATAAATTTGAGTTTTTGCCTAATTTTCAAATTCTCAAATTTTCAAATTCTCAAATTATCTGATGGAACTAAGTGTAATCATACCACATATTGAAGCGCTCATCTTTACCGCTGAACGGCCATTAACAACCTTGGAGTTGTGTGATATGGTGAACAATGCACTTGGTTTTATTGAAGACCGCACCACACTTGACCAGGCAGAAGCAGCAGTTGCAGCTATCCGTGAAAAATATGCGGCTGAATTTTATCCCTTTGAAGTAAGAGAAAGCGGTGGTGGCTGGCAGTTCTTAACCAAGAAAGAATACCATAAAACAGTTGCACAAATCAATGGCGATAAATTCCTGAAGCGTTTAAGTACTGCTTCTCTGGAAACACTTTCCATCATTGCATACAAGCAGCCCATCACCAAAGGTGAAATGGAAGCCATTCGTGGTGTAAGCTGCGATTATGCGGTGCAAAAATTATTAGAAAAAGAATTGATTGTAATACTGGGACGGAATGAAAAACTTCCCGGTCATCCATTGGTTTACGGCACATCCCGTTCGTTTATGGATTATTTCGGAATCAATACTCCCGATGATTTACCAAAGATCAAAGAAGTTATTTCAACAGAAATTGTTGACCCAACCGGCGTGCTGAGTGAGTCTCTTCAAATGGCGGGTGATGAAGAACAGGAATTAACAAGTGATGAAGTGATGCTTGTTAATGAAGATGGCAGCTTAGTTGAGCAACCGATGATTGCTGATGAAGAAGTTGCAACTGATGAACAGGAAATAGAATCAACAGAAGAACCGGTTGTTGATGAAGACGACACTGCAACAGAAGAACAACCTGCAACAGAATCGGAAGATGAGCAGGAGAAAGAAGATGAGAATAATCAATAATTCAACTCAATAAAATACAAAGCCGCAGATGCGGCTTTTTTTATAGGTCAAACCGCCTGGAACGACCAGACCATCGCAAAGCACTTCAACCGTATTAACAAATCAGGTAATTTCGCAACTCACTCAATCGAACCATGACTCCTTCCTTAGCAAACGAACAACTGATACAAATTGCAGAACAGTTTGGCACACCTGTGTATGTATATCATGCAGAAAAAATCAAACAACAATATGAAAAACTGAAAAACGGATTTGCCGTTTTAGATACAAGGATTTTTTATGCCTGTAAAGCACTCACCAATATCAATATTCTCCGCTACATCAAAGGCATTGGTTGCAATATAGACTGCAGCAGCATCAACGAAGTAAAGATGGCTTTACATGCGGGTTTTGAACCCAACAATATTTTATACACCAGCAACGGCATTGCCTTTTCTGAAATTGAAGAAGCTGTTGCAGCTGGAGTGCATATCAATATTGACAGTTTATCTAATCTGGAAAAGTTTGGAAAAAAATACGGACATAGTTATCCTGTTGGTGTTCGTCTGCGTCCGAATATTTTAGCAGGTGGCAATATCAAGATTTCTACAGGTCATGATAAAAGCAAATTCGGTATTCCTGTTGAACAGATAGCTGAACTTGAAAAAATAGTACAACAACACAACATCTTTATCCGTGCATTGCATATTCATACCGGCAGCGAAATAAAAGATGCTGATGTATTTGTAAAAGGCATTGAAGTGTTGTTTGATCTCATTCCGCATTTTCCGGAGCTGGAAGTAATTGATCTGGGTGGTGGTTTTAAAGTGCCTTATCGCCCCGAAGAAAAAGAAACCGACATTGCATTGCTTGGTCAAAAATTAAAAGATGCTTTTGATGCACATCCTTTGGCCGATCATAAAAAATTGCAGGTTTGGTTTGAACCCGGAAAATTTTTAGTGAGTGAATGTGGCTACCTCGTTACACAAGTAAATGTGTTGAAAGAAAACGGTAAGGTTGATATTGCAGGAGTCAACACCGGATTGAATCATCTCATTCGTCCCATGATGTACGATGCGTATCACCATATCAGCAATCTCTCAAACCCCGGCGGAAAAGAAAAAGAATACATGATCACCGGTTATATCTGCGAAACAGATACGTTTGCCACCGATCGTTTACTCAACGAAATAAAAGAAGGCGATTATCTTGTTTTCCATAATGCAGGTGCTTATGGTTTTGAAATGAGCAGCAACTACAACTCCAGATACAAACCTGCTGAAGTGTTGGTGAAAGATGGTACAGCACATCTTATTCGCAAACGGGAAGAGTTTGATGATCTGTTGAAAACACAATTGAAGGTTCTGTGATTAAAAACATTGTTACCAATTACATACACTATTGTGTCCTTTGTGTATTCTTAGTGTTCTTTGTGTAACAAATAAATATGTCGCATGAAGTTCACAAAGAACGATTCCAGTATTGAAGAAAGTAAGGATTTTTAAAACTAAAGTTCATTCGAAGCAGGGAAGTTTTCCTTTCTGTACAAATCTTCAATCTAAAATCTTATCTCTGCTCTTAGTACCAAACTACTATTAGTGGTTATTATTTTCATTTATTCCAAAATAGTTCTAAAAATTCATATGCTGTCTGAGGTATTTTTTGTCGATCATCTTTACTTTGTCCACTTACAGATTGCATTTTCTCTTTCAAGAGAATGTATATAGGGTGCTTTATTCTCGAAATTAAAAATCCACCTTTTTTAAGCTCATCTGCTATTTCATTTTTAAGTTTTTCTTGGTCGACTTGTAAATTATCGATGTAGTCAAAGCCACATTTAACTATAGCATTTGACTTTAAACTTTCAATTTGCATATTAAAGAATGGAAGTCCATACTTTTGATAATCTCCAAAAATATTTTTTACGGTCGTTGTAATCGTTTCTACTTTTCCATTATGAAAACGATATGCGTCTTGAATATTTAGCGCTTCAGAATTATGTATAAGTACTTGTAAGTCTTTGTGTGGATTTAATAGTCCATTGTTGTACTGGTTTGAAAAAATGTATTCGGAATTTAATCTCGAAGCAATTGAGCAAGCAAAATTTTTATCTTTAAGCTTTGAATCTATATGAAGCAGTTCATGAATAGTCAAATTATTTACCTGTCTTAGTCTCTGAAAAGTATAGCAATTGTTTTTATAATCGAAAAACTCAAAGTCCGGAAAAACCTCATTTGCTGTCTGGATAAGAATTTGTTTTATATCCCCTTTTTTTAGTTCAGGTGATTTTTTCTGCTTCGTTGTCAACTCATTTATTTTATTAAACCAGTTCAATTTGCCCCTTTGTTTGCAGTGATTTTAAAATAGTTTATAACACAATAATCACTGCATCTTCACCGGCCTTGTCACCATTCCTTTAAATGCAGGAAGATCCAGTTTTGAATTGGATGGGATCAACCGCAACTGTTCGTTTACAAGTGTTTGATCTGTTGGCGCCACACGTGCCCAACTGCCTGTAGTAATATAACGGATGGCTTTCGACAAACAGCTTTCATCTACATCGCCCCAGTTTTTATCTAACCCATCTGCAGCAATATGATCTGGTGCAAAGCCGTTAAAATAATTGGCTTCATTGTTTCTGTTAATGGTGCGGAACGAAACAGGAAACATATACCAGTTACCAACCGGAATAGGGTAAAAACCAACCGGCTTACCTGTGGTATTGGAAGGACCAACCAGTTTCACATCTAAAAACGGTTTGATGCTGTTGATGGCCATTTCACTTGCCGAAGCAGATTGTTTGCTTACAATAAAAAATACACGGTTGAGGTTAAGGTTTCCTCTTTTGTTATAAGTTAACGTGCTGTTGAAACGGGTGTACTTATCATTAAACGAATAAGTGAGCATGGTTTGTCCGTTTCCGGAAGCAGGCACAATAAAATTCAACATGTATTCTGCCAGCGAAACAAAGCCGCCGCCATTATAGCGCAAATCAATCACCAGATCGGTTACACCTGCTGCGGTAAACCGGTTAAACACCCGGTTAAAATCTGTACGCACCTGGTTGGTATCGCCCAAAAAAGAATTCAAAACAAAATAACCAATCTTGTTACTGCCATACGTGTACACACTGTCCAGCAAAAACGGATTGTTGGTAAACACCTGCGAGTTGAGTGTAATTTCTCTGGTACTGTTATCGGGCAATGTAAAATTAAAACGGGTGGTAGGACTGTAGTAAACAGTATTCACAATAAACGTTGACTGACTGGTATCGTTAATGGCCACACCATTAATTGCGTTGATGCGCCAGCCTCTTTTGATAGCTGCCTGTCCGGCCGTTCCGTTTTTATCAACCGATGCTACACGCAGATCAGTTGATGTGCGAAAGAAAACACGCATGCCGAAATCGGCTTCAATACCACTGCTTACTTTATTCCATTCGCTTTGCAGCATGGCAAAACTCCAGCGGTCAACGGGCGCAGTAAAACCCGGCTCTGTACTGTACGGACGAATGCCCTTCATGATCTGATCCGGATCGGCAAAACTCTGAGCATTGAGACTGGCCGGAATATTTTTATACCAGATATAAATATCACGGGCATAAGAAAGTGTGGTATCCTTCACCAGCTGATCAGTAGATTTATTGTTTTTATTTTTCTTGCAGGCTGTTGCAGCCAGGCACAATAAAAGCAAAGTATAAAAAGTAAGTTTCATCTTAATTGTTTGATTAATAAAAGTACGAGTCTCTAAATTAAAAAGTTTTTTCTGTTCAATTGGTAAACGTTAAAAATGGGTGTTTCGTTTGCAATTTTCGTTGAATTATATGCTTTCTTCATATTTCGTACCTTGCCGCCCTTGAAGAATTAAAAACGATTGTACTGTAAATTGATGAAGTATGAGTAAAGAACAACTACGCAAGCAACAGGCACTTGAATATCATGCAAAAGGAAGGCCCGGGAAAATTGAAGTGATTCCTACCAAAGAAGCCAAAACCCAACGGGATCTTTCACTGGCTTATTCACCCGGTGTGGCCGTTCCCTGTATGGAAATTCATAATAATCCCGAAGACGTTTATAAATACACGGCCAAAGGAAATTTAGTGGCGGTGATCAGTAATGGTACTGCCGTACTGGGGCTGGGTGATATTGGACCCGAAGCCAGCAAACCCGTGATGGAAGGCAAGGGTGTGCTCTTCAAAATTTTTGCTGATATTGATGTGTTTGATATTGAGATCAACGAAAAAGATCCCGATAAATTTATCCAGATTGTAAAAGCGCTGGAACCAACCTTCGGCGGCATCAATTTAGAAGACATTAAATCACCCGAATGTTTTTACATTGAACAGCGGCTGAAAGCTGAAATGAAAATTCCGTTGATGCACGATGATCAGCATGGTACAGCCATTATCAGCGCTGCTGCTTTATTAAATGCATTGGAACTGCAGGGCAAAAAAATTGAGAAAGCAAAATTCGTGGTAAACGGTGCCGGCGCAGCCGCTATGGCCTGTGTATTATTGTATGAAAGCCTGGGTGCCAAGCACGAAAACTTTTTAATGTTCGATCGTAAAGGCGTTATTCATGATGGCCGTGATGATCTGGATGAAAACAAGAAAAAATTTGCTGCACATGTTAAGCATCCGGATATGTCTTTGGCCGATGCCATGAAAAATGCGGATGTATTTATCGGGTTGAGTGTGGGCAATGTCATCAGCGGAGAGATGATTAAGAGCATGGCCAAAAAACCGATTGTGTTTGCCATGGCCAATCCTGATCCTGAAATAAAATATGAAGATGCTATTGCCGCAAGAAACGATGTGATTATGGCAACAGGCCGCAGCGATTATCCCAACCAGGTAAACAATGTATTGGGCTTCCCGTATATATTCCGTGGTGCATTGGATGTACGTGCAACCAATATCAACGAAGCAATGAAACTGGCGGCAGTAAAAGCGTTGGCTCAACTGGCCAAAACACCGGTGCCCGATATTGTAAACATGGCGTATAACGAAAAAGCGATTGCATTCGGTCCAACTTATATTATACCCAAACCGCTTGATCCCCGTTTGTTGAGTTATGTAGCACCGGCTGTTGCAAAAGCAGCCATGGAAAGCGGCGTGGCGCAACATCCGATTACGAATTGGGAAGAATATGAATTGCAACTGCATAAACGACTTGGTACAGATAACCAATTGATGCGTGCAATTGGAAGTAAAGCAAGAAAAGATCCAAGACGTGTGGTGTTTGCAGATGCTGAAAATGTAAAAGTGCTCAAGGCAGCACAATTGGCTTATGAAGAAGGAATCGCTTATCCCATCCTGTTAGGTGATGTAAAAAATATACAGTCGCTTGCTGAAAATAATTCCATTGATCTGGAAGGTATTCCTGTATTGGATCCAAAAAGTGCAGACCAAACTGATCAGCGTACAGAGTTTGGCCGTCAGTTCTTTTTAAAACGGCAACGCAAAGGTCTTAACCGCTACGAAGCCAACAAAGCGATGAAAGAACGCACACATTTTGGTTGTATGATGGTGGAGACGGGTGAAGCAGATGCCATGATCAGCGGATTGAGCAGAAAATATGCTGATACCATTCGTCCGGCATTGCAGATCATTGGTAAAGATGAAAACGTTCGCAAGATTGCAGGCATGTATATTATGCTCACCAAACGTGGTCCGTTGTTTTTGGCAGATGCAACGGTGAACTTTAATCCACGTGCTGATGAGCTGGCAGATATTACACAACTGGTGGCAAAAGAAGTACGTGCATTTGGTGTTACGCCTCGAGTGGCAATGCTGAGTTATTCTAATTTTGGCAGCAGCGATTCAAACGAAGCCAAAATTGTAGCACGTGCAAGAGAAATTGTAAAAGAACGTGAACCAAACTTAGTATGCGATGGTGAAGTGCAGCCTATTGTTGCGTTCAACAAAGAAATATTGAAAGAGAATTATCCGTTCAGTGAGCTGGTGAATGGCGACCCCAATGTACTCATCTTCCCCAACCTTGCCAGCGGCAACATTGCATATAATTTATTGCAGGAAGTTGGAGAAGCCGATGCAATTGGTCCGATCTTATTGGGATTAAAAAAGCCTGTACATATTTTGCAGTTAGGCAGTTCGGTGCGTTCTATTTTTAATATGGTGCTGATAGCTGTGGTAGATGCGCAGATGAAAAGCCACAAGAATAATACACAGGAAGCAGTAAAAAAATCACCCTGGTGGAAACGGTTTAGAAAAGTGAGTCATGATATTTAGGTAGTAGTTTGTTGTTAGGAGAAATGAGCAATCGGCAATTAGCAACAGGCAAAGGGTAAGAAAGAGGGCAGATTTTTATGCAGGATGATCGTATCTTCAATGATGACATCATTTCATTGACTATTGACCCCGTCCGAACGGTGTTCAGCCGGGCATTGACCATTTGAATTAATACTATGGATTTCTTTACACATTTCGGCCGCTACCTCTTAATGATCAAAGGCATGTTTTCCAAACCGGAGAACATGCGTTTGTACTGGAAAGAACTCATGCATCAGTGCAATGAAATAGGTGTGCGTTCAATTGGAATTGTTGTCATCATTTCAATCTTTCTCGGAGCGGTAACAACGGTGCAAACAGCTTATCAGCTCATCACTCCTTTAATTCCTAAAACGGTGATTGCCGTTATTGTTCGTGATAATATTATTCTTGAACTGGCACCCACTTTAATTTGTGTGGTACTGGCCGGTGTAGTGGGCAGCCGTATTGCATCGGAGCTGGGCAACATGCGTATCAGCGAGCAAATAGATGCACTGGAAATAATGGGCATCAACACCAAAGCCTATCTCATTATGCCTAAGATTGTAGCGGCGCTGCTGGTAGTACCATGTCTGGTTGTACTGGCAGCAGTACTTGGTATCTGGGGAGGCAAAGTTGCCGGCGGACTATCAGGTATTCTTCCTGCAGAAATTTACAACGATGGTTTACTGGAAGATTTTATTCCGTACAATGTGTTTTTTGCATTGAGTAAAACATACACTTATTCATTCATCATCTCCAGCATACCTGCTTACTATGGTTATCATGTGCAGGGAGGTTCACTGGAAATTGGTCGTGCAGGTACAAAGTCGGTGATTGTAAGTTGTATTTTAATTTTACTGGCAGATTATGCACTGGCTGCATTACTGTTGTAACAACATACGGATTATGAAATAACAGTGTATCATTACAACGATGCTGATGCATAAAAAATGAACCTCGGAACAAACAGCAAACAGAAACACTGATTAACGACATACGGTAATACGAATGATTGAAATAAAAAATATACACAAAGGCTTTAACGATAAAGCTGTAATTAAAGATGTATCAGCTGTACTGGAAACAGGCAAGTGCAATCTCATCATTGGTGCCAGCGGAAGCGGTAAAACAGTGTTGATGAAATGTCTGGTAGGTTTGTTTGAACCTGATCAGGGCGAAGTGTTGTATGATGGTGAAAGTATTACAAGCATGAACGAAGACGGGCGCAAACAGTTACGTCAGCAGATCGGTATGTTGTTTCAGGGCTCAGCATTATTTGATTCCATGACGGTGGAACAGAATGTGATGTTTCCGCTGGATATGTTTACCAACCTCAATCAAAAACAAAAACTGGAGAAAGTCAACCAGGTGCTGGCCCGTGTAAATCTCACAGCGGCCAATCAAAAATTTCCATCCGAAATAAGCGGTGGTATGAAAAAAAGAGTTGGTATTGCCAGAGCCATTGTACTGAACCCGAAATTTTTATTTTGCGATGAACCCAACTCCGGTCTCGATCCAAAAACATCACTGGTGATTGATAAACTGATTAAAGAAATTACCATTGAGTTTGGCATGACGACTGTTGTAAATACACACGACATGAACAGTGTAATGGAAATCGGCGATAAAATTATTTTCATGCACCAAGGCCATAAGGAATGGGAAGGCAGTAACAAAGACATCATCTTCAGTAAAAATCAGGAACTCAACCAGTTTATTTTTGCATCTGAATTTTTACAGGATGCAAAAGAATTGCGGATGCTGGAAGCAAAAGGAACGATCAGTGAAGACAGGAGAAGCCCTTCCTGACCTCCCCTGAGGGGAGGAAAAATTTAACCCTCCAATAAAAATACTTTGTTCATGAAAAGCAAAACGCTTGCGCTAAGTATTATTTTACTCTTCGTTTTTCCTGTGCTGGCACATGAGTTCTGGCTGCAGCCACAACAATATATTTTCTCCCGTGGCGAAGAAGTGAACATCCGTTTCAATGTGGGCGAAAGTTTTACAGGCGACAACTGGAACGGCAATCAGCAAAAAATAAAAGAACTCAAATTATACTACGCCGATATTACTGATGATTTAAAAGATGCATTAACTGATGAACCCGGTGATTCATTACAGTTCTCGTTGTTTGAAGAGCAGACTGTGATGGTAACCTTCAACAACATCAACTCCTATATAGAACTGGAAGCACACAAATTCCTCGAGTATCTCAAAGAAGATGGATTAACAGATGCCATCAACTATCGAACAGAACATAATGAAACAGATTCCATGGGCAGGGAATATTATCAACGTTCGGTAAAAACCATTCTGCAGATCGGAAATAATAAAACCGATGTGTATAAAAAACAAACAACCCTTCCATTAGATATTATTCCGCTCTCCCACCCCTATACCATCAGCAATGGAGCAATCATGAAAATAAAAATTCTGTTTAAAGGCGAACCCTTTGTCAACAGAAAAATCCGCATCTGGCATAAGCTGCCCGGCAAAGTAACCGACTCTTCATTTGTAAGCGATGCCAATGGTGAAATCAGCTTTCCTGTTGAAACAACCGGTGAATGGATGGTTAGTACTGTGCACATGATCCGCTTAACCGATGATCCAAAAGCTCAATGGCAAAGCTATTGGGGAAGTGTTACCTGGGGTTATACGGGGAAGAATAAACCTACATCTTATGCGAGATAGCAAATGAAAATCCAATAAACAAATTCCAATGTCCTAGGTTCCTCATACTGTTCGGTTACTATTTGTTAACTGCTATTTTACTTTTCATTTCAATTACATTATTGCTTTGAAAGAAGAACCCCATCGGGGCGAACATGTGAGTAGCAAAAATGAATAATCAGAGGTTGAGCTCCGTAGGAGCGGCATGTTTTACTATCCCTTTTTTTATATGTCGCCCCTTTGGGGCTGTTTTTCTCCACTGATCTATTTCTACTGACATAACGCCTCTCTGAGGCTTTGCATTTATTTTTATCGTTTAATCAAAGCAACAGTTTTAATTATATACCGCCGACCGGATTTTGCATCGTTGGCAAAATAATTCCTGATTTTAAATTTTCGATTGCAGATTTTTAATGAACATTTTAATATCCTTTCAGATTTCTTTTCGTTGCACACACTTTCAGCTTAATAATTTTATCTTACTTGTATTGGAATAACATCAAGAATTAAACAGCGCCGGCTCAACTTTTGGTGTCAAAAAAAATCTCTTTATTACAAAAGAAGAGGCACTAACTCATGCAGCAGGCTAAAGCCTTGGCTACTGAATCTGTTATGCAGGCTGCATTGCATTACTGTATTTGCTTTTCAGACCAAGAGGATTAAAACAGTCAACCTACCAATGAAAAAAAAAATTGAAACCGGATATTTTAACAAGCATTTACACTCCCGGATTGACCAATGGCATAATGTGTGGAATGAAAAAGGAAATATTTTGCTTATGCTAAAACTATACTCAGCACTCATTTTACTTCTCAGTTCCTGTGCAACAAAGATCAGTTATATCGGAAGTAAAGGAACACCAGTAACAACAACCGATGTATATGTAAGTGAACAAAGTATTCACAAGCCATACGAAGTAATTGGCCGGGGCTTTGTTAAGCAAAGCCAGTTCAATCGCCGATATGAAGAAGTGATGCAACGTAAATCACTAAAAAAAGCCAAAGAAGTTGGGGCCGACGCTGTTTTGTTTCTTGATTTTGCAGTCCACCACCCGCCCAAAACAATCACAAGTATTACAAGAAGTGATTCTATATTGAACAGTCGTTTATCAACCAGCCAAGTAACACTTGGCCCAACAACTACATATGGATTTACTATTCTTTTCCTGAAATATAAAAGCGTTAAGTAATTGAACTGTGTTGACTGTTGTTACAAGAGTTGACGGGCTGCCCGACTGAAGCAGCATTTTGCCAATCCGTAATAGCGTCTGAAAGACCTGTTGGCGGTTGGAAACTTCAAGCGAAAAGCCGGAACAATTGTTCATTTTTGTACTGCAGGTGAAAGACCTAAATCTTATGGTTTAATTCCAAAACCCTAAAGCATCATCCCTTATCTTTGCGGCCTAACAATGTATTCCATATGAGCATCCTCGTTAATAAACATTCCAAAGTAATTGTGCAGGGTTTTACCGGAACCGAAGGCACGTTTCATGCCACGCAAATGATTGAATATGGTACCAACCTCGTTGGCGGTGTTACGCCGGGGAAAGGCGGCAGCACCCATTTAGATAAACCCGTGTTTAATACGGTGGAAGAAGCTGTACAAAAAGCCGGCGCCAATGTGAGTATCATATTTGTACCTCCTGCATTTGCAGCCGATGCAATTATGGAAGCTGCCAATGCAGGTATTGAACTGGTGGTTTGTATAACAGAAGGTATTCCCGTGCAGGATATGGTGAAAGCAAAAAATTATTTAGCATCTACCAATACAAGACTCATCGGGCCTAACTGTCCCGGTGTTATTACAGCAGGCGAATGTAAAGTAGGCATCATGCCGGGTTTTGTTTTCATTCCCGGACGCATTGGTATTGTATCAAAAAGCGGAACACTTACGTACGAAGCCGCCGACCAGGTTGCAAAAGCGGGACTTGGTGTTTCAACAGCAGTTGGTATTGGTGGCGATCCCATTATTGGCACAACCACAAAAGAAGCATTGGAATTATTTATGAACGATGATGCAACAGATGCAGTGGTAATGATTGGTGAAATTGGTGGTGGCATGGAAGCCGAAGCTGCCCGTTGGTACCATGACTACGCTAAAGCTTCGTCAGGCAAAGCAAAGCCAGTTGTTGGTTTTATTGCCGGACAAACAGCGCCTCCCGGCCGACGCATGGGACATGCAGGTGCCATTATTGGAGGTGCAGAAGATACTGCTGCTGCTAAAATGCAGATCATGACCGAATGTGGTATTCATGTTGTTGACAGTCCTGCTGATATTGGTAAAACAATGGCTGAAGTGTTGAAGAAATAGTTCGACTGCTTTGTGTCTGTTCACCTGCAAGGTGACTGTACACATTTAAGAAATTAAACCCTGCATGAAGATGCGGGGTTTTTGTTTTGGTAACAGCTTTTTATTTATATGGCATCGAGTGTTGCGCCTGTCCCGCTTCATTCGGGAACTCAAGCTCTTGTACGTTCTGGAATTCTGTGCAGCAATTGTCTGAACCATGATTTATGGGATTGATATGATTAAGAGGATAAGCAAGACTTTTTCTGAGGTTTCTCCTAATGGTGCAAGGGTCTCGTTTGTACCTTCAAAAATTGATATTAAATTACAATAGCACAAGCGGGACGCTTGCGCTATACTGAGTATATTTATGAATTAGACGCAATCATTTTAGCAATGAGAATCCTACTTATATTATCGTTGGTTATTTCCTCTTGTGTAAACAATTCCAGTAAAGCTCCATTGGTGAAATATACTGAGACAAGCATTCTAGATAGTTTGCGAATAAACAGTAATGCTGCTTCGATATTATTTCATCACCAGACTAAAAAAAAGTCACTTATAGCCAAAATGATTTTTACCCGCCATGGAATCGATTCATTGTTTAAATATGTAGGACAACTCCGTATTGATACAAATTGCAATCAAGGTGGTTTATACAATCGTTTCGGTCAAATTGGGTTATATAAGGACTCTTTAGAAAACGTAAAGGTCGGCGATATACATTTTGTCTTGGATGGGGACTGTGAAGGCTTCTATTTACAAACCGAAAAATATTTAAAGAGGTATGAAATGACGACACAGGGTAAAATATTTCTTTCCGAGTTATATAATGTCTATAAAAACAGGCTGAAGTGATAACTTTTTACTCTTATTGGTACTACATAAATAATCACACCTTACTGATGCAATTGCCTCGCTTGAACTTTCATAAATTGACATTAAATTACAATAGTACAAGTGAGACGCTTGCGTTATTCTGAGAGTGTCAATTTAAAAGCAACAATTCAAATCATAAAACAAATCATATTCAACCACCTGCAAAATGATTTCAAACAAAAATGTAGCACGAATTGCCGGGCTGTTCTATTTAGTCGTTATTGCAACAGGTTTATTTGCAGAAATATTTGTTAGACAAGCTTTCAAAGTTCCGGGAGACGCTTTAAGTACAGCAACGAATATACAATCATCAGAAATGCTTTTTCGATTGGGAGTTGTTGCAGACATCGTTAATTTTATTTGTGGCTTGCCGTGTGTTTTAATTATCTATTTTCTATTCAAACGAATAAATAAGTTTTTACTCCAACTTGCGCTGCTTTTTGTTATTATTCAAACTGCAATTATTGCCGTAAATCTTTTAAATCAAACTTCAACTTTACTAATTCTGTGTAACAACGCTTACTTAGCTTCATTTCAGCCCAACCAACTTGCTGCTCTTTCACAATTATCACTTAATATACAGGGAGTAGGATATGCAATAGGCTTGGTGTTCTTTGGCTTTTATTGTTTGTTTGTTGGCTATGTTATTTACAAGTCAAAAATGGTTCCTAAACTTATTGGAATACTTTATATCATTTCGGGAATAGGATACCTGATGAACAGTTTCACCATGCTACTTTCAAAAGGATTTGCAAATCCTGTATTTGCATACCTAGCTATTCCAATTTTTATTGGAGAATTATCATTTTGTTTGTGGTTATTGATAAAAGGTATTGACAATACAGAATTATTCAATCCTAATGGATGAGGTAAATGCCAGGTACTGATGCAAGCTAGACGCTTGTATCCCCAAACTGGTACAAGCGTCTAGCTTGTACTTTTCTGAAAATGATTCTATATAATTGCAGAATGAACGAAGCGTTGCTATCTGCCGAGTCGCTAACCATCTAAAAAATATTTTTAATAAACAACAATGAAAACAATCACTTTATTATCAGCCTTTCTACTTTCCTGCTTCTTCAGCTTTGCACAAACAACCACATCAAAATTAAAAATCACGCCTTTAACAGGCGACTTCTATATTTATACAACTTATAATGACTATGAAGGAAGCAGAATCCCCGCAAACGGAATGTATCTTGTAACCACAAACGGAGTGGTACTGTTTGATACACCTTGGGATACCACACAGTTTCAGCCGCTGCTCGACAGTATCAAATTAAAGCACAACAAAACAGTTACACTCTGCATTGCTACACATTGGCACAGCGACCGCACCGAAGGTCTTGCCTACTACAAACAACAGGGTATTAAAACCTATACCACTGCTCTTACAGATGAACTGAGTAAAAAGAATAATAAAAAAAGAGCTGAGTTTTTAATTAAAAGAGATACCCTCTTCACAACAGACCAGTATTCGTTTGAAACTTATTACCCCGGCGAAGGACATACTGCCGACAACATCATCATTTGGTTTAAAAAAGAAAAGATCCTCTACGGCGGTTGTTTAATAAAAGGAGTTGATGCAGTCAACCTTGGTTATTTAGGTGATGCAAACCCTGCCGAATATGAAACAACCTTAAAAAGAGTAGCGAAAAAATGTGCTGCCCCGAAATTTATTATCATCTCTCACAGCGACTGGAACAATATCAACTCCCTGAAACATTCGATTCAATTAGCAAAGGAGTTAAAGAAAAAACCGAAGAAATAAAATCGTATACCATCATCTGCATTAACCGGAATGGCCTGCTTCAAAGAGTTGTGTATATTTAACAAGAAAATCTGCCTACATAACTTTTCACAATAATTAATATGAACCACCTCCACAGCATTTTAGTGATTTTATTCTATGGTTTTCTTACAGGCTGTAACAATAATCGTCTTGAAGAAAAAGGATTTCCTGTAAATCAATCACAGAGTTTCACTCAAAATGAAGAAGACAGAACAGAAGGAATAAGCAATGATTCCTTGAAATTTGATACCAGACCAAGTAATGTATTACTAACAGGAATAGCTAATGTAAGATTAACAACCGTATACAAAGTCAATCTTCAGAAAAAAGACGGCTCTACTTTCATTGGTTCAAATCAGTTTCTTTTTAATGATATAGAAGCAGAAAAGGGGAACAATTGGAATGGCAATCTGATTCCGGGTCTGGAAGGAGTTTATGGATATAACCTTGTAAATATTTCACATTACGACATCAACAACAACTTTAAAAAAGCTTTTTTCGAAAAGCCCGTTTTAGTAAAAACGCTTTATTATCCAAGCTTTTCAAAAGACACATTGAATTCTATTCCTGTAAACAGAGCCTATTTTTTAGTATCTGTTTATAACGATGACACGAATAAAGATGGATTTATTAACCAGAAAGATCTAAGAAGATTTTATTTATTTAACAGCAACGGAGAAAAGCAAAACGCACTTGTTCCTGAAAATTATTCGGTTTTCAAATCTGAATACGACCCTGCCAACGACTTTATGTTTGTTTTTGCCAAGCTCGATAAAAATGTAAATGGACAGGCAGATGATGTTGAACCAGTACATATTTTCTGGGTTAATTTAAAAGATCCTACTAAAACAGGACTGCAATATGAATGAACCTGATCATTACTAGAGATAGCTTTATTTTACTCTGCATACCCTCACTGAAATTTCATCTAACTTTAGTGCAACTCAAATCAGGCATATGCAAAAGCGATTTTTGGTTTTCTGTGTACTTATGCTTCAGCTCTGTTTAGCACATGCACAACAAAAGCCAACAGCTTTTTTCGACAGTCTGCTGCAGAAACATGCAGCACAAAATTTCAGCGGTGTTCTGTTGGTTGCTGAAAAAGGGAAAGCGATCTACCACAAAGCTGTTGGCTACAGTGAGTTTGCAAATAAGGGCACTTTACAAGAGACGGATATTTTTGAACTGGCTTCTGTTTCCAAACAATTCACCGCCATGATCATTATGATGCTGAAAGAAAAAGGCAAACTCAATTATGATGATCTGCTGGAGAAATACATTGACATTCCGTACAAAGGTATCAGCATCCGTCATTTGCTCACCCATACCAGCGGCCTTCCCGATTATCAGGATGTAATGGATAAATACTGGGATAAAAATAAAGTGGCCGGCAATGCAGATTGTATTGCATACTTAAATAAATATGCGCCTGCTAAACATTTTGAACCGGGGGTGAAATTTGATTACAGTAACACGGGGTATTTATTGCTGGCAAGTGTGGCTGAAAAGATTACCGGCAACGATTTTATTGAACTCTGCAACAAATGGATCTTTTCAAAACTGAACATGAAGAGCACCGCCATCCGTACACTGGCTGAAAAAGCAGCAACCAGAAATTTTGCCATTGGTCATCTGTACATCAAAGAAAAAGAACAGTTCATCAGGGCTGATTCATTTCCTTCATCTGATTATACCATCTGGCTGGGCAACCGCAAAGGCCCCGGCCGTATCAGTTCTACCGCTGCCGATCTGTTGAAATGGGACAATGCGTTGTATACAAACAAACTGATAAAACAAACTACATTACAGGATGCATTTGCTCCCATGAAATTAAACGACGGCTCTTTTTTCTACTATGGTTTCGGATGGAGCATTGGTCATGATCCTGTTTTGGGAAAAGTGGTTTCGCATACAGGCGATAACCCCGGTTACAAAACAGAGATCATCCGTTTTATTGATCAGAACAAAACGATTATTCTGTTAAACAACAATGCACATCCGAATTTCTCCAGCATCATCAAAGAAGTAACAGCATACTTAAAAGCAAACAACGAAAGAAAATGAAAAAACAATTGATCCTGCTTGTAGTGATTGTATTGCAATATGCAATCGTTGCTGCTCAACAAATTATTCCTGTCCCCACTGCAGAAGCCGCAGGTTTTTCAACCGAACGCCTAAAACGTTTGGACAGAGAAATGAATGAGTGGGTGCAGAAAGGCTGGATGAGTGGCGGTGTAGCAATGATTATCCGCAATGGAAAAATTGCTTACTACAAAGCTGCGGGGTACAGCAATCTGGAAACAAAAAAGCCCATGCAAAAAGATGATATTTTCCGCATTGCTTCACAAACAAAAGCCATTACCAGTGTGGCCATCATGATTTTGTTTGAAGAAGGAAAACTGTTACTCGACGATGCGGTTTCAAAATATATTCCGGCATTTAAAAAACAACAGGTGCTTGATAAATTTAATTTAGCTGATACTACCTACACAACTGTTCCTGCAAAAAAAGAAATTACCATCCGTGAATTATTAACGCATACTTCCGGACTTGGATATGCACAAATAGGAAGTCGTGAAGCCAATGCTATTTACGCCAAACATAGTCTTACAGCAGGCATTGGTATAAAGAATGATAACCTGTTGGATGCGATGAACCGTCTTGCAAAATTACCATTGATGCATCAGCCCGGCGAAAGATGGACCTATGGTTTAAATAATGATTTGCTTGGTTGTCTGGTGGAAGTGATTTCAGGAATGACGTTGAATGATTTTTTCAAACAACGCATCTTTGAACCATTGGGCATGAAGGATACTTATTTTATGGTGCCAAAAGAAAAAGCTGCAAGGCTTGTGACCATGTATCGTGAAGATTCAACCGGTAAACTTTATCAATCGCACAGCAATGTGCTCAATGGAAAAGATGTAACACCCGAATATGCATTGGAACCAAGTACTTACTACTCAGGCGGCGCAGGTTTATCATCTACCATTTATGACTATGCCGTTTTTCTGCAAATGTTGCTGAACGATGGCAAATACAATGGCAAACGGATTTTAAGTCGCAACTCAGTACGTATGATGACGACGAATCAAATTGGCGATGTACCATTTCGTGCAGGCGACACCTTTGGTTTGGGTTTTAGTGTAATTACAGAAAAAGGAAGCGGTCGCACACCTGCACAGGCAGGCACTTACAGCTGGGGCGGTGCTTTTGCTACTTCTTATTGGGTTGATCCAAAAGAAAAAATCGTCCTGTTATTTTATCGTCAACTGCAAAGCACTACAAAAGGTGAAGTGGTAGAAAAATTAAGAGCATTAACGTATCAGGCGTTGAATGATTAAACTGTCTGAACTGGGATTTATGGGATTTTTGGGATAACCATGATTCTGCATTTTTTACTTCTGCAAGCAATTCATTCACGCAGAGAAAATGAGAGCGCAGAAAAACATCAATAAAATAACTCCCCTCTGCGTACTCTGCAACTCGGCGTGATAAAAGAAACTTTACCTTCATCCCCTTATGGTTTTAGTATTACAGATATTACTTGTCCTATTCCTCATTATTTTAATTGTGCTGATTGCATTCAGAATCAGAAAACCCAAACCACTTGATCAACTGCCGGAGAATTACAAAGAACTGTTGCATGACTATGTTACATTTTACCGTGAGCTGGACGAAGCAGGAAAAGAACATTTTGAACAACGGATTGATCAGTTTTTATCTGCCGTAAAAATAACCGGCATTCATGCTGAAGCAGAAGACCTCGACCGCATACTCATTGCGGCAGGCGCCATCATTCCGGTGTTTGCGATACCAGACTGGCAATACATCAACCTCCACGAAGTGTTGTTATACCCCGGTGCTTTCAATGAAGAATTTGATCAGCATGGAACTGACAGAAACATTGCAGGTATGGTAGGTACTGGCGCATTGCAGTATGCAATGGTATTAACCAAATGGCAGGTAAGGCAGGGGTTCATCAACAACAATGATACACGCAATACAGCCATTCATGAATTTGTTCATCTGGTAGATAAAATGGATGGAACAATAGACGGTGTGCCCGAAATTATTCTGGAACGGAAATATATTGATCAGTGGAAACAGTTGATGCATACAACCATGCAGCAGATAAGAATAAACGGATCAGATATTGACATGTATGCGACCACCAATACAGCTGAGTTTTTTGCTGTTGTTTCAGAATACTTTTTTAAGCAACCGGATCTGTTACAATCAAATCACCCCGATGTATTTCATATGTTGCAACGGATATACAAAACAGGAAAAACTGCGTACACATAAAATGAATACTAAAACATCGGTCTTTTAAAATGCTGTAAGTAGTGCTAACTTTATTCTTAAAAAAATGGCAAAAGAACAAGGAACCAAAGAAAGTCCATGGATGTTAAAGACTCCGCCTCTTTCATCGGACTATACCATGCACAAAGACAGCAAAGATGGTAAAGATATTTTAGTATGCACGGTAGGGAAAACTGTTTTGCATTATGATTACCGTTGTCTTGCCGATCTGCATTCCATGTTAAAAAAACATGGAGACTGGATGGAACTTGGCAGTGCAGATGAACAGAAACCGGCAAAAGAAAATACAGTTGAAGCATGGGGCCGCTCAGAAAAAAATCCTGTGGGTGGATGGTATGGTTTAAAGAAAGGACTTCGTGGCCGCTTTGGCATGTATATTCCTCCATTAATGGAAAAACTGGGCTTGGCTGAACTAACACATGAAGCCAAAGGAAATAAAATGCGGGCAATCTGAAGCATCGGTTTTTTTGCAGACATTCTGTTTCTGTCTACAAAGCCGGTAGTGTAATGATTTAGCCAGGCACAACAGGCCGTGTTTACTTATTGATAAAAATTATTTTTTGAATAAAAAAAGCCCCCCGATCAATCGGGGAGCTATTTCACAATCAATAGATGTTCTTACTTAATCTCTGTAGCCTGCAATATATCTTGTAAGCTCTGTTTTACTGGTTCCGAAATGAAAGACATCATTTACCAGGAAATAGTTGCCTCTGTCTGCAGTAAATTTGTAAGCAAATTTTGCAAACTCCAGTTTGTTCTGTTCAAAGCTGAACAATTGTGCCAGCTCCCTTACCTGTGCGGTGCTCACCGAATTGTTAGGCAAAACCGATTTGAGTAAATCCAGTTTATTATCATCAAAATGTTCACGTTCCACCGCCTGTTTTAATTGCTGAAAACGATCATTGCTCATGGTTTGTCCACGGTTGTAATCATAGCGGTTATCATTATTATTCCAGCGGTCGTCTCTATTCCAGTCATCATCAAAACGATCGTCTATCGGCTGTTCATCTGTAAACACACGGCCAAATCGGTTGATGATAATATCGGTATGCATACCGTTTCGAATGTTTACTGTGCCGTTATAAATCAGTTGTCCCTGTTGATTTTGCTGTTGATTTCCAAAACGCCTGCGCTGATTGGCAACAGCACGGTAAATCTGAATGCGGTGATAACCGGGAGTAAGATCACTGATGCGGATGTTCTGCTCATGATCACGAATCCGCTGCCCGTCAATAAATACACGGATGGGCGCATTGCTCATGCTGCTGATGCTCACTCTTGTGTTGTGATTCCATGCCAGAGCCGAAGTGCTGATAACCAACAATGTAACAAGTGTAAAAATTCTGTTCATAAAAACCTCCTTTGTTTGGTTAATAGATGTGAAAGTGAGCAACGTGGTTAAAGCCAAACTGCATAAAGATTCGTTAAAGGATTTGCGGATCAGGTATGGCATACCTTAGAGGTATGCCATACCTGTGGCTGGATGAAGTTTCTTTATGTAAACTATCCTTTCTTTGCATCCCATCATCACAGTAATTTTATACCTTACAAAAAAACAGAACGCATGTTGTTGAAACGTATTTTTCTGATAACCCTTTTACTCTTTTCCATTTTTACCATGACAGAAGCCCAATCGAAATTTAATTATACTGCTGCCTGGAAAAAGGTGGATGACCTCATCAATAAAAAAGGACTTCCTGAATCGACTTTAAAAGAAGTAAAGACCATTTATGCTGCTGCTAAAAAAGAAAAGAATAATGGACAACTCATTAAAGCTTTATTATTTCGTGTAAGCCTGCAGCAGATAAAAGAAGAAGATGCAGATATAAAAACCATTAAAGAGATTGAAAAAGAAATTGGCAGTGCTGCAGAACCCGTCACTTCTATATTAAACAACTTACTGGCAGAAGCATACTGGCAATATTTTCAGAACAACCGCTGGAAACTGTACGACCGTACCAACACAAAATCATTTACAAAAGCCGATCCTGAAACATGGAGTGTTGATGATTTTCATCAACAGATCAGCAAACTCTATCTGGCTTCTGTGCAAAATGAAAAACTGTTGCAGCAAACAACACTGGATGCGTTTGAGCCCATCATCACTAAAGGTACTGTGCGGCACCTCCGCCCCACTTTATTTGATCTGCTGGGCTTTCGTGCAATAGCATATTTTGAAAATGATGAACGCAGTATTACAAAGCCTGCGGATGCATTCGAAATCAGCACAGCAACAGCATTTGATCCGGCTGCCGGTTTTGTGACACAAAAATTTATTACAACCGATTCACTTTCGTTACAACACAAAGCATTGCAGTTGTATCAACAACTCATACGCTTTCATCTCAATGATGCAAAGCCCGATGCACTGATTGATGCAGACCTGCACCGGATTGTTTTTGTAAACCGGGTATCCACACATGAAAACAAGAATGAGCTGTATCGTTCTGCACTGCAGCATCTCATCATACAATACAGCAATCAACCGGCAGCAGCACAGGCTTCTTACCTGTTGGCAAAAGACTACACAGATTTTGCTGCTACTTATGATTTTAAAAAACATAAAACCAATGACGAACTCAATCCCAGATACTATTATCAAAAAGCTGCAGCCATCTGTAAAGAAGTAATGGCCCAAAAAACAGAAAGCGAAGGAAAGGCCAATTGCAACAACTTACTGTTTAGTATTGAACAGAAAGACATTTCCATCATTACAGAGAAAGTAAATGTTCCAGGCAAGCCCTTCCGATCCATGCTTAGCTACCGTAATATCAGCAAAGCCTTTTTCCGTATTGTGAAAATGGATAAGAAAGCATTTGAAGAACTGCAGAACCGTAACTGGGAAGATGAGTATTGGAAAAAAATTACTGCCCTGCCTGCAATCACAAATTTTAATTACAGTTTACCCGCAAGTGACGATCATCAGGAACACTCAACAGAAATAAAAATAAATCTATTACCAACCGGCAGTTATATGCTGCTTGCAAGTGCCGATGAAAACTTTGCATTAAGCAAAAATATTCTTGCTGCACAATACTTTCATGTAAGCAATATTGCATGGATGCATAATGGCAATGAGTTTTTTGTTGTGAACCGTGAAAGCGGTCAGCCGTTGGCAAAAGCAAATATTGTGTTGTGGGAAGGCGTTTACAATTATGATCAACGCACCTACATTCAAACAAAAGCAGATACCTATACCAGCAATGCCAATGGCAACTTTCGTATTACAAAAGCACCTGGCAAAGATTCGTATAACAGAACACTTGAAGTGCGTTATGAAAATGACTTTTTGTATTTAGACGACCGTGCTTATGCCTATGTATATCAGGGAAAGAAAGAACCGATTGATGAGAAAAAAGAACGCCGTGTATTTTTCTTTACGGATCGCTCTATTTACCGCCCCGGTCAAACAGTTTATTTCAAAGGGATTGTTACAACCAAAGATGCCTCCACAGCAAAACCAAAAATTGTTGCAGGGCTGAAATCAAAGATCACTTTGTATGATGCCAATGGCGAAAAAATTGATTCCATTGCAGTAACCGGTAATGAATTCGGTTCTTACTCCGGTAAATTCGTATTGCCTGTCGGGAAAATGAACGGTGACTTCCGTCTCGAAGAAAACACAACAGGTGCTGCAACATCTATTTCAGTAGAAGAATACAAGCGTCCGAAATTTTATGCAGAGTATCAACCCATCACCAAAAGCTATCGTGTAGATGACAAGATCACTGTTATAGGTAATGCAAAAGCATATGCAGGCAATAATATTGACGGCGCTTTGGTAAAATATCGTGTGGTTCGTGAACCTCGTTTACCTTATCCATGGTTGAGCTGGAAATGGGGCTGGCCCGAAATGCAGGAACAGGAAATTGCAAATGGTGAAACAACAACAAAAGCCGATGGCACATTTGAGATTGTGTTCACTGCAATTCCGGATAAAAAAGTACGAAAAGAATTAGAACCTGTTTTTGATTATAAGATTGTTGCTGATATCACCGATCTCAATGGTGAAACAAGAAGCGCTGAAACCACAATCAGTGTGGGGTATAAATCATTGCAATTACAAATCAGTTTACCCAAAGGTGAAATGCTACCGGCCGACAATTTAAAGTTCATCAACATCAGTACACAAAATATGATGGGTGAATTTGTAAAAAGCAATGTTACAGTAACTATGCACAAGCTGAAAGCCCCTACCCGATTGATTCGTGAACGTTATTGGGATCAGCCGGATCAGTTTATCATGAATGAAAGAGAGTATGTAAACGATTTCCCGAATGATGAATACAACAATGAAACAGAAAAAGCAAGCTGGGAGAAATTAGAGAAAGTGTATGAGAAAAAAGACAGTTCAAAACTTAGCGGCGAATGGTCAGTGGTCAGTGGTCAGTGGTCTGCAGGTTGGTATATTATAGAAGCAACAACCAAAGACAAAGAAGGGAACGAAGTAAAAAATCAAACCTATGTGCAGTTAACAGATGCAAAACAAAAGAACAGCAATTCACCTGAATATGTGTGGAAGCTTCCTTCTGTTGTTACAGCAGAACCCGGCACAACAGCAAGCATTGCTTATGGCAGCAGTGCAGCAGATGTATTTCTGATTCAGTTTGATCCGAAAGAAGACATCAGCAACATTCGTTACCATCAACTCAACAATGAACAAAAGCAACAAACAGTTGCAGTAACAGAAAAAGAAAGAGGTGGTTTTGGTTACAGTTATTCATTTGTAAAACACAATCGTTTCTTCAGCTTTACAAGATATGTTGCTGTACCATGGACCAACAAAGAACTCAGCATCAGTTATGAAACCTTCCGTGATAAAACATTACCCGGCAGTGAGGAACAATGGAAAGTAAAGATCAGTGGTTATAAAGGAGATAAAGTGGCCGCTGAATTACTAACCTCTATGTACGATGCTTCATTGGATCAGTTTCAACCACATAGTTGGAGCAAACCTGATCTGCATCCTGTTAACTATATCAATAACGGATGGAGTGGTGCCGGTTTTACAAGCATCAATTCATGGAAAAGAGAATGGCGAACGCAAAGTTGGAAAGCTTTTGATAAAAGATATGATATGATGATTGAGTTTTGGAATAGTTCATCCTTCGTCCGGATTGGCAAATCAAGTAGATTTATGCGTGTTGGAAAAATCGATCAGGAAGGAATTAAAGACCCTGAAATACCTTCGTCACCAATATTTGCATCAGGAATGCCAGAGAATATGAGTTTAGGTATAGCAAGCCAGGCTTCAACTACAGACAGTTCATCAGTAAGTACACAAGAAGGCGAAATGTTCGTTACTGGTGAAAAAAGAAAGAAAACAAACGAAACAATTTCTTCAGGCGATGTGCAGGTTCGTAAAAACTTTAATGAAACCGCTTTCTTTTTTCCTGATCTCAAAACAGATTCAGCAGGTAACATCAGTTTCAGCTTTACCATGCCCGAAGCACTCACCAAATGGAAATGGTTATTGCTGGCACATACAAAAGACCTGTCGCTGGGTATTTCTGAAAAATCCATCATCACACAAAAAGACCTGATGGTGCAACCATTTGCGCCACGTTTTCTGCGTGAAGGTGATCGGTTTGAATTCACTGCCAAGATCAGCAATCTTACCAACAAAGAAATCACCGGTGTTAGTAATCTTCAACTCATCAACACAGCTACCATGCAACCGGTTGATGGTTGGTTCCAGAACACATTCCCTGTACAGCACTTCACTGTTGGAGCAAATCAAAGCACAGTGGTGAAATTCAGAACAGAAGTTCCGTATAATTTCAATGAAGCATTAACGTATCGGATCATAGCTAAAGCAGAAGACAAATCTGATGGAGAAGAAGCCATCCTTCCTGTACTCACTAACCGTATGCTGGTAACAGAAACATTACCACTGCCCATGCGTGGCGATGGCACAAAAACATTCAGCTTTGAAAAATTGATCAACAATAAAAGCGAAAGTTTAACGCATCATAAATTCACCATTGAATTTACCAGCAACACTGTTTGGTATGCTGTACAGGCCCTGCCTTATTTAATGGAGTATCCATACGAATGTGCGGAGCAAACATGGAACAGGTTTTATGCAAACGCCTTAGCATCGCATATCACTAATAAACTTCCACGCATTAAAGCGGTTTTTGAAAAATGGGCAACCCCCTCCCCTTCCGGGGGAGGTCGGGAGGGGGCCGCACTGCAAAGTAACCTGCAAAAGAATGAAGAACTGAAATCTGTTTTATTACAGGAAACACCCTGGGTTTTACAGGCAAAGAATGAAGAACAGCAAAAGAAAAATATTGCATTGCTGTTTGATATGATCCGTATGAGCAGTGAGCTGAGTAAATCAATGGCACAGTTACAAGGCATGCAATCAACCAATGGCGGTTTTGTATGGTTCAAAGGCGGACCCGATGATCGTTACATTACACAATATATTGTAACAGGGATCGGTCATTTAAAAAAGCTGAATGCATTACCTAAAGAACAGGAGAAAGCGATCAATGCGATATTGGCGAAGGCAATTCCTTATCTCGATCAGAAATTAAAAGAAGATTATGATTATTTGATCAAGCATAAAGCTCAGTTGAAAAACAATCAACTCAGCAATATCCAGGTTCAATACTTGTATATGCGGAGTTTCTTTAAAGATGTACCAGTAGTTGCAGCAAGCAAAACCGCCTATGATTATTATTATAAACAAAGTCAGCAGTATTGGTTGCAGCAAAGCAAGTATATGCAGGGAATGATTGCATTGGCCTTGCATCGCAGTAAGGATCTTAAAACAGCAACAGTTATAGTGAGTTCCTTAAAAGAAAATGCATTGCTGAGTGAAGAGATGGGTATGTACTGGAAAGAATTCAATGCCGGTTATTACTGGTACCAGGCTCCTGTTGAAGCACAGGCCTTGATGATTGAAGTATTCAATGATGTAAGCAATGATCAAAAAGCAGTGAGTGATCTCAAAACATGGTTGCTGAAACAAAAACAAACACAGAACTGGAAAACAACCATTGCAACGGCTGAAGCCTGTTATGCATTGTTGTTACAGGGTGGTGAATGGATTGCAACCGAACCTGTTGTTGAAATCAAAGCAGGTGATCAGTTGTTCACTACTTCAACAGAAAAAACAGAGATAGGAACAGGTTATTTTAAACGGAGTATTGAAGGCAGTTTTGTAAAACCGGAGATGGGAAATATTACAGTTACTGTTAAGACCAGTAACCAAGTCCCCCTAAAGGGGGATTTAGGGGGCCCTAGTTGGGGAAGTGCTTACTGGCAATACTTTGAAAACTTAGACAAAATCTCCTCAGCGGAAACACCATTGAAATTGCAGAAGAAATATTTTGTTGAACGCAATACTGGCAATGGACCTGTGCTCACTCCTGTAAACGAAGGCGACGAATTAAAAGTGGGTGATAAAATAAAAGTACGCATTGAACTACGTGTTGACCGTAATATGGAATATGTACACATGAAAGATATGCGACCAAGTTGTATGGAGCCGGTGAATGTAATCAGCTCTTATAAATGGCAGGGTGGTCTTGGTTATTATGAAAGCACCAAAGATGCCAGCACCAACTTTTTCTTTGGCTGGTTAAACAAGGGCACCTATGTGTTTGAATACGCCCTGTTCATTACACATGCGGGAAACTACAGCAGTGGTATCACTACCATTCAATGTATGTATGCGCCTGAGTTTACAAGTCATAGTGAAGGGGTTAGGATTAAAGTGAGTGAATAAGTTAGCTGATCGATGTGTGTTGTGCAATCTGAAGAGTGCATTGAGTAATTGATGGGAATCAAACATTTTGGAAAACATGAAATTCATAAAAGTTGTTTCTATTTACCAGTTACCATAATCCAATGAAGACTCTGATTATCATATTAACTCTTTTCCTTTGCTTTTATGCAAATGGCCAAAAAAACAAAACGACAGTTAACAAGGGAAAAATTTTAGCTGACTCAATATATATTCCAACCGACTTAGATGATTGTCTTAAGCAGCTTGACAGTATGTTTGCTGACAGTACTAAAACAAAAATAAAAGTCTTGACAGAAGATGAGTTTTCAGGCAAATATCATTTTGGATTTGGAATGTGGATGAGAAACAATTGGGGTTTATGGCGAGGTTCGAGACTTTCAAAATACTTCAATTCTTTAGGTGTTTACCACCCGGAAGATATGACAGGCATTATTTTCAACAGTTTCCACAGACAATTAACCGGAAAATCGATAAAACTAAATGAACAAGTTAAGGAATGTCAAGACTATTGGGAGAAAGCGAAACAAGAAGACTTGATTAAAAAGAAAAATGAATTCGGTAATTATGATGTTGGCGATACAGTTATTTTCAATTACAAATATGGTTTTGTTTCAAAATTTCAAGAATACAGGTATGATAATGACGAATGTAATGCAAAAGGCATTGTAACTGGAAAAGAAGAAAGCACCTTCTATATAAAAGTATTGCTACTTGATGCGTGTGATAAAAAAGGTATCATATCTTACGATAATGATGGTTCACTCATTTTTAATGAGAAAACAAAAAAGCTTGAAAAGCCTAAAAAGAGAATGATTACATACATGAAGCAGGGAAAAGAATTGTGGTTTTATTACTCTGATTGGGAAATCTACGATTGATATGGAAATATAACTAACTGCTTTCGCAACAATAGTACTAAAATGAAAAAAAACTGTTTCTTCCTTTTCGTTCTATTATGCAGTTCTGGTTTTTCTTTCGGACAGAAAACCAAAGAACTGCTCTCCGTCAGAATCGGTTACAGTTCTACTAACATTTTATTTAAAGAGGCAGTTGAACCTTCTTTTCAGTTTTTTGGAGTTACGTTTAAATCCGGAAAAACTTTTGTTGGTGAAGGAGCTGAGTTTGGTATCAGCAAATCAATCCATAGCAAATTGTTCATGGATGTAAGTATATCATCCTTTAAAGGGCAGGATTTTAAAACACGGGTTAACAATGCAGAAAACTATTACACGTTGATAGGATTTCAAATTCCTGTGACTGCCAATTATCTTTTCAGAGACTCTTCAAAAAGATTCAGGGTTAACCTCGGTGCAGGTTTCCAATATTTGAGAGCACACTTACAGCAATTCGAAAAAATAACTGCTAATGGAATGCAAACAGTCACTCAACTGACAGATATAAACATCTCAGAATTTCAATTTGCATTAAGACCGGGAATTCAGTTGCGTATTCTGCCCAATCTGTTTGCTACGTTTATTGTTAAAGTATCACTCTCTTCAAACGGCAGGTATTCTGATAATCCATGCCTCTCATTAAAGTATACCTTCAACAATAAAAAGTAAATCAGCAAAAGAATTCTATTGCACATTTTCTGTTGAACAGGCCCCATCCAATAATATTACTTCCACAAAAATTCAGTCTTTGATATGAAGCAGTTGAAGGGACTATGTAAAAGAACATCGCCCCTTCTGATAAAATGGAAAACATCCCATTTATCAAATTATTTTACATTTTTATTGTTTTTCAATAAATATTTATTTATATTTGCATTATCATTAAAATCACTTCATCATGAACTTAAGTAACAATCTGGCATTAAAAATATTGTACGTGCTTTCCTGGCTCATCTTTATTGGTGTAAGTATTGAAGCAGGCGGCATCATTGTTAATTCTGTAATAGTCATGACCGGTAACCTGAACATTGCCAAAAACTTTTGGGGTCATATTGACTTATCCGGTTTGTATACATATGACCGGGTGTATTTTGTTGTCATTACTTTTATAATGTCACTCGTTGCGGTGTTAAAAGCAACCATCTTTTATCTGCTCATTAAACTGCTGCATGATAAAAAACTGAGTTTAGCAAAACCATTCAGTAAAGAAGTAGGAAGCTTCCTGTTTTTTATATCGTATCTGTGTCTTGCTATCGGCTTATTCTCAACTATTGGCAGTAATTATACAACAAGACTAATCGAGCAGTCGGTACAAATGCCCTCACCGGATAAGCTGAAGATTGGAGGTAACGATGTATGGGTCTTTATGGGTGTTGCTCTGTATGTTATTGCGCAGATTTTTAAAAGAGGAATTGAACTGCAATCTGAAAACGAATTAACTGTTTAACTATGCCGATAGTTGTAAACTTAGATGTAATGATGGCCAAGCGAAAAATGTCTTTGAATGAGCTTTCAGCAAAGGTAGATCTTACGCTGGCCAATCTTTCCATCCTCAAAACCGGCAAAGCAAAAGCCATCCGTTTCAGTACGCTGGAAGCTATTTGCAAAGTGCTGGACTGTCAGCCGGGAGATTTACTGGAGTACCAAAAAGAATAATTTGCGAACGATACTTCCTGTCATGCATACATCGCTTCCTTATTGTATTTCTTCTTGTAATCAATGGGCGACAGACCGGTGATTTTTTTGAATGTTGTACGGAATGCTTTTGTATCGGAATAACCTACATCATACATGACTTCGTTAATATTCTTACGGCTGGTTTCCAGTTCTTTTTTCGCCGCTTCAATTTTTACACGCTGAATATATTCCACCACCGTATTGGCGGTTGCCTTTTTAAACCGGCGTTCCATATTTCTGCGGCCCAGTGCCAGCATGGAGGCCAGCTGATCAACCGTAATTTTTTCCTGGAAATTCTGTTCAATAAATGCCTGTGCCTTTTTTACCGGTTCATCTTCATGTGCTTTCTGTCCCTGGAACATAATAAACGGCGATTGACTTACACGGTCAATATCAATCATAAATGCTTTGGCTATCATGATGGCAATTTCTCTTCCTGCATATTTTTCAATTAGGTACACAACAAGGTTCACATACGAATAAGCCCCGCCACTGGTATAAATGCCGGCATCTTCCGTCATAATTTTATCATCCACCACATGTGCATCAGGAAACATTTGTCGGAACTCATTGATAAACCGCCAGTGTGTAGTGCATTGTTTTCCGTTTAACAAACCGGTACCGCCCAGAATAAATGCGCCAATACAAAAACTCACCAGCTCCGCTCCTGCTTCATATTGCTGAACAATCCATGGAATAAATTCTTTGTTGAGTTCAAATGCTTTTTGCTGATCGCCCATTGCAGCAGGAATAATAATGAGATTGGTTTGTTTTACATCCTGCAGCAATACATCGGGTTTAATGGTAAACAATCCGTTCCGCTGACTGATTTCAGGAGATAAGCCCACCAGTTGAATCTGAAACATCGGCTCCTTGCCCATGGCCATGAGCAATCCGTTTACTTCACTGAAAATCTGATGTGTTCCTTCAATATTCGTTACACTGGTATGTCCGGCAGGAACAAGGATTGATATGTGTTTCATTTTTTATGGCTTAAATTAGAAGATAAAAATAACGTATTCACCTGTCGCAAGCAACCCCTTAGAAGTACGTATTTGCACCCTTCATCATTTAATCACTGCAATTAGTTTTGCAGTGATCAGTTGCAAGGAGGCGGATGAAGCAATGCATCGTTACTTCAAATATTCTTAACTCAACTCAAACAGCACATGAAAAAAACAGCAGCTCAACCGGCAACCATTGATTCATACATTGCAGATTTTCCTGCACCTATACGTAAAGGTCTGGAGCAAATGAGAACAACCATCTCAAAAGCAGCCCCTGCTGCAGCAGAAACCATCAGCTATGGTATTCCTACGTTTATTTTACATGGCAATCTGGTACACTTTGCTGCATATAAACATCACATTGGTTTTTATCCTGCACCAACGGGTATTACTGCTTTTCAAAAAGAGCTTTCGGTTTATAAAGGAGCAAAAGGGTCTGTACAGTTTCCGCTTGATCAACCCCTGCCGTTGGCTCTGGTAAAACAGATTGTGCAGTTTCGTGTAAAAGAAAATGAAGAGAAGGCGAAGCAGAAATTAAAAATTAAAAAGAAGATCTGACACTCATCATTGAAAAGTGAAAAAAGTTTGTATAAAATTAATGTGATTAATATTTTATGAATTTCAGGCTAAACGATTCTGTTGTCTTATGAATTTACTACAATACAAATTCAACATTCATTCCTTATAACTCAAACCGTTCATCTAAAAACAAGCATATGGAAAAAATCAATTTCTCTGTAGAGATCAACGCTTCAAAAGAGCATGTGTGGCAAATACTCTGGAACGATGCCACTTACAGACAATGGACCAGCGCATTCAGCGAAGCTTCCCATGCCGTCACTGACAACTGGAAAGAAGGTACCAAAGTTTTATTCCTTGATGGCAATGGTGCAGGAATGGTGAGCAGGATTGCCGTTAACAGGCCGTTTGAATATATGTCGTTTGAGCATTTGGGCGAAGTAAAGGATGGTGTGGAAGACACAACAAGTGAAAGAGTTAAACCCTGGTCGGGCTCTCATGAAAATTATACACTTACCGAATTGAACGGCATGACTACTGTAGATATTGAAATGGACATTAACAAAGAGTTTAAAGATATGTTTGAACAGTTGTGGCCGAAAGCATTAGCAAAACTGAAAGAAATTGCAGAAAAATAATCACAGTTCAATTATACAATTATGAGAGCAGTGAATCCTTATTTGAACTTTCCGGGCACAACCGAAGATGCATTTCTGTTTTACAGATCTGTTTTTGGTGGCGAGTTTGCTATGCTGCAAAGGTTTAAAGACACACCGGAAAAAGATCGTGTACCTGCATATGAACAGGACAAGATCATGCACATTGCATTACCAATTGGCAATGGAACTGTGTTAATGGGTACAGATGCGTTGGAATCAATGGGGCAGCATGTATCTATAGGTAACAACTTTCATCTTTCCATCAGCACAGAAAGTGAAGATGAAGCAAAGACATTATTTGCTGCACTTTCTGCAGGAGGTAAAGTAACTATTCCATTAGATAAAATGTTCTGGGGTGCTTACTTTGGTATGTGTACTGACAAGTTTAATGTACAATGGATGGTGAGTTATGATGAGAATTATCAATCTACATGAAAGCCATCGAAGTAATATCCATTCCCGTTACCGACCAGGCAAGGGCAAAAGCGTTTTATCTGAAACTTGGTTTCTGTATGATTGCTGAAGCTCCGTTTGATAATGGCAAAACATGGGTACAGCTTGGCTTTCCCAACCAGACAACTACTATTACACTGGTTAACTGGTGGCCTTTTTACGAAACTAAAATGAAGGCCGGCTCACTACATGGCATTTTTCTGGAAACAGAAAATATGGAAACGGAAATGCATGAGCTGAGTAAACAGGGCATTGAAATACAAATGATGAATGATACGAATCTGGGAACTTTTATACAGATTCTTGACCCTGATGGCAATGCACTGGTCATTCATCAAAATAAATGAAGAACAATTATTAATTAGACGCCATGGTCGGTGTCTTCACCGACCACGATGACGCACCATTATTTCAAACAGTTTCAAACTGAATACAAGAATATAAATGATCGAAGTATTTAAAACCAATGTACAGGAACCGCAGCAAACAGAACCGCTGCTTGCATTGCTGCTTCAATACTTTCCGGACAGCCGTATCAATTTTGATCTGCACGATTGTGATAAAATTCTCCGTATAGAAAGTGCAGAAATCTGCATTGAAAAGATTCTTACACTCGTCCGTTCAAATGGATATTTCTGTGAAGTGCTGGAATAACCCGGTAACCGGTTACTCATACACTACCGCTCATAAATTCATCACGGTAATATAGCTGCTGCTTAATACCTTTAGTTGGTCAGCATGAGAATATCTGTAAGCCGTTTTGGCCATGCAGTTATTCAATCTATTCATTAACTGCATAAATCCAGCTTGGAATGAAACGTGTACTTCTGTTCAGTCTTGTACTGCTGCTATCAGCTTTCAGCATTTCTACCGCACAAAACCTCCCGTCGCCCAAAGAGCATTTCGGTTTTAACATTGGCGATAATTACCGTCTTGCCACCTACACACAAACAGAAGCGTATTTTAAAAAAATTGCTGCCGCATCTGACCGTGTTCAATTGGTTGATATTGGTAAAACAGAAGAAGGCCGGACACAATACATGATGATTGTTTCCTCTCCTGCTAATATCAAAAATATTAACCGGTATAAAGAGATTTCACAAAAACTGGCCCGTGCAGAAAATCTTAGCGATGCAGATGCACATCAACTGGCCGCAGAAGGCAAGGCAGTAGTATGGATTGATGGCGGTTTGCATGCAACAGAAACGGTAGGCGCACATCAACTCATAGAAACCATGTGGCAATTTGTAAGCAGGAAAGATCCTGAAACAATGCGGATACTTGACAATGCAATTATTTTATTTGTACATGCCAATCCCGATGGACAGGAGCTTGTATCCAACTGGTATATGCGGAATGCAGATACACTGAAACGTTCGTATAATAATTTGCCGAAACTGTATCAAAAATATATTGGTCATGATAACAACCGTGACTTTTATATGATGAACATGAGCGAAACAAAAAACATGAGCCGTCAGCAATACATTGAATGGATACCGCAGATTTTATACAATCATCATCAATCTGGTCCTGCAGGATCAGTGGTTGCAGGTCCGCCTTACCGTGATCCCTTCAATTATGTATTCGATCCTTTATTGGTAACAGGTATTGACGGTGTTGGTGCAGCAATGATCAACCGGTTGAATGAAGAAGGCAAGCCCGGTTATACACAACGAGGCGGCTCTGTATTTTCTACCTGGTGGAACGGCGGCTTACGCACCACTGCTTACTTTCATAATATTGTTGGACTGTTAACGGAGATCATTGGAAACCCAACACCATCAAAGGTTCCGCTGGTTCCTTCCAGATTAATACCGAATGCTGCAACGCCTAATCCTGTAATACCGCAGGTTTGGTTGTTCCGTCAGTCAATTGACTATTCAGTTTCTTTAAACTATGCAGTATTAGATTATGCTGTTCGTAATAAAGAACATGTGTTGTTTAATATTTACCGCATGGGAAAAAATTCCATTAACAGAGGCAATCAAAACAACTGGTCTTTATCACCCAAAAAAATTGAAGCGATTAACGAAGCATATAAAAAAGATCAGAAACAACCGGAGGCAGGAGCTGCAGAACAACGCTTTGCAGATACCATTCCGGCAAAATATTTTGATGCCATTTTTACCGATCTAAAACTCCGTGATCCCAGAGGTTATATCATTCCTGCAGATCAGGCCGATTTTTCAACCGCTGTAAAATTTGTAAATGCATTAATCATGTCTGGTGTACGTGTACACAAAGCCAGTGCAAATTTTACAGTAGAAGGAAAAACTTATCCAGCCGGTTCGTATGTAGTAAAAACCAATCAGGCTTTTCGTCCGCATGTGTTGGATATGTTTGAACCGCAGGATCATCCCAATGACTTTTTATATCCCGGCGGACCGCCAGTGCGTCCATACGATGCTGCAGGATGGACACCGGCTTACACCATGGGTATTCAGTTCGATCGTATACTCAATGGTTTTGATGGACCGTTTGATGCTGTTGCATATGGAGAAATTCAATCGCCCAAAGCCATATTCACAAATTCATCTGCAGGTTATGTATTAGATGCACGAAGTAACAATGTATTTATTGCGGTGAATGATTTGTTGCAGGCAGGGGTTGAAGTAGTTCGTTTTAACTCCGGTGCTTCAACCGGTTCTTTTTATGTTGCCGCTAATTCAAAAGCAACAGCGGTTTTAGAAAAAGCTGCCAAAGATTTTGGTGTGCAGGCAAAAGCTGTTACAAAAAAACCCGAGGGTTCTGCAGTAAAAGCATCAGCAGTTCGTATTGGTTTGTATGATGTGTATGGCGGTTCAATGCCATCGGGCTGGATGCGATGGATTTTTGAACAACATCATTTTAATTATTCAGTGATTTATGCGCAGGATATTGATGCTGGCAATCTCCGTGAAAAATATGATGTGATTTTATTTGTAAGCGAGGGCATTCCTCCTGTTACTGCTGGCAGAGGTGGTTTCAGAGGACCAAGAGCAGAAGATATTCCTGCAGAATACAGAAAAACATTGGGACGAATAACAGCCGATACTTCTATTGTGCAATTAAAATTATTTGCAGAAGCTGGTGGCACCATTGTTACCATTGGCAGCAGCACCAATCTGGCTTATCATTTTAAATTACCTGTAAAAAATGCATTGGTTGAAATCTTTAACGGCAAAGAACGTAATCTGCCCGGCGAAAAATTTTATATCCCGGGCAGTGTGATGCGTGTAAAAGTAGATGTAACGCAACCTGCTGCATGGGGCATGGGTAAAGAAGCAGATGTATTTTTTGCACAAAGTCCCGTGTTTAAACTTTCGCCAGATGCAATAGCAAAAGCAGAAGTAACTCCTATTGCATGGTATGGCAGCGATAAAACATTACGCAGCGGCTGGGCATGGGGACAGGAATATTTACAGGACAATGTTGCTGCTTTTGTTGCAAAAGTTGGTGCCGGTAAATTATATGCCTTTGGACCGGAGATCAGTTTCCGTTCGCAAACACATGGCACATTTAAATTCTTATTTAATGAGTTGTATATGCTTCGTTAATAATTAAACCTGCAGTAATGGAAAAGAAACAACGTTTACTGATTGCTTCGCTCTTACTTTCTGTGCTTGCGTTTGTAATGCTGTACCTTGGTTTTGTTTCTGCTGTTAAAGTATTATGGCCGCCTGTTGTTACTGGCGCAGGGTTTTTGCTGATTGCATGGCAGTTTTATATGCAGCGGCAGGAATCTTAAACCGGCACATGAAGAAGAAAGGGAGTAAACAATTACTCCCTTTTTCTTTTATTAAGCAGTGAACGTTTCTGTCGTTGCGGTTTATAAATGAGTTTTGCTTTTTGCACCAGCGTTATCATTTCACTTTGCCAGTAGTCTTTTGTATTGGCCGATGTTTGTACTAAACGGATGAGGTCATCCCATCCGGCATCTTTTACATACAACGAACGTTTCAGCAATAATCCAAATGTTGCAACAGCAGTTGCAAACCGAATACTGCTGTCTGCATCCTGTAATCGCTGATAATTATTCTGCAGATTGTACTGTTCCGTAATTTTTTGTTGCTGATCACCCGGCTGATAACTCAACTCGGCCGTTGCAATCATTTCATCAGACGGAATATCTAAGTCTGTTAACTGAATTTCAAACATTGCAGTTACAGTATGGCCCGTTCCAATTTCACCGCCTTCAAGCGTACTGGTACTGTCTGCTAAAGCATCAGTGCGGTTATCAAATCCGATTAACCGGTATTTTTTTACGTACCTCGATTGAAAACTTACATTGAGATACGCATCATCGGCAACAGCATACAAGGTTTGCATCAGTTCTTTCACCAGTACTTTTTCTGCTTCCATTACATTATCCAGATAAGCAAAGTTGCCATTGCCTTTTTTAGCCAGCACTTCCAGTTTCGAATCTTTGTAATTACCCATACCAACACCCAAACAGGTAAGATAAATACCGGTTTGCTGTTTCTGTGTAATGAGTTGCATCAACGCTTCTTCACTTACTTCGCCCACATTAAAATCACCATCGGTAGCAAGTATAATCCGGTTATTCCCTCCTTTTATAAATTGACTTTGCGCCAGACTATACGCCTGTCTGATAGCCGATTCGCCGGGAGTATCTCCTCCTGCAGCAAGCGAATCAATTACATCCATGATTTTTTCTTTTTCTCTGCCCGATGTTGGTTGCAATACAACAGCCACCGTACCTCCATACACCACCATCGAAATAGTATCAACAGTACGCATGTTTTGCACCATCATTCGAAAAGCTGATTTTAATAATGGTAACCGGTTGGGTAAATCCATCGAACCACTCACATCTACCAAAAAAACAAAATTGCTTGGAGGTAAATGATCGTACACTATTTTTTTAGCGTGTAGTTGAAGAACCAGCAGCTTGCTTGCCGTGTTCCATGGACAATCAGTAAGTTGAGATTGTACATGAAATGTTTTACCTGCTGCGGGAGCTGTATATGCCTGAGGAAAATAATTCAGCATCTCTTCAATACGCACTGCATGCGGCGGAACGGCAGATTGCATATTGATAAACCTCCGGATATTACTGTAAGATGCTCTGTCTACATTCATAGCAAAACCTGTTGCAGGATATTGCTGTGTAAAATTAAATTCGTTTTCAGTTTGTTCAGAATAGGTTTCGCCCGATACACCTGACCATTTATTCCTGTCAAGTTCTTTATCTTTTGTGAACGAAAGTAATTTTCGTTTTGGCCGGCTGTTGGCCGATGTGATTTTAAGCAGCACCTGATTAAACTCTTTACTGTTTAATACCAGTGTTTTCTCTTCGTATCCGTTTAAGAGAAAACTAACGGTGTCTGTTAATCGGGACGAGGGGATACCAAAGTTGCCGCCTGAACCCGAGTAATAAAATGAATTTGTAGAATGTACATGAATACGCACCAGTGATAATGAAACATCATTTGCATCTTTTACCTGACCACGAAAATAATATTGTGCATCCGCCTGTGCAGCAAAAGCAAACAACGCAATCAAAAGTAAGCACCGTTGGTTCATACATATCTCCTGCTCCGCCGGTTAGTACATGGCAAATCAGGATGGGTTATCTGCTAACTGATAAATTTCTTTCAGATTGCGGCCTAAACCATCATAGTCTAAACCATAACCAAGTAAAAATTTATTGGGAACCGAAAATCCGAGATAATCAATTGTGATAGGATAGGCTGTGGCTTCGGGCTTGTGCAGCAATGCAGCAATTTTTAAAGAAGCCGGCTGCTGATGACGAAGCTGTGGTAAAAACTCGTTCATAGTTTTACCGGTATCAATAATATCTTCCAGTACAATGATGTGCCGGTCTACAATATCAGTATCTAAACCGATAGCTGTAATTACCTGCCCTGTTGATTTTGTTCCTTTGTAAGAAGCCAGTTTAATAAAACAGATTTCAGCTTCAATGGTAATGTACTTGAACAGATCGGCAGCAAAAATAAAGGATCCATTCAGTATGGCGATGAACAACGGACGCTTTCCTGCATAATCCACATCAATAGCTGCAGCTAACTCTTTTACACGGTTTAACACAACATCTTCTGTCATGTACGGTACAAACTGTTTATCGTGAACTTTAATTGAAGACATGCCGGTTATTTAATGATGATGAGTTCCATTCCTTCTTTAAGATCTGTTCCTGTTAACTGATTCCATTGCTGAAGTTCGGATAACGACACTTCATATTTTTTTGAAATGGCATACAGTGTTTCTTTTGGCTGCACAATATGAATTTGTCTTTCTGCTGTTACTACAGGATGCTACTCATTGATCTCCTGCTGCACAGAGGCTGTTGTTTTTTTACTGTTCAATTTTGGAGCTGCAGGTGCAGGTGCTTGTAAATACAATTGCTCACCTGTTGCAGGCTGCTGATTAGCCGTTAAAAAATTCAGCTGCATCAATGCATCTAAACGAATGCCCTGCTGCTGTGCAATATCATACAAGGTTTCCCCTTCGGCAACAACATGTACCTGATTGGCACCTGTTTTGCGTTTGCGCTGCAAATAAATGAGCTGATCATTTTCCAGCACCTCTGCTTCTTTGAGGTCATTAAAATCGAACAACCACTTCAACTGCACATTGTATTGCTGTGCAATGGCAAGGAAAGGAGTTCCTTTACTTGCAAATACCACTCTGGTTTCGTTGATTTTAAATTCACCGGCAGGATAATTTATAACCGGCTTTTTCACTTCTGTTTTTACAACAGGTGTTGTTGCAACAGTTTGCACCGTTTCTTTTGGTTTGACAGTTACTGGTGCAGTAACGGGAACAACAGGAGCAGTCGGTTCATTTTTTACCACAACAGGTTCGTCTGTCTTTTTCTTTCCTAATGCAATCAGTGAATACTCGTTGAGGTTATAGGTTTCAATATACTTTATCAGCATTTCGGGGTAGCGCGGATTGGTTGCATAACCTGCTTTCTTTAATCCATATGCCCATGCTTTGTAATCGGCAGGATCAAGTGTAAACAGAAAATTGTAGTGTTTGCGTGTACGCAAAAAATCAGAATGATCAATATAGGACTCTGTTGCAGTGCTGTATTTTCTGAAACATTCACCCGGTGCATCATCATCATGACTCACGGAAGGGCCCGTCCAGGTTTCTTTACACTTTATACCAAAATGGTTGTTCGATTTTTTTACCAGCTTGCTGTTTCCGTTTTCTGTTTCAACTATGCCCTGTGCTAATGTTATAGAAGCGGGCACGCCTGTACGGATCATTTCCTGTATGGCAATGTCTTTGTAGGTGTTAATGTATTCTTCAATGGAAATCGTTTGGGCAGTTGCCGTTGCAGTAATAAACAATCCAATAACCAAATAAACTGCTGCTCGCTTCATAGTATATTTTATTTTTTACGAATGAGAAACAAACCGTCTCTCAGGGTTAACATGATTTTTTCTACTTCTTCATCTGCCGCCAGCATTTCATTAAATGCATGAATGGCTTTGGCGTTTTTTCCTTTGATTTCGTTTTCCAGCACATCGCCGTGAAATAATACATTGTCGGCCAATATCACCGCTCCGCTTCTTAAACGGGGTTTCAGCAGCTCATAGTATTTACTATAGCCCGTTTTATCTGCATCTATAAAAACAAGATCCCATGGCTCATTCAGTTGAGGGATGATTTCTGCTGCATTTCCTACATGTAACTGAATCTGCTCCTGTAAACCCGCAACTCTGAAATTCTCTTTTGCAATTGCTGCATCTTCTTCCCGCATTTCAATGGTATGCAAAATACCTCCCTGTGCTAATCCTTTTGCAAGACAAATACTGCTGTACCCAATCATGGTTCCAATTTCGAGAATACGTTTGGGAGCAATGAGTTTACTGATGATTTCAAGGAACTTTCCCTGGAGATGACCACTCATCATATGCGGCTGGGCATGCGACAATGTTGTTGCCTCTGCAATAGTTTTCAGCACCGGATCTTCGGCTGAAGAAAAATTTGCTGCATATATTTCCGCCTGCGGATGAACCAACTCCAAATGAAAAAAATTTAAACAAAGATAAAGCAGATGCACCAAACTACCTGTGTGAGACTGACAGTTTAACGCTTTGTATAAGCCTGCAAAAAAATGCAGTTAAATCCTGTAATAGCTTATGCAGTTAGTGTTGTATCTTTTTTTGAAATGAACCACAATCCTGTAAACGTCAGCAGTCCGTTAATGATCAGCAATTCAATGCCAATTTTAAAACCGCCAAATACAGATTGTGAAAATTCTTTCAAGTCTGTGCCGCCGCTTCCGGTGAGTTGTAATTTATTTACAAACCACTCTGCATTGTTGATCAAATCTATTCCAATCACCAATACAGGAGCTGCAATACAAACCAGCAGACTCATTTTATCATTAATGGACCGTTTGGTTAAAATACCAAATGCAAACAAGCCGAGTAAAGGACCGTAAGTATATCCTGCTACTTTCAAAATCACATCAATGATGGACTTATCATCAATCCATTTAAACAGCATCACACACAAAAAGAAAATGACAGAGAAGGTAAGGTGAACGGAAAGTCTTGTTTTCCGCTTGGCATTTTCGTCCAGATCATTTCTGCGTTTTAAACCGAGAATGTCAATA
>JALHRP010000019.1:34525-58338 GCA_022841365.1 Chitinophagaceae bacterium | reverse complement strand
AAACATTGGTTTACTGGTAAGTTCAAGAGATATAGTATTTACAGAACAATTAAGGCCGGAAAGAGCTGTAAACTTTGGTGCAAATTTTACGCAGAAGTTTGACAGTAAAAACATAGAAGGTTACATTTCTATTGATTATTACCGAACCCAATTTCAAAACCAAGTTTTTCCAGATTATGATGCCAATCCATCGAAAGCAATCATTTCTAATTTTACAGGCAGATCAATTTCTGATGGCATTCAGGTAGAAGCGTATTCAAAGTTTTTCAGTCGCTTTGAAGCTAAAGCTGCTTATGTGTATTTGGATGTGTATCGTAAAATAAATGGAAGAAAACTTGTTCTTCCATTTAATCCGGTACATAAAATTCTCTCAACCCTTTCTTATAAGCCTTTAACAAGTAAATGGCATTTAGATGTAAACATACACTGGTATGGGGTACAGCAATTACCTAGTACATCTGCCAATCCGCCAGAGTTTCAACGGCCTCCAAAATCAAAATCATTTACACTTGTCAATGCACAGTTCACTAAAACATGGAAACAGTTTGAAGTATATGCAGGTTGTGAAAACATATTTGATTTCAGGCAACAACAGCCTATCATAAGCTGGCAAAATCCTTTCAGCCCTTATTTTGATACATCTTCTGTTTGGGGACCAACACGGGGGCGGGAGTTATACATAGGGGTTCGATTTACAATAAACTAATAACCGAATTTTTAAGTTGACGGACTGTAGTTATAAAATTCGGGGAGATGATATATTCTCACTCTTCCTGCCATTAGCTGGTGGCTCACCGCACAAACGATGATTCGGTTGAGCTGCCGTTGCAACTGGCAGAAAGATATTTTGGGTAATCCACCGGCTAAGATGGCGGGATTACAGTTTGGGGGGGAGTATCTACTTCTAAAAACCTGGCACAGTGCTTCTGCCTTTATAATTGATTTCCTTTATTATAAAAGATGGCAGGAACCACTGTGCAGGATGATGAAATTGGGAATGAGTTATTTCTTTTTTCTATCTTTACATTCGATGAAGTCAGTTTTCAAAATAGTATTGCTCACCCTCATATCATGTTGCTATCTCAACACAGTGTTTGAATTTTCTGATACAGAGAAGAAGACAAACTTTGAAAACGAAACCCATACTTACATACAACAGGACAACCACAACCTGAATGTAACTTATACCAAAACAGTAAAGCAGATTGATAATGAAATTATCAGTTGGCAGACTGAAAACACTTTTCCGTATGTAATTAATGATGCTTTCAGCTTCACTAAAGTAAAAAATTTTTCTCCCCCTCCCGAAAGGCGATACATTCTCTATGCCTCTTTATTGATATAAGCGATTAACTTTTTTGTTCATTCCAGTTTGCAGCCGGTATTCGGTTGCATCAACTGTTTTATTCCATTTATCAAAATACAAAATGAAGAAGTTAATTATCTTTATCATATCCGGGCTGCCATTTTTTGCAAACGCACAAAATACATTCACTGCCTTTCTGAAAGACGGTGAAACAAAAGAAAGATTGATTGGTGCAACAGCATATCTGCCTGCACTTAAAATCGGTGCGAGCACTGATACCACAGGTAAACTCAATATAAAAAATATCCCTAATGGAAAATTTGCAATACAGTTTTCATATACTGGCTATACAAAAAAAGAAATGGAAGTTGAGTTTCCAGTAAAAGACAGTTTACATCTTGAAATCCTACTTACAACTCAAAGTGAGCAATTAGGAGAAGTAACTATCACTTCAACAACCCGTAGTAGCAGAAATATTGCCAATATTGCTACAAGAATAGAAACCATTGCAGCAGGAGAATTAGAAGAAAAATCGGTAATGCAGCCCGGCAATATCAAAATGCTGCTAACTGAAAGTACCGGCATTCAAACCCAGCAAACTTCGCAGGTATCAGGCAGTGCAAGCATTCGTATTCAGGGTTTAGATGGCAAGTACACACAATTACTACAGGATGGCTTCCCTCTATATTCAGGATTTGCCAGTGGGTTAAGCATTTTACAAATACCACCACTCAACTTAAAGAGAGTGGAGGTTATCAAAGGCTCTGCCTCTACATTATACGGTGGCGGTGCCATCGCTGGTTTAATCAACCTCATTACCAAAGAGCCAACTGCCAAAAGAGAATTATCTGCTTTGGTAAATACTAACCAAACTGAAGCATTGGATATTAGTACGTTTTATGCTGAGAGATATAAAAAAACAGGACTCACCGTATATGCAGCGGGTAATTTTCAAAAAGCATACGACAACAACAAAGATGGGTTTTCCGATATTCCCGAATTTAACCGCTATACCATTAATCCAAAGTTCTTTTATTATCCAAATGATAAAACCACTTTGAGTATCGGATTAAGTGCCGGGTTTGAAAAAAGAACAGGTGGTGACATTAAAGCAATCAATAATAATGCGGATTTTGCACATATTTTTTATGAACGCAACAGTAGCAATCGGTATTCATCACAAACAAAATATGCGAAAACATTTTCAAACCAAACTGTCCTGACAATAAAAAACAGTATCGGGTATTTTAACCGGAAGATTGAAAGACCCACTTATGGATTTGAAGGGCAGCAAGTCGCCACCTTCAGCGAAGCTAATTACTTAATACCAAATGAAAAGGCTGAATGGAATATCGGACTTAATTTTATAACCGATAATTTTAAACAACTCAAAACCACAGTCAACAAATTAGATTATTATAACGCTGCCTTTGGCATATTTGCGCAAAACAACTTGTCAGTTTCAAAAAAAATAACTGTTGAAACCGGTTTGAGAATTGACATCACAAACAGAAGTAAACTAGTTGCATTACCCCGTCTATCGCTTTTATATAAAATTAATTCTAAACTCACTTCAAGAATTGGTGGCGGGTTAGGATATAAGCTGCCAACTATTTTTTCTGAAGATGCGGAAGAAAAAGCATTTCAGAATATCCTGCCTCTTGCCGTTACAAAAGTTAGTCCCGAAAAATCTTCCGGATTAAATGCTGACCTCAATTACAAAACCAGTTTATTTGATAAAGTATTTATCTCCATAAATCAAATGTTTTTTTATACCATTATACAAAAACCTTTAATCTTAAATCAGATTGCTGCCACAAACAATTTTGAGTTTATAAATGCTAACGGTAACATTCAAACAAAAGGTTTTGAAACAAATGCAAAAATCAGGTACAAAGACATTTCATGTTATATTGGCTATACATACATTGATGCAACACGAAATTTCAACAATACAAGTTACGCAAACCCCTTAACATCTAAACACCGTCTCAATGCCAACCTTATGTATGAATGGGAAGAACGGTTGCGGCTTGCCTATGAAGTTTTTTATGTAGGTCAGCAATATTTAAGTTCAGGAGAAAAAGTAAGAGATTATTGGGTAATGGGTGTATCAGGCGAATATAAATTCAAACACTTCAGCATATTCTTAAATCTTGAAAATTTTTTAGATGCAAGGCAATCCAGGTGGGAACCAATGTATTCAGGCAATATTCAAAGTCCCCAATTCAGAGAAGTATATACACCAACTGACGGTATTATTTTTAATGGGGGCTTAAAATTAAATTTATGAAAGTAAATATTATCACAAGAACTGTCTGGATATTATCATTTGTAAGTCTGTTAACTGATGTGGCAAGCGAAATGCTTTACCCGGTAATGCCTATTTACCTCAAATCAATTGGCTTTTCTATTGTACTTATAGGTGTGCTGGAAGGGTTTGCAGAAGCCACAGCAGGTTTGAGCAAAGGATATTTTGGAAGCCTGAGTGATAACATTGGAAAACGTTTACCTTTCGTACAAATCGGTTATGCTTTTAGTGCCATTTCAAAACCCATGATGGCAGCTTTCATTTATCCTGTTTGGATATTTTTTGCACGAACAATTGACCGGTTGGGCAAAGGCATCCGCACAGGTGCAAGAGATGCTTTATTATCTGACGAGGCAACACCACAAACCAAAGGCAGAGTGTTTGGTTTTCACCGTTCAATGGATACGTTTGGTGCAGTGTTAGGCCCCTTGCTTGCACTTCTTTATTTGTATTATCACCCTGCAAACTATAAGTCACTATTTTTCCTTGCATTTCTGCCTGGCGTTTTGGCTATTCTATTTTCATTTCTCATAAAAGAGAAGCAGAAAGAACAACTTCAGCCAAGAACCAAAACCCGTTTTTTAGACTTCTTTAAATACTGGAAAATAAGCCCTGTCGCTTATAAAAAATTGGTTACAGGCTTACTGATATTTACCTTATTCAATAGTTCTGATGTGTTCCTCTTGTTAAAAATAAAAGAAGCAGGTTTTAGTGATGCAATCGTAATAGGAGTGTACATATTTTACAATCTGATTTATGCTTTATTCTCATACCCTTTGGGCATATTAGCTGATAGAATTGGCATGAAGAAAATATTTGTTTCAGGTCTTTTATTATTTGCCATAACCTACATTGGTATGGCGTATGCTGAAAGCAAACTTGTTTTCTTTGCCTTATTCTTTCTCTATGGCATTTATGCGGCAGCCACCGAAGGGATTGCTAAGGCATGGATAACAAATATTAGTCCCAAAGAAAAAACGGCAACAGCAATTGGTACATACACCGCTTTTCAAAGTATTGCAACAATGATAGCAAGTTCATTTGCAGGGTTAATTTGGTTCCGGTTTGGGGCAGGGGTTGCTTTCGCTCTTTCAGCAATAATTGCCTTAGTGGTCGCAGTTTATACAGTCTTTATTCCTTCTGAAGTAAAAACCTGGTCATAAAAGTGAATCTAAAATGAGCATTGCTGACTTTATTTTTACTTGTTAGTGTAAAATTTGATAGGGCCCGGCACAGTCCTTCTGTCTTTCCAAACATACTCCTTATTATAGAAGATGACAGAACAAATGTGCCGGACAATGAAATCAGGAATTGAGTTTGGCTATCGGCAGATTTATCTATACCATCCGGCCAAACACAATTCCAGATAACCAAAGAAGCCATGTAGATTTGTATTCTAAATCCGAATGCTATATGTTGATTTTTGCTTACGGCTCTAATATAAATGTCAACAGGCTTACACAAAGAGTACCTTCAGCAGTGAAACTTTGCAACGCATTTCTTCCGGCACACAAATTAGTGTACAATAAAATAAGCAAAGACGGTTCTGCAAAAGCAAATATTATAAAGACTGATAATCTTGCTGACTTGGTTTGGGGAGTATTGTTTACTATTGATAATGATGAGAAACCCTTGCTTGATAAAGCAGAAGGTTTAGGTAAAGGTTACAATGAGGATGCATTGACATTTTTTGATGAAACCAATAACTCTTACACCGCCCAGGTTTATCTTGCCGACAGTAACTCTATAGATAATACCTTGCTGCCGTATGATTGGTATAAAGAATTTATTGTAAGTGGCGCTATCCAGAATAAATTACCAATTGAATATATTGTACAACTTCAATCTATAGCCTGTATTCGTGACCATGATGAAGAAAGAAGAATGAAAAATTATTCTATTCTGTCAGGCAAGTAGTAGTATTCTTTTGTTGCCAGCTTTCGGGTCTCTGTTCATATTCCGTTGCGACGCTCCGTTTATCGTTCTGTTCTTCCATCATCAAAGACCCGGTGCAGTACACCCGTCTTATTTCTTTTCCGCCTCCGGCAAATAAGCCGTGAGAACTGCACCGGATAATAATTATTGGGAATTGAGATTGCTTCATTCTTCAGCAAACACAATTCCAGACAAACAAATCTCAGAGAAATTTCAACTTATATTTCTTTTCCCTTTTCCCAAAGACACAACAAGTGGTTAGATCTGTTTTGTAAGAAAATGGACAAAGCGAAAGCGAAGTTATGCGGCTGCATCAATGATTTGTCAAAGAGCAAAAAGACTACGGCATAAATAAGCCATTCCATCACTATTGCAGATTTGATTTATTCCGTTTCCTTTTTGCTTCCCTGCAGCCGCCTTGCAGTAAGGCTTTCTTTTTTTCCATTTTTTCTTTTACAAAACAATTTTTTTTCATCATCAGAACACAAGTAAACAATCATTTCTTAAACAGTTAAAATTTCAGTTATGGAAATCATCGGAAGAATTACAGCAGACGCTACGGTTAGCGAAACAAAAGCAGGGAAAAAAGTAGTGAATTTTTCTATTGCTATTAATGACACTTACAAAACAAAAGGAAGCACGGAGGTACAAAAGATTACCACCTATGTAAACTGTTCGTACTGGATTAATCCGGGGGTATCAGCCTACTTAACCAAAGGCACGTTGGTGGAGTGTTACGGCCGCATGGATGCAAACGCCTGGACAAACAAGGAAGGCGAAGTAAAGGCCAGCCTTACATTTCATGTCAACACAATTAAACTGCATGGCCGTCCAAATGGTAGCAATACATCTGTACCAGTAGTGCCAATGACTAATGCATCAGCAGCCGAAGTCGTGGACGATTTACCGTTTTAATCAATCAGGCGTCCTGTCTTTGACGGGATGCCTTTCATTTTTTAATCATTTTAAATATTTACAACTATGGCACACAATATTAATTTCAATGAACAAACAGGTAAACACAGTTTCTTTTCTGTAAAAGAAAAAGCATGGCATGGCTTGGGGCAAATTGTACAGGATTATCCCAACAGCAAACAAGCATTACAATTTGCAGGGCTTGATTTTGAAGTATTGAAACGACCCAATACACACCGTTTAGATGATGGTACAGAAATTATTTCAAAAAACTCATTTTATACTTACCGTCCAGATACGGGTGCAATATTGGGTGACCGTTTAGGAAAGGATTATGAAGTAGTACAGAATGCGGATGCGTTTAGCTTCTTTGATGCCATTGTGAATGGTGACGGCATTCAATACGAAACTGCCGGAGCATTAGGTAAAGGCGAAAAGATTTTCATTACTGCTAAACTGCCCGGTTACATTAAAGTGGGTAATGATGATATGATTGAAAAGTATTTGTTCCTTACCACTTCGCATGATGGTTTTGGTAGTATCATGGCTGCGTTTACACCGACAAGGATCGTCTGTAACAATACCCTCAATGCTGCTTTGAAAAACTGTAGTAATGCTATTAAAATCCGTCATACCGCTAACGCCAAAGAACGGCTGGAAGAAGCTCATAAAGTAATGGGAATTTCAAACCAGCTATCTGTACAGTTAGAAGGAATTTTTAACCAATGGGCAAAGGTTCGTATTACAGATAAAGAAGTACAAAAACTAATACAACTCGCAATGGTTCCCAATAAAGCAGTATTGCAGAATATTGAAAAAGGAGAACTGGATGAACTGAGTACCTGTTTTAAAAATATGTGCGATGATGTGTATGAGTATAATATGAGCAGCCCATCGCAGCAATATGACACAACAAAGGGAACAGTGTTTGGCGCATACAATGCCATTACCGGCTATTTTCAAAATGTAAGAAATTACAAAGATGACGAAGCCAAAATGAAATCCTTATTGTATGGCGGTACGGCGCAATTAAGAACACAAAAAGCTTTTCAGCTTTGCGAGGACTTTGTAAAAAGTGAAATGGTGGGTATCTATAATTGATGATTATTAAGGGGCATTGCAAAATGCCCCTTTTACTTGTAAAAAAGCTGCCCCGCAACATTGTGGTAGAGTTTATAAAATGGCGGGGCAGCTTGGGGTTAAATTAAACATGAAATAAATTGGGTATCATACGACAATAGGAATTTCATTTTCCAATCCCCAGGTTTTCCAAACCTGAGCAAATACGCAGAGCTTATCAGAATCTTTTGCTCTCTCCCATGGGCTTTCAATACAACGATAATCAGTATAGTCTTCAATTTTGGCTTGCCTACACGACTCCCTACACCAGTCCTCCATTGCACATCTTCGAATAATTGATTTTTTTGAATTTATGTAAATATTATACACCTGATTTATTGCCCATAAGGCATCAGGTCTGACTGCTTCATTGTTTACAACAGGCGAAGCAAAATAAGCTGCTCCAGTTTTATTGGTTACCATCGGCAGACCTAACAACTTAAATAAGTGTTTGAATATTTCATTTTTTTTGAGCGATCCACTTGATGCTAATTGTACAAAAAAGCCCCAATCGCTAATCCTGAGATTATTCGCATTTTTAAAAGTATCATCAACCCATTGTTTATTTGGTGCAAATATTTCAGAGGTAAAATAATCATTTATACATGATATTGCAGTTAGAGTATGGTTATTATAGATTTCATTAATTCTGGTTAACCCCCAAAACTCTATTTCTACATTGGAGTGAATAAAATCATATACATCCAAAGGTGATGTTGGAGTAAACTTGGACGTTTTCATCTCCATTAGCATGTTATAAAATATTGCTGCCGGATTATAATACATTAAGCTTGCATCACATAAGGCTATAACATTTAGTGGGTCTGTGGCTAATTCAGGATAGCAAAATTGCACAAGTGCATTTGCTGCCTCATAACAGAAGTCCTGTGGAGATTCTATCTCATTCGGATAAATCATTTTCTCAATACCAAAAGCCATACTTTCAATGATTGCATGAGCGCCAAAGCTATATTCAGTTTGCTGAGAATGAGCATTCAACTTTAGAATGAGTTTTACTATTTCTACATCCACTGTCTTATAACCTATATCTGTTGGCACTATTTCAGTTCCTACAGAAAGTATAGTGCCAATTGCAACTTTATTGCTTGTGCCGGTGTGGAGCTTTTGTAGTTCAGAATTATAATACACTCCTAGATCTCTTTCTTCTTGCGGTATGTAAGGTATATTTAGATTTCGATTGTTACTTTGTCTTTGATTAATGTTGACTGATTTAATATAGTCAACTACGGATATAATATTTTTCTGACCATAAACCGTTGTCAAATCCTGCAAAAAATGAACATATTCATGAATGAATGCGGCGGACGCTTTTGGAGAAAGATTAAAAATATCATCGAGCGGTTCATAAACATCAATGTGCATTTTTAGAAAACTAGGCGAATAAATACCAATACTGGATTGTAGTTCTTCTCTCATTTGCGCAATATTTATTATCAAGAATTCTTCATTAATTCTCCCACAAAGTTCGCCGTTTGTCTCCGTGGCGGCAATGAAATTCCGGCATAAAGAAAACTATTCCTGCATTACATCAGACACTATTTATTCCGTTGCTTCATTGCCTTGGTCGCCAAAAGGCGGATGAGGTTCTATAATTAATTTTTAAATCATTAAATGAAATGTTATGGAACAGTTAGCAATGCAATTCCCGGAATGGACAAGAGTAGCTGAAGTGGAACTGGTTTACAAAACAAAAGTCAAAGCTTCTGAAAGACCCAAAGTAACCTCTTCAAAGGATATTTATAACATACTCCGGCAGGTTTGGGATGAAAATAAGATTGACATGCTGGAAGAGTTTAAAGTAATATTTCTAAACCGGGCTAATAGGGTAATTGGAGTATATGATGCATCATCAGGTGGTATAACAGGCACCGTAGCTGACCCAAGACTGATTTTAGCTGCGGCAATAAAATCATTAGCTGTTTCTGTTGTGCTTGCACATAACCATCCTTCCGGTAATCTTACACCAAGTAAAGCAGATGAAGATTTAACAAGAAAAATTTCTGAAGCTGCAAAGTACCATGACATTTGGGTTATTGACCATATTATTATTACAAGTGAAGGTTATTACAGCTTTGCTGATGAGGGGTTGTTATAACCCCTCATAACCTTCGCTACTGCTTTTTACAAGCATAAGTTTTTGTATATTTAATGCTGAAATATTATTCCAATCTAAAATCAGCCATTGTTCTCTCCCCAAGTAATATCATCCCACCATCACCTATCTTTTGAAAATGCCCACCAGAGACCTGTTTTCAGATAATTACAAATACACCTGGCCCAATCAGGATAATTTTCCTATTAATAACGACACATTTGAAAGAACCGTAAAAGCTGTACTGCTAAAAGACATAAAGGCATCCTCAAATTATTTGATAGTTACAGGCTTTACATCACTGGCTAATCTTATTGAAATATTTGGCACCCAGGACTATTTTAGTTTACAAAATCTAAAAGTGGTTTTAGGTTTTGAACCGGAGCTAATAGCAAGAAAGAAATGGCCCACATACAACCTTGCCACAGAAGTGAAAAATTATTGGCTGCGTCAGGGCATTTCAATTGTGCTGGGTGGTGTAATATTGAACCTTATTGACAATATTCAACGAAAGCGGTTTGATTTCCGCCTGCTTGATAAGCTTCATGCAAAAATATATGTGGGAGACCATCATGCTATTTTGGGTTCTGCAAATTTCAGTAAGAATGGTATCACAAAACAACAGGAAGCCAATATTCGTGTGGCCGTAGCAGCAGATGAAAAAGAAGCCTACCAGTATAACAAGACAAAGCTGCTTGCTGAAAATTTTTATGACCTTGCTGACGATTACAATGAGCGGTTAATTGACTTACTCAATAAGCTGCTTAAAGATGTGACCTGGCAGGAAGCTTTGGCAAGAGCTGTAGCGGAAGTTACCGAAGGCGAATGGTTAAAAGAATATCCTGAATTATACCAGGCGGTTATAAATACTGAGCTGTGGCCTACGCAAAGAATGGGTATTGCCAAAGCAATGTACGTTATACAAAACCAGGGTAATGTATTGATTGCTGACCCTACAGGTTCCGGCAAAACAAAACTATGCACCGCATTAGCTTACACCCTGTTTCATTGGTTGCTGGCAAATGGGAAAAAACATATTTCCAATGCGCTGATAATTTCTCCAAAACAGATTATGGATAACTGGCAGAAAGAAGAAAAGTCTTTCAAGATTTTCAATAACATAAAATCAATGGGGATATTAAGCACCAGCAAAGAAAAAAACAGGAAACAGGTGCAGCAGGATATTGATAAGGCAAGCATTCTTATTGTAGATGAAGCCCATAACTATTTAAACAGGGCATCTATGAGGAGCCGGTCAATAACCCCGGCAGGTTCATCACACATTATATTGTCCACTGCCACACCTATTAATAAAAAGGCAGAAGATTTACTAAGGCTCATTGAACTGCTGGATATAGATAATTTAAGCGACGAAGACCTTAATGAATTTATACGCCTTAGAAGTTCTAAAGTAAAAGTATATGATGAGGTTTACATAGATAAACTAAGGAGCTACATTAACCAATTCATTGTACGAAGAACAAAAAGAAAGCTAAACGAGTATATACACAAAGAGCCTCAAAAATATCATAATAACGACGGCAAGCTTTGTAAATATCCAAAAACAGTTTCGCCAACTTACGCCACGGGTGAAACAGAAGAAGATAAAAAAATAGCAACCCACATAAAAGATTTATGCAGCAAGTTAAAAGGCATAAACTATCTCCAGAAAATTAAACTTCCTGAATTTGATTTGCCAACGGAAGAAGATAAACAAAAGTATATTAATCAGCGGCTGACATCTGCACCTGCGTTGGCTGGTTACGCTATAAGGTCGGCTATGCGTTCTTCAAGATGTGCCCTGATGGAGGTTTTAGCAGGCTCCGAATATGCAATGGAGTTTTATAAGTTTGTGTCAGTAAAATCAAAAACTGGAAATGTTATACTGCGTATAAAAGATTGCAGAAAAAAACTCCCACTTACTGATTTTAAAAAATCCTTATTGCCTGATTGGTTAACGGATTTTAATACCTATCAACTGATTTGCGATGAAGAAATTCAGATATTAGAGCAAATACTTTCACTAACAAAGAAACTAAGCAACGCAAGGGATAATGCCAAGATTGAGCTTTTGTACAGTAAGGCTAATCAGTATCAGAAACTACTTGCTTTTGATTCCACTATACTTACGCTTGACTATTTTAAAAAGAAACTTAACAGCAGGCATCCTGATATTGAAGTAATAGTTGCCACAGGGCAAAGCGAAAAAAATAAAGAGCTGGTAAAAGAAATTTTTGGCCGTGGAAGTATTTTTCAAAAAAAGGCGATTGCTCTCTGTTCAGATGCAATGTCCGAAGGCGTAAACCTACAGGATGGCAGAGCATTGATTTTGTTAGACACCCCAAGTGTTTTACGCCTTATAGAACAACGAATAGGCAGGCTTGAGAGGATGGATAGTGAACATGATAAAATACATGTTTATTGGGCTGATGATAGTGCTGAATTTTCTCTAAACGGTGATAGAAAAATACTTGATATTCTGGCAATGACAGACAGTCTTATTGGCAACAATGTCGAAATTCCAAAAGCCCTATATGAAAAACATTTAAAAACCACTGCATCAACAAAAAACCTGATAAAGGCTTATGAAGAATATTCATCCGATGAGTTCGCCTGGGAAGGTATTAAAGACAGCTTCCAATCATTATATGATTTGGTGGAAGGTGAATCAGCCATCGTATCGCCAGAAATTTATACCCAGGTAAAAGATGTGGAAGCAACAATTAAAACAAGGGTAAGTTTTGTAGAATCAGATTCGGATTGGAGCTTTTTCGCAATTCGTGGCGACAGCACCCGAAGCCCTAAATGGTATTTTATTGATAGCAGCGGCAAAGCTTCCACAGATTTTTCAGAAATAAGTGATTTGCTGCGTGCCCGTCTTCAAAATCCGAATATTAAACAGGAGAAGTGGACTACAGAAACTAATGAATACCTTATGGCTGCCGTAAAACGGCTTCGCAAAAAGGAAGTGGAACTATTGCCATTTAAAAAGCAAAGGGCTTTATCTATTGCAAGAAAAACTCTCGACTACCATTTTAAAAAGGAAAAAGCCATTGAAGTAAAGAAGCTTATTAAAGCCGTGCAGCAAATATTTGATACGGATAACTCAAGCGACTACATACTCGATTTTAATCACTTTGCTGACCTGTGGCTTGAAATACTACAACCAATATTAGATGCAAAGCGAAAGGCACAAGTAAGACAGCGAAAAGTTATCAGCCTTCGGGACATAAAACCAGTAGATATTAATCTGGATACAGAAACCTTACAACATTTGATTGACAGTTGCCAATATAATAACAACCTTGATGAGATGATTGTGTCTTGTATCATTGCATTTAAGAAAGGGGTATAAAAATATGAGTGGATATTTAGATAATATAAGTAGTGACTATAAATCGGCTGAAATTACAAGCCTCATTTTGCACAACAGGGTATCGGGGCAGTGGTTTAATTTATTTACTGTAATAGAGCTAATTCCTTCCGAACAAATTCCTTCTGACATGATAAAAGGCAATAACCCAGGTGTGCCTGCTGACAGGGAAAGTGTTGATGATGATTTTACAGCTTACATTGTAAGAGTTAAAGACTTTGATAAGGCAGATGCTATTGAAATTTTCAAAAACCCTGGCAAGGGTTTTACGCTTACTGAAGGTTCATCTCTTAATTGCTTTGTTGAACAATTTGCAGATTGCCGTTTGGAACAGGAACCATCCTCTGAATATCCTCTTATAATTGACAAACAAACAGAACATACTTACGGGGACATACTTCCGTACCGGCATACAGATTTTAGATTATGGGCAAAAATCGACAGGCAAAAAAAATGGCTCAATACTTTTAACTCCCAGCAGAAAAAGACGCTGTTAGAGAAGTGCGGCTTGCTTAGTATCAAACATCTTGGATTTGATTTATCACGAATGATGGAGCACCTGGGAAACGTTTATTTATGTGGCTGTAACCCATATTTAAGAATGTATGATTGTAAATTGATGGACCATAACAAAGATTTATTGATAAGTTTTTACGAAAGAGAGTCACAAACTATTATTGGGAAGAAAATGGTACTCGAAGAAAAACGGGCAGGCAATATTGTTTTTAGTATTGAAAAGACAATTACATCAAAATATGAGAGGATTGCGCTGCCGCATTTCCCTGACATCCTTTATACAAAAATCTATGATGCAAATGGTTACCTTCTTGAAAACCATGCAGGCTCATGGATTAATATTGTGTTCGGTATGCAAATGCAAACATCTGTATTAAATCTGTCAGTGAAGGATGGCAATAAAGTGAACACTTTAGAAATCCCAAAATACGCAGCCGAAAAACCAGTTCAAGTTGGAAATTATGATAAATCACTTGCTTATTTTATGAAATCGCAGCAGCGAAGTAAACAGATAGAAGATTTGGAGAAAAGCAGGGAGTTTATTTTTTTTCCTGGTGGCGAAGCAGATAAAGAAAAAGCAAGAAATTTAGTTGGCGAAATTATAAACAAAGCAAAGGAAAGATGTTTTTTTCTTGACCCATACTTTGCTGCCGGCGACTTACTGTATGCTTACGTTATTCGCAACACATCTGTGCCAATACAAGTAATATCTTCTTCTGCTTTTTTAAAAGACAACGAGCCCGGTGCCACTGGGCTTACCCATGCACAACGATTAAATAGTGAACTGAAAAAATTCAGGGAAAAGTTTCCTTATCAAAAAATTGAATGCAAGGTATTGAAAGGGAGAAGCAAAAGCCCTTTACACGACAGGTATATAATTGTTGATGATACTGTTTACATGCTTGGGAGTTCTTTGAATGAATTTGGTAACAGAGCATCATCTTTAATTAGGGTTCCGGCACCTGAAATATTAATTAAACAGGCTTACGAGTGGTGGAATGATGATGAAAAAGCTGAAACAATTGAACAGTACGTGATAACCAAAAATAAAGAAGATGAGAGCAAAAATAACTGGCGACCTGGAGCAAAAATTTTCCAACCCATTTACAATTTCTGTAAGAAAATATTTAACTGAAAAAAGCTATGAGGGAAACATCATTATTTGCAAATGGCTTTGTGAGGCTTTTGAAATTAAGGTTTTGACGGGCAAAATCGCATTATTAGACAAACAAATTACATCAGCAATAAAGAGTGAAATCGTTAACGGAGATTTGTTTTATTTGAATGCATTTCGAACGGGTGGTTTTATTACCAAACATACACAGGAGCATGAATCACATCAGCCATTATATGATGTGGTAAAGAGCATATATTCCAATATTATTTCAGAACAAAATACAGGGCATGAAAAGTTATCAATCTATACTGAATTAAGGCACAGTTTAGAAGAAATGCTTGGCGAAATAATTGCAAATGAAAAGAGCCTGCAGCAGTATGAACTATGGGTGAAAATTTCAAAATATTTAAGAGGGGAACATCATTTGCAGGAGTCATGGATTAATACTGTTCCCACTGCAAGTATTAACCTTGAAAAGCATAAGTTTTCAACTATACCAAAAGGGACAAAATTATCAGACCTGGCTAATTTCAGCGGTTATGGCAGGAATAATGAACAGGATGCCGCCAATTATCTTTCACATATCGCTAAAGCAAAATCAAAGCCTTTAGTGGATTACCTGCATGACGCAAGCCGAAGCAGTGATTTGCTCACATTTAAAGAAGGTATTTATTTGCAACAAATCTTGCTTAAAAAAGCTGGAATAGATGACTGGTTACTTTTTATTGATTCACTTTGTTACCCAAATTTACAAGACCATACTTTTCTTTGGGTTGATGAATTGTATGAATACACCAATATTATTCAGGCTTTGAGTACTGTTCATTTGGTTACTACTCCAAAAGAACATCTATTAATTATTACTCTTGAGAATTATTTTGATTTTTTAGACCGGACTATAACCGAACTATACGGCATGTCCTTAAAGTCTCAGACTACACACAATAACATAGGGCCAAGTGAAATCATTGAAGAAGCCAAAAAAGAATTTACTCAATGGATGGAAAACTGTATTCCCAATTCCTTTGAGAGGATTTTAAATGTCATTTTTCCTGACCATTTATTGAAAAAAAATACTTTTTTCAACACTTTTTTTGATTGGATAAACAGCCATACTTCATTGCATTATACGCATCACTTAGCTGATTGCAAGATAAAGCTGCTTGATACGCTGAATGATATTTTTGTTAAGCGGCTTTCAGAAAATGAAGAAGATGCACAGTTTCTTTTAAACAGTTTAGAACCTCACCAGGTTAACTATGAAGCCCTCAAAAAATTGGTTACTGTTTTAACGGATAAAAAACCAGCGGCTCCATACAACGAAAAGCTACTCAATTTATACATTCATTTTATTGAAAGCGATAAGTTTAGCTGGTATGCAGATGGTAATATCGATTTTGCAGCGGCACTTAACAACACTTATTATTTTTCTCAGGTGTTAAACACCTTTTCAAATGCGTTTGAACGATGGGCTGCTCTGTTTTATAAACTAAAAGTGAACCATGATGGATGGCTTAAAACACCTTCTGATTACAAAAGATATCAGCGGGAATCATTTATCTTTTGCGCCGGTGCAGGACTGGCTTATAATAATTACAGCAATAAAAGACAGACTGACGGACAGGAGCAGCTTTTCAATGTATTGAATTTACTGCTTCAGCAACTCGGAAACAGTGGCGATATAAATTCCATTGATTACGCTACCCCTCTAAAATTTGCCTCAATAGCAATAGGTGAATTTGATAAAGGATACGCAGATGCTTACCTAAACCTAATTGCAGAAAAGTGTGACAAATTGAAGCACATACTTATTGCAGTACATACACTTCTTGAATATCATAAATCATTTGTTCCGTCGGAAAATTTGAAGAATTTAATCAGGAAAAGAATAGACGGTGAATTTTGGATAATTGAAAGTAAAAAAGCAGATGCAACTTTTAAAAATGAATTGGAATATTATACAAAATTGAAGACAGTAGCATTGGAGTTATGCCAGTAATATTTTTTCAGCAGGCAATAAGTAAATAAAAATTTATGAGTGATTTAAAAAGGGTTTTTTATCATGAGTTGGGGCATTTTGTTGCACATGAGCTTAACCGAACTTATTATAGTGGTCTTGGTACAAAATCTATTTCAATATTTCCTTTTCCGCCTAACCCTGAATTATACTTGGGCGAGGCAAAGATGAACCTTTCCTTAGATGAGAAAGGGAAGAAGGCACCCTCACTTGAACAACTTGCTGCGTATCTGGCTTCATCCAGCTATGGATGTATTTTTCAATCTTACTATCTTAAAACTTCTTTAAAGGAATGCTTTGATTTGAATGGCGGTGACGATATTCAGAAATGGTTCGGTTCATTACTGGCGAATGGTTTAGACTGGCTTAATTCAGATATTGCAGCATGTGAAAGAGAATACTTTGAATTACTGAAAACGAACAACGAACTTGATGCGTTTATGCAATTGAATCCAAATGACTATTTAACTGAAACTGCTGATAAAATCTATGCCGTAGATATTGCAAAACTTCAAAAAGACAGTTCCCCATTAATTGAAAAACATTACTTATTATATAAAACACTAATTGAAAAATATAATCAAATAATTGAAGGAAACGTTACATAAGTTTATGGGTATTAATTGAAGAGTTAATTGCCATTTTAGATGTTATCAATAAGGCGTTGGCCGCACCTGAGTTTACATTTGGCCTATCATACCAGGTTCCCTCTTTTGTTTTGTATAATTTGTAAGTTTTGCCAGCATAATTTAGTATAGAATATTCATCTAACAGAGCCACTACAGCACCCAAATTATTAGTGATTTCAACCTGCTTTACTGTATAGCTAAAATGGCTGGCATCAGGTAAAACAATGTTCTTAGTTTCTTCATTTTTTAACTCCCTTTCCATACGGTAAAAATAATTATTCTCATGTAACTGAAATTATGTGTTTGGCCTGACCAAATATTAGCCAAGTAAACTGCAATACTGGTATAGATTTTACTCTTGTTTTATTATGAATTTGCCGGAGTGTAAAATATTCTCAACAATTAAATTCTATAAGGGCATAATGTGCCCGGTCTTGCACATGGCAAGATGTACAAACGTTATACGTTTGGGTCATCTTGCCCTTCGCTCCGGAGTCGCTTCGGGGTATTGAAACAGAAAACGACAAACCATGAAGAAAAGTGAAAAAGAAGTGAGGCGGAAAATGGTTGTAATACGGATGAATGAAACGGAGTTCAACCAACTTGAAAAATTCCAACAACAAACTACCGAAAAAGATACCAGCAGTTACCTGCGAAAAGTAGCGCTGCAAAAACCTGTAACTGTAAAGTACAGAAATGAAAGTGCAGATGATTTTCTATTGGACATGCTGGGGCTTAAAAAAGAACTCAATGCCATTGGCAACAATTTCAACCAAGCAGTACACAAACTGCATATCCTTGATAAGATACCGGAGTTCAGGGTTTGGGTGCAGCAATATGATGGTTTACAAAAAGCCTTAATCAGCAAAGTAGATGAAATCAAATTACGGATGAACCAACTCTATGAGCAATGGTTGCAAAAATAACCATACCGAAAAGTATTGAAGCTGCGCTGAACTACAACGAAAAGAAAGTGCAGAAAGGAGTTGCTGTTTGTCTTCATGCAGCCAATTATTTGAAGGATGCAAAAGACATGAACTTTTATCAGAAGCTGGCGGGTTTTGAAAGGCTGAACAGTTTGAATGAAAGAGCCAGCACTAAAACCCTGCATGTATCTCTCAATTTTGACCCATCCGAAAAATTGGCTGAAAATAAATTGCTCCAGATTGCATCAAACTACATGGAAAAAATTGGGTTTGGTGAACAGCCTTACCTCGTTTATAAACATGATGATGCAGGGCATCCGCATATCCACATTGTGAGTACTACGATCAAGCCTGACGGCAACAGGATTAATACACATAATATTGGAAGAAATCAGTCGGAAAAAGCAAGAAAGGAAATTGAAAAGCAGTATGGGTTAGTAAGAGCAGAAAGACAGCAGCAATTAAGAAACCCCGGCATTAAACCTGTGGATGCAGAAAAAGTGATTTATGGAAAATCAGAAACCAAAAGAAGTATTTCCAATGTGGTGGGTGCAGTTCTCGGCAGTTATAAGTTTTGTTCATTGCCTGAATTTAATGCTGCACTAAAACAGTTTAATGTGGTTGCCGATAGAGGAAAAGAAGAAGGAAGGATTTACAAAAATCGTGGACTGATTTACAGGGTGCTGGATGCAGAGGGAAATAAAACAGGTATCCCCATTAAAGCAAGTTCAATTGGATGTAAACCGACTATAGATAACCTGGAGAAAAAGTTTGCAGCAAATGAAACGGGAAAGGAAAATATGAAACCTTTTGTAAAAGTGAAAGTTGATGAATGCATTGCCCAGGCTCCATCTACTATGAAAGAATTGATGGAACATCTGAAGCAAAAGAGCATCTATACTGTCCTTCGACAAAACATCGAAGGCCGGTTGTATGGGATCACATTCGTTGACAACCAGAACAAATGTGTGTTTAATGGCAGCGAGTTGGGGAAAGGGTATAGTTTGGCAGCTATACAAAGCAAACTCTCTAATCACCGAATTGAAAATTCAATCAATCAGGATGAAAAGGAAAGTACTCATTCTTCCAGCGCTATCAGCAAGGAAATAGCGATTTCGAAAAACAAAGAAAGGACTGTTATTGCTTCAGCATCTAAAGAAAGCATGCTCGATGTGCTGCTTGCTGCAAAAGAACAATTTGGGAATACGCCTTACACATTACTGAAAAAGAAGCGAAAGAAAAAGCGGAAGAATCCAAATTCATAACACAACAAATATTTTATGTCAGTTACAGGAGAGAATGAACAGGGGTTGCGGAAAATAATTGACCTTACAAGATTTGCCAGCATATTTATTTTGCTGCTGCATTTTTATTATTTCTGTTACCGGGCTTTTGAGCATTGGGAAATCACCAGTACCATTACAGACAGGCTGATGAAAAATATCAGCCAAACCGGTTTGTTCAACGATATATTTATTTCAAAGCTGATTGCTGTGGGTTTGCTGATCATTTCTTTGCTCGGGGCACTGGGTAAAAAAGATGAGAAAATAAATAAGCGAAGTATTGCTGCGTATTTACTAATTGGGTTGCTACTATTTTTCGGTAGCAGTTGGTTCTTTAAATTGAATGAAGCTATTGAAATTGTAGCGGTCGTTTATATCGTCGTTACAGGAATCGGTTTCTTATTGATATTGGCGGGTGGTAATTTGTTGAGCCGTTTAATCAAATTAAATCTTTCTGATGATGTTTTCAATACATTGAATGAAACCTTTCCGCAGGAAGAAAGATTACTCACCAACGAATACTCCATCAACCTTCCGGCTAAATATAATTTGAAGCGACAGATAAGAAAGAGTTGGATAAACATCATCAATCCATTTCGTGGGTTACTGGTTATCGGCAGTCCGGGTGCAGGTAAAAGCTGGTTTGTGATTCAGCATGTCATCAAGCAGCATATTGAAAAAGGCTTTGCCATGTTTGTGTATGATTTTAAGTATGATGATCTAAGCAGGATTGTTTACAATTGGCTGCAACAAAACAAACATCGCTATGCTGTAAAGCCATCGTTCTACGTTATCAACTTTGATAACCTTTCAGTATCACACCGCTGCAATCCATTAGATCCATCTACGATGAATGATATAACTGACGCCACAGAAAGTGCCAGAACAATTTTATTGGGATTAAACAGGGAATGGATAAACAAGCAGGGAGACTTCTTTGTCGAATCGCCTATCAACTTTGTAACCGCCATCATTTGGTTTTTGAGAAAATACAATGACGGAAAATATTGTACACTACCGCATGTTATAGAGCTGATGCAGGCAGAGTATGATGAACTGTTTCCTGTGCTGAATACACAACCAGAAATTGAAGTATTGGTAAATCCGTTCATCACAGCCTATCAGAACGATGCGATGGAGCAATTGGAAGGCCAGGTAGCTTCTGCAAAAATTGGTATGGCCCGTTTGGCTTCTCCGCAACTATATTGGGTATTGAGTGGAAATGATTTTACGTTAGACATCAACAATCCGATGCATCCGAAGATTGTTTGTGTTGGCAACAACCCGGAAAAGCAGCAGATCTACGGAGCAGTGTTATCGCTATACATTTCAAGATTGGTTCGACAGGTAAACAAGAAAGGAATGCATAAATGCAGTTTGGTGTTTGATGAATTCCCAACCATTTATTTCAACAACATTGATAGTCTCATTGCTACTGCCCGGAGTAACAAAGTAGCCACTACTTTAGCCATGCAGGATTTTAGCCAGTTAAAAAAAGATTATGGAAGAGAACAGGCAGATGTGATTGTAAACATTACCGGTAACATCATTAGTGGTCAGGTAATGGGTGAAACTTCGAAACTCTTATCGGAACGTTTCGGAAAAATTATGCAGGACCGGCAGAGTGTTTCCGTAAACCGTACCGATACATCAATAAGCCATTCCAAACAATTGGACAGTGCTATACCTGCAAGTAAAATCGCAGCTCTTTCTTCCGGCGAGTTTGTGGGTCTTGTTGCTGATAACCCTGATGAAAAAATAAAACTCAAAATGTTTCATGCAGAGATAATCAACGATCCCGATAAGCTAAATGCTGAAGTAGCCGTTTACAAAAACATCCCTGTCGTATCCAATGTAACCCAGCAACAGGTGATGGATAATTTTTACCAGGTGAAAATGGAAGTGAAACGGCTGATTGGAGAGGAAGTGGAACGGTTGAAGGCTGAGAAAGCCTCCTGATTTTTCAATATTCTCGATTGTTCGACAAATCCACAATTTATTAACAGCCAGCTGACAAATTATAATTATTTAAATTTTTGCTCTACTTTTATACACTATTATACACTTTGTATTATGGGTGAAGAACAATTATCAGCCAAGGCAAAAGAAGCTTTAAAGCACATCCGCAACTGGATAATGAAATACAGCCTGATGCCTTCTGTAAGGGAGTTGATGCAAGAAATGGACTATAAATCCCCCAGGTCGGCAATGCTGCTGATGGCAGAACTTGAAGAAAATGGATTTTTAGAAAGGAAAACAGACGGCAGCTACAAAATGGTAAAAGACCTGTCCACCAATGAGACCGCCAGAACCGTGGCGGTTCCGTTAGTAGGCAGTATTTCTTGCGGCGGTGCTTTGCTCGCAGAAGAAAATGTGGAAGCCTATATTCCAGTATCAACTTTGCTGGTTAAACCTGGTTATAAATATTTTCTGCTTCGTGCTGTTGGGGATTCAATGAATGAAGCCGGAATTAATCCCGATGATTTGGTTTTGGTGAGGCAACAAAGCATAGCAGAAAATGGGCAAAAAGTTGTTGCATTGATTGATGATGATGCAACATTGAAGGAATTTCAGCATAAGGGAAATGTAGTAGCATTGGTACCAAGATCGTCAAACCCAAAACATAAGCCGATAATTCTTGAAAGAGATTTTCAGATTCAGGGAGTGATTATTACATCAATTTCGAATATTAATTTTTAAAAAATACAATAATGGCAAATTATCATGTTTCAAAAGACAAAGAAACTGGAAAATGGAACATCCAGAAAGAAGGTGGTAAAAACTCAAGTGGCTCTGGCAATACACAAAAAGAAGCAGAAGAAATAGCGAAAGGCTATGCTGCAAATTCTGGCGGTGGCGAAGTACGGATTCACGGGTTGGATGGAAAAATAAGAGATAGTGATACTGTGGCTCCAGGTAACGATCCGAGTTCCAGTAAGGATACGAAACATTAATTACTGCAATAATATAAACCAAAACGCAATTGTAATTTGTAAGTGATATGGGAATACTTTCCAAAGCAAGGCTGACTGAGTTAACCGAAACAAAACTCGGATATCGAACATTTAGTGACCGAATCACTGAGGCCAAAAGCGACAGCAGATACTTGGCTACAACAACCATATTTTTATCACACAGCCATGATGATAAAGAAGAAGTGAAAAAGGCTGTAGTTTTTCTGCGAAGCAACGGTGTCAGAGTATATATTGATTGGCTCGATCCCTCAATGCCACCATTTACCAGTGCTGAAACAGCCGATAGAATCAAGAAAAAAATAAAAGAGTGCAGTAAGTTTATTCTACTTGCTACAAATAGCGCAATTGCATCAAAGTGGTGCAATTGGGAGCTGGGATTTGGCGATGCACAGAAATACATTGACAGAATTGCCTTATTTCCACTTTCTGAAAACTCCGGCACATGGAACGGCTCCGAATATCTAAGGATTTATCCAAGAATTGAGGAAAGCAACTACACCAATGAATATTACAAAGTAATCTATCCTGATGGAAAAGAAATGTCAGTATTGGATTGGCTTAAAATCTAACGTAAAATAATACTACTATGGCATTTTCAAAAGAAGTGGAAGCATTCATTAAGGATTTTGTTAACGACCTTTTGGAAAATAACGTTGCGATATTTAGCGGTGCTGGTATGTCAATCCCTGCTGGTTTTGTAAGCTGGCCGGATTTGCTCCGTGAAATTGCAGACGAACTTGGTTTAAATGTTGATAAAGAGCATGACCTTATCTCACTGGCGCAGTACCATGTAAACGAGAACCGTGGAAAAGCCAAAATAAACCGGAAAATACTGGAAGAGTTTACAGAAGAAGCTGAAATGACGGAGAACCACCGCATAGTGGCACGGCTGCCCATCACAACGTTTTGGACTACTAATTATGATACACTAATTGAAGACTCGTTAAAAGCTGCCAATAAAATTGTTGATGTAAAACATGATGTAAAACAACTCGCCGTTACAAGACCCAAACGGGATGTAGTAGTGTATAAAATGCATGGAGATGTTGCACATCCTGCAGATGCCATATTAACAAAGGAGCAGTATGAATCATATCATATTTCTCATCGCCCTTTTGTAACCGCATTGAGTGGCGACTTAATATCGAAAACATTTTTGTTTATCGGTTTTAGTTTCACTGATCCCAATCTTGATTATGTTCTCAGCCGGTTAAACATACAGTTTGGTGAAAACACTCGGCAGCACTATTGCTTCATAAAGCGCAAAACGAAAGCAGC
>JALHRP010000019.1:0-34515 GCA_022841365.1 Chitinophagaceae bacterium | reverse complement strand
GAAAGCAGCGAAAGAAGATGAAGAACTACACAAATACGGTGTAAGAAAACAGGAGTTAATGATTAATGATTTAAAGCGGTATAAGATTAAAGCCCTCCTGATTGAAGAATATGATGACATCACCGCCATATTGAAAGAGATTGAACGCAGGTATCGTAAGAAAACAGTTTTTATTTCCGGCAGTGCTGAAGAATATGGAGCCTGGGACAGAAATAAAGCTCAGAGTTTTATTCATCAGTTAAGTAAGAAAATAGTTGGTTCAGGGTTCACCATTGTCAATGGTTTTGGTTGGGGTGTTGGCAGTGCAGTTATCAATGGCGCACTGGAAATGATTTATGAACGGCCTGATAAACATTCAGAAGACCAGTTAATCATGCGGCCTTTCCCGCAATTTGAAACGGGGGCTAAAAAGTTACCTGAATTGTGGGATGAATACCGTTATAAAATGATTTCGTTGGCTGGTATTGGAGTTTTCATTTTTGGTAATAAAAAAGATAAGGATGGCAAGTTAATAGAGGCCAATGGGGTGAAACGGGAATTTGATATTGCTGTCGAGAAAGGCCTTATACCAATACCCGTAGGTGCAACAGGCTATGTTAGCAAGATAATATCTGAAGAAGTTTTAAAGGATGCTGAAAAGTACTACCCAAATCACAAAGAGATAATACCCGTAGTTGAGGAACTGGCTGACGAAAAACTGGAACCAGATGCTATCATTGAAAAAATCATAAAAATTATTCAAATAATAAACAAGTAAACTATGGCACGGAGAGCATTTTTTAGTTTTCATTACGAGAATGATGTTTGGCGGGCAAATATTGTTCGTAATAGTTGGGTAACAAAAGAAGACAGAGAGGCAGCAGGCTTTGTTGATGCTGCTGATTTCGAAGAAGTGAAAAAAGGCGGGGATGCCGCTATTAAAAAGTGGATTGACAACCAGCTTTTGAGTACTTCAGTTACGGTTGTGCTAATTGGTTCTGATACCAGCAACCGTCCTTATGTACAATATGAGTTGCAAAAGAGTTATGCAAGAGGAAATGGTATGTTGGGTATCTATATTCATAATCTCAAAGACAAAAACGGAAACACCTCTTCAAAAGGAGATAATATGTTTGGAGAAATTGGTAAGGATAGTTCTGGAAACCCCGTTTATTTCAGCAGCAGCTATACCTGTTATGACTGGGTGGATGATGACGGTTACAACAACCTTGGTAAATGGATTGAGGAAGCAGCTAAAAAAGCAGGTAAGTAATGCCAAGGTTTGTATTTTTTAGTTTCGACTACGCAGATGTGGGCAACTTTCGGGTAAACGTAGTCCGCAACAGCTGGCTGTTAAAAAACAAACAAGAAACTTTTGTTGATGGTTCTATTTGGGAAACCGCTAAAGGCAAAGGTGATACTTACCTGAAGAAATTAATAGAAGAAGGGCTTAATAGAACTTCAGTAACGACAGTGTTAATTGGTCAGGGAACAGCGAACCGGCGTTGGGTAAACTATGAAATTGTAAAAAGTTTTGAAAGAGGCAATGGCATATTAGGAGTGCATATTAACAGGATAAGAGGTAAGGATGGATTTATAGTTTCCCGTGGTGCCAATCCGCTCGACAGGCTAGGTTTTAAAGTTTCCGAAGAGGGAAAGAAAGTAAATTTTTACGAATTAAAAAATGGCAGATGGATTGACTTTGCTGACCTGCCTCAAATAAATAATAAAAAATCGAACACTTTATATTTCGAGGATAGTTTTTGGTTTGGCAACGATTATGGAGAGTTCTATACTTTTTCAGAAAAATTTAAAAGCTATTGCTGGGATTTTGGTGGTGGAAATAGAAACTTTACCGACTGGGTAGATGCTGCTGCAGAAGACGCTGGAAGATAGAAGATCGGTAAGGATAACCACTTAAGGCAATTTTAGTTTATGCTCAAGCCATTAATACTAAGTACAAAATCCCATGATATTTCATGCACATGTACAGGATAATATAAGTTTTGTAAATTGCTAACCATAGCCCAAACCATCCATGATATTCGAAAGAGGACATTTTAGCAGCGATATTCTTGAAAAGTCCGTGGTGACTGAAATCTTAAACGAGTCAAGAAGTTTCAGTAAAACAACATTTGATGCTTATTCTAAATCAGTGTTTCTGTCGCATAAACATTATGATGAAAAAGACAAAGAGTGGAAGGACCTGCGGGGTGTAATAAAGATGCTGAAGGATCTGGGTGCAAAGCCATACATAGACAGTATGGACAATACAATGCCTGGAGAAACATCAGCAGAAACAGCCCTGCGTATAAAGCAGGAAATCAAAAGCTGCGACAAATTTATATTCTTTGCTACTAAAGAAGCCATTCAATCTTATTGGTGTAATTGGGAACTTGGCATAAGCGATTCAACAAAAATGTTAGGGGAAATAGCTTTGCTTCCCCTGAAAGATAAAGGGACGGCTGACGAAAATTTCCTTGGCAATGAATATATGCGAATTTACCATACCATCGAGTTTAGAGACGGAACTACCAAATACTCCGACGGAAATCCCGTAAAAAAAGGGTACTACGTATGCACCCCAAAACAAAAGTATAAGAACAGAACATTAACCCCTTTAAAAGATTGGCTTAATAATTAAAAAGGATGGCACCCTTGTATAAATACCAACTAACATTTATAGGCACCCCAAGTTCACAGTGGGAAATGATTAAGCAATCATTCTATAAACATATTGAAGAATTGGGAATGCCTTTGGATATGATAGTATTTCTTGATGAAAAGAATTTTAATTCGGAATACAAGCCCAATACCCCGATGTATTGTTTATACTTTGGAGACCCTGGCAGCAATTTTAAAAATACAGATATACTTACCAAGCTTATCAACGATGCTTCACTAATTCTGCCGATTACAGATGATTTAACCCGGTTTAAACAAACAATACCAAAGGAGCTTGAAACGATAGATGGGTTTGAACTTTCTTCTGATGAAAAGATTGAGGCGTTGGTTGGGGTTATAATGGAAGGGCTTGGCTTGTTAAGAAATACGAGGAGAATTTTCATCAGCTACAAAAGAGATGAATCAAGTAAAGTGGCCATCCAGCTTTTTGAGGCATTGGAGAAAAATGGCTTCGACGTTTTTTTAGATACACATAGTGTAAGGCAGGGGGAGCCTTTTCAGGAAGAATTATGGCACAGGATGGCAGACACTGATATTGTTGTTTTATTAAACACCCCGGGTTTTTTAAAAAGTGAATGGACGACGAAAGAACTTGCTAAAGCAAATGCCATGATGATTGGCATTCTCCAGTTAATATGGCCGACTCATAAACAGGAAAGAGAGGCGGAACTTAGTATTCCTTTTCAACTTCGTGATACCGATTTTGGTAACAATCATTTTACTGATTCAAACAGCCATCTTACAAATACCGTTATTGAAAAAATTGTAGAACAAGCAGAATCATTAAGAGCAAGAAGCCTAGCTGCCCGCCAGGATAACATAGTAACCGAGTTTGTTTCAGCGGCAAAGAAAACAGGTGTGCCAGTAACGCTTCATCCCGAGAAAATCATTACGGCAACCAAGCCCGGTGGTCAGAATTACGTTATGATTCCCACCGTAGGTGTGCCCCAGGCTTTTCGTTATAACCAAGCCGAAGAGGTAGTTAAAAAGATAGCAACTATTAATAACCCACAGGTTTACCTGGTATATGACCATATCAATATTCGGAATAAATGGCTTGAACATCTTGATTGGCTGGATAAGCATTTACCAATTAAAACAATTAAAATATTCGACGCTGAACAATGGCTAAAAAAACCTTAAATAAGATTTTTCTATCGGCAAGCATTCCTTATGCTGACAGAAGCCCTCAGTTTTATGATACTTCTGATGTATTGGCAATACGGGATTCTGTAAGGGCTCTTGCTGCAGTAGTAATTCCAAAAGCACATTTAGTGTGGGGTGGTCACCCAGCAATAACTCCGTTGATAAGGCATGTAGTTGAGAGGATGACAGACGAATGGAAAAGTCATATTACTTTATATCAGTCCAGTCATTTTGAAAAGTCCTTTCCTGAAGACAATTTTGCCTTTGAAAATATTCAGCTTACTCCAAATTATGGAGATATGCCTTCAAGTATTTTTCAAATGCGAAAAAGAATGTTTGAAGAAAATAATTTTACCGCTGCGGTTTTTATTGGGGGAATGGAAGGAGTAATTGATGAATACAAGATGTTCAGGGAGTATCATCCAAATGCTCTAACGATACCTCTTGCAAGTACCGGTGCTGCTGCAAAAATAGTGTATGACGAATTTCAAAATAATAAAGATGAACGCCTGATTGGGGACTATGCCTATATGGCTTTGTTCAGGGATTTATTAGCAGATTTTATTTAATAAAACATTTATGGGAAAAGCAATCTTTGTTTCGTATAAATACTCCGATGCCAAAGTTTTTCAGCTTCCAGATATTATTGGCACAACCACAGCTAGGCATTATGTTGATAAACTTGCAGGTTTGCTTGAAAAGGAAGATCACTTGTACAAGGGTGAGGATGATGGTGAAAGTATGGCCACATTACAAGACTCAACCATTGCTTCAAAGCTTGGCGATAAAATCTTTTGCAGTTCTCTAACTATTGTCCTAATCTCTAAAGGCATGAAAAATGATGCGGTAGCGGACAAAGACCAATGGATACCCTGGGAGCTTTCTTATTCACTTAAAGAACAATCAAGGGAAGGCGGAAATAGCAAAACAAATGCTGTTTTGGCTGTTGTTTTGCCGGATGAATTTGGAAGTTATAGCTATTACATCACCGAAAACCCATCTTGTAATAGCATAACATATCATACAAATAGACTTTTCCAGATACTCAAGCTAAATATGTTCAATCACAAGAAAAGGGAAGATAATATCCGGCATTGCAATGGCCAAAAAATCTACGAGGGGAGCCCATCTTACATTCCCTCAGTAAAGTGGGAGAACTTCAAGAATAGCGTAGATTTTTATATCAACTTGGCAGTTACAACAAGACAAAATATTAATGAGTATGATTTGGTTAAGAATGTTTAGTTTAATTTTATTCTGGGATAATTTAGTTTGATATGTTTATTTAAACTTTTCGTTGTCCACAATCCTCAACAATTCCTCCTCACTCGGCAAATTCACCAAATACTTACTTACAAACACCTGTTGCGGTAAACCCATCGTAGCATACTTTACCAATGCTTCATTTTTGCCGCTACACAAAATGATTCCGATCGGTGGGTTATCGCCGTTATTACTTTCGTTTTCTTTGTAATAGTTCAGGTACATGTTCATTTGTCCAGCATCTGCATGATCAAATTCGCCAATCTTGAGATCCAACAACACATGACATTTGAGTATTCGGTGGTAAAAGACGAGGTCAATACGATAATGCCGGTTATCGAAAGTGATACGGCGTTGCCGGTGTTCAAAACAAAAGCCCCGACCAAGTTCAAGCAGGAAGTGCTGCAGGTTTGAGATGATGCGTTCTTCAAGGTTGCTTTCGGTGTAAGGGGTTTTATCCTCCAGACCGAGGAATTCAAGAAGATATGTATTCCGGAATAGAGCCTCGGGTAAGCAGTCGGGCTGCTTGTCAAACTCATTCAAGGTGGCAGATTTGTCAATACTTAGCCCGGTCCTCTCACACAACAGGCTTTCGATGGCCCGTTTTAACGTCCTTACACTCCAGTTATTTCGGATGGCTTCTACTTCGTAAAACCGTCTTTTAATTCCATTTTCAGCCTTTAAAAGCTCAATAAAATGGGAGAAGCTGAGTTGGGTTAGGAGGGTATTAAGATCAGGATCTTTGCCATTGAAAGGGGCTGTTTCTGCGGACACTGTCCGCAGAAAGTCAGTTGATTGAAAATCAATCAAATATGATTTTGCGGACGCTGTCCGCAAAATTTGGGGATAGGCCAAATAAAAATCCTTACACAGATATAAATGCCTCTCCCGGATTGATTTTATCCCGTTCTGGGCCAGTCGTTCCGCAATGGCTTTATAAAGTCCAGAGCCATAATCCGCCCTGTCTTTGCCGGATTGTTCGTATTCCAGGATATAAAAACCGATGACCCAATTGCGTAGAGTAAGGGCTGTATTCACCTGCTTTTGTGCCTGTAAAAGAAAATATTGATTAGTTTGTTGAATTGTATTGGTCAACTGTTCCAGATTTCTCACGGTATTCATACTGCTTCATTTTATGTTTTATAAGCCAGGGCGATCATCCCAAAGTTTTTTAATCATGTGGGCTTTTTGCACCTGGTCAGCTTTTATATAGCGGCGAAATGCCTTTTCGGTTTTATGCCCGCTGATGGCCATAATAAGATTAGTAGGTGTGCCATCTAAATATTCGTTTGTACAAAAACTGCGGCGACAGGTATGCGATGTAACCCATGCATACTTGGGCTTGATTTCTTCAGTGATCTTGTTCCCCCGTTTGTGAGTTATCTTAATTTGCTCATCGATGCCTGCCAATCTTGCTACTTCTTTGATATGATAATTGAGGTTGACATTACTTACCTGTGGCATTTGCATATTGTACTTATCAATCAGGATTTTCTTTGCATCTTTTTTTAATGGCACGACAACCGTTGAGTGTGTTTTGGTTTGATTAACGTATAACATACCATCTCTCACTTCCTCAGGTTTGATATCTGAATAATCACTAAACCGAAAACCGGTAAGGCAACCCAGCACAAACAAATCACGGTATTTTTCTAATTGAGGCTGCTTGGATAAATCAAGATGGTATATGGCAGAGAGTTCTTTCCAACTTAGGTAGATAGCATCCACTTCTTCTTCCATTACTTTAAATGCGCCTAAATCCATAAACGGGATAACCTTCTTCCGCATCCGGTCCCTCAGAAATGATTTCAGGTGTTTGATGGTTTTGCCAACACTGTTTGCTTTTAATCCTTTAATTAATTCCTTTCTACGGACCTGCGGCATTTCATAAGTGAGATAGAATACAAAATCTTCGTAAAACTGTGCATCAAAAGAATCAAAAGTGATAGGTTCCTTTCTGTATTCTTCAAACAATCTCAAATGAGCCTTCATGGCGTTAATGACGTTGATGGTACATTTCTTCACTGAACCTTCTTTGCTTTTTGAGTAATCATCAATATTGCAGAATACATCCAATGATTTTTTTTCATCGCTCATTTGTTCAAAACCCCACTTGTCGTTCCGGCTGAAATTTTCCTTCAGGAATTTCATGGGGCAGGTATTTCTTCGCTTCAACGCATAGCTTACCATGTCTTCCGCCTTACGAAGTTTTTGAGTGAGAGATGTTTCGAGTATTTGCACATCTCCGAATTCAGGGGGTAAGTCTTTGGAAATTCTTCCTGTTTTTTTGTTCCAGTATTGAAATGGAATATTAATGCCAGTGCTTAATACTACACGCTTGTCAGCAGAATGGCAGTATTGCAGCGAGACGGGTGTAACACCATTTTTGTTTACCTTTGCCTTTCGGGCAATGAGCTTAATTGGATAACGCATAGCTTGGTCTATTTTTAGGTCTATAAAAGTGTTACCAAGCTGTATAAAGTTAAAACTGAAGTAAATGCTGAGTTGTTTACAAATGTTTAAGAACCAGCATTTAGTGTTAAGATAGATAAAGGAAAGTAAAGTTATTTTTGCGGGTCAGATGGTCTTGAGCACCGTCCGGTCCGCAAAAAAGTAAAACCTGCTCTGGTAGCAGGTTTTACTTTTTTAGAGGTTCTATTCTTGCTGATTTTTCTGTTCGCAAGATTTCAATGCCAGCTGTCAAGCCTGTATCAGGCTTAAATCTTTTTTCTCCTTTCTTATAGACGTAAACACTATTTTGTGCAGACAGCAACGCTGTGATTCATCTGATAGAATGATTCAACATCTCAAATCCGGTCAAGCGGCTTGCGTTTATTTTCTTTCAGTTGCTTAAAATCTGAAGGGGTAAGCCCGGTTATTTTCTTGAATTGTTGCGAAATGTGCTGCACACTGCTGTAGCCGAGTTTATCTGCAATTTCACTAAGACTCATTTCATCATACATCAATAACTCCTTCACTTTTTCAATGCGCTGTAAGATGGCATACTTCTCTATGGTAATGCCAACAACTGAAGAAAAAAGGCTGCTCAGGTAATGATAGTCCATGCCAATTTTTTCTTCCAGCATAGCCGATAATTTCAGGTTCAACTCATCTGCATCTTTACCATGAATAAGTGATACGATGAATGTTTTAATTCGCTCAACGGTTTTTGCTTTTTTATCATCCAGTAATTCAAAACCTTTTTGCTGCAACATGTTTCGCAGGGTTTCTAATTGCACCGAATCAGGCTCTTCATTTAATTCTACCTGGCCTAACTGAATATTTTTGTACTGCAGTTGTAACTCATCTAATTGCTGACGAACCACCATTACACAGCGGTCGCAAACCATATTCTTTATATGAAGCATTGCTGACATCGTTTTGCAAATATAGTCACGAATGTGAACATGCAGGTGGCATATACTGCAGGTAAAGCTGCAGATTTTATACAATTCTCTGCTAATCCTATAACAAAACCTGCAGCTCCGTTTTTTTACTTTGCTGTATCAAACCAAATGCTATGCAACAAACAGTCTTTATTAAAGGGATGGTATGCCATCGCTGTATTACCACTGTTACACAGGAACTGCAGAGGCTGGGAATTGAATTCGATGAAGTAAATCTCGGGGAGGTGAAGTTTGCAGTAAATACAGCGTTTGCAGATTATGATGCACTCAATTCAAAGCTGGTTCCGCTTGGTTTCAGTGTGCTGGAAAACAAGCGCAGTAAACTGGTAAGGGAAGTAAAGCAGGTTGCTGCAGAAGTATATTCAGGTGATTTTGATTTCCCTCATCACTTTCGTTTTTCTGAATTGCTTTCGCTGAGGCTTGAAAAAGAATACGACTTCATCAGTCAGCAATTCTCGGCAGAGGAAGGAACAACTATCGAAAAATTCATTATCAACTATCGCATCGAAAAAATAAAAGAATTGCTGGTTTATACATCGCTTACACTGGCCGATATTTCTTTCCAACTTGGCTTTAGCAGCGTTGCACATTTATCACGCCAGTTTAAACAGCAAACAGGATTAAATCCCTCTCATTTTAAAGCAATGCACCAGACAGGATGCTGAGCAATCAACAGCTTGAAATTATATACAACAGTGTACTGATTGTATAACAATCAACAGATAGGAGCACAGTAGCTTTGTACAAAGAAATTTTATGGAACAAGAAATGATTAATCAGAAATCAGTTTCAGCAAAAACAAAAAGTAAAACACTTGTGAAAGAAACATTTCCCGTTCTTGAAATGACTTGTGCAGCATGTGCAGTGAGTGTTGAATCAATGCTGAAGTCGGTTAACGGGGTTAAAAATGCAGGGGTAAACTTTGCTAACCAGGAAGCATGGGTGGAATATGACCCGACGATTGCAACAGCAGCCATCTTTCAGGAAACGATCCGTTCAATTGGGTATGACATCATTATTGAGAAAGAAAATAAAGATGAAATAAAAGAAGCTGCACAGCAAAAACATTATGAAGCAGTAAAGCAACGTACAATCTGGTCTTCCATTCTATCGGCACCCGTAGTTGTTATCGGCATGTTCTTTATGGATATTCCCTATGGGAATTATATTATGATGGCACTTGCCACACCCGTTGTATTTTATTTTGGACGTAGTTTTTTTGCGAATGCATGGAAACAGGCCCGTCATGGAAAAGCAAACATGGATACACTGGTTGCATTGAGTACAGGAATTGCCTGGTTGTTCAGCACATTTAATACCTTCTTTCCTGAATTCTGGCATGCACGTGGCTTACATGCACATGTGTATTTTGAAGCAGCAGCGGTTGTGATCGCATTTATATCCCTCGGAAAAATGCTTGAAGAAAAAGCGAAATCAAGCACATCATCAGCTATTAAAAAATTAATGGGTCTCCAACCCAAAACAGTTACGCTGATTTTGGAAGATGGAGAAACACAGGAATTACCGGTAAGCCAGGTGAAGCAGAATTTTGTTTTATTAGTTAAGCCGGGTGAAAAAATTCCTGTTGATGGAGAAGTTACAGGAGGCGAATCGTTTGTTGATGAGAGTATGATTACCGGTGAACCTGTACCGGTTGAAAAGAAAGCCGGTGAAAAAGTATTTGCAGGAACCATTAACCAGAAAGGAAGTTTCCGATTCCGTGCAGAAAAAGTAGGTGCAGAAACATTGCTGTCGCAGATTATTAAAATGGTGCACGAAGCACAAGGCAGTAAAGCACCTGTACAAAAACTGGTTGATAAAATTGCAGGCATCTTTGTGCCGGTTGTTATTGGCATTTCTATTCTTACATTCCTTGCGTGGATTGTTTTAGGCGGTGAAAATGCATTTACTCACGGGTTATTAACTGCAGTAACGGTATTGGTTATTGCCTGTCCCTGTGCGTTGGGTTTAGCAACACCTACTGCCATTATGGTTGGAGTTGGTAAGGGAGCCGAACATAATATTCTGATTAAAGATGCGGAGAGTTTAGAGCTTGCGCATAAAGTAAATGCCATCATTCTCGATAAAACAGGTACCATCACTGAAGGTAAACCTGAAGTAAGTGATGTGTTGTTTGGGGATACAAAAGATATTCAACAATTGAAATCAATTCTGCTGGCAATTGAAATGCAATCGGAACATCCACTTGCAGAAGCAGTGGTGCGTTTCGTTCAAACAGAAAAAATTCAGCCCGTTGCATTAGAGAAAATCGAAAGTATAACGGGCAAAGGTGTTGCTGCTTTCTATAATGGCAAACAATACTTCGTTGGTAATACAAAACTATTACATGACAAAGCCATCCAGATGAATGAACAGTTTACTGCACGCACCACTGAATTGCAGCAGCAGGCAAAAACAGTTGTTGCGTTTGCAGAAAATGATCAGGTAGTAGCAGTTATTGCAATTTCAGATAAAATTAAAGCCAGCTCTAAATCTGCAATTCAAAGCTTACAGAATAAAGGAATTGAAGTATATATGCTTACAGGCGATAATAAACAAACTGCAGCTGCCATTGCAAAAGAAGTGGGCTTAAAAGAATTTAAAGCTGAAGTAATGCCGGCCGAAAAAGCTGCTTTTGTAAAGCTATTACAACAACAAGGTAAGGTTGTGGCAATGGTGGGAGATGGAATTAATGATAGTCATGCATTGGCTCAGGCCGATGTAAGTATTGCCATGGGAAAAGGAAGCGATATTGCAATGGATGTTGCAAAAATGACATTGATCACTTCTGATCTTGGCAGCATTTCAAAAGCGTTGGATCTCTCGAAGAAAACGGTAAATACTATCAGACAAAATTTATTCTGGGCCTTTATTTATAATCTTATCGGTATACCCATTGCAGCAGGAGTTTTATTTCCAATCAATGGTTTCTTACTTGATCCAATGATTGCAGGTGCAGCTATGGCGCTCAGTAGTGTAAGTGTTGTGAGCAACAGTCTCCGTTTAAAATATTCCTCACTCTCCTGAGGATAAAGTAAATATGTTTTGGTTGGTTTTAGCAGTAACCCGGTATTCTTACCGGGTTTTTATATTTCAGCATGGGCGGAATTATATACAACAGGGAGCGTATAGTGTAACAGAAAGGTTGCTGTGCCAATGTAGTTTTGAATTATGAAACGTGTAAGGCAAACGGGAAAACTTAATCCTGTTTATTTTTTGGGCTGAAAAGCTCAGCAATATTTGTACAACAAAATTGATGTATATGGAACTGATTACATTCAAAACAAACATCAGCAACGAAAAAGCGTTGCAAAGGGTTGCTCCATTGTTAAACAATGCGGTTGGATCTGCTAACTGGCAATTGGATGTTGCAGGTGTTGATAAGAAACTGATGGTTTATTCTCCCGGTATGATCAATGAAATGCAGGTGATAGATGCAGTGCACAAGGCAGGTTTTTATGCTGTTAACATCGAAGATTATTATGCCATCTACTGATCCAATTCATCAAAAAGCAACTGCCATGTATGCTGTGAGTATGATATTTCTGCTTGTTGTTGGCTCATTTATAGCGGGTATTGTTTTATCAGGTTTTGTTAATGGCAGCTGGAATGAGAAGCAACAATTAAAAATAATTCATACAGCCAATGCGATTGCTTCATTACCGAAACATGGAGAATACACTGTTTCAACAGAGGAATATTATTTGATCCATTGATCTTTTAAATAAAATAATTCATTCATCATTAAACCTTATCACATGTATTTTAAATCAATTGTTTTTGTTACACTACTGTTTTTCACAGTTGTTACAGGTTGCCGAAAAGCTGCTGAACCTGTTCCGCCAACTCCAGTACCTGTTGACAGTTCATCTTACTTCCAACTCAGCTTTACAGGCATGGCGTCGGGCCAGGCAGGTTTGTATGCCATTCTGAGTATGACAAAAGAAAACGGGGATTCCGTTTTTACCAACCGGAAAGTTGCAGTCACTGCAGATAATCAACTATACCTCAGTGAAAAAATACAACTGCAAAAAGGCAGTTATCAACTCAGCAAGCTGCTCATTGTAAAATCATCCGATACAGCTAAGTATGCAACTCCAATAAAACAATCGGCTAAAGCAGCACTCGTAAATATGTCTTTACCTGTAAAAGTAAATATTACTGCTGCAGGAGTGCAGTCTGCTTCCATTTCTGTATTACCTGTTGTTGCTTCCGAATCACCTTCATTGTTTGGGTATACAGCAACTGATTTTGGTTTTGAGCCATACTTCACTGTGCAGGCACATGTACAAATGAAAGTAGGTGCAGTTGTTTACGACAGTTTGCCCGGTTTATTAAAAGTAGAAGCTGTACATGCAAATGGTGCCAGTTGGTTGAGAGAAATTGAATTGCAGCAAGGTATAACCAATGTGCAAATTCCACAGGAGTACAGCAATTATACGTTCAGTATTAACAAATGGAACACAGCTATTCAAAAGCAATACAGCCGTGCCGAAATGAGTAATCAAATGCTCATTACTTTAGCCGGTAACCGTTCTGCCAAACGCCTTATTGAAGAATCTGTTTTTATTGAAAATTCAAGTGCAACAATTGCAGAGAGCAGATCAGAATATTTCTATAACGCAAATAGTAAATTACAATCTATCCGTTTTTATCAGCGATCATTGCAGGTTTCAGGGTTGCCGCTTACGATGGTTTATCATTTTCATTATTCACAACCCGGGGCGTGGGATACAATGTACCGTTATCATATCCGTCAGCAAAATACAGGTTACGTAGAGCAGCAACTTACAGGTTACACCGCCATTGAACGTAACGGAAATTTGATCCGTTCCATGTTTAATAAAAGTTACGATCAGCATACTTCAGCTGCCGTTTCTTACAGCGTGGCTAACGGAATAAATGAAACTGTAGTTGATTATCTGTTCAGCAATAACAACAGTATGCAGTACAGAATTAAGTTTAAGCATGGTAACAAAACAGAAGACCGTGCACAATCTTCTACAGGCGGTGGGGAGTCCGGTACATACAGCTACGACGCTTTTGTAAATCCTTATCATCAATTAGGATATGATGATCTGTACTTCACCAATGCTTCAAAAAATAATGTAAAGTCAATGGTAAAGGGATATGCCGGTAGCTTTCCTTCAGCCATACCTTATCGTTATGAATATGTTTATGATGAAGATGGTTATCCCAAAGAATCCTATGTAAGCTATAAGGGATATTCTTCACAGCAGCATTTATACAGGATTAAAAAAGTTTTTCTTTATCAATAGGTTTAGAATCAGGGCTGATATGGTTTATCAGTAGCAGAAGGGATTGTTTTCAATCCCTTTTTTATTTGTTGAAATATTATACATCATTACGGCCATAGTATAATAGTAAGGCTTTACTGCATTTCTACTTTTGTTTAAAATATCAGAAAAGCAAAAACAGGTTTTATGCAAATCAATTTAGTAAAATCAATCAGTATGTTGTCGGTTATTGCAATTACAGCAGCCGCCTGCTCATCAAATGCATCAGAAGAGAAGAAGGTACAGGCAAATTCTTCTGCTGTGCCGGCTCTGCCGGTTGATGTAAAAGTTGTTGCTGCTGCAAACGTTTCTCAAAGCGAAGTGGCGGCAGGTTCAATTATTGCCAATCGTTTGGTAGATATCAGCGCTGAGTTACCCAAAAAAATCAGTACTGTACTTTTTAAAGATGGCAGCTATGTGAAAGCAGGACAGGTTTTATACAAATTAAATGACAGCGATATAAAAGCACGTATACAACAACTGGATGCAGAGTTGAACCTGGCATTATTGAACGAGAACAGGCTGAGTGAATTGTTGAAAACTGAAAGCGTTCGGAAAGAAGAATATGATATTGCATTTGCACGTCTTCAAACATTACAGGCTCAGAAAGAACTGCTGCTTCTTGAATTATCTAAAACGGTGATTAAAGCCCCTTTCTCTGGAATCATTGGTATCAGTAAAGTTTCTGCAGGATCGTTTGTAACACCAGGAGCGCCACTGGTTAGTCTGGTGGAACAACAGGTATTAAAAATTCAATTCAGTATTTCCGAAAAATATTTACCGGTTGTTAAGCCGGGAAATAAAATTTATTTCACAACAGAGTTGAACAGTCAAACAGCAACTGCAGTTGTTATATCAACAGATGCTTCGCTGGATCCACTATCAAGAAATCTTACTGTACTGGCACAGTTTACAAACGCCGGTCATATCTATAAGCCGGGGATGTCTGCAAAAGTTTCATTTAGCACATCAACAAAAAATGAACAAGGTATCATGCTGCCAACAGAGGCGCTGATTCCGGGAAGCGATGGTTACAGTGTGTTTGTTGTAAAAAATGGAGTGGCCAAACTCACGCCTGTTAAGATAGGTAACAGAAATGAAAATGAAGCACTGGTTAAATCCGGCCTTCAATCAGGCGACAGTGTTATGATCTCTAATACACTACGTGCTGCTGATGGTGCTCCTGTTGCAATTGTATCACACAAATAATCACACTTAAAAAAAGTGCAAATGAGTTTACCATCATTAAGTATAAAAAAGCCGGTATTGGCGGCAGTGTTTTCTGCATTAATTGTAATTGCCGGGTTGGTTGGCTGGCGTTATCTGGGTGTGCGTGAATTTCCAATGACAGAGCCTCCGGTTATTTCAATTGTTACATTCTACCCCGGTGCAAGCCCTGATGTAATAGCATCAAAGATTACCAAGCCAATGGAAGGCTCCATTTCTGAAGCCAATGGCGTACGAACAATCTCAAGTGAATCAAGAGAGCAGGTTAGTGTTATATCAGTTGAGTTTAACCGTGATATTAATCTGGAAGATGCGTTGAATGATGTACGGGATAAAGTAGCTAAATCAAAAAATCAATTGCCTGCTGATGTTGATCCGCCAATTGTTGAAAAAGCAACATCACCGGATAATCTTGTTGCATTTCTGGAAGTGGAAAGCGATACAAAAGACATCAAAGAAGTCAGCCATCTGGCATCAACTGTAATTAAAGACCGCATGCAATCCATACCCGGTATACAGCGTGTGGCAATTGTTGGCGAGCATAAATACGCCATGCGTTTACGGTTCGATCCGGTAAAACTGGCATCTTATCAACTCACCCCAGAAGATATACGTGTAGCATTGCAGCGTGAAAATATTGATCTGCCTTCCGGACGTATTGAAGGGAACAGTAATGAGCTGAGTGTACGCACACTCGGCAGGTTAACAAATCCCGAAGAATTTAATGAGATGATTGTAAAGCAAACTGCAACCTCCATCATCCGGTTAAATGATATTGGTTTTGCAGAACTGGGTGAAATGAATGAGCGTAATGCCATCATTAATGAAACAGGTGGCAGCAATGTAACAGGAGTTGGTGTTGCTATCCAGATACAACGTGGCGCCAATGCAATTGAAGTGGTAGATGAATTTTATAAAAGGCTTGATCAGTTGCGAAATGAAATTTCAAAAGAATACCGCTTAATTGTTGGGTTTGATTTTACACGACCTGTTCGTGAGTCAATCAAAGAAGTGGAAGAAACGCTTTTCATTGCATTCGGACTGGTTGTTCTTATCATCTTCCTGTTTTTGCGTGACTGGCGATCAACCCTGATTCCTGTAGTGGCAATTCCCGTTTCTATTTTGTCTGCATTCTTTATCATGTATATCGCAGGCTTTTCCATTAACGTATTAACCTTATTAGGATTGGTACTTGCAATTGGATTGGTAGTTGATGATGCTATTGTTGTGCTGGAGAATATTTATAAAAAAGTTGAGGAGGGTATGAACCCTGTGCAGGCTGCGTTTGCAGGAAGTAAGGAAATCTATTTTGCTGTTATCTCTACCACTATTACACTGGCTGCAGTTTTTATGCCCATCATTTTTATGGGAGGCATCAGCGGACAGTTGTTTAAAGAATTTGCAATTGTAGTTTCGGGTTCGGTATTGGTGTCGGCATTTGTTGCATTAACACTGTCGCCAATGCTCAGTGCTTATCTCTTAAAGAAATCAGCAAAGCCTAATTGGTTATACCGCACAACAGAACCTTTCTTCATTCGATTGAACAATGGTTATGGTTCTTTGCTCCGCAGGTTTATGAAATACCGTTGGATGGCCTGGGTATTCTTAGTTGCTGCTTCTGCTGTTATTTATTTTGTTGGAAAGAAGTTGCCATCTGAACTGGCGCCGGTTGAAGACAGAAGTAATATGAGTCTGATTGCCATTGCCCCTGAAGGTGTTTCATTTGAAAAGATGAAACAGAATATGATGGAAGTAGGAAAGTTTGTGAATGATTCAACCGATGGTTTGTACCAAACGTATTCCATGGTTGCTATTTCGTTTATTCCTGCTCCGGCACCAACCAGTTTTGCAGTACAGTCCATATATCTGAAAGATCCGAAAGAGCGGAAAACAACTATTCAGCAATTGTATAATAAATACGGGATGGCATCGGGTAATTTCAGAAACATTTTATTGTTTCCTTATCTGCCTCCAACTATTGGAACACGTTATGGTGGAGGAATGCCGGTACAATTTGTATTGCAGGCTGCTGATCTTGAAAGTATCAATAAGGTGTTGCCTGAATTCCTGAATGCTGCAAGGCAAAGTTCAAAGCTGATGTTTGTTGATGCAGATCTTAAAATGAATAAACCCGAACTGAAGATCAATATAGACAGAAGCAAAGCTGCATTGATTGGGGTATCCATCCAGGAAGTTGCAAGAGCATTACAGCTTTCCTTCTCAGGACAGCGTTATGGTTATTTTTTACGCAACGAAAGACAATATGAAGTTATAGGGCAGGTTGAACGTACAAACAGAAATGACATCAGCGATCTGCGTTCGGTATATGTGCGTTCTGCAAATGGAACGATGATATCATTAGATAATCTTGTTACAATTGATGAAGGCATTAGTCCTGCAGCGATCTATCGTTACGATCAATATACATCTGCAACAGTTTCTGCAGGGTTGGCGCCTGGTGTCAGTCTGGCTGATGGCATTGCTGAAATGGAGCGAATTAAAAAAGAAGTGTTGGGTGAAAACTTTAAAACATCACTTGCCGGTCAGTCGAGAGATTATAAAGAAAGCCAGGGTAATATCAACTTCACACTACTGCTTGCGTTGTTACTGATCTATATGATTCTTGCAGCGCAGTTTGAAAGTATTCGTGATCCGTTGATTATTATGCTTACGGTGCCAATGGCTGTTACCGGTGCGTTGTTGAGTTTACATTGGTTTGGTCAGAGTTTGAATGTGTTCAGCCAGATCGGTATCATTACATTGGTTGGATTGATCACGAAGAATGGAATTCTGATTGTTGAGTTTGCAAATCATTTAAAGGATTCCGGGTTGTCAAAAATGGAAGCAGCTATCCAGGCAGCTGAACAACGCTTCCGCCCAATTCTTATGACTTCACTGGCAATGATCTTTGGTGCACTGCCCATTGCAATGACAAATAACAGCCGGCAGTCATTGGGAATTGTTATTGCCGGCGGTTTGATCTTCGCCGGTATTCTTACACTCTTTATTATACCTGCTGTTTATTCTTATCTCTCGTCCCGCAAAAGAAAAAAAGTAGTGGAAGAGGTGCAGCTCAATCAAAGCACGTAAAATAAATGGCAAAACAAACGCAAATTAAAAGTTATGAAAAAGCAATACCAGATGATAATGCTGCTGTTATCATTACTAATAAATAGTGCAAACGCACAAACAGTTGAATTAACATTAAAGGAAGCCTTGCAACTTGCTTCCAAAGGTAACCGCCAGCTTCAGGTTCAGGTGCTTCAAAATCAAAAAATGGAAGAAGTGGTAAAAGAAGCAAAAAGTTTTTTACTACCCACGGTTTCGTTTAATGCTGCATACACTGTTTATGGAGAACGGCCGGTAATTTTTTTACGTAGTGAAACACTGCCTCAAAAAGTATACGATGTAAGGTTCGGGGGCCGCTTTGCATTTGACGGAAACATCACTGCCAGTTATCCTGTTCTGAACCCTGTTTTAAAAAGCAACGTAAAGTTGGCGGGGTTTAACAGGGAAATTCAAAAACAGGAGACAAAACAAACAGAAGAGCAACTGGCTTTGGACATAACACAATTATACTTAACGGTATTACTTAGTAAAGAGCGGAAAGTATTGCTGGAACAGAGCCTGCAAAGGAATGAAAGAGCCTTGGCAGATTCCCGTTCATTATTTCTACAGGGAAAAAATCTGAAAACAGATACGTTAAGCCATTATATTTCTGTACAAAATCTTGCAGCAGCAATATCGGCATTGAATAATAATATCAATGTTTTGTCTGTTCAGTTAAAGCAATTGATGGGTGTTGAAAATAATGTTCAACTGTTACTTACTGACAGTCTCACAATATCTATTGAAGAAACGATGTTTCAAATTACAAGCTCCGGACTTGCAGTAGCTTTAGATAATCGTAAAGATTTAAAAATACAGTCGCTGATGCTGGATCAAAAGAAAGAACAATTGACCGGAGCAAAAGCAGAATTCAAACCACGGTTATCTGTTATGGCACAGTATCAGTTACAATCACAGGAAGACAATCTCCGCTTTTGGAAATATAGTTTTCCCCGCACCTCATTTGCCGGGGTTAAGCTAAGTATACCCATATACTCAGGAAGTCGTTTAAAATATAAATCGGTTCAATCACACTTAGAAATAAAGCAAGCAGATTTATTATTGGCAAAATTAAAAAACAGTATACAAACGGAACTAATCTACCTGTCTGCCAATTTTCAGGAAGCACTCAACCAATGGAAGATCAGGCAGCAAAATGTAGAGGCTGCTCAAATTAATTATAACATGATGAATGACCGGTATCGGAATGGGTTAGGTAATCGTCTTGAACTGGCGGACGCAGAATTAGGTTTAACAAAAGCAAAGCTCGATAACCTGCAGGCTATCTATTCAATCAGGCTAAGTGAAGTTCAACTGCAGAGTGCAATGGGTTTATTACATTTATGAGAAAAGAATACTCAACATCTGTATTGCAACAAGATTCGGTCTTCATCACCGAACTGTTGGACAAAGTAAAGCAGCAGGCTTTGCAGTATCTGCATCATATTGATGAAATTCCTACGTCTAATGATAGCTGGAAAGATGATATTGAAAATATTTTGCCCGTGGATAGTGCAGGGGCAGAATATGCTTTGGGGCTGTTCAATAATAAGTATCTGTCTTCTATTGTTGCTTCTTCTGGTCCACGTTATCTGGGGTTTGTAATAGGCGGTACAACACCTGCATCTATTATGGGCGATTGGCTTACTTCTGTTTATGACCAGAATTCGTTTGCAACCACCGGCGCAGGCGACCGTTCAGCATTGATTGAATTAGATACCATTCAGCTTTTATTGCAGCTTTTTGATTTGCCCAAAACATTTCTTGGAGGCTTTGTTAGCGGCGCAACCATGTCTAATTTCACCTGCCTTGCGGTGGCAAGACAATGGGCAGGAAAAATGCAACAGCTGGATATTGCAAAGGACGGCGTAACAAAAAAGATAAAGGTATTATCAGCTACACCACACTCTTCTTCTGTTAAATCACTTTCCATGTTGGGATTGGGTAGTGCTAATTTTATAAAATTAAAAACAGCTGATGGAAACCGTGAAGCAGTTGATATTACATTTTTGGAAGAGACGCTTCAGGCTTTCAGTAATGAGCCTTGTATATTCATCAGTAGCGGCGGAACAGTGAATACCGTAGATTTTGATGATATGCAGGCTATCGCTTTGCTGAAAACTAAATATCATTTCTGGTGGCATATTGATGCTGCTTTTGGTGCTTATGCCGCATGTACTTCAACACATAAACATTTGTTAAACGGGTGGGAATATGCAGACAGCATTGCCATTGATTGTCATAAGTGGTTGAATGTTCCTTATGACAGCGCTGTGTTTTTTGTAAAGGACGAACATAAAATGCTGCAGGTAGAAACCTTTCAGAATTCAAATGCACCTTATCTGGGCGATCCGATGGCTGATTTCACTTTCATGAATTTTTTGCCGGAGAACTCAAGACGGCTGCGGGCTTTGCCTGCATGGTTTAGCCTGATGGCCTATGGTAAAAAAGGCTATGCTGATATAGTTGAAAATAATATTCGCCTGGCCCAGCTCTTAGGTAAACTGATTGACGGGCACCAGGCCTTTGAACAAATGGCACCGGTAAGACTTAACACGGTTTGCTTTACTTTATCAAATTACAAACACAGCAGTCATAAAATAAAACTCTTTCTTTCCTTACTTAATGAAAGTGGGAAAGTATTTATGACGCCTACTTTATACAATAACTCTTTCGGCATCAGGGCTGCATTTGTTAACTGGCGGTCAACAGAAAAGGATGTACAGATTATTTGGAATGAATTATTAAATGCATTGGAAGCCTTTGATCATTCTCATTAAAAAATGGTTCTGCTATTTTAAAGCAACGCCTGTTCATAGAACATTCTTTTTAAAAGAAGGCATAGGGAATTAAAAAAATCTTACTCGCTTGTTGAAAGACGGCTTTAACGAAACAGATGCTGTGATCGAGCTTTTCATAAATCAATAACTCATTTCTCAAATTTCAAGGCAGATTTATTGACTGTTTAAACTTTATCAATCAATTTTTAAATTATTCAATACCTGTAATCTTATACATTTTATCCGTCATAGTATAAGAAGAAGGGGCAACAAGCAAATTAGCTTTACGGTCTAAAAATAATCGTATGCAAACAACAGCAAACGTTCCAAAAAAAATGTATGAAAAAAGATGGGCAGCGCTTGCGCTTTTATGTACTGCGCAATTCATGGTAATTATGGATACCTCAATAATTGGTGTAGCATTACCTGCTATCAAAAATGATTTAGGTTATACACAAAGTGGCCTGCAATGGATATTTAATGCCTATGTTATTTTATTTGGAGGAATTCTGTTACTTGGCGGCAGACTGTCTGATCTTTTTGGTGCAAGAAAAATGTTTATATGGGGCTTTGCTATTCTCGCCGCAGCATCATTACTGGCTGGTGCAGCCTGGTCTCCCGAATCATTAAATGCCGGAAGAGCTGTTCAGGGCTTAGGCTCAGCACTAATTGCACCGGCCGCCATGACTTTATTAATGACAACATTTACTGATCCAAAGGAATTAGGAAAAGCATTTGGCTTTTGGGGAGCTTCTGCCGCAGCAGGCGGTTCTGCCGGTGTATTCTTTGGTGGAGTAATCACAGAATGGATGGATTGGCGCTGGGTTTTTTATATCAATATTCCAATTGCACTGCTGGTACTCAGTTTATGTAAAACCTATCTGCTTTCAGGAAGAAAAACACCCGGCAAGATAGACTGGAAAGGTGCTGTACTTGCCACCGTTTCTCTGATCTTACTGGTGTATGCAATTGTATCTGCCGAATCTGTTGGTTGGCTATCTGCACAAACAATCGGTATGATCGTAATAGCGGCAATATTGTTTATTGCTTTTATTATTCTTCAAAAAACAAAACAAAACCCTTTGCTACCTTTATATATTTTCAAAGTGCCCAACTTGTCTGCAGGAAATATTGTGATGGGATTAATGGCTGCTGCATGGGTTCCTTTATGGTTCTTTTTAAACTTATACCTGCAGCAAATTTTACACTTAAACGCTTTTAACAGCGGCTTGGCATTATTACCAATGACGATTATGATCATGGTAGTGATGATAGGTTTCACCGGCAAGCTGGTAGCAAGGTTCGGATTCAAAGCCAATTTGCTGGTCGGGCTTATTTTCCTCACTATTTCTTTAATAATGTTCAGCACTGTTTCGCCCAATGGTACATTCATTAGCAGTGTATTGCCCGCCTCATTGTTTGCTGCGCTGGGTATGTCGCTCGCTTATATTCCCGGTACAATGGCTGCCATCTCCGGTGCAAAACCGGAAGAAACAGGTCTTGCTTCAGGTATTGTAAATACGAGTTATCAGATTGGTTCTGCATTGGGTCTTGCTGTAATTGTAGTGATCTCATCATCTGTAACCAGGATCTCTGTTGCAAATGGAGTTGGAGAATCGCAGGCATTGAATGAAGGGTTTAAAGTTGCGTTTATCTGTGCAGCCATTTTAAGTGTGGTGGCAATATTTATTGCAGCAATCAAAATAAAACAATCAAAATAAAGCAACCTTATCAATGGAAATGAATGTTGTTTTAATATATGAAATCAACTCTCTTGAAATTTAATAACTCTCTCCGTTTATTATATAACAATCAGGGCAACAGCCCGGTGTAATTTTACATCGCTTACAGTAACAGTTTAATAAATCAGATACAATGGAAATTTTGAAATTTAAAACAACTATTAAATGCTCCGGATGCATAGCAAAGGCTACACCATTTTTAGATGATCAAATTGGCAGGGAAAACTGGGAAGTGAATACTGAAAATCCTGACAAGGTATTAACGGTTAAAACGGAAGGAAATTTATCAGAACAGGAAGTAATAAAGGCGGTTCAGGAAGCCGGATTTAAAGCCGAAAAAATGGTTTAGAGTTGGGTTTTATGCATTGGTTAAGCCGGGTTTTCCCGGCTTTTTTTATTCTGTACAGACCGTTGTGTTTTGACTTTGTTGATGTTGTTTTTTTTGGAATAACCTGATCTGTTACACAATCATAATTGGTTGTACAACTGATTGCCGTCAGAAAATTACTCTTGCAGCTGCAGTATTTTTATTTTTTGATTGTGCAGAAGATTGTAAAGTGAAGCAGCATATGGTAAAGTTGTTAGCGATATTTTCTCTATTTCATAAAACAAACGAAATATGAAAAATAATAAGGCAGACGTTGTACAAACAGAAATTGATGCTGCCTTTCTGTATGAGCAGTTGGCACTGTCCGAAACAAATTCTTCTATTGCTGCTTTATACAGTGAACTGGCCAAAATTGAAATAGGTCATGCAGAAAGTATACTTGCGAAAGAAAGTAAAAAAGGCGAAGCGGTTCAAATACCCGGACCTTCATTACGTGCAAAAACACTGAACCGGATCGGTAAATTATTTGGATATGAGTATGTGCTGGATACACTGCTGCAAACCGAAAAATCTCTTGCTTACAAACAGATGAATGATAAACAGCAGCAGCATTTTTCATTGAATGGAAATGAAACGAATCATGTAAAAATTTTACAAAATCTGATTCACTCTCAAAGTAAAATAAGCAGTGAGGGGTTGGCTAAGCTCGAAGGCAGGCGGCACAAATCAATTGGTGGTAATGCGTTGCGGGCAGCAGTGCTGGGGGCCAATGACGGACTGGTTTCAAACATGAGCCTGATCATGGGTGTTGCCGGAGCAACCAACGGAGAAAATGCCGTTTTACTTGCAGGGTTAGCCGGATTGCTGGCCGGTGCTTTATCAATGGCATTGGGCGAATGGATTTCTGTTAAGAGTTCGCAGGAACTGTATGAACGACAAATGGCACTTGAAATGGAAGAGATCAAAACCAATCCTGAAACGGAAGCAAAAGAACTTCAGCTTATATACATTGCCAAAGGAATACCTGCAGAACAGGCAAAACAAATGGCAGATGAGATGATCGCAAATCCAACTACTGCACATGAAATTTTAGTGAAAGAGGAACTGGGCATTCAGGCCGAAGAGTTGAAAAGCTCTGCATGGACGGCTGCTGTAGCATCTTTTATTTTATTTGCTGCAGGTGCAGTTATTCCGGTGATTCCGTTTATTTTCTTTGCCGGATTAACAGCTGTCATCTGGAGTGTTGTTCTCAGCGCCTTCGGACTTTTTTTAATTGGTACAGCCATTACACTTTTTACCGGAAGAAGTATCTGGTTCTCGGGGTTGAGACAAGTGTTGTTTGGTATTGCTGCCGCCGCAATTACATTTGGAGTTGGCAAGCTGATAGGTGTAAACATTGGATAAATATTATTCATAAAAATTTATCCTTTAACCGAAGTACTCCTTGGTAAAGTGCAAACAGCATTTTACGGTTACATTCAGTACATGGAAGCAAACAGTATGTTTACTTTATTCCTGCATGCCTGTTCTCTCTTTCATTTTATCTGCTAAATTGTTCTTCGCATGCAATACATCTGTTTCAATTATTTTTCTTACCAATGAAGGCTCTTCAAAATGTGGGCTATGAGCTGAATGCTCAAACGTATAGAAACCTTTTACCGGAGCGTGCAGCATTTCATAATAGTTCCTGGCTAATGAATAGGAAACAGTATGATCGTAAATACCGTGAAAAAAGTAAACAGGAATTTTTATTTCGCTCAGATCTTGCCTCAGATCTGTAGTAATCATTTTATTCCAGAGTGGATGTACACCCGATTGGGCTTTACTTCTCCATAAATTAATTTTTTCTTTTAGTGTATACGATCTGCAGGTAAGCGATGGAATAAACATGCCCGATACAACTGAATGCATATCATGTGTTGTACCAATTCCAAGACTATGCATTGCGCCGTCACGCAGTTGAAGGTATTCAATCGGAATAATATCTGCAACGGGTGATGCCTCCAGCTTTCTGATCATTTTAGTATTGTTCTGATCTCTGTACAGTTTCAACATCAATTCATACGACTCCCGTTCTGATTGTAGCTGGTTACTCATCTGGCCAATTCCAATATAAGCATGATATAGTTCCGGTGCATTTGCGGCCACATGCATACCAATAAAGGTTCCTCCTGAGCGGCCCATTAAATAAATCTTCTCTTTTTTAAACCGTGCACGCAAATAATTGGTGAGCTCTTTTGTATCGGATATCATTTGATCAAGGCTCAGAGATGCTGCGGGAATATTTTTATTATATGAAAGGCCGGATCCACGCTGTTCCCACCACACAACAGTGAAATACTCTTCAAAGCCGGTTGGATATTTTTGTGTAAGAAAGAAATCAGGTATACCGCCATGCAGGTAAAGTAAAACAGGATTGTTAGTGTTTTTACTTTTGATGATCATCCCTTGCTGTACCCCGCCAATTGGAATAAATATTTTTTCATTCAGGCTGCCTGAAAGAATATGCCCGTTCTGATCAAGATAAGGTTTCATCTTGCCGGGGCTGTATATCAACAGCACAATCAGCATAATTAATGCGAACCCGGTTATAATTGAAAGTAGTGCCATTCCTGTTCGTTTAATATATTTTTCAGATATTCTCATAGAATATTGTTGATACGTTTATGTATGAACCCTTTTCGGGAAAAACAAATCCTTTGCACTTAATCCTCCCTTTACTGCAAAAACGATATAGAGTAGTATAAAAACACTGTCTATAATGCCTGTAAACCAGAATGTGGATGGAAAATTATTTACAAATCCCATGAATGTATACAGCTGAATTACGTAAAACGCCCTGCCAAGTATAAGACAGCCAACATTGAATGTATAACGCCTGATATTGAATGCCGACATGAATTGTATAAATGCGAAGCATAAAAAGAATGACCCTAAAAAAATAGCAAAGAAAGGATCTATTGGCGGGTTGTTAATTTTTCTGCCTGTTCCGATATAGAAAATATAAAGGAAGCCTGCAATGATATCCCATACAGCGCTTAGTGCAAATGTGATGGAAAGCGGTTTTAATGATTCTTTATTCATTGCATTTTATTTATGCTTACTTACAGGTTGAATCAAGATGCATATATCGCTTCTTTTATGGTCTTGGTTTGATTATACAGTATTGCCCGATTTTTTTTATCCCGGTTTTCTTTCAGCCTAAACAAAAACCTGCGCAATAACCGATTCAGTATTCCTGCGAAATGAACAGGGCATCTTACCGGAATAGCCGAATCGTATAAGCAAAAGCGGTTGCCTTGTACCAAGTTGATATTGTTCAATCATCTTTTTTCTAACCTCAATTTCTTCACAGGGCATATTTACATGCGCATGCATAATATTTAGTTCAGTTGCTTTCAGGCCAAACCGCTGAAAGCTTTGTCCAAGGGTTATCCAATTTGTTTTTGTATTTTCTTGTGCAATAAAAAGAGCGAACCCCGCTGTTTTATCAATTAGTTTTCTCCATCTTTTTGCCTCACTGCCGGCACTAACAAAATGTTTCATTACTATGTTACCAATAAACCCGGGCATTGCAGGTAGCCCCATTGAAGAAGTCCAGATGCCATCTCCTTTTTCCTGCGCTGTTTGTTTACTGAACCTGAACCAGCTTACCAACTCATTTACAAAATGCCTGTTGCTGAACTGCCTGTTGCTTCCTTCAATAATGAATGATGCAAGCTGGTTGATTTGCTCTTTATTCGTGAAGAACAGCACTTCCACAGAATCCTGCACTGCTTGTGATTTTAATTGGTTTAGTTTGGATTGTTCAATTGATTGCTGCGAATATTCATTCCTGGTTGATTGCCTGCTGTTGATATAATCATAAAGCAGATCTTTCTTTTCGCCTGATGATTTTATAAGGTCAACAGAAATATTGTCTTTGCCGTTTTGAAAGTTGAAAGAGACAGTAGGGCTGAATTCATGTGCCTTAGCGGAGAGGATTAAATTTTCCAACGCACATCCCAGACTGATATACAGTGCATGGTCATCCGCATCAACCACAGCTAACCTTCTTGAAAAATCAGGCTCCAGTATAATTCTGTTCGCCTCAATGCTGAATTTCCAGGGTTGAGTATTGTGTCCTGATGGTGCTTTTGCTGCATCAGCTATCATCTTGATAAACTCAGGATGTACTGTATGTATCATGATTGTTTATTTTGTTGTTTATGCCAATGCCTGCATTCATCATATAACCGCCAATACCTGTGAGCCATAATACTACCGGATAGGCTACCCAACGTTCAGTTCCGCCATCGCCAATGATGGGAATAAAAACGGAAGCTGTCCAGAGTGTTACAATGGTGATTGTTCCATAAAATATACCTACGTATCGAAACGGTGCAGAGACTATTTGAAAAGAACTGATAGCCATTAACCCGCCCATATTAAATGTAAGCAGAGCAAACAGGCCATGATAAGGATCTTTATCTCCGGGAAAAAAACCAACACCAAGCATTCCAACACCTAACAATAAAAGAGTAATGCTGAAAAAGTATTTTTTATACAACCTGTGTTGCAAAATTGCAGCGATGGTAATCAGTAAACCGGCAAGCAGCATACTGTAATTAAATATGGATGCTGATGGCTGATAGCTTACACTGTTTGGCCGGACAGTTGCTCCCAGATCACTTATCTCACTGTTGGCTGTTGTATAGCCGGAAGGGTAAAAGGCTTCAGCGGTAATGATGCCCAGTAAAATAACAGAGCCGGCTAAAAAAAGTAAAATGCCCTGAGCTTTTGAAGTTTTCATTGTTTCTGTTTTTTAAAATAAATAGCGAGCAGCAGCATAAACAACGGCGCTGTAATAGCCCATGGTGTTGCAAGCATTAATAAACCGGTAGAAAAAGTTGGGTAGAAATATACAAAGGCAATTAAAGGCGTTACTGCTGCATGCGCTATCAGCGAACGTTTCACCCATTTTTCAAATCCAGCATTCGCAAATACAGGTGCAGCAAAGAGTGCAGCAATTCCCATAAAAATATAACCCGCAGCATCAAAATCCCAGAAGAGTGAATGAGGTGTTTGCTTCAGCAGTTGTATTTCATTGGCGTTACCTGCAATGGTCATGGGTATTACTGTTGCCAGTTGTACAACATAATTGGCAGTAACAAATACAACATAAATAACGGTGCACAGCAATGCTCCGTGACTCCAGAATTTTTTTTCGGGCGGAACTGCATAATGAAGAGCCAGCATTTCAATCATAAAAGGAATGGTAATGCAAAGTGAAATACCGTATATCAATATTTCATCCCAGGGATAGGTGAGCAGTCCCCAAACCTGAAGCAGTTGAACAATGTAGTACGTAAGTGTTGCTCCAAATGCCGTAATACCCCACCAAAAGCCGATTTTGTTTATAGAATGTTTCATGAACTTATTTTTTTAGTGAAGCTGTTATTGAGTTCTTCAACAGACAAAAGCGTTTTTATTCTTTCCTGTAAATATTCAATGGCCGATTCTGATTTGTGTTGCAAACCGGAAACGGCCATGAAGGTGCATCACGGGTTAGAATCTGCATCTGTATGAAACAAATTGTTTTTCATTTCAGAGAACGCATTTATCAGAATGAAAAACGAAGACCAATGCCTCCTGATATATAGTTCAGATCAACAGGAGTAACTTTTCCATTATCGTTAATGTCTCTTGACAATGAACGGTAACGCAGTTCCGGAGTAAGCATCAATCGTTTTCCTAACGGTACAGCAATGCCTGCTCCTGCCTGCCATCCCCAGCCATGTCCTGTATCATTGATTAGTTTACCATTGCTGTTTTCTGTTTCAATGTGATTGTAAACAGCACCTGCACGTACCAGATAATTGATGTTTGATTTGGCAATGGGATGAATGAACTGCAGACCAAGTGTGTAACCGGTCTCTTCAAAGTCTACATTGCTGCCCAAAAAAGAATTATCTGCGTCAAACTTATTCCAGCTCCAGCCGGCATATGCACCGAGATGCGGCATAAATTTATAAGCAATGGTTCCTTCAAAACAATCGCCTGTTTTTAAATGTGCATTCCCCAGATTTTGTGTTGCATAATTTATACCGGGCCTGAACTCGAGACTCCAGTTGTTTTGGGCATGGCTTCTGATAAATCCTGCCAGTGTTAAAACGAAGAGCAGCAGGCTGCTTTGTATGAATTGCTTTTTCATAGTTTTATTTTTTTTGTTGAGAATGATTTTACAATGCAATGTAGAATGAACAGCTCCCGTAAACAATGAGTACGGTCGGAGATTCATTTGATTGTTGTCAGAGTAAACCGGAAAGGAGCAGGGTTGCGATGATAGAAATGTTTGCAGGGATGTTGCGTATAATGATGAAGACCTGCTTTTATTAGAGTAGTACGTTGTTGAAGATTCTTTTTGCAAATTGTATAAAGTGAATCTTACTTGAGGGAAGTAACATTGTACTCAACTGCTTTGGTTTGAAATTTTCCATACACAAAAGGACTGTCTTTATAGTGCCATATTGCTTCGCCATAGCTCACTGTTTTTCTGTTGTTAAACATCCGGTATTCCTTTACTGGTGTAGAAAATGGAATCCATTGTTGCGTGGAAACATCAAAACGATCTTCACTGATAAAGTCTATCAGCTCTCCTTTTTCATTAAAATAAAGAACGGCTGTAACTGTGATTTGACCATTTGTGAATGATGCTTTTACCCGTTTACTGTCTAAGGTTTCCCATCGTATACGTTTGTCAATTAATGTGGCAGGTGCCAGTAAGCACATGTCATTAAAAAAGGTAACCGTTTCTGCTTTATTCATTGTGTCACCCTCTTGAAAGGCTAGTTTTTTTAATCCAAACAGCCGTATATCCATCACTGCTGTTTGATGTTTGTAATGATGATAACCTGGTATCATGATTCCCTTCATTTTCCCTTTCATAAAAAATAATCTGGCCGGTTCTTCAAAAAAACTATACTGTTCGGTTGAAAAGTTAAACCAGTCCTGCGTTTTACTTCGCATCTTCCCCTCAAAATGCAACCGCATATTTTTTACTTTTGGTTTCCCGATCACATTGCAGTACTGCAGATAGTTTTTTACAGCCGGAGGCAGGTGTTGGATGTCTTTTTCTGTAAGTAAATCTGTTTGCATGCTGCCGGTACTTTGCAGCAGTTGTTTTACATCTTTTTTATAGCTGCGTTCAAATGCCCATGTGGTGAAAGCCAATACAGCCACAATGAAAACAAGAATGTTTGGTATTGTTCCATACTTCGCTTCTTTCCAAACAAACAGAATAAGTACCTGGGAGATGATTGCAGCAGACAGGCCTGAAAATATCCAGCTGTCTTGTTTTAAGAGCAGCAATACAATAGTTGTTATAAACAGCAAAGCGGTGAACATCCACATTAATCCGGTTATTTTTGAAATGGGAAGTGTTAGCTGTTTAATCTCTTCATAACCATAAGCTTTTGCAAAGCCCATGAAATGAATGATGCCGTGAATGAAAATGATCAGTGCAAAAAGATATTTAAACATTGCATGTAAGATAAGAGTCCTTTACAAGGGTTTTATACTCATGATAAGTTGTTTGCCTCACTGATTATCCTGCGTTTTTTAGTAATAACCAATACCTGTTTGATCTGCTTGTATACAATTGACGAAACCGGTTTTAATTCCGTCTATTTCATATTTGCAAAGCAAGTTCATTTGCCTGCTTCTGGCCAATGAGTACGGTCAAGGTTTTTTTTGATACACATCATAAAAAAGGAGCAGATGCATCTATTAGATTTGTTTATTAAAACAATCTTGCCATGGCAAATGAACAAACCATTACCACGCTTCATCACCTGCTGAATTATGAAGCCCGGAAATTTACAAGCGCCGAAGTGCTGCTAAAGAACAGTTTAGACGGCTGGATAAACAGATCCTCATCAGTAATGCTTAAAACGCTGCTGCAGAAATATCTGCTCCTGGTAGAAGAGCATATTGATAAGCTGCAGCTTTTTTTTGATGCAGAACAGATCAGTTCGCTAAGCACAACCAATCGTATCATGCATGCTTTTATTGCCGAAACAACGGATAAGCTGGCTCATTGCACAGATGCAGAAGTGCAGGATGCATGTATGCTGTCCTGTATACAGGCAATCAATCATTTTAAAATAAGCATGTATGGAACTGCTGCAGCGTATGCTAATACACTTGATATGCCAAAGTATGCTGCTCTGTTTCATGAGGCGGAGGTAAATGAAAAGCAAATTGATGATCGTCTGTCGCAACTGGCCGAGCATGAAATAAACAGCAAAGCCAAAGCGCCTGTTTTAGTACATGAATGATATGCATAGGTTCCCAGGCTGGTTGCCTGCATCAAAACAGGCTGCAGGGATCTGTGTGTCTCAGCTGGTTGATTTCTTTTATTTCTGAATGACCAATGAACACAGCTGCTGTTCCTCTGTTTAATTAAGAAGAGCGGTTAATTTTTTTGTATTAATGATTGTGATTTTTCCTTCTTCCAGATCAATCATCCGTTCCTGTTTAAATTCGGCCAGTGTTCTGATCATTGATTCTGTAGCAGTGCCTGCAATGTGGGCCAGGTTTTCTCTGTTGATTGTTATTGTAAACTGTTCAGCTTCTTTCTCACCATATTTTTCTTTTACCATCAGTAAGGCATCTGCTACTTTCTTACGGAGCGAATTATAAGCCAGCCGGAGCAATTGTTTTTCTTTGGCCGCAATATTTTTAGCGAGGATTTGTATGAATAGTTTTGCTACATCCGGGTTATCATGCAGCAGGTTGTCAAAATCTTCTTTTGGTATAACAGCTATTTCACTTTCTTCCAGTGCTACAGCAGTGTCCCGGTAAACCGATTCTTCCAGCAAAGCAATATGTCCTACAAAGTCATTGGTATTAAATAAATCAGTTACCAGTTCCTTTCCTTCTTCATTCATTTGAACTGTTTTCACTTTCCCTTTCAGAATATAATACAACCGGTTGGGGTGATTGCCTTTCTCGTAAATCACCTGTTTCCGTTTGTATTTATTGATGTTTCGGCCTGCTGTAAATTGAACAAGCGTAGTGCCTGCAGTTGCTGAGTGTCGCAATAATCTTTGTGGCCATGGCTGCTCACAGAGCATTTGCTGTTTTTTAAAACGGATGTCTACAGCATTCAGCAATTCTGTTCCGGTAAAGGGTTTAGTGATGTAATCATCTGCTCCCAGTTCCATTCCCTTGCGGATATCTGTATTATCTGTTTTGGCAGAAAGGAAAATAAACGGAGTGTTTTTTGTTTCATCGTTTCTCAGTATTGCATGCAGTACTGCATAGCCATCCAGCTCGGGCATCATGATATCACAAATAATGAGATCAGGTTTCTCTTCAATTGCACGTGCAATGGCTGTTTTTCCGTTTTCTGCTGTAATTACGCTGTAATTACTCAGTTCAAGTATCTCTCTGGTGTTGTTGCGGATGGTGGCATTGTCCTCAACCAGCAGTATCTTTTTCATTGTTTATTCTTTACAGTTAAATACAAGTATCTGAATGGTGCCGCTTGCCTCCCGGCACCGGCAATCAATTATTCCGGTAATGGTTTTGCAATTCGTGTTTCTGTTTGCAAAGCCGTTCCGGAGTTTTTTATATGACCTGCATCCTGCATCTTTCGGGTAACAGCATTTCAATTGTACTACCCGGCAGCTGCGTTCCCGAAGAATCCAGTTTTATCCGTACCGGAGAGAAGACTGCTGCAAATTCACCCTTTGTACCGGTTGCTGCAATGGGGCTTCTGCTTACTGAATGGCAGGTTTCAAAAAGTTTCTGTGTGTTGCAGGATCACAATTTGCATTCATCGCCATTAAGGACAGAATTGCATTTTTTGGATAAACGAAATTACTGATGGCTGTGGTTAAGAACGGTGACAGGCATCAATTGTACAGATGATGAACAACAGGAAAATGCAGGTGGTTCCGGCACGACAGTTTATACACAACTACAGCTATGAGCATTCAGATGCGATTTGATTTTGCGTTGCTCACTGCAACTGCTCACCTGCACATGGATAAAAAAACATGGTACAAAAGTTTCAGCCGATACGGTTTTTTTTGTTGAATGTTGAAATAAGGGCATCTTTTCCTGCAATGGTTGCGTTTTCTTTTTCTGCGAAAACAATTTCAAACAAACTGACCGGCCCAACGTTATTTCTTCGTTTGTTTTTCAAGCTTTCGGTAGTAACTGCGAAATAGAAAATGATGTTTTAACGCTTCCATATTTTGGTTAAAACCATCTGTGCCTTTTTGTATATTGGTAAGGCTCATATGAAGTTTGCTAACAAGTGCAGTATCTTTCAAAAGGGAGTGAATGGTTCCATCTCCATTATTTACATCGTTCCGTATTCCGGAGATCAGTGTATATAATTCTCCGGTAATTGAATCAGCAGCAAGGCTTACATGATTTATTTTTAATACTGCGTCTTTCAGGTGCATGGCCATCAGCGTATCAGTAAGGATGGCGCCTGCTGCACCTTGTCCTTTTTTTACATTTGCTATGATTGTATTCAATTCGTTAATAAAATGATCTGCTTTGGCAGTGGCAGTCTTGATGTTTGTTAATGAGCTGCGCAGTTGAGTGGGAATACGTTCATCATTCAACAAAGACCAAACAGCTGTGCTGCTGTTAATCCGCTGAAATGTTTGTTTCAGTTCGGCTGCTATCACCGCCACATCATTCGTGGTTCTGTTCAGCACCTCCAGTATTGCATCTGTGCTCAGGATTTTTTTTGATGCAATCAAATCGCCATCCTCTGAGAGCGGAGCCGTTATTTTTGATGGTATAATATTCACTACTTTATTACCCACCAGTCCATCCGTACCAATTGAGGCAATGGCATTTTTGCGTATGATATTCTTCATGTCTGTATCAATCAGCATGCTTACTTCAATCACGGTATCATTAATGATTTCAATTTTTTTTACCGTTCCGGTTTGTATGCCGGCAAATCGTACATTACTGCCCGCCACCAGTCCCTGCACATGTTCAAATCTTGCTTTGAGTGTATAACTTTTTCCAAACAGATTTCTGTTTCTGCCAATCATATAAAGTAATACAATCAGGAACAACAGACCTGCCAGTACAAATAAGCCGAGTTTTACATTATTGATTAATTTCTTTTTCATCTTCTTACTCAAAAAATGCGTTGATCTGAGGATCGTTACTGTTATATAATTCGTCGTACGTGCCTGTTGCATAACAGCTTCCGTTTATTAACAGGACTATTCTGTTACCTGCCATCCGCACACAATTCATGTCGTGAGAAATTACAAGCGATGAACTGTTGTATTTTTTCTGGATGTCAATCATCAGACTGATGATTTCTTTTGCCGTAATGGTATCAAGACCGGTTGTGGGCTCATCATACAAAATTATTTCGGGCTCAAGTATCAGCGTACGTGCCAGTGCAATCCGTTTGCGCATGCCACCGCTGAGTTCTGCAGGCATCAGATTAACAGTATGTGTTAAGCCTACATCTTCCAGTGCATGCATCACCATTTCATTTACCTGCTGCTGACTTATTTTTAACCA
>JALHRP010000018.1:26784-60373 GCA_022841365.1 Chitinophagaceae bacterium | reverse complement strand
TTGGTCATACAATGATGGAGATGTATCCCGAACTTGAGCAGACAGAGATGTTTAATGAACTGAAACGTTGCATGCAGGAACGAACCGCCAGTGTTTTTGAAAGTGATTTTTATTTTCCGGATAATACGCAAGGTTGGTTCGAATTAAGAATACAACCTGTACCCGAAGGCCTTTTTATTCTTTCAATGGATATTACAGAACGCAAAAGGGCACAGCAGGAAAAAGAAGAGCTACTGGTAAGCCTTGAAAAAAAAGCTGCTGAATTGCAATCCTCCAATATAGAATTAGAACGCTTTGCTTATGTAGCCAGTCATGACTTACAGGAGCCATTAAGAATGGTGAGCAGCTTTCTTAGTTTGCTCGAACAGGAAATGGATGGGCAATTGGATGTTGCTCAGAAAGAATACATTCATTTTGCTGTAGATGGTGCAGAACGTATGAAAGCGCTTGTACAGGCCTTGTTACAATATTCACGAATAGGCACTGATAAAAAAAGTTTTGCGCTCACCGATTTGAATGATTCAGTTCAATATGTGAAACAGGTATTGGAGGAAGAAATCAAAAAAAACGAAGCGGTTCTTAACTGGAAACCATTACCGAAAATGGTGGTTCACGAAACACTCATCAACCAGTTATTTCTTAATCTGGTAAGTAATGCCTTAAAATACAGAAATAAAAAAAATCCTGAAATAGAAATAGGCAGTACAGAAGAACAGGACAGCTATGTTTTTTATGTAAAAGATAACGGACTGGGTATTGAGGCGAAATATTATGATAAAATATTTGTCATTTTTCAACGGCTGCATAATAAAAGCGAATATTCCGGCACTGGTATTGGCTTAGCGATCTGCAAAAAAATTATAGAACTGCATAACGGAAAAATCTGGATTGAATCTGAAGTAGGGAAAGGGAGTACATTTTATTTCAGTATACCTAAAAAAATAGCACTATGAAACAGGAAGTAAAAATTTTACTTATTGAAGACAGCGACGGAGACATTGTATTAATTACGCAGGCACTGAAAAAGGCACAAATAACCAATGGAATAACAGTTATAAAAGATGGGGATGCAGCATTGAAGTATCTGAGAAAAGAGGGGGAATATATGCAGGCTGAAACACCCGACCTGATACTGCTGGATATTAATCTCCCTAAAATAGACGGGCTTGAAGTGCTCTCTGAGATTAAAAAGGATGAGCACCTGATGGTTATTCCTGTTGTGATGTTAACCACCTCCGAATCGGAGAGAGATATTATTAATTCTTACAACAACCACGCAAACTGTTACATCGTTAAACCTGTTGACTTTAAGAAGTTTATTGATGTAGTACAGTTGATTAAAGAATTCTGGATTACCATAGTAAAATTGCCCAGGCACTGAAATTCCTGAGTATTTACAAACAAACTAAAATCTCAGCATATGATAACAAAAGCAAAACCATACAGGTTGCTGGTTATTGAAGATAATCCCGGAGATTTTGTTTTATTAAGAAACTATCTCCGGCATACAGGTTTAGTAATTGAACAGGTCGAACATGTTGAGAACATGAACGATGTAGCAGGTGTTATTAGAAATAATGATTTTGATATTGCATTTCTTGATCTTACACTGCCAGACAGCACCGGTGTAGACTCAGTTGTTGCATTGAATATCTTTTTACCTCAAACACCCATCATCGTTCTTTCAGGTTTATCTACAGTTGAAATTGCAACGGAGGCAATTGCACTTGGAGCACAGGATTATCTCATCAAGGGCGATTTCAATGAAAGGCTTCTGTCTAAATCAATACAATACAGTATTGAACGAAAAAAAACGATCCGTCATCTCCAGGAAAGTAATGAACGTTTTGAGTTTGTAAACAAAGCAACACAGGATACTATTTGGGAATGGGATTATAAAGCCGGAAACGGAATTTGGGGCGAAGGGCTTATGAAAACATACGGGTACAGCAGTAACGATTTGTTGTATGATGAAAGCTGGGCAGATCGGTTTATACATCCTGAGGATAAAGAACGGGTGTTAAACACTATCAATTATAATATTGAAAACAACATCCGAAACTGGGATTGTGAGTTTCGTTTTCGTTGTGCCGACGGATCATACAAAGAAGTACTTGATCGGGGGTATATTTTGTTTGATGAAGTTATAAAACCCGGCAGAATGATTGGAGCAATAACTGATCTCTCTGAAAAGAAAAAACTGGAAAAAGCATTGGTAAGGCAACAACTGATGCAGCAAAAATTAATAACTGAAACAACGTTGCTGGCGCAGGAAAAAGAACGTAATGAATTGGGTAGAGAACTCCATGATAATATTAATCAGATACTGGCTACCATTAAAATGTATCTGGGCATGGCTAAATCCGGTATTAAAACCTCTGAAAACCTGATTGATAAAAGCTTCGGGTTTATAAACCATGTAATGGAGGAAATTCGAAAACTTTCTCACTCATTGGTTGCTCCAACACTTGGTGATATTGGTTTAACATCTGCTTTACAGGAATTAGTTGATGATGCCAATTTAGTGAACGGACTGCATACACGTTTACTTGTTGATAAAGTATTTGATGAACATCCAATTGACAAAAACAAAGAGCTTATGTTATACCGGATTGTACAGGAGCAAATGAATAATATCAGTAAATATGCCAAGGCTACTGAAGCACTGATCCATTTAACAATAGCAGAAGAAGAACAGGTATCCTTATTGGTTTCAGATAACGGACATGGTTTTGACACTTCGCAAATTAACAAGGGAATCGGATTAAAAAATATTCAAAGCAGAGTTGAATTCTATTCCGGCTCAATGGTCCTTAACTCTTCACCGGGCAATGGTTGTACACTTAAAGTGTATATACCTGTAACAGATAAAACAGATTTTATATAACAGGGATTCATATTGCATTACCTGCATCTCTTAAACTTAAAAGAGCGGGCAAAAATCATTCTGTATCTGTAATTATTTTTTTATCTCTCACAGAACTAAACTGAATTCACAGGCCTTCGGGCTTTATCTTGTGCAAATCACTTGCTTTATCCTTACCGTATGCCGGCGCTTTTATTCCGGTACTTGGCTCAACAGGTTGTGTTGTAGCGTTTAGATTATTGCATTGAAAGAAATTAAGCTGATTATTTTATTGACCTGTGAATTTAGCCATACGTTTTTCTAAAAACGCATTGATGCCTTCCAGATAATCATCAGTTGAAGCGGCTTTTTGCTGATACTGATCTTCTAATTGCAATTGCTCTTCCCATGAATTGGTGAAAGAAGCATTGAGCATATGTTTGGTGTAAGCTAATCCTTTGGTAGGCATTTGTGAAACAGTATGTGCCAGCTTTTTACTTTCTTCTTCAAACACCACATCAGCATACACTTTGTAAATCATACCTAAACGATCTGCTTCATTGGCCGATACTTTATCACCCGTCATCATCAATGCACTTGCTTTTTGCCAGCCAATCAAACGGGGAAGTGTAAACGTGCCGCCACTGTCAGGAATCAAACCAATCTTTGAAAACGCCTGAATAAATGAAGCTGATTCGGCAGCAACCACAATATCGCAACACAAAGCAATATTGGCACCGGCACCTGCAGCTACTCCATTCACCGCTGCAATAACGGGCTTGGGTAAGTTGCGGATGCGTGTTACAATGGGGTTGTAATGTTCTGAGAGAATTTGCGCCAGCTCCATTTTGTGTTCACCTACCAGCTCACTGATGTCTTGTCCTGCACAGAAAGCTTTGCCATTGCCGGTAATGTACACACAACGTACTTCCTGTAACGATGCACATTCATCGAGTCTGTTCTGCAGCAGCAAAGCCATCTCCCGGTTAAATGAGTTGAACTTATCCGGACGGTTAAGTGTAATAAAGGCAATGGAATCTTTTATTTCAAACAGAATAGATGACATACAGTAATAATTATCAAGTAAGAGAATATTAAATATCGAAACTGATTACACTCTTGTGTTGCAGCAAAAATTCATTTACAATATCGTAATCATGTTTAGGCGCACCAATGCGGTAGAGATAAATGGCTTCATTATTTTCTTTATTCATTTTCATACAACGGAAACTGATTTCATGCTGTTCAAAAAATGCTTCCATTTCTTTTTTTAATGCATCCGTTGTGTCATCAGTTTTAATTTTGTAATCTTTTACTTTATGTAAACGGTTAATAAAACGTTGCACGGGTTCCAGCACAAACAACGCAATCACTACCATGCTGCTTACAACAATGGCCAATGGATAATTGTGATAACCAATGGCCATTCCCAGAGCCGCAGTTATCCAGATAAGAGCCGCTGTTGTTAATCCATTTACAGAAATACCTTCTTTAAAAATTACTCCGGCACCAATAAAGCCAATGCCTGTTACAATATTGCTGGCAATCCTGTCGGGACTAACCGTATTGCTTTCTTTTGATAGGATGGTATATAAACAGGAGCCCACGCAAATAAAAATCATGGTGCGAAAGCCTGCCGGCTTACTTCTGAACTCACGTTCAAGACCAATGACGGCACCAATGATAAATGCAATAGAAACCTGTGCGGCTTCTTCTAAATAAATTGTAATGTCCATGTGTATCCTCCGTTGAGTTCAAAAATACCTATTTCGTTAATGGCATTTAAAATAATCGAAGGGTTCTTTGCAGTCGTTGCATTGATACAGTGATTTGCAGGCAGTAGAACTGAATGCACTCATCAGTTTTGTATCGGTTGAGTTGCACAAAGGACACTCTACACCATCTGCAGGAATTACAAATCGTTTATCGGGTGCGGCAATGCCATAGGCTTTCAGTTTTCGTTTGCCTTCATCACTCATCCAGTCTGTTGTCCATGGCGGACTGATGGTTTGTGTAATGATAACTTTTTTAAAACCAAGTGTGGCCAGCTCAACTCTTATTTCGGTTGCAATCATATCCATGGCGGGGCATCCGCTGTAGGTAGGAGTGATGAAGACTTCCACTTCATCATCATGCAACACAATATCCCGTACAATGCCCAGATCAATGATACTTAAAACAGGCACTTCCGGATCTTTTATTTCTTCCAGATACGAGAAGAGCATTTTCTTATCAATGGTTTTATACATCATTACCAGTTGCTGTTTGGATAAGTGCGTTGCATGTACTGCAATTCTGTTAAGATATAACCGAGCTGTTCTGTATGCACTCCTTTCTTGCCGCCCAGTTGCATAAAACTGTTTTCAGGAACAGGAAGAGTAGCTTCATCAAAAACAGCTATTACCTTTTCTGTCCATTTTTGTTTGATGGCAGCAAGATCAATACCCATGGCTGTTTCATATTCTGCAGCTTCAAATAGTTCGCCGGTGTAGCGCCACAGTTCATCAATGGCATGGAGCATCCGTTGATGACTTTCATCTGTACCGTCGCCCAAACGAATCACCCACTCACTGCTCCAACGAACATGATAGGTGGTTTCTTTAATTGCTTTTGCTGCAATGGCTGCTAATTGTTCATCCTTACTTTGCTGCAGTTGCTCAAACAATAAATACTGAAACTGACTGAAGAAAAACTGACGTAAAACAGTTTGTCCCCAATCGCCGTTCTGCAACTCAACCAATAATAAATTTTTGAACTCACGTTCGGTTCGTAAGTAGGCTAAGGAGTCTTCTGAGGCCCCCTCTAAATCTCCCCCGGAAGGGGAGACTTTAGCCTCCGAATGTTTGGAGAAGTTTATTAATTGTGCAGCGTATTGATAAAAATTTCTTGATTGCCCTAACAAGTCCAGTGAAATATTGGTGATGGCAATATCCTGTTCCAGTATTGGTCCGTGGCCACACCACTCACTGTTTCGTTGCGAAAGAATGAGGGTTGTGTCTGCAAGATGAAGTGTGTAGTTGATTAAAGAATTATCCATTAAAAATTATCAGTTGAACTTACATGTGTTTTACTTCGTCTGGTAGATCATAAAATGTAGGATGACGATATACTTTATCATTTGCAGGATCGTATAAGCTTTCTGCTTCATCGGGATTGCTTGCATGAATGTATTTGCTTTCTACAACCCAGATGCTGACACCTTCCATGCGTCTTGTATACACATCACGTGCATTTTCAATTGCCATTTGTGCATCTGCAGCTTTTAAACTGCCCACATGTTTATGATCAAGACCTTGCTTGCTGCGGATGAATACTTCCCAGAGGGGCCAGACGGCCCCCTCTAAATCTCCCCCGGAAGGGGAGACTTTTGAAGACTCCGTAGTTACAGAACCTCCAGAGTTTGTATCAGGTATATCTCCGTAATAAAATTTTCTTATTTGAATGTTCATCATTCAGAGTTTTACAATTACTTATGCTGCTGCCAAAGTCCCTCCTTTGGAGGGATTTAGGGAGGCTGTTTTCCTTTTCTCCGCATACGCCGCTGCTGCTTCACGAACCCACTTGCCTTCTTCGTGTGCTTTGCGGCGGGCAGCTAATCGTTGTTTGTTACATGGTCCATTTCCTTTCACCACATTCCAGAATTCGTTCCAGTCAATTTCGCCAAAATCATAATGACCACGCTCTGCATTCCATTTCAAATGCGGATCGGGCAAGGTCATACCTAATAATTTCACCTGCTCCACACACATATCTACAAACTGCTGACGCAGTTCATCATTTGTTTTGCGTTTGATCTTCCATTTCATGCTCTGATCACTGTTGGTGCTTTCACTATCCTTTGGTCCAAACATCATCAGGCTTGGCCACCACCATCTGTTGATGGCATCCTGACACATGGCTTTTTGTTCAGCAGTTCCTTTTGATAAAACCAGCAAAGATTCAAAACCCTGGCGTTGATGAAAACTTTCTTCTTTACAAATACGCACCATTGCCCGGGCATAGGGTCCGTAACTGGTGCGGCACAACATTACCTGATTGAGAATGGCAGCGCCATCAACCAACCAGCCAATGGCACCCATATCGGCCCATGTTAAAGTGGGGTAATTAAAGATGGAAGAATATTTTGCTTTGCCGCTGTTGAGATCATCAATCATTTGTTCCCTGCTCATGCCCAATGTTTCGGCAGCGCAATAGAGATACAAACCATGACCGGCTTCGTCCTGCACTTTGGCCATGAGGATGGCTTTGCGTTTGAGCGATGGAGCCCGGCTGATCCAGTTGCCTTCAGGCAACATACCTACTATTTCACTGTGGGCATGCTGACTGATTTGCCGGATATTGGTTTTCCGGTAAGCGTCGGGCATCCAGTCCTTCGGCTCAATCTTTATTTCCTGATCAATCTTCGATTGAAATAGCTGATCAAAATCGTGTAGTGACATAACGGAGCAATTGATTCGCAAATTTAATCAAAACTAACAGCTGTTTGGAACTTTTGTTGAAGGAGTTTGCGGATGATTATTTTACGTCGAAATCAACCACTACTTTTTCTGTAGTGGGGTGGCTCTGGCAGGTGAGGATAAAACCCTGTTCTATTTCTTCGTGTTCTAAACCCCAGTGTACTTCCATTTTTACATCACCTTCCAGCAGCTTGGCTTTGCATGTGCAGCATACACCGCCTTTACAGGCATAGGGCACATCTGCTCCTTGCTGCATCGCCGCATCAAGAATGGTTGTATCGCTATTGAGTGAAATGGAGAAGTCAAAACTTCGTCCATCTAACTTGATGGTGATATTGCTTTGTGGACCATCTTCGCTTTTGCCTTGTGCCTTGTTACTTACAGCTTTCTTTTGTCCCGGTGTTGTAAACAACTCAAAGTGAATATTCTTTTCAGCAATACCGTTGCTTTCTAAAAATTCTTTTACGGAGAAGATCATCTCTTCCGGTCCGCAAATAAAAAACTCATCAGCTGTTTTCAGATCCAGCAGTTTATTAAACAGTTCTCTGCATTTGTTGTTGCTGATTCGTCCGAAGTTGAGCTCTGCATCTGTTTTCTCTCTGCTTAAAATATGGATGAGGTTAAACCGGTTGATGTATATATTCTTCAGTCCTTCCAGCTCTTCAAAGAAGATGATCGAAGAACGGGTTTTGTTTCCATATACTAAGGTGAATGTACTGTTGGGCTCAGTTGCCAGTGTTGTTTTGATGATGGAAAGAATGGGGGTGATGCCGCTGCCTGAAGCAAAAGCCAGATAATTTTTCCGGTTAGCTGCATCAAGTGTTGTATAAAAACGACCGATGGGAGGCATTACCTCCAGCACATCGTTGGGCTGTAATACATCATTGGCATACGTTGAAAACAAACCACCCTCTACTTTTTTAATGGCTACTTTCAGTTGCTGTTCTGCAGGACTGCTGCAAATAGAATACGTACGCCGAACTTCTTCACCATGAATGGTTGCACGCATGGTAAGGCTTTGTCCTTGTGTAAAGCTGAACTCTTCTTTTAAATTTTCAGGAACAGTAAATAAAACAGAAACACAATCGGCAGTTTCTTTTTTTACGGCTTTAACTTTCAGCGCATGAAAATGGATAGACATATAGCAATCAAAAAAAATGAATTCTTATTAGTATCGTTAACCGCTTTTTATTTAGTTTGAATAGTCGGGCTCATAGGTTTTCAGTAACTCATCTAAACGTACACCCACTGCTGTTTTATTCAAAGGTGCATGCAGATCGGGTGACAGATCTTTAAAAAACTGTTTCATTTTTTCTTCATTACCGTTTGAAAGGCGAATGAATTTCCAGGTTTTACCTTCATCAAACGAAACACCAATATTTGAACTTACGCTGCTTACAACAGTAGAGTCTACCGTCATTTCAAGATAACTCTCCACAATACACTGCCATTGATTTTTATATCGAATCAACTGCAGCACATTGCCCGGTGCACTTTTGTTAACGACTGCATCTTCCAAACTGCTCATTTGCTTTTCAAGAAAAACAGTAAAGTTTTTATCGCCACCCATCATCTTCACTAAATCAGGGTGCATATATTTTGTAAAGGCGCTCCAGTCTTTACGCATAAACGTTGCAGACACACTATCCATGCCTGTCTTGATGTTTTGCTTCAGCAAAACACTGTCTGTTTGAGCCTTTAACTGTAAACTTTGCAGGCACAAGAAGAATAGTAAAAGATATTTCATTGGTAACGCAAAAATTTTAATGCAGGGAAAAGAAGTGGTTATATTATTTTCTTAACCCGTCAATCATAATCAACACCATATTATCTTCCAGCTCAGCACCACTGATCTTGGCGGTAGAACGGTGCCAGCTTTCTATTCCGCTTACAGAATGCAAGAGAATAACAACGGCAGTAGGAGCATCAATTTTTTTGATCTCGCCTTTTTTCATTCCTTCTTCAATAATAGCTGCAAAACGTTTCCGGTAATTGCGGCGTTGGATGCGGAAATTAGAAAGATAGGGTTCGTCCAGATGTTTCCATTCCCTGTCGCTCACAATTACTTCTTCGTAATTATCAATCATCTGCTGAATATGAAAACGGAGCAGGGTTTCAACTTTTTTAATGGGCGTTAAACTGCCGCTTTCAATTTCATCAAAATGTGAATTAAACCTGTTGGCTACGTTAAAACAAACCGACTCCAGAATCTCGTTCTTTGAGCGGATATGATTGTAGAGGCTGGCTGCTTCAATACCTAAATTTTCTGCCAGGTCCCGCATACTGGCTGCTCCAAATCCTTTTTCACGAAAGAGAGATGCGCCTGCTTTTACAATGAGGTCTTTGCGGTTGCCGTTTTTTGGCACTTTCAGTTTTCCCATGCATCAAAAATAAAGAGTTTAAGCGGCTTTTCTTTAAAATACCCAACAGGCGGTATTGATTTGGCTTCTGCACAGAATTAGTTTTACTCTACCAAAAACAAACAACATGAAACAGAAACTCTTCTTCCTCGCATTCATTTGTGCAGCTTTTACATTGGGTGCACCTGTTACAGCAAAAGCACAAAGTGATTATTACTACTACGAAAGCATTTCCAACCCCAGCAAAACCATCAACTTTTTAATTGGGGTGTACGTGAATAAAAATGAATTTATAACCCGTGATGATGGTACCGGGTACACTAAAATGCGTATGGCCGTTATAAACCAGGAAGGTGCCAACCCCTTGAAGTGGAGCGATTACAAAATCTACATCAAGCTGAAAAACAACGAAATGTTTTACAACTATACTACTAAAGCAGAAGATGGTGAACTGGCTTGTAACTGGACCGTACAGGCAGGACAAAACCACATTCAATACATTTGTTTTGATAAGGCATTTGATATTGGTCAGATTGATATGATCTGGCTGAGTATGAGCGATAATAAGTTTTTCGACCTTGTCCGCAGCGACAAGAAATAAAGCAGAGTTTTGATTTTCATAGAAAGCGTTGCCACTGTGCGGCGCTTTTTTTATTGCAGTGTAACGCAGGTATGCCTGTTAACATTACCTTTGCCGTCCCGTAAGTAAACGGGATTAAAAAACTTTTTTTATGTCTTTAGTAGTTGTTGGTTCAATGGCGTTTGATGCAATTGAAACCCCTTTTGGTAAAAGCGACCGGATCATTGGCGGAGCAGCCACATACATTGCATGGAGTGCTTCCAATTTTACACAGCCCATCAAACAGCTTTCTGTTGTTGGGGGCGATTTTCCAAAAGAAGAACTGCAGTTGCTGGAGGAAAGAGGTGTTACAACAGAAGGCGTAGAAATTAAAGAAAACGAAAAATCATTTTTCTGGAGTGGTAAGTATCACCTGGATATGAATACCCGTGACACGCTGGATACACAGTTAAATGTACTGGCCAATTTTAATCCGGTGGTTCCCGATTCTTATCAGGATTGTGAATTTCTGATGTTGGGTAATCTGGTTCCTGCAGTTCAACATGCAGTGATCAGCCAAATGAAAAACAAACCCAGACTGGTGGTGTTGGATACCATGAATTTCTGGATGGAAACTGCCATGGCCGATCTGGAAAAAGTATTAAGTAAGGTGGATGTACTGATGGTAAACGATAGTGAAGCAAGACAGTTGAGTGCACAGTTCTCTTTGGTGAAAGCCGCTAAAGTGATCATGGAGATGGGCCCCAAATACCTGGTGATTAAAAAAGGGGAACATGGTGCATTGCTGTTTCATGAAGACAAAGTGTTCTTCGCTCCTGCATTACCGTTAGAAGAAGTATTTGATCCAACAGGAGCAGGCGATACGTTTGCAGGTGGATTTATCGGTCATATTGCCAAAACAAAAGACATCAGTTTTGAAAATATGAAAACCGCCATCATTGTAGGAAGTGCCATGGCCAGTTTTTGTGTGGAGAAATTCGGTACTACCCGTTTAAAGGAAATTTCAAAAGAAGATATTGCAGCACGTATTCAGCAGTTTGTACAGTTGGTGAATTTTGATATTGAGCTGGTGTAAATTATTTGATCTTATAAAATGCAAAGCCTCCGGTTACCGGAGGCTTTGCATTTTATGTAACTGGCGAATATTGATTTAACGAAAGTGAATAAACAGATTTAGTTTTGACTTCTTGATGACGGCGAGACCCTTGCAGGAGACTCGCCTGCGAAAGAAAGGCTTAACGCAAAAAGTTCTAACAAAAAAAATATTGTAATGAAAAGTTCAAAAATTATTGCGGGATTTATAATTTTCTTTTTGTTTGGCTGCAATCAGCATTATGTAAAGAGCATTTATCCGATACCAAGCAAACAATTATTTTAAAAAGGATACTACTATAAAAATAAATACGGGTACATAGATACCGTGGCTGATACAACTATTAAAGACGGAGAGCTATGCATAATTTATAAAAGTGGAGTTTTGAATAAAATTGGGAAGATGGATGATAACAAACCAATTGGTTATTGGTTTGTTTTTAAAGATTCTTTAGAGTTGGAATACATTTTTAAATACAGCGCCTATAAAATCGATTCCTTTTATCATCCGTTTTCTTTGGTAAATCATCGTTGGTAAATTTATAAGTAACTAAACAACAAAGCCCTTCCCCAACTAGTCCAAGTATACAATCGGGAGCCTGAAGCAGGAATGAAGCAAGGGCTTTCCTTGCCCCGTGCCTTCCAGCTCAAACCTTCACAGGCGATGTCTGGCGTAGCCGACTCGTCGAATTATAACTGAAGGATATTTATTTGACGAATGTGATCAAAGCGTGCTTTTTATATGTGTTGTAATCAGCACCCGCTTCAAACTCCGGTCAATCAATTCACCCATGCTGGTACATCGGCCAAATACAGGGTCCTGGTAATACTCTGCCAGTTCAAAACCCAGCTGTTTTATTTTTTCTGTGGTGGAGATTTCATCCTTCACCAACACATCACGCAGATCCGTTAGCCGGTAACGCTCTTCTTTGATTCTTCTGGTGATGAGTGCCCGTTCTTCCTGCTGATATTGCAGCATCACATCTTTATTAAAATGTTTCAACGCCATATCCACATAAGGCGAGTTTTCTTTAAAATATTGTGGTAAATAAATTTTCAAACTCCCTTCAAAAAACTGCTGATCAAAATCAATGGCCCTGATGCGAAATTGAAAATCATCAAAGTCGGGAGTTATATCAAATACAAAATTGTAAGCACGCATATCGCCCAGCAACCGCACAAAACAACGTTCATTAAATTTCACAAACTCTTTGGCAATACGTTTTGGATTAAACTCAGGTCGTGTGCTGTAGAGAGGTAAGAATACATCACCTGGAATGCCGGCTATATGTTCTTCAACCAATGTATGTTCATCAACAATATAATTTAACTGATTGGGCGACAGAATATGTTCCAGCTCCAGTCCATACACTCTTGAAGCATCAGGGATTTTGATGTAGAAATAATCATGTACATCGTTATAGCTGTTTACAATCTTGATGCGGAAAGGATGACTGTTACCGAAGCTGCAGTAATCAATTCGTTCAATGTACAAATGCTTTTGCACTTTAATATCGCCCCCTGCTTTGAGCATGGCGTATACCTGTTTTAATCCGTTATGGATGTCGGCAATCTGGTCCTGCGGATACATCACTGTTTCCCATAACGTATCTTTTCCTTTGTGATCAATGAGGGGTAACGATTCGGTATAAAATTTAAGCTGCGGATATGAGACAGGCAATTTCCGTTCACGTTGGTAGGTTTTTAAATATTTACGCAGTGCAGCATTAACAGGATAAATTATTTTTTTGCGTGAAATCATGTACAGTAAATTTTGTGTCCTTTGTGTAGCTTTTTTTCATCTTCTTTTGAGTAGCATCAAGAACACAAAGTATTACACAAAGTTCGCAAAGGAATGTTTGCAGTTCAAAATCTTCTTGCCAGTACTACCTGGTTTTTAAATCGTTTTACTTTCCCTGTAAGATTAAACACTTCTGTAAAAATAACATAAGGCCCGATGGGTAATTGTTTCAACTGATCATTGAGCCCATCCCAACGGAAAAAACCCTGCTGACTGCAAACTGCATTGCGTTGCAATACTTTTACCGGCCGGCCGCCTGCATCAAAAACAGTAATGTTCATCACATATCCTGTTTCAGGAAAACGGTAGCTGATGGTTAATAAATCATCGGTGCCATCATTGTCGGGAGAAAAAACTCCCGGTGTAACAGTAATCTCTCCATTCACCTGCAGATCTATTCTGAACTGAGAATTTTGATACGAGGGCGTTCCATAACCCACATCTTTTGCAGCACTGTGCCAGTTGTCCTTGTTTTGAGTGGAAGTGTTGGGATCAATCCTTTCCAATGCAATACCTTCTGTATTCGTGATTAACGGGAAATGCCAGCGATCATCATATGCTAATTCATCAACTACTGCACCTGTGTTATTCAGCAGCACCACTGTTCCTTTATCATCGGGAAAAGATGGCATGGAAGAAATATTGATAAAGGCACTTACATTCTTTGCATTGAATTGTCGTTTTAGAATACGTTCATCTTCGCTTACTACTAAAAACTCTCCGGGAAATAAAAGCATGTTTTGCAAACTGAGCTGTCGCAGATTAGCAACAACACCTGTACTGCTTTTATTGGCGATCAGCAATTCTTTCAGATTAATGATTTTGTTGCTCCGGTTATACAGTTCAACATAATCAATGCCATCGGCTTTTGGATTAAACAGCAGTTCGTTAATAATTATATCAGTACTGTCGGCTCTTACACTCAAACCAACGGTTGTTGTTTTAAAAGCACTGATAACGTTACCTGCACAATCCGTTACATTGTTTGCAGTAACCGTGTAAACTTTGTTTGCCTGTAAGGCAGTGCTGAATGTTAACTGCACAGTATTGAATAATGGTGCTATACAAATAGCTGCTATGGGAGAACCAATACCATCACTCACAGAATAGTTAGATGCAGTTGCTGCTGCAACACTATCAAGCGGTTCATCAAAACTCAATAATAATGTATTGGCATCTGTTGCAAATGCACGGATCAATGCAGGTGCTGTTTGGTCACTGTTTGTTCCATCAACAGAATTTTTAATACCCGGTGTGCCGCCTCTTGCATCTATACTGGCTTTCCAGTTGCTGCTGCCGCTGCAGGGATTTTTGGTATCAGTCATTTCAAGTGTCCAGCCGCCATCACTCTTTACTGCATTGTTAAACCACAGCTTGCTGTATTCAACTGCATGAACAGTTGCGCCGGTGTTGCTGCGTATAAAAATGAGTTCACCATCATTATCTAAAGAAGGAAACGATGTTACAGCCAATGTTCTTCCATATTGCTGCATGGTTGCAGCAGCAGTGGTGCCGCAGATGATAGCGATACTGTCGGGTTGTAATAAAAAGTTGGGAAGTGTTCCGCTTACACCGCTTCCGTCGCCCACTCTCCAGTTTTGTAAATTAATGGCGGTTGCAGAAGTGTTGCGTATTTCAATCCATTCAAAGTTGGGTAAACCAACCTGTGGTGTTGGATCGCTCATGATTTCTGTAATCACAATTGCATATCTGTTTTGTGCAGCAACTTTAAAAACTGACATGCAACACAAACAAACAATCGTTACAGGAATTAAAAGGCGGGGCATGATTTAAAAATAACAATATTCAAACGATTGTGTTAGCAATGGCGCTGCTTTTACAAAAACAATTTGGTGAAACGCTGATTCAGCTTTATTTTTGAAACTCATGATTAAAATGAAACATACAAAACGCACAAAGAAACAGTTCCGCAAGGGAAGGTAATATTGTACGTTGTGTTGTAAACATAATAACAGGCCTTCCCGAAACGGAAGGCTTTTTTTTTGTCCATCGTCAGACGCCCTCGTCGGACGATGCAATTCATCACTAAAAAAATCTGTCCGACGAGGGCGTCTGACAGATAAAAAAACAAACGAAAATGAAAGTTGCAGTAGTAGGTGCTACAGGTCTTGTAGGAACTAAAATGTTACAGGTATTAGCAGAGCGGAATTTTCCTGTTACCGAATTAATTCCCGTTGCCAGTGAACGATCAATTGGTAAAGAAGTAGAGTATAAAGGAACAACATATAAAGTGGTGAGTATGACCGATGCCATTGCTGCCAAACCTGCTGTGGCTTTATTCAGTGCTGGCGGCAGTACATCGCTGGAGTGGGCGCCCAAATTTGCAGAAGCAGGCATTACAGTGATTGATAACTCCAGCGCATGGCGTATGGATCCAACAAAAAAATTAGTAGTACCGGAAATTAATGCTGATGCATTAACTGCTGCAGATAAAATTATTGCAAATCCAAACTGTTCAACCATTCAAATGGTAGTGGCATTAAATCCGCTGCACAAAAAATATACTGCAAAACGTATTGTGGTTTCAACTTACCAGAGTGTAACAGGCACCGGTGTAAAAGCAGTGGATCAGTTGTTGAATGAACGCAAAGGTATTGCGGGTGAAATGGCTTATAAATATCCCATTGATTTAAATGTTATTCCGCAGATTGATGTGTTTTTAGAAAACGGTTACACCAAAGAAGAAATGAAAATGGTGTTGGAAACAAAAAAGATTATGCGTGATGAAAGTATTCGTGTAACAGCTACAACTGTACGCATACCGGTAATGGGTGGACATAGTGAAAGTGTGAATATTGAATTTGCAACTGATTTTGATCTGAACGATGTAAGAACGTTGTTGAGTAGTGCACCGGGAGTAGTATTGACAGATGATCCTGCAACACAACAATATCCCATGCCGATGGATGCACATGAAAAAGATGAGGTGTTTGTCGGCCGTTTACGCAGAGACGAAACACAACTAAATACCTTAAACATGTGGGTGGTAAGTGACAACTTACGTAAAGGAGCTGCTACCAATGCCGTGCAGATTGCTGAGTATCTTGTTGCAAAAGGGCTGTTGTAAACGTTATTTTGTGGGTTTTATTTATTGTTAGAGTAAAGTGTTGCAGGAAATATTCCCATCAATCGTTTGCATTAAATGAATGTATAATGGGAGAAACAGATAGTTAAATAATCCATTTTAAATGGGGGTTAATTGATGTAATTTAGTTTTACTCTTTAACCCCATTAACTTGAAACAGATTATTCAATCCGTTCTTTTTATTGTATGCATATGCATGTCAATATGCAGCTCCGCACAAATTTTAGGAGGCGGTTCAACCTTTGCCACTGCCGGTACATTTAGTGAATCATGGTTGGTCAGTTGTCCCTCCGGTGGCACAATATTTTGCAATACAAATGCCGCCGGATGTGAAACCATAACAACAATGGATGCTTGTGGTATAGCACCGGCATGTGCAACGGGTACAACTGGCTCTGACGTGTGGTTTAAGTTTTACGCACAAACAACATCGGCATCAATTGTTGTAAACCCTACTTCTTCATTTGATGTGGCTATCCAGGCTTTTTCAGGTACTACCTGTATTGGTTTAAACCAGATAGGATGTATAGATGCTAACGGTGCAAATGCACAAGAGACACTCATCTTATCTCCACTTACTCCGGGACAACTATATCACTTCCGCATATTTGGTGCAACAAATACAAACTCTCAACGTACAGGTAATTATACCTTTTGCGGAACTACCGGTTTACGTAGTACCACATTACCGGTTGTTATTTCTGCTCTTCAGCTAAGTGCAGTAAACAACCAAAGCTGTATTTCATGGAAAGCAGAGGCAGAACAGGAGATCAACAGCTACGATATTGAATACAGTTCAAATGGTATTTCTTTTTATTCAGCAGGAACAATGTCTGCAACTAATGATCCCAATCCACACACCTATACGTTTTGTGATGCAGTAAAAAGAACCGGTGGACTTTACCGTATTAAAACAAAAGAAAATAACGGCGAAATCAGGTATTCCTATTCAGTGCGTGTGCAAAAAACAAATCAGCAAAACATTCAGGTATATCCAAATCCTGTTACAAATTTTTTAACCGTTGATTTGCCTGCTGCAACTTCTACGTTGTTGAACAGTTACAGAATCATTACTGCAAATGGGCATACTGTTCAATCGGGCATCATCAATGATAACCGCACAATTGATGTACACAGGCTTGCAAAAGGAATGTATCTGTTACAAATTTCCAATTCAAACGGAGTGTATCCGTTTACCTTTCAAAAGCAATAAACTGCTGCTAACCCGGTTCAAGCCCCTGATTTAAAAAATCAAGTAAAGGTTTTAATACCTCAAATGAAGTCACTGTTTTTTTCAGTAATGTATTTGATGTAAGATCGCTGTTGCTCAGTTTGTGAAAACCAATCCAGCTTTTTAATTTGATGTATTCAATAGCAGGATTATCTGCTTCATATCCTTTTGGAGGGCGCACCAGTTTCATATCATCGCCCATATACAAATCACCGTAGACAGTTTTGAATTGTTTTGTGCTGATGATTTTGTGAAATTCTTTCCAGCTGTAATCTATTTCCTGACGAATATTTTTTAACTGATCGGGCATGGCCATATATAACCCGCCACCTGTAAATGATTCGCCGGGTTCCAGATGAAAATAATAACCTGCTGTCATTGATTTTTTTCCGCCTTTATTAATACTGGCGCCAAAATTGGTTTTATACGGACTCTTGTCTTTTGAAAAGCGAACATCCCGGTTGATGAGGAACATGCAGTCTTTTGCTTTTAATTGAGCAATGGAAGGATCTTTTTTCCCATACCTTTCAATAACAGTATCTATAAAACCGGCAAAATCTGTCTTTGCTGCTTCGTATGCTTTACGGTTAGCATCAAACCATGGTTTGTTGTTGTTCTTCTTTAAGCTGGTTAGAAATTTAAGTGTTGATGGTTGGATCATATACCTTGATTAAAGAGATTGAATGGTTTGAAGTTTAAAGTTAAGACCGGAAGCTGTATTCATTAATAAAAAATGATGGCGATGATAGACGTTAATCAATCATGGCCATCATTTTAATCTTATTAATCAAGGTTCAGACTGCTCCCCAATTCTCTCCGCTTCTGATGCGGTACAATGTCATTTCACTTACGCTGTATTTTTTTGCAAGTTGTTTGTAAGTGATGCTGCGGTTAGGATCCTGAATAATTTTTTTAATGGTCTTAACCTGCACTGGTGTTAGCTTTAATCCTTTTTGTGTGGAGCTGCGTTCTTTCTGTAATTTTTTGTAAGCAATTTTTTGAGGGCTTTTTTGCTGATGGGCCGCCATCTCTTCCAGTGTTGCCCATTTTAAGTTAGCTGCTTTGTTATCTGTTTTGTTGTGGTTATGGTGAATAACATATTTGCAGCGGGGCGACGTTTTTTTACAAAACAGTTTGGCTACTTCACGGTGTAAATAAATGGTTCCTTTATTTTCTGCTCGGTGCAGGTTTAATGTACGATAGCCTGTTGTGATTGATCCGTTCAGCAACTTTCCGTCTTCTGTAACGTCCTGATGAAAACTTGCACAGCGGCCAAGATTGGATACGGCATATTTCTTCCGCAACTGTTTCCAGCCGGCAAATTGCAGTTGTTTCCATTGTTCGCCGGGAAGCTTCTTGATCATAAAAAAAGATTGGAGATATTAAATATACTAAATGCCATTTAAAAAGTAATGATAATAATTCTAAAATGCAACGGTTCATTGAAACAGTTATTTCTGCATCAGTAATTATCCACCTGATCAATCATTTTCCTGAACCCGATCGTTATTTTTTTAAGAGGGCAATAAACTCTTCTTCAGAAATAATTTTGACAGTCGTTATTTTTTTAGCTTTTTCGAGTTTACTGCCTGCATCTTCACCTACTACAAGGTAATTGAGTTTTGCACTTACTCCGCTTAAAATAGTTCCGCCCTGTTCTTCCGCCATTTTTTCTGCTTCGCTCCGCTTCAATGTTGGAAGTGTTCCGGTAAATAAAAAAGTAATGCCATTTAAATTACCGTCATGTGTTGATTCTTTCTGTTCATTTTTTAACTGCAGTCCAAATGCTTCCAGTTGTTGCAGCAGTGCAATGTTTTCACTGTTGCTGAAAAATTCAAAAATACTTCCTGCAACTCTTGGGCCAACATCTTCCATCTGTTGTAATTCTTCCATTGACTTGTTAGCTATATCAAGCAGGTGATTGGTTGCATTGGCCAGCGTTTTAGCGGTAGCTTCTCCTACAAAGCGAATACCCAACGCATATATTAAACGAAACAGCGGTTGCTTTTTTGAATGTTCAATTGCTGTCTGCAGATTGTCTACACTCTTTGCTCCATAGCCTTCTAAGCTCCTGATCTGTTCAAACGGTAACTGATAAAGCGATGGAATATTTTTGAGATAACCCAGTTCATAAAACTTCCGCACATTGGCATCACCCATGCCACGTATATCCATGGCATCTTTGCTTGTAAAATGAATAATGCGTTCTACAATCTGTGCTTCGCATTGATAATTTATACAACGCCACACTGCTTCTTCTGCAGGCTTTACCAAATCACTTTTGCACACAGGGCATTGTGTTGGAAAAATGATGGGGCTTTCATCACCTGTTCTAAGTTCGGGCATTGATTTTACAATGTAGGGAATCACATCGCCTGCACGTTCAACCAAAACGGTATCACCCATCATCAGATCTTTCTCTGCAATAAAATCCTGGTTATGTAAAGAGATACTGGTTACCGTTACACCACCAATTGCTACCGGATCAATCTTGGCAACAGGTGTTACAGCACCGGTTCTGCCAACCTGATATTCTACATTGCGCAGTTTGCTTGTGCCCTGTCTGGCTTTAAATTTATATGCAATGGCCCAGCGTGGATGATGACTGGTCATGCCCATTTTATCCTGCAGCAACAGATCATCTACCTTAATCACCATGCCGTCTATCTCATAAGGAAGTGTGTCCCGCTTTTGCTCATACTCATTACAGTAAGCAATTACTTCATCAATGCCTTTGCAGATTTTCTTTTCTTTTTCCGGACTGCGAAAACCCAGCTCCCACATCATTTTTAACGCAGCACTATGTGTGTGCAACACATCATACAAGGTGCTTTTTGTTGCAGACATGGTAACAAAACCTACATGATATAAAAAGGCTTCCAGATTTCTGCGGGCTACTTCTTTTTCGTCTTTTATACGCAAACTTCCGCTGGCTGCATTGCGTGGATTAGCCAACGGCGGCAGATTTTCTTCGGCCAGTTGATCATTGTAGGCTTTAAAATTTTTCTTGCTCAGTAACACTTCGCCACGAATTTCAATTTGACTGATGCCGTATGTTGAAAAGGCAGCTGTGAGTGGAATAGATTTGATCTGGCGGATATTGGTAGTAATTTCTTCGCCTTCTGATCCATCACCTCTTGTTGCGGCACGTACCAGCAGATCATCCTGATAAATAAGTGAAATGCTTGCGCCGTCGAATTTTGGTTCTACACAATATTCAATTTCAGTTAACCCGCTTGCCTCTTTTGCTTTACGGTCCCAATCAATCAGGTCATCGGCATTGTAAGAGTTTTCTAAACTCAGCATGGGAACAAGATGCTGTACTTTTTTAAAATCATTTCCCAAGCCCTTTGCAACACGTTGTGTGGGTGATGCAGGAGTAATGAGTGCAGGATTGGCGGCTTCAATTTTCTCCAGTGCTTTGTACAGCTGATCGTATTCATAATCGCTGATGAAAGGATCGTTTAATACATAGTAACGGTATTCATGAAACCGGAGAACGTTGCGTAGCAACTCCAATTGAATTGGTTCAATTTCTTTTTCATTCAGTTGCTGCAGCAGCGAAGCAGTTGATTGCTGCAGTTGTTTTGTAATGTCTGGAGAATACATAGAAATAAAATCTGACAGTAAAAATACAAGGACTGGGAACAAAACAAATGAAATTCACCTGTTCATTTTTTTCACTGCCATTCATCAATAATTTCTGCATGTTAGACAAACCTGTCTTTTTTTTGCTGATATTCAAGTTCAATTCCAAAACATATGCTACGATTTTGTTCTTTCTTAGTTCTTGTTGTGATCTTTAGCCAATGCAACAGCAAAACAACTGTTGACACATTACTCTTTAACGGTACAGTATACACCGTTGATTCGTTGTTTTCAAAAGCAGAAGCCGTTGCGGTGAAAGACGGAAAAATTGTAGCAGTGGGCAACACTGCCGATCTGCAAAAGATGTACACAGCAAAAGAAAGCATTGATCTGCAGGGGAAGTTTTTATATCCCGGCTTTAATGATGCGCATGCACATTTCTATCGTTATGGATTGGGTTTGCGTACAGCCGATCTCACCGGAACAACCAGTTGGGAAGATGTATTGAAACGGCTGGCCGATTTTAAAAAACAAATGGCACCTGCACCCGGCGATTGGATCATTGGCCGTGGCTGGGATCAGAACGACTGGGAACAAAAAGAGTTTCCAGTAAATCAAAAATTAAATGAACTGTTTCCGGATAATCCGGTATTGTTAACAAGGGTTGATGGTCATGCTGCAGTAGTGAATGAGCTTGCTTTAAATAAAAGCAGCGTAACAGATGCAACAACTTTGGTTGGTGGTGATGTGATTTTGCAAAACGGAAAGCCAACCGGCGTGTTGATTGATAACGCTATTGATCTTGTTTCAAAAAATATACCGCCGGCAACAGATCAGCAAATCAAAGAAGGATTGATGGCTGCACAGAAAAATTGTTTTGCTGCAGGGTTAACATCCATTACCGATTGCGGATTGGACTATGAAGATGTATTGCAGATTGAAAAAGCAAACATGAGTGGCGATTTAAAAATGCGGCTCAATGTAATGCTGAGTGACGCAGCAAAAAATTACAACGCTATTTTTCAGCGGGGCAAAATAAAAACAGACCGGTTAAATGTGCAGAGTTTTAAAGTATATGCTGATGGTGCATTGGGTTCAAGAGGTGCCTGTTTACTGGAGCCCTATGAAGATAAACCCGGCAGTGTTGGTTTTTTACTCAGCAATCCCGAACATTTTGATTCTGTTGCATCAGTGATTTATCAAAAAGGATTTCAGATGTGTACGCATGCTATAGGCGACAGCGGCAACCGAACCATTCTCAATATTTATGGCAAGTACTTAAAAGAAAGAAATGATCTGCGCTGGCGTATTGAACATGCACAGGTTGTAAATGCAAACGATTTTAGATTGTTTGGCATGTACAGTGTAGTGCCCAGTGTACAACCTACACATGCAACAAGCGATATGTACTGGGCCGAAAAAAGAGTTGGACCCATACGTGTTAAAGGAGCTTATGCGTTTAACGATTTGCTGCAACAAAACGGATGGATACCATTGGGCACTGATTTTCCGGTTGAAGATATTGATCCGCTGAAAACTTTTTATGCCGCTGTATTTCGTAAAGATGCCAAAGGATGGCCTGCTGCGGGGTATCAAACAGAAAATGCATTATCCCGTGAAGCAACATTACGTGGCATGACCATCTGGGCAGCGAAAGCCGCCTTTGAAGAAAAGGAGAAAGGAAGTATTGAAAAAGGAAAGCTGGCCGATTTTGTTTTGCTTGATCATGATTTAATGACGGCAACGTTTGAACAGATCCTTTCAACAAAAGTGATCAAAACTATTTGCGGAGGTGAGGTTGTTTTTTCAAAATAAACAAACAGATTAAAAAGCAGCCTCGCTTCTGAATTCACGGGGGCGGCTGTTTTTCTTTTTTGCAAATACACGGTTAAAATAAGAAAGCGATTCAAAACCTGCGCTGCGTGCAATGGTAGAGATCTGTTTATCCGTTTCAATCAACTGATAACAGGCATAGCCAATCCTGATTTCATTGAGATAATCAGAAAATGTTTTCCCGGTTGCCCGTTTAAAAAATTTACAAAATGCACTCGGCGAAATATTGATAATTTTTGCTGCATCGGAAATGCGGATGGGCTTGGCAAAATTCTGCTCTACATACGTACACACTTTGTTAATGCGTGGTTCACTGTTTTTTGCTGTTGAAATATCGTACTCTGCCGATGCAAGCTTGGTGCCTTTTTGTTTACTCAGTTGTTCCAGTAACCATACGAGATCTGTAAATTTTTCAACACCTGTTTTCTCAGGCAGTCCCAAAATCACTTCTTTAAACAACCGGCTGTTTTTAAAATGAAGACCGTATTTGCTTTTTTGCAACAGCCGTTTAATATTATCAAACTCATTTAAACCAGACAGGCTGTTAAACAACGAACCTGAAAACTGAATCACCACAAACTCACAGGTAGTATCTTTTATTTTTTTATCAGTTACCCAGGTGTGTGGTAAATCGGGACCAATTAAAACCAGATCGCCCGGCGAAAATTCCTGGTAGCTGTCGCCAACAATCCGCTTGCCCGATATGTTTATTTTATAAGTGAGCTCATACTCCGGGTGATGGTGCCAGTAAAACTCCAGATAGGGAAGACTCATCTGGTAAGCAACCAGTACGGGTTTATCATCTCCGGGAACTATTTTTTCGAGTTCTGCTTTCATTTGATTTCTGCCATTAGTCTGTACAATAAATGTACAGCAAGGTTGGCAATATAGTGTCAGAAATTGGAATTTTAGTTCAATTAGAGCCCTTCCCCAAGCTCTAATTTTGTAGGGCTTTTTTGATTGCGGCGACTGATGAATGGAGCACTTCAATGACAGGTAAACGAATTATGAACGATCATGCTTACAACTTGCAATCATAACAGGGGTTAATTCAAACAACAGTTCATTTTTATTTTCACCGGAAGCGCAAACGATTGCATATGAAAAAAAGTTTACTCAGTTTCATTCTGTTGTGTTCTTTAACGTTTACTAACGCACAATTATTAACGTTTACACCCGATTTTCCATTAGATAACAGCAACCTCGTTATTACAATGGATGCAGATAAGGGCAACAAAGGTTTGCTCGGTTTTGCCGGACCCGTGTATGTGCATGTGGGTGTAATCACCAACCTCAGCACAGGACCATCAGATTGGAAATATGTTCCTTTTGCATGGGCTACATCTAATCCCGCAGCACAGGCTGTGAGTGCAGGCACAAATAAATGGACCTACACGATTAATAATATCAGAACCTTCTTTAACGTACCGCCGGGTGAAACCATTCTGCGTGTAAATATTCTTTTCAGAAATGCAGCCGGCACTTTGGTACAAAGAAACATAGATGGCAGCGATATGTATCTGCCGGTATATGCTGCAGGTGCATTTGCAGTTCGGTTTACATTACCGCCTTTGCAGCCAACATACAATATGATACCTGAGCCTATCAATGTATCGGTACCTGCAAACATTCCTGTAACAGCAGTTGCAAGTAAAAACGCAAACATCATTATCCGTTATAACGGCACTCAGATAGGTTCTGCAACAGCTGCGCAAACAGCAAGCGGAACGGCCAACGTTACAACAACCTGTGAGCATCAGTTAACCATTGAAGCAAACGACAATGGAAATATCATCCGGGATACCATCAACTTTTTTATTCCACCTGTTACGTACCCAACAGGTGCAAGACCAGCCGGCAGAAAAGACGGTATTACGTTTGAAAATAATAATACAGAAGCTGTCTTTATTTTATATGCACCATTTAAGAATCGTGTATCCATCATTGGTGATTTTAATAACTGGACACAAACTTGTTCCGGACTGTTACAAAAAGATGGTGATTATTTCTGGACAAGAATAACAGGCTTAACTGCAGGTAACAGTTACCGTTATCAATATATTGTTGATGACAGTATTCGTGTGGCAGACCCATACAGCGAACTGCTGCTGGATCCCTCGAATGATCAGTTCATTTCTGCATCTACCTTCCCCAACAGACCTGCATATCCTGCAGGAAAAACCAGTGGTGGTTTTGTGGGTGTAATCACTCCCGGTGAAACGCCGTACAACTGGACCAGCAACAGCTATGTACGTCCTGATAAAAAAGATTTGATGATTTATGAGTTGCTGATGCGTGATTTTACAGAAGCACAAAACTGGCAAACGTTAAAAGATACACTCAACTACATTAAAACGCTTGGCTTTAATGCCATTAAGATTATGCCGTTTAATGAGTTTAGCGGAAATAACAGTTGGGGATATAATCCACTTTATTACATGGCCCCTGATAAAGCATACGGAACAAAGAATGCATTAAAGGCCATGATTGATCAGGCCCATAACATGGGTATTGCGGTTATACAGGATGTTGCTTTTAACCAGGCCGATCAACCGTCACCGTTAGTGTGGATGTGGTGGAACAAAGCATTGAACAGGCCTGCAGCAAACAACCCCTACTTCTATGAAACAGATCAACACCCTTTTGGTGTGTTCTACGATTTCAATCACAATACAGAAGCAACAAAATATCATGTATCCCGGTTTATCCGTCATTGGCTCACTGAATACAGGATTGATGGTTTCCGTTGGGATCTCAGCAAAGGATTTACCAATCAAAACTGTATCGGTAACCAGGCTTGCTGGGATGCATATAATCAGGACCGTGTAAATATCTGGCAACGTTATTACGACAGTATGCAGGTAGTATCTGCAGGTTCTTATTGTATTCTTGAACATTTAGGAAGTGATCAGGAAGAAGCTGAACTGGCAAGAAGAGGAATGATGCTGTGGGGTAAAATGACTTTTGAATTTACAGGTAATGTGAAAGGCGTTTCAAGTGAATCAAATATTGACCGTGCATTCTGGCGTAACCGTTCTTTCTGGAATGCGGGTGACATGACAGATAAACCGGGTTTAATTACATATGCCGAAAGTCATGATGAAGAGCGTGTGATTTACAGTACACAAAACAATGGCAATACCAATACATCTAACTCCGGTGTGCATAATCCGAGAGATCTCAACACAGCGCTGCGCAGAACAGAAGCAATGGCAGCTATACTCATGGGATTGCCGGGACCTAAAATGATCTGGCAGTTTGGTGAGTTAGGTTATGATTTTTCAATTAATTCAAATGGCGGACGTACAAATCCTAAGCCCGTTCGTTGGGATTATTATCAGGTACTCAACCGCCGCAGGTTGTTTGAAACCTATGCGGCCATGGCGAAACTTCGTCAGCAAAAGCCCGTTACTTTCCGCACTCCAATTCTTGCCAACGGTACCAATCTCGGCAGTAGTCTTGTAAAAACTGTTGTAGTTGATCATGCAGATTTAAAATATGTGATTGTTGCCAACTTTGATGTGTTTCAGCAATCGCCCAATGTTACTTTCCCTTCAACCGGCACATGGTATAACTATACACAAGGTGGCAGCATCAGTGTAACAGGTGCAACCTTTAATGTGGTATTGCCTCCGGGTGAGTTCAGAGTATTTCTCAATCAGAATATTGCAGGAGGTATTGTTACCAGCATACGTGATGTCAATGCAAACAGCAACGAGTTTAAACTCGGTGTGTATCCCAATCCTGTGCAGCAAACATCTTTTGTACGATATGAGTTACCAAAGAGCGGACAGGTAACGCTGCGTGTAATGAATATCCAGGGTCAGGTGCTGGCAACAAAAAATATGGGCTTCCAGTTAAAAGGATTGCAGGTGTATGAACTCAATAAAAATGATGTAAACGGAACTGCATTAAAAGCCGGACAATATGTATTGCAGGTGAGAGTAGATAATATAGTGCGTTATGAAAAACTGGTAGTGCAGCAGTAAACAAATATTGAATGTCTTGAAAAAGACATAAACGATGTATAAATAAAAGTCTTTTCTGTTTTGTTGAAAGTTGATAAAAAAAGCACTTGCGTTTTTACAGCAAAAACAGAAAAATACTTTTGTTCATTATAGATTGCGAATTGTTAAAACCTAAACTATTGATTATGATTTTCAAACGAATGCTTGCAAGGGCAACAGCTCTGCTGCTCGTGCTTCTTGTGTCGGCACATGCTGTTTTTGCACAGGGGAAAACTGTTACGGGAAAAGTAACAGACAGTAAAGACGGAAGTCCCGTAGCCAATGCCTCAGTAACAATTAAAGGAACCAACCGTGGTACAACAACCGATGCAAACGGAAATTTCCGGATTGCAGTAGATAATAACAACGCTGTGCTTGTTATTTCATCTGTTGGTTTTGGAACTACCGAAGTAACCGTTGGTGCACAGGCCGAACTTTCAGTTAACTTAACATCCACACAAGGAAGCCTCAACGAAGTTGTAGTGGTTGGTTATGGTACACAAAGAAAGAGAGACCTGACAGGTGCTGTTGCAACAGTGTCTTCTAAAGACTTTGTAAAAGGTGCGTTGCAAACACCGGAGCAGTTAATTGCCGGTAAAGTAGCAGGTGTACAGATTACACCCAACGGTGGAGCTCCCGGTAGCGGAAGCCGTATCCGAATTCGTGGTGGTGCGTCACTCAATGCAAGTAATGATCCGTTGATTGTAATTGATGGAGTTCCGGTTGATAATGGTGGCATTGCAGGAGCAACCAATCCGCTCAACCTCATTAACCCGAATGATATTGAAACATTTACCATCTTAAAAGATCCATCGGCCGCAGCTATCTACGGTTCACGTGCATCCAATGGTGTCATTCTTATTACAACTAAAAAAGGCAAGAGAGGAAAAATTAAACTCAACTTTAATGCACAGGGCTTTGTACAAACAGCCAATAATTTAGTTGATGTATTAACTGCTGATGAAGTACGAGCTATTGTAAATTCAAAAGGTACTCCATCGCAGGCAGCATTGCTTGGTAAAGAAAGTACCAACTGGCAGGATCAGATTTTTCAAAATGCATTTGCCCAGGATTTTAATTTAAGTGCAACCGGTGCAGCAGGTAATGGAAAACTTCCGTTCCGTATTTCCGGCGGTTACTTAAATCAGGATGGTATTTTAAAGACCGGAAACTTTAAACGCTTAACCGGATCGTTAAACTTAAATCCAAGCATGTTCAATAATAAATTGAAACTGGATGTAAATGTAAAAATTTCAAGAACCACCAACGAATTTGCAAACGAAGGTGCAATAGGCAACGCCATCACATTTGATCCCACCAAGCCTATTAACAGCAACAGTCAGCGTTATGGCGGTTACTGGGAGTGGACAGATCCCGATGGATTACCCACTCAGTTATCGAACCGTAACCCTGTTGGTTTATTGAATAACAGATCAAACACCAGTGAAGTATTTCGCAGCATCGGTAATATCGCTTTTGATTATCAGATTCCTTTTATCAAAGGATTGCGTGCAAACCTTAACCTGGGTTATGATGTTTCAACAGGGCAAGGGCGCAATATTATTTCAGACAGTGCTGCAGATACTTACCGTCGTAAAGGTGTGAATAATCCTTATCAGCAGGAACGTACCAACAAGCTGATGGACTTTTATCTCAACTATACCAAAAATCTGGAAGCCATCAAAAGCCGTATTGATTTTACAGCTGGTACCGGTTACCAGGATTTTGAATTTTACGGCTTCAATCATCCCGACAGACGTTTTAATGGTGATACTGTTCCGGGTTCACAGCAGGAATTTATTTCGCAGGCTCCCGGTTTTACACTCATCTCTTACTACGGCCGTTTAGTGTACACACTTGCAAATAAGTATACCATTACATTAAATGCACGTACCGATGGTACTTCTAAATTTAATAAAGCAAACCGTTGGGGCTTTTTCCCATCTGCAGCTTTTGCATGGCAGATCAACGAAGAAAATTTCCTGAAAGAATCTGATGTGGTTTCAAATCTGAAACTGCGTGCAGGTTATGGTGTTACAGGACAGCAGGATGGTATTCCGTTTTACGGGTACATTCCTGTATATAGTTTAAGTAATAATCAGGCACAATATCAATTCGGCAATTCGTATGTAAACATGTTGCGCCCGGGTGCTTATGATGCAGATCTCCGCTGGGAAACCACAACGAATATTAATGCCGCTATTGATTTTGGTTTTAAAGACAACCGCATCAATGGTACCCTCGAAGGTTTTATTCGTAAAACAGAAGATCTGTTGAGCACCGTTCCTGTACCGGCAGGTTCAAACTTTACCAACCGTTTATTTACCAACGTAGGTAATATTGAAAGCAAAGGTGTTGAGGTAACATTAAATGTAGTGCCAGTACGTAACAGAAATGTAGAATGGGATTTTGGTGTAAACGTTACTTATGTTGTTCCAAAAATCACCAACCTGCTGGTAAATGCCGATCCTAATTTTAAAGGAGTTGAAGTGGGCGGCATCAGCGGTGGTACAGGTAATACCATCCAGCGTCATATTGTTGGAGAAAGACCTGCATCGTTCTATGTATACAAACAGATTTACGATGGCAACAATAAACCCATTGAAGGTTTGTACGAAGATTTAAACCGTGATGGTATCATCAACGAAAATGACTTATACATTTATCAGTCGCCCGAAGCAAAATACTTTTTAGGTATTACATCAAACATATCTGTGAAAAGATTTACAGCAGGTTTTGTAATGCGTGGCAGCATTGGCAACTATGTGTACAGCAATGTAAACTCCAACATGGGTGTACTTCGCCAGATCATTAATCCGCTGGGCTTTTTAGCTAACGGTTCAAAAGATTATCTCAACACCGGTTTTGTAAACAATCAGTACTTCTCCGATTACTACGTTCAGAATGCTTCTTTCCTGCGCATGGACAATATCAATTTTGGATATGATGCAGGTGAAATTGCAAAGAATGTACGGTTACGCATCACCGCTAACATCCAGAATGTGTTTGTGATTTCAAAATACAACGGTGTAGATGCTGAAATTGCCGGAGGTATTGACAATACCATTTATCCACGGCCACGTACTTATGTACTTGGTTTAAATCTTGATTTCTAAAAAATAAATATCTGCAATATGAAACGTATTTCAGTCTATATAACAAGCATGCTGTTGCTGATGGCCGTTATAACCGGTTGTCATAAACAACTCGACAGACAACCACCCAATACATTGTCTTCTGAAAATGTATACAATTCTGAAGGTGGTTATTTACAGGTACTGGCCAAAGTGTATGGCAGTGTAGCATTAACCGGTAACCAGGGACCTGCAGGTAATGGTGATGTGGCAGGTATTGATGAAGGTACTTCTGATTTTCTCCGTTTGTTCTGGAAAGCACAGGAGTTAAGTACCGATGAAGCCGTTGTAGCATGGAACGATCCCGGTATCCAGGATTTCCACAACATGAACTGGAGCTCGAGCAACCCCATGTTAAAAGGATTGTACTACCGCTGTACTTACATTGTTACATTGTGTAACGAATTCATCAGAGAAAGTACAGCCGATAAATTATCGGGCCGTGGTATAACCGGTGCAGCAGCAGACAACATTAAAAAAATGCGTGCAGAAGCAAGGTTTATCCGTGCATTTGCTAATTGGGTATTATTAGATTTATATGCAAACCCCGGCTTTACTACAGAGAACGATCCCATTGGTAAATTCAATCCACCGCAAACAAACCGCACTGAACTGTTTGCATATATTGAATCAGAACTCAAAGCAATTGACGGCGATTTATCCAATGCACGTGCAGGCGAATATGGTCGTGCAGATAAAGCAGCAGCATGGGCGTTACTGGCACGTTTGTACATCAATGCAAAAGTGTACACAGGTGCAGATAAAAATACAGATGCTGTTACGTACTCTAAAAAAGTGATTGATGCAGGTTATGGTTTGCTCAGCAATTATACCTGGCTGGGATTAGCTGATAATAATGTAAACAATCCCGAATTTATTCTCACCTTAAACTATGATGGCATCCGCTCTAAAAATTTTGGCGGAACAACCTTTCTTGTAAACGCTTCCGTTGGTGCCGATATGGACAGAACTGTTTCAGGTCTTGGTGGATGGGGTGGTATCCGTGCAACCAGAAATTTACCCGATCTGTTTCCTGATGTAAATGGTAATGGCGACAAGCGTGCACAGTTTGCATTGGGGACACAGAATATTGAGATCAATAATATTTCTGAGTTTAAAGACGGTCTTGCAGTGATTAAATACCGCAACCGTACACGTAGCGGCGGTTTTGGTCAGGATCCCGATAAAACATTTGCAGACATTGATTTTCCATTGTTCCGTTTAGCAGAAATGTATTTGATTTATGCAGAAGCAGTAAAACGTGGCGGTACCGGTGGTTCTGAAGCACAGGCATTGATTTATTTAAATGCACTGCGTACAAGAGCACAGGTAACTGCACCACCTATTGGTTCTTATACACTCAACTATGTTTTGGATGAGCGTGCAAGAGAATTGCATTGGGAAGGTTTTCGCCGTACAGATCTGATCCGTTTCGACCGTTTTACAGAAGGCACTTATTTATGGCCATGGAAAGGCGGTGTTAAAAACGGAACAGGTGTAGCAGCAACAAGAAAAATATATCCGATCCCTGATTCTGAAATTGCAGCGAATCCCAATCTGAAACAAAACCTGGGGTATTAATTCATTTTAAAATTACAAGACATGAAATCATACATGAATCGGTTTTCACTTTTACTCGCAATGATCTCTTTCTTTGCCTGTGAAAAAGTTGAAAACAAAATTTCTTACGAGGGCGGCACTGCACCTGCATTAACAGCCAGCACTGCAGCTGTTCGTCTGGAGGCAGGTGAAGAAAGCAATGTGGCGCTTCGTCTTTCGTGGACCAATCCCAACTATCGCTTTACTACCGGACTCAGTTCACACGATGTAAAGTATACACTGGAAATGGATACTCTTGGTGCCAACTTCAGCAGCAGTAAAAAGTATACCACCGTTTTTGCAACTGATTTATCAAAAACATATACTGTTGGCGAACTCAATGCCATCCTTGGTAATACCATGCGTTTGCAGTTAGATCCGAGACGTACCTATACCTTACAGGTGCGTATTTCATCGAGTCTCGGTATTGGAACTGATGCGGCAAAACTTACATCAAACATCATAACATTTACAGCCAGTCCGTTTCCTCCTCCTCCAAAAGTTCCTGTTCCCGATGCAGGTACATTGTGGGCAACCGGTGATGCCTTTGCATCATCCTGGCAAAATCCATTACCCGGTCCGTTTGATGTAAATCAAAGGTTCACCAGACGTTCAACTACTTTGTATGAGCTTACTGTAAACATGCCTGGTGGCGGTGCATATAAACTTATTCAGGCGCAAGGTAACTGGGGTACACAATACCACATGCTTACCGGTGGCACCTGGCAGGGTGGTGAGTTTGAAAAGAGAGATGCTGATCCTGCATTCCCCGGCCCGCCAACAGCAGGTACATATAAAATAACTGTTGATTTTCAGTTAGGACTTTTCAATGTTGTAAAACAGTAAAACAAATTCAAATGAAAATATTCAATCAACTCTGTTTATCCATGCTGTTACTTGTTTTTGCATTTACAGCATGCGAAAAAGCACCCGACCTTCCGGTATATGGTAATGGAGTTGCTCCGGTGTTAACCGCAGCATCCACAACTGTTGCTCCGTCACCTGCCGACTCAAACAAATATTCTTTGATCCTCAACTGGACCGATCCCAAACATGCACAGTCTCCGGGCATGTATAAATTTGTGATTGAAATTGATTCAAGCGGTCGCAATTTCTCCAAAGCATACACACGTACTGTTACAGGAAAATTAACCGACTCTATTGTAGCAAAAGAGTTCAACGCTATTATGCTTGCATGGGGTTTTGAATTTAATAAAGCATACGATGTAGATGTACGTGTTACTTCTTCTTACGGTAACAACAACGAAAAAATTGCATCGAACATTCTGCGCATTCGTGCAACACCTTATAAAATTCCTCCGAAAGTTGCATTGCCTGTAACAGGTAAATTATTTATTGTGGGTGGCGCAACACAAGGCGGCTGGAACAACCCCGTACCTGTTCCATCGCAAGAGCTGGCAAGGATTGATGAAACAACTTTTGGCGGTGTGTTTCTGTTAACAGCCGGCGAAAAATATTTATTACTGCCTGAGAATGGTTCATGGGGTAAATATGGTGCTGATGTAGCAGCCAATGATAACTTATCAGGAACCTTTAAAGCAGAGGGTGCCGATATTTCTGCGCCTGCTGCAAGTGGTTATTATAAAATGACGATTGATTTCCAGAAAGGCATGTACAATCTGCAGCCCATTAATCTGCAGCATGGGTTGCCCACTAATTTATTTATCGTAGGTGGAGCAACACCCGGTGGCTGGAACAATCCTGTTCCTGTTCCATCGCAACAGCTCACACGACGCAATGCCGTGCAGTGGGATGTAACGCTGAACTTTACATCGGGACAGGCTTATTTGATTTTGCCGGTTAACGGAAGCTGGGGACAAAAGTTTGGAGCAGATGTAGCAGCACCTGATAATAAATCAGGAACGTTTAAAGCAGAAGGTGCAGATTTTCCAGCACCTGCAGTAAGCGGAAGCTATAAGTTTACCATTGATTTTT
>JALHRP010000018.1:0-26774 GCA_022841365.1 Chitinophagaceae bacterium | reverse complement strand
TTATTCAGGTAAATATCAGTTAACGCCATAAAAAAATTGTATTTATTTTTTTGATAGAGCCGGTTTTGTCCGGCTCTTTTTTTTGAAAAGATTTTTGGAAGAGGGAGAAAAGCGCTGGCGCAAGTGTTCCCCCAAACTGGCGCAAGCGTCTCGCTTGTGCCTGAATAGAATATCTATCTTGCAATTTGATGAGTAAATTCTTATTTTACCTAAATGAGCAGAAAGTATAAGTTTGGCGATAATGACAAATTGTATTTTATCAGTTTTGCAGTAATAAACTGGATTGATTTATTTGTAAGAAAAGAGTATAAAGAAATTCTCATTGAAAGCTGGAAGTACTGTCAAAAAGAAAAAGACCTGGAGATATACAGTTGGTGCATTATGAGTAGCCATGTACATATGATTGTTGGTTCCAAAGGAAGGCCATTGGATAAAGTAATAAGTGAGATGAAAAGCTTCACATCAAGAAGTTTGAGAAAAGCAATTGAAGAACATCCCGGCGAAAGCAGAAAAGAGTGGATGTTGTGGATGATGAAGCGGGCAGGTTTAAAAAACGGGAACAACAAAGACTGGCAGCTTTGGCAACAACATAACCAACCCATAGAACTACTTACGATTGAAATGTTCTATCAAAAATTGCAATACATTCATTTAAACCCGGTAGAAGCGGGATTTGTTGAACATGAGGAAGATTTCTTGTATAGCAGTGCAAGAGATTTTCATGGCAAAAAAGGATTGATTGAATTAAGTTATGTTGTTTAGTAATTGATGGCACAAGCGAGACGCTTGTGCTTGAATTGGAAGATTACTAGTATTGCAGTACAAGAGATTTTTATGGCAAAAAAGGATTGATTGAATTAAGTTATGTTGTTTAAAAATTGATGGCACAAGCGAGACGCTTGCGCCAGAAGAGGGTTTTAGCTTTGGCAGCTTAAGAGCTTTATCTCAATTTCGGTCAGCACCAAATATGATTAAATTTGTTAGAAGTGCTAAATTTTTTAAAAATGCAAAGCTTAGAGATTTTCTAAATAAATATTATAGGGAGGATGCCTCAGTAGGCAACGGTAGTTCTGCAGCTGCATTGGTATTTGAAGCAACTACTGGTATAATGCTTAGTCCTAGTCCTACCGGACATTTACAAAAAGTAAAAGATGCACGTACTTTTTTTCTTAAATTGATGAAAAATAGTTCAAGCGCATTATCTGAGATGGAAAAACAATTTGTTGTTAAAGAGATTATTGAAGCTGAGAGAGCAATAAGAATTGCTGAGAAATCGAAGTATTTTATTCAATAGTGAAATATTATGAGAGATTATAAAGAGATAATCAGTTACATAAAAGTGAAATTGCCAAATTTTCAAATTGATAGTGATATTGAAGATTTGCCTACAATTGTTTTTGGCAATCTAGCAGATTATCTTATTAAATCAATTGAAGAGAAGAATAATGAAATAACAGATTGTATAGTTGATGTAATGAATGAATCCGTCATTTCTATCGACCCGTTTGTTAAAAGTGGAGTAGATGATTTTTTTTTAACTCTATATGATAAGGAAAAGGAAATGAGTTTTGAATTTGTAAATTCCTTAAGCGGTCATGGAATTTTAAGATTTAAGGAAACTATTGAAGCGTGGAATAGGCAATATTAAAAATGGGTCTTCCGTCAGCGGCGCTGGCGCAAGTGTTCCACACACTGGCGGGAGTAGCAATGAGAGTTGTGCATGTGTCGTTGGTGAAAACACACAACGACGGCGTGCTTCGAAATATACCCAAGCTGTATCAATTAGTTCAGCAGAGAAACGCCAGCAAGGGCAAAGAGGCGGTGATAGATATGCAGCTGATGATCCATATTATTACAAACCACACACGAAAATATATGTATACTATGTTCCTGGGAAGAAATTTGTACAATATGATTCGAAAAGTATCATTGACAGGGATGCTAAAATCGAATATTAGAAAAGCGGTATTAGTTTTTGCTTCGCTTATTAGTTTTTGTATAACAAGTGAAGCACAAAATCAGTATGAATTTACGGGTAATGTAACTGTAAAAAGTACGGCCTTGATGGAGGCAATAAAAGGCTTTTATAGTTACATCACAGATAAGAAAGATGGCAAGTTTAACTCTTCCGAGTATTATGTGAAGATTAATTTATCATCTACTAATGACAGCACTGATTATTTTGAAATCTCTTTATATCGTTATGCAATAACAAACTTAGAAAGAAAGCCGAATAGTTTTTATGGTTATTTAAAGCGGGATAATATTTATTTTGTCTTTTCTGCTTCTCATAAACTCATTGTCAAGGACAAAAAGGTGAATAATCCGAGGCTTTTTACATCAGTAAAAATTTCTGGTAAACGGTACCCTAAACCACCATACGATCCTTACAGGTGGGAGTTTGTTGTTTGTAAGAATAAAGTAATACAAAAAAATCCTTCTGATGTAATCGAAAAATTTGTTGTTTTAAAATAAGCAAAGCCCCTTTTAGCCCTTGTTGGTATTCTAATCGGCAGATGTTAGAACTCCCACCGCCCATGCTGGTGTTTTCACCAGCAAGGGATTTCGGTAACAGATTGTTTTTTACCTTGTATTATCAAAAAGATACAAACAGAATATCATCCGCAATTTTTTACAGCAACAGTTCTTGATTGCCCCTTCCCAGCAACGTCTCCTTCAGGATCATGTGCGAAGCCAGGGACGTTGCGTATTACGGAGCGTACTCTTCATCTTTCTTCGCCGCTAAAGAACGTTCACAGCCCCCCCCCATCAACCCCTATATCCCAAACTTAACCGGTTGATCGGATTGTTTGTGATAGGTTTTAAAAATCATATCCCAATACGGAAGGATAGAACTGTAGTTTGAGTCTGTATCAAATTTAAGTACACTATGATGAATCCTGTGCATCAGCGGTGTTACAATCAATAACCGCAGCCATACATCTTTCTTACTGTCTATCCGGATATTGGAATGATGGAAAACAATCACCGGAAATAAAAGAAAGCTGTGCAGTAATAGTGGCGCAAGACTGATGCCCAACAGTGGGAAAAGCAGGATCCTTACAACGTAGGAAAGCATTAACTCTACTGTATGAAATCGAACGGCAGTGGTGCTGTTCATCTTTTCATCTTTGTGGTGATATTGATGAAACTTCCAGAAGAACGGAATGGTATGATTGGCCCGGTGCCAGCAATACATAAAAAAATCAATGACTAAAAAACCAATGATTAACTCAGCATAAAAGGGCAGGTTAAGCCATTGTAAAACTCCAAACTGCTGTAAGCTGCTGTATTGTATCAACTGTTGAAAATAATACCCACCTGTAAAAACCAGCACCAGATTAATAAGACCAATGGCTATGTTTTTTAAATCATGTTGATGGTCTATTAATTCTTTTCGCTGCGGATAAATGTGTTCGCTGATGTACACCAGCAAAAAAACAACACCTAAAACATAGGGTGTTATCAGTTTCAGCAGATGTATAAATTCATTTTGCATCAATCAAATACTTTTATTCCCTTCTCAAGATAGTTGCCCCAAAACTGTCCGTAGGCATGAACGCTGTCTGTAATATTGTTTTGGTTATTGTAAACTGCATGGCCCTGATTAACCCATTCAAAAATTCCGCCGTATAAATTTTTTACATTTGTAAAGCCTGCTTTTATTAATTGCAGCGTTACATCTTCGCTCCGTTTGCCAATGGAGCAATACACAACAAGCGGTTGATTTTTTTGAATATGCTTTACCCGATCTAGACTGAATGTTTTTGATCCCACAAACAATGCGTTTTTTAAATGACTCACACGGTACTCTTTTAACTCACGGGCATCTAAAAAAATAGTATTGCTGAATGCTGCCGCTGCCTGAGGGATTGTAACAGAAGGTGTTTTGCTGCTTAGTAATAATTTCAACGTAAAATTAAACGAACTGCTTTTTACCTGTGCACGGGCATTGTGTACAAATGAAACCATTGAAAAGATCATCAGCATTTTAAACAGTTGTTCATGCTTCATAAAGAGTACATACGATGTTTATAACAGTTCAGGAATTTTTGCCGCCATATTGCAGGCAGTTGTTTCAAAATCAGATGTTCATACAGGCAAGGTATCATCTTTGTTTTAGATCTGTATGCTGTGTCATGTATTTGTTTTATCAACCAAAAACTTCATTGCAGGATTGTTATAATACAGATTTCTTTTTTAGTTCCACCCGACACAAATGTCGAATAGAAATCTTTTCGTGAACCGGGTTCGTTCCAGCGGGGAAGCTGCTTTTTCTTATTATCTCCTCTGAAAGGGTAACCCGGCCCTTATTTTTCTTACCTTCGTGCCCTTAATTTTCAAGGCTATGAGTTCCTTGCGTGAACAATTAGATCTGGAGCGTTTGCCGCAGCATATTGCCATCATTATGGATGGTAACGGGCGGTGGGCAAAAGAACAGGGGCAAGACCGGCTCTATGGTCATTTTCATGGGGTTGAAAGTGTGCGGAATATTGTAGAAGGAAGTGCAGAGCTGGGCGTAAAATATCTAACGCTGTATGCCTTCAGCACCGAAAACTGGGACCGGCCCATTGAAGAAGTAACGGGACTGATGGAATTGCTTGTGGATACAATCCGTAAAGAAACGGCCATCCTGAACAAGAACAATATCCGGTTGCATGTAATTGGCGATACCAATATGCTGCCCGATTATGCACGGAAGGAACTGCAGGAAAGTCTGGACGAATTAAACGGAAACACCGGGCTGAACCTGATTATGGCACTGAGTTACAGCAGCCGTTGGGAAATTGTGAATGCCATTAAAAACATTGCTGCTGATGTAAAAACCGGTAAGCTGGAGCCTTTTGAAATTGATCAGGACACTATTAAGGATTATCTCACTACCAGAGAGTTTCCCGATCCGGAACTGATGATACGCACCAGTGGTGAATACCGCATCAGCAATTTTCTGTTGTATCAGTTAGCGTATGCAGAACTGTATTTTACCAATGTACGCTGGCCCGATTTCAGAAAAGAAAATTTATACGAGGCCATCCTCGATTTTCAGAAAAGAGAACGCCGCTTTGGTAAAACAGGCGAGCAGATTAAACCTGAACAACATGTAACACCGTCTTAATAAATGCTTCTGCAGGGCATTTTAACAAAAGTGTTTCAGCAAAAGCGATTATTTTGCCGCCCGGCTGTAACAGGCATGAGCGGCTTTTTTACAACCCGATATACAACATAACTGTAACTGATTTATTGATGCGTTTGACTAGAAAATTAATACTGCTGTTGATTGTTTGCTTTGGCTTTCAACCAACCCTCTGGGCACAACAACCCGACACCGGAAAGCCTGTTTCTGTAGACCCTGAACTGGAAGCTATTTTCAATTCAAAAACTCCCAGGGAATATGTAATTGCCGGTATAACCGTGAGCGGATCTAAAACATTCGACTCTGCGTTGCTGGTTTCCATTACCGGTATTGCCATTGGCGATAAAGTGTATTTGCCCGGCGGCGATTTGCTGAGCAAGGCCGTGCTTTCTATCTGGCGCCAGCAATATTTTGATGATGCTGCTATTTATATTACCCGTGTGGATGGAAAAGATATTTACATCGAAATCAGTGTAAGAGAACGCTCCCGCCTCGGTAATTACTTTTTTAAAGGAGTAAAGAAAGGGGAAGAAGATGAGCTGAAGGAGAAAATTGGTTTAACACCCAACAAAGTGATTACCGAAAACCTCCGTTTAACTAGCATTGAGAAAATTGAAAAATATTATATCGAAAAAGGATTCAGACAAATAGAGGTAAAGATTGCAGAAACAAAAAATGCCATCAACCCCAACTTTATAGATCTTACGTTTAATGTATCAAAAGGACCGAAGGTAAAGATTGATGAAATCTACATAAGCGGCAACGAACAGGTATCGGATCTGAAGATTAAAAAACAACTGAAGGGAACAAAAGAACGCTTACGTTTTACACTCTATCCTTCTAAACAGCCGCCGGTTTATGGCAGTAAAGATTCCACTACGTTTAAAGAATACATGCGTGACTGGGGTTTTCTTTCACTCAGCAAAACAAGAGATTATTTAGATCCCTGGTTCCGTTTGAAATTCTCTGCAGCAAAATTCAACCAGAGCAAATATGTTGAAGACAAAGAAAAAGTACTGGAATATTATAACTCACTGGGCTATCGGGATGCGGTGATTGAAAAAGATACCAACTACTACAACAGCAAGGGTAACCTGGTGGTTGAATTAAAAGTACAGGAAGGCCGTCAGTATTATTTTGGTAACGTTACATGGAGAGGCAACACCAAGTACAGCGATTCTCTGTTAACCGCTATTCTCGGTATTAAGAAAGGAGAGATCTACAATATTGAAACACTCAATAAAAAATTAGGTAAACAATTATCGGCCGAAGGTGGCGACATCAGCGGATTGTACATGGATGATGGTTATCTCTTCTTCCGTATAGATCCCATTGAAACCAGTGTGTATAATGATACCATTGATTATGAAATCCGTATCTCCGAAGGTCCGCAGGCAACCATCCGTGCTGTAAATATTTACGGGAACGATAAAACAAAAGAGTATGTCATCCGCAGAGAACTGCGTACCATACCGGGCGAAAAATTCAGCCGCAGTGATATGATCCGTTCTATTCGTGAGCTATCTGCATTAAATTATTTCAATCAGGAAAAAATCAATCCCAATCCGGTTCCCAACCCCGACGACGGAACCGTAGATATTAATTATTCACTCGAAGAAAAATCAAGTGATCAGTTAGAGTTGAGTGCAGGCTGGGGTGGTTATATTGGTTTAACCGGTACATTGGGTATTACGTTCAATAATTTTTCTACCAAAAATATTTTTAAGAAATCGGCATGGCAGCCATTGCCATCGGGCGACGGACAAAAGCTATCGCTGCGTGTACAATCAAACGGTCCATCGTTCAGCTCACAAAACTTTTCGTTTACAGAGCCATGGCTGGGCGGTAAAAAAAGAAACAACCTCACTGTTAGTTTGTTCCGTACCAAGCTGGCCAACTCCTTTGATCCAATTACAGGATTGCCTACCCGTCAAAGAGCCGACAGTCAGTTTTTACAAACCTTTGGTGCAAGTATATCGCTGGGTAAGCAGTTGAAATGGCCCGATGATTATTTTAATTTAATTACATCGCTTAACTATACACAGTATAAGTTAAAGAACTATCCCATTTTTCCTGAGCTCAGCAGCGGTTTGAGTAACAACATCAACATCAAGTTTCAGGTGATCCGCTCAAGTGTAGATCAACCTACGTTCCCCAGAACAGGATCAAATTTTTCGCTGGCAGCTACGTTTACGCCACCCTGGTCGCTCCTGCGAGACCCTGCCAAGTACAACGACCCTGCAGAAAAGTACCGGCTGGTAGAATATCATAAATGGAGAATGAATTACGAATGGTTTGTGCCAATTGGCAAACCAATGGGTGCAGAAAAAAACAGGCAGTTTGTGTTAAAAGCTGCTGCTAAGTTTGGTTTCCTTGGCCGATATAACAGGGATCTTGGAGTTTCGCCATTTGAACGTTTCCAGGTGGGAGATGCAGGTTTGCAAAACAACTTTGGTATTATTGGTTTCGACATTATTGCACACAGAGGTTATCCCGTGTATGATAACTCTAATCCCAAAATCAACAACAGCAACCAGTCATCGGCTACCCAGTTCTTTACCATTTTTAATAAATACAGTTTAGAATTAAGATACCCGTTAAGTACCAACCCCAGCAGCACCATTTTTGGATTGGCCTTTTTTGAAGCAGCCAATGGATGGTATGATATAAAAGATTACAATCCGTTTAAATTGCGCCGCAGTGCCGGTTTGGGTATGCGTTTCTTCCTTCCCATGTTTGGTTTGCTCGGGTTTGATTATGGCGTTGGTTTAGACAGAACTTTCCCCGGTGCAAGACTGCGGGATGTGAGTCGCTTTACCTTTATGCTTGGGTTTGAACCGGAATAAGAGGAGTCTTTCAAACGGAGAATAAACAAATACATCATAAACTAGAAATATGAAAACATTCCTTCTTGCAGCTTTTACCCTGATGCTCACTGCATTTACTGCTCAGGCACAACGGTATGCCATTATTGATACCAAGTATATTCTGGATAAAATTCCGGAGTATAAAGAGGCCAATAAAAAACTGGAAGACATGGCCGATGCATGGCAGAAGGAAATTGACCTCATCCAGGCCGATCTGGATAAAATGTACCGTCAGCTCGATGCAGAACGGGCCATGTTAACTCCTGAGTTGCTCAAGAAAAGAGAAGATGAAATCTTTAATAAAGAGAAGCAGGTGCGTGACCTCCAGAAAAGACGTTTTGGGTTTGAGGGCGACTATTTCCGCAAAAAACAGGAACTGGTAAAACCCATACAGGATAAGGTGTACAACGCAGTACAGCGGCTGGCTACAGAACGATTGTACGATTTTATTTTAGACAAAAGTGAAGGAATTACCGTTATATTTGCCGACCCAAAACTGGACAAGAGCGATGATGTGCTGAAAATATTAGGTGTTAAACTTTAATAAAAGCCATTTTGTTTGCAACCAAAAAAGGGATTCGGTACACTTAACTTAAAACAAACCGACAACAGGAAATGTCCGTTGGAACATTATCTGGTCATTTAACAAAACAAAAAAGAAACAGATGAAAAGAGTTATTGTTCTTGCAGTTATAGCATTGATGGGTAGCGCTGTAACAGTAAACGCTCAAAAGATGGGTCACATCAATACAGGTGAATTACTGAGTGTAATGCCCGAAACAAAAAAGGCACAGGATAAAATGCAGAAACTGCAAGACTCCTTAAATATGGTGTATGCTGAAATGATCCGTGAGTACAATGAGAAAGACAGCATCATCCGTGTTGATTCTGCAAAGTGGACACAGGCAAAAAAAGACATCAAATTCAGCGAGTATCAAAAATTAGCTGAAGAAGTTCAACAATATTCAGGTAAGGCACAACAATGGTTGCAGGCAAAAGAGCAGGAAATTTATGCACCTGTTCAGAAAGCTGCATTAGATGCTATACAGGCTGTTGCAAAAGCAAATGGTTATGCATATGTATTTACAAGAGAAGCGTTGCTGGTTGTACCTGCAACAGATGATCTGCTTCCTTTGGTGAAGAAATTTCTGAAAATTCCTGACGCTCCTGCCAAGTAATTTTCAACTAATCTATTCAGAATCCTTCCGGCTTACCGGGAGGATTTTTTTTGCAGATACCTGAATGGGGGAACGACTTAACAAAAGGGTATTTCTGAAAATATAGTTCGAAGTAGTATTTTGCAGCTATGCAAACAGGACCTATCGGCATTTTTGATTCGGGTTATGGCGGCTTAACCGTGATGCGTGAAATTGTACAGCAACTGCCTGCATACGATTATATCTATCTGGGCGATAATGCCCGTGCGCCTTATGGCACGAGAAGTTTTGAAACCGTGTACCGTTACACACTGCAAAGTGTAGAATGGTTTTTTAAACAGGGTTGTCCGCTGGTGATTCTTGCCTGTAATACCGCTTCAGCAAAAGCATTACGAAACATCCAGCAAAAAGATTTGCAAGGGCTCAATCCAACCAACAGAATATTAGGTGTGATACGCCCCACAGCAGAAGTGATTGGCAGTTACAGTAATACAAAAAATGTAGGGATATTGGCAACAGCCGGAACGGTTCAATCAAATTCGTACGAACTGGAGATCAAAAAATTTTATCCTGATGTAAAGGTGTATCAGCAGGCCTGCCCCATGTGGGTACCGTTGATTGAGAACAATGAACATGAGAGTAAAGGGGCCGATTATTTTGTACAGCAATGTGTGGATGAATTACTGACGAAAAGCAAAGAGGTGGATACCGTGTTGCTGGGCTGTACACATTATCCGTTGCTCAGTAAAAAAATAGCAGACTGTTTACCGCAAGGTGTGCAGTTGATTTCTCAGGGAAAGATTGTGGCGGAAAGTCTGGAAGCCTATCTGCAAAGGCATAACGATCTTGAACAGCGGTTAACCAAATCAGGGAACAGGCAGTTTTTTACCACCGATTCAGCAGCAGATTTTAATAAAAGTGCCCGGCTGTTTTATGGAGAAGAGGTGGAGGCCAGGCATGTTGAATTAAGTTAAAAACCGGTTGGTTTCCGGAAAAAAGCAAGGCCATCGGCAGGAACTATTCCCCGTAATCGTGGCTTTTAATAAGAAAATTCTTGCTGTAAACACCAGTATTTACGGCTGTTTCCCTTACCTTTGCCGTCCTTTCACAAACAGCGGGAAGTGGTGTTCTCACTGGGTGATATGTCCCGATTGTTGTCGGGATTCCGGTTTCTCCCCGGATTTTTTTTAAAGCAGTAAAACAGAAAACAATGCCAGGAAAAAAACGTACATACCAGCCTTCGAAGCGTCGCAGAAAAACCACACATGGTTTCCGTAAGCGTATGCAGGATGCTAATGGCCGCAAGGTATTAGCCAGCCGTCGTGCAAAGGGTCGTCATAAGCTCACCATCAGTGATGAGCGTGGTGCTAAGAAATAAATGATTTCTTTTTTGAAGATATCTGAAGTCTCACGGCAAACCGTGAGACTTTTTTATTAGTCCTTATTTCAGTTTATTTTCGATTGAGTGAAACAGTTTACACTTGGTAAAAAGGAACGGCTCAAAAGCCGTAAGCAAATTGAACAGCTGTTCAAAGAAGGAAAAACATTTTCTGTTCAACCCCTGCGGATATATTATACTGTTCAATCAACTCCTGCAGTTACATCTCCATTGCAATTTGGTGTAGCAGTTGGCACCAGACAATTTAAACATGCGGTAGATCGTAACCGGATTAAGCGGTTGATACGTGAAGCCTACCGTCTGCAGAAAAATGAAATACAGGAACAGTTGAAATTGAAAAACAAAACACTTAATGTGTTTTTTATTTACACCGGAAAAGAATTGCCGCAGTATCAATTGATATATGAAACGGTAAGAATAGCTTTGCAAAAACTTCGGCAAATCATTGTGCAGTCAGCAACATAACAAACCATCTGCTTCTACATGGTTGGGGAGGATCTTTAGTTTTCCCTTTGTTGTGTTGATCAAATTTTATCAATACGTTATCAGTCCGGCAATTGGTCCCAAGTGCCGCTACACACCTACCTGCAGCAATTATGCATTGCAGGCATTGAAAGAGCATGGCCCTGTAAAAGGTTTTTGGTTGAGTGTAAAACGCATCAGCAAATGTCATCCGTGGGGCGGCAACGGTTATGATCCTGTGCCGCCCCGTAACACAGAAAAATAAACAACTGTTGCAGTTGCTAAATTAAATAAGCCATCACGGCTTCATCAATATACTGGTCTTTGCTTTTTAAGTAGGTGTATTTTTTCAGTATGCCTTCGTGCTGAAAGCCTGCTTTAAGATAAAGCTGAATAGCCTTTAGATTTTGTGTTGCCACAGTTAGCTCAATCCGTAAAAAAACCTGCTGCTTTGCAAATGCTTTAATTTCTTCCATCATTTGCAAACCATAGCCTTTGCCTGCCTGTTCAGGATCAATGGCCAATCCGCCCAAATACACGATATGATTATTCCGGTAATGTTGCGGCACCAGTTTGCACATACCAACCGCTTCGCCTTCATCTTCAAAAATATACAGCACTCCTTTTTTTTGAAGTTCATCAAACACCAGTTGAAAATTTTCTGCGGTCATTACTTCATACAATAAAAAAGGATTTACCTGCGGATGCATGTACAGGTAAAACATAAAATTAAAATCGGCTTGTGTGGCTTTGCGTAACATGGCTGCTGTTAAGGTCTGTGAAATTAATTACTTTGCAAATGGGTAAAGCAAAAATCATGACAAAAGAAAAAATCCGTTGCAGCTGGTGTTTAAAAGATGAACTGTACAGGCAGTATCATGATGAAGAATGGGGAATGCCGCAACATGATGACAGGCATTTGTTTGAAATGCTTTGTCTGGAAGGCGCACAGGCAGGACTGAGCTGGTACACCATTCTCAGCAAACGGAAGAACTACCGGAAAGCATTCAACAATTTCGATGCAAAAAAAATGGCGAAATACAACGATGAAAAAGTGGAGGCATTGTTACAGGATGCAGGTATTGTGCGGAACAGTTTAAAGGTGCATGCGTTTATTCAAAATGCAAAGGCATTTCTTACTGTACAAAAAGAGTTTGGAAGTTTTGATCAATACATCTGGCAGTTTGTTGGCGGCAAACCGATGATTAATAAAGTGAACAGCATGGCCGATGTGCCTGCTAAAACAGCGATCTCTGATGCAATGAGCAAAGACTTATTAAAACGGGGATTTAAGTTTGTTGGTTCTACCATTTGTTATGCATTTATGCAGGCAACAGGAATGGTGGATGATCATATAAAGGATTGCTGGCGAAAGAAGCACCCGACCCCTAAAGGCGGGAAATAAAAAACCGCTTCAATTAATGAAACGGCTTTTTCTTATTGGTGAGACTTCTGTTATTATTTACCGAAACGCTCAGCTACTTTGCTCCAGTTAACAACATTCCAGAACGCTGCTAAATAATCAGCTCTGCGGTTTTGATATTTTAAGTAGTACGCATGTTCCCATACATCAGCACCAAGGATCGGTGTGCCTTTTACTTCAGCAACATCCATCAAAGGATTATCCTGATTTGGAGTAGAGCTTACTTCCAGTTTGCCATCTTTTACAATCAGCCATGCCCATCCGCTTCCGAAACGGGTCATACCTGCTGCTGCAAATTTTTCTTTAAATGCATCAAATGAACCAAAGGCAGCATTGATGGCATCAGCTAAAGCGCCTGTTGGTGCTCCACCTGCATTGGGTGCCAACGATTCCCAGAAAAAAGTATGGTTCCAGTGACCGCCACCGTTATTACGAACAGCAGGAGAAATACTTCCTGCAACTGCTACTAATTGTTCCAGTGTTTTGCTTTCGTGTTCAGTACCTGCAACTGCTTTATTGAGATTGTCAACATAAGCCTGGTGGTGTTTACCATGATGGATCTGCATGGTGGTTGTATCAATATGAGGTTCCAATGCATCGTGTGCGTAAGGAAGAGGTGCTAATGTAAATGCCATGTTCTGTAAGTTTAATTTTTACGAAATTGATTATCGGAACTCAAAGGTACAAACAGATCAGTGAAAATTGAGATTGATTAAACTTAGGGGCATCAGCATACCGGGAATTGTATATAGTGAGTTTGCTGCGGTTTAAGCCACCTGTATTCAGTGACTCACACACAGTAAGAAAGCATCCGGACAGTAAATAAAACAATTGGCTGTTTGGAGACAGTTATTTTTTAATGAATTGTTTTGTGGTTTTTCTTCCTCCTTGCCATTGAATAGATAGCTGATACGCTCCCGGTGGTAATTTATCTATCCCGTTTACTGTAAGTGAATTGTTGCCCGCAAATAAGTTTATCTGTTGTGTAATAACCTGCAGTCCTGATAAATTTGAAACTGTTAAGTTTACTTTCTCAGCTACAGCACTTCGCACATTAACAAATAAGTTTTCTGCAGAAGGATTCGGATACAGTAAAAGTTCAAGCGGTTTACTGTTTTTTCTTAATGCAATCGTTTTGCTGTAATAATAAGAGCCATCAAGATCATATTGTTTAATTCTGTAGTAAAGCTGGCTCGAAAAAACAGCCGATACATTATCATTGAGCGAATAAACATTTACAGAAGATGAATTGCTATTGCTTTTGAGTTGATTGATCACGGAAAATATTCTGCCATCGTAGCTTCTTTCAACTTCATATCTGTCGGCAGTTGTTTCATTTTCAACTTCCCATTTCAACTTCACAATATTTTGATTTTCCACACCGCTAAAGCTTACAAACTTTACAGGAAGAAGACTGTTTGCTATATAAATACCTGTTACAGCAATCAGATCAATTCCGCCGGGATTGCCGGTATTAGTTGGGAAATAGGTTGCGTTTGTGAAATCAACAAGATTTGCTGGTGTAGCAGCGATTGGCAAATCGTTCGAAAAAAGGGAATACCCGTAAATCGTTTGACCTGAAGTTATTCCTAAACTCTGCAGAGAAACAATAACGCCACCCCGGTTTTGAGTATTTGTACCCGCATCAAGAAGGTTTGCCGGATTTTGTGCTTTTAAAATTCTGTAAGTAACAGTTGGACCCGGGTCGCCATAATTTGCAGCAACTACCCTTACAATAGTACCGTAGGTTGCCGGATTGCCAAGCCCGTCTAACGAAGTAATTGCGGCAATACAAAACGGATCATGCCCGCCAACAGCCCCTCTTTCAAAAACAGAAAACCCCACCAGGCCAGGTGATGTTGTAGAATAACCGCCCGATAATATCCAGTCAAGCCGTTCGATATTATTGCTGTTTGCAGAAGTATTATCAAAAAAATTGTCAGTGCCTTTGTTGTACACACGGCCATTAAAAAATGGTTCCATTTCGTTTTGATATTCCGGAAACATATTATAGACAGTACCGGAGGTCACAACCTGCGCCCAAACCAATGTATAATTACCGGTAACCATCGCATTATTCACTCTTCTTAATCGAACAGTGCCCGGAAGGAAAGAGGCATAACTGTAATTCTGTGCGCCGGCTGTAAAACCATTCACTGAAACAATGGAATTATTTGGCGTAAGCCCCCAGTTATAGGTAAAACCTGCGTTTGCATATGTAAAACTTGATGCTGCAGAGGATGTAGAAGTATTAACAGCTGTAATTGATACCTGTGAAATCGCCTGAACGGAAGTAAGGGCGATTATCGAAAATAGTATTCTGGTTTTCATAATTGCTAAATTAATGAAAATACTTATACGAAATAAGTGTATATACTTATTTAAATTTTAAAAGAACTTAGATTCATTCGGTACATTTCTTTTAAGTGACTCAATAGTTGATGTACTGATTTCGTTTGCAAAACAAATTGGCTTTTTTCGATTCCATTGTATTGCCATGTTTATGAAAATGAAAATTCTCACATCATCAGAATGGTTAAAGAATTATTTTTTCTTTTATGATTTGAGTGATAGATGTGAACGGTTTTGTAAACAGGATCTGTTACAGGTTGTTTGTCTGCTGAAACTGTAATTGTTTAAGAATCATTTTTGAAATTACTTTCCTGTTGTTCTATCTTTTATCTGCAAAAAAATCTTTCATCAGTTGAGCGCATTCATCTTTCAACACACCGGTGCTGACTTCAGCTTTTTGATGAAAAGGCGAAAGCTCTCTTGTTATATGTTGATGCCCGTTCTTTTCATCACTTGCTCCCCAAACAATTCGACTGATCTTACTCCAGTACAAAGCCCCTGCGCACATTAAGCAAGGCTCCACTGTTACATACAAAGTTGCGCCGGGTAAATATTTGGCACCGATCTGGCTGAAGGCAGAAGTCAATGCAATCATCTCAGCATGTGCTGTAGGATCGTTGAGTTTCTCAACCATATTATGCCCACGTGCAATCAACTTTCCATCCATGACTACCACCGCACCTACGGGCACTTCGCCTTCTTCGTATGCAAGCCGTGCTTCCTTTAACGCCTGTTTCATAAAATGTTCATCCGTCATAAAACGAAGATACTTATTTCTGATGCGGAGCAAAGACGCAACGGTACCATTGAATGAGAAACTTAAATTTCAAACAAATAATAAAAATAGTTGAATTTTAGCCCGATCCTGTACTTTTGATATTTAACAGGTACTATGAACAAGAAAGAACAGGTGAAACTGAAAATAGGTGCTGCTGCTATGCAGTGCTTTGCCCGCTACGGACTCGAAAAAACTACACTGGATGATATTGCAAAAGCGATTGGCTTAAACAAAGCATCTCTGTACTATTATTATAAAAACAAAGAAGATATTTTTCTGGAGGCTGCTTTAAGAGAGGGCGAACAGTTTATCAGTAATCTGCAGACGAAAGCACTTCAGAAAAAAGGAGTGGAAAGCCGTACATTATTTTATCTGCAGGAACGGGTCTTGTACTACATGCACGTACTCAACAAAAACAAAGTAACAACCGACACGTTACATAAAATGCTTCCCCGCTTTTTTGAGTTGTATGATGAGATGATGAAGGTTGAAATTAAATTCCTCATCGGTTTGTTGAAAGAAGGAATGAAAACAGGGCAAATCATAAAGACCGATGCAGAGAAGCTGGCCTCATCACTTATTAATATGAGCGATGCATTAAAACACAGTGTGGAACAGCATGCCCTGCTCAAAGGAGAAACCGAAGCTGATTATACATTGAGTCTGCAGGAAATGAAATTGCTGATACAGCTCATCTTTAACGGACTTAAAAAATAGAACTGTATGGAAACAAATCTGATGATTGTTGAAGCACAAAAGAAATTTTTTCAGTCAGGCGCAACCAGAAGTTATGCGTTTAGAAAAGAGCAGTTGCAAAAACTGGAAGCAGTTTTTCGTACAAATACAAAACTGATTGAAGAGGCTTTGTACAAAGATTTACGCAAGCATCCGCAGGAAACCTATATGACGGAGCTGGGCCCAACTTATGAAGAAATCAGGGTGCAGTTAAAAGGCATGCGTCAATGGATGCAACCGCAAACAGTTCATACGCCGTTGTATCTGTTACCTTCTGTAACAAAACTGTATCCTGAGCCGGTTGGAAATGTTTTGATTATTTCTCCGTGGAATTATCCTATCCTGCTCACCTTCCGTGCTGTTGCAGGTGCTATCGCTGCAGGCAATACCGTTTTAATAAAACCTTCCGAAATCAGTGCACACTCTGCAGCAGTAATGATGCAGCTCATCAATGAACATTTCCCGGCAAACTATCTGCATGTTTTAGATGGGCATGGTGCAACGGTGCTGCCGCCATTACTTGAACAAACTCATTTTGGTCATGTGTTTTTTACCGGCAGTACTGAAGTTGGTAAAAAAATTATGGCCATGGCTGCAAAACAGTTATCACCTGTCTCATTAGAGCTGGGCGGTAAAAGTCCCTGCATTGTAGATGAAACTGCTGATCTGAAAATGGCTGCCAAACGGATTGTATGGGGAAAGCTGCTCAATTGCGGACAGGTTTGTGTAGCACCTGATTATGTAGCAGTACATGCATCTGTAAAAGAAAAATTAATTGAAGAAATTATTTTCAATATCGAAAAATCATACGGTAAAAATCAGGAAACAAATGATAACTACGGCCGTATAATCAGTGATAAACGGTTTCAGGAAGTATGTAAATTTTTAAACGACGGAACCATTCGTTATGGAGGACAAACCAATGCAGCAGATAAATTTATTGCACCCACAATTCTGGAAGATGTTGCTGCCGATGCGCCTGTAATGAAAGAAGAAATCTTTGGCCCGGTGTTGCCGGTATTTACCTTCACAGAAAAAGAAGAAGTGCTGCAGCTGATAGAAAAAAATCCGCACCCGCTGGCTTTGTATCTGTTTACAACAAACAAAACAACCGAACGTTTCTTTATTGAACATGTACAGTTTGGAGCAGGCTGTATTAATGAAACGGTTTATCAATTGGGTAACAGCAATATTCCTTTTGGCGGTATTGGTACAAGCGGACACGGAGGCTATCTTGGAAAATTTTCGTTTGATACGTTTACACATTACAAAGGAGTGGTAAAAAAAGCAAACTGGTTAGAGCCGTTTTTCCGTTATCCGCCTTACAATAAACGTAAACTCAATCTCTGGAAAGCAGTGATTGGCAGAAAATAAATGATGAAAAAACTAAAACGGATATTGGTTGTTTTTATTCTGACAGTGATTGTATTCACTGGTTATACATTATTCATCAACAGAAACAGTGTAAACATGACAGTAAGACAAAAAGTATTAAAGGCCGTATATCCGGCATGGATATTATTCACGAAACTGATTGGTAAAAATAATCTGGCATTGGTCAATCAACATGCAAAGCCTCCTGTTGCTTTTCACAGCCTGCAGAGTAAGTTGATTGATGGATCAACATTTGACTTTGCCAATCTCAAAGGGAAAAAAGTATTGCTGGTAAATACAGCAAGCGACTGCGGTTATACACACCAGTACGAAGATTTACAGGCGCTGTATGAAAAATATAACCAGCAGCTGATCATACTTGGTTTCCCGGCTAATGATTTTAAAGAACAGGAAAAAGGAACAGATGAAGAAATAGCAGTTTTTTGTAAACGTAACTATGGTGTCAGCTTTCCGTTGATGACCAAAAGTTCGGTAAAAAGAGGTGCTGCACAGAATGATGTGTTTCGCTGGCTTTCCGATTCAACCAAAAACGGTTGGAACAACAAACAGCCAACATGGAATTTTTCGAAGTACCTTGTAAATGAAGAAGGCATTCTTACCCATTATTTCGATCCGTCTGTATCTCCTTTAAGTGATGATGTGATGAATGAACTTAAAAAGTAAATCAACGAACATGCAGGAAGAACACAGCAGCCTTCGACTTGAAATTGCCAACAGCATTACACATGGCATAGGAATTATTTTTGGTATTGCTGCTTTGCCTGTATTGGGCACACTGGCAGCTGCTAAAAATAATATACCCGCAGTAGTGGGTGCATCGGTGTACGGTTTTTGTTTTTTATTGCTCTTTACGTTTTCTACGCTCTATCATGCGTTTCAACATCCGAGGGTAAAAAAAGTGTTGCATGTGTTTGATCATGTAAGTATTTACTTTTTGATTGCAGGCACCTACACGCCTTTCCTGTTAAATTACATGATGAATGCAACAGGCATCACTATGCTGGTGGTGTTATGGAGTCTCACTTTTCTGGGTATTTTTTTCAAGCTGTTTTTCACAGGCAGGTTTAATTTTATTTCTACCCTGATCTATGTGGGCATGGGTTGGATATTACTCTTCAGCGGCAAACAGTTTTTTCAGGCAGTTCCCTGGCCTGTTTTACTCATGATCATTATTGGCGGTGTATTGTACAGTTTGGGTGTTATCTTTTATCTATGGGAGAAACTGTATTACCATCATGTAATCTGGCATTTATTTGTACTGGCTGCAGCAATCTGTCATTATGTAGCGGTTTTATTGATGGTTTAATTTCTTATGGCAAAACTTCCTGTATACAATCCGTTGCTTCCGTTTGTGAAAGAGAACTGGAAAGGTAATCCGGTAAACAAAAACAATCAATACATCAATCTTGATGGTCCGTCGGAGCGTTCGTTTGCTGAACTGTTTAAGTGGCAAACAGAAAAAAACCCATTGAAGCAACTCAAACAAAATCAGCAGACAGCTATTGATGTACACATCAATAAACACATTACAGGTAACAGGGAAGATGGGATCGTTTGGTTAGGACATGCAAGTTTTCTGTTTACATTATGCGGAAAACATTTCATCACCGATCCTGTTTTTTATAATGTGGGTCCGGTAAAACGCTTTACAGCTTTACCATGTGATGTAGCTGATCTCAAAGAGATTGATTACATCCTGTTATCACACAATCACCGTGATCATGCAGATAAAAAAAGTATGCAGCAACTCTGCAGCATCAACCCATCAGCAATTATTCTTACCGGTTTAAACATTGCGCCTTTGTTACGCAGCTGGAAGATTACCAATCCAATTATTGAAGCAGGATGGTATCAGCAATATCAATTGGAAACAGATGTGCAAATTACTTACCTGCCTGCCAAACATTGGAACAGAAGAGGTTTGTATGATATGAATAATATGTTGTGGGGCAGTTTTATGTTGCAGGCACCTGATAAAAAAATTTACTTTGGTGCCGACAGTGGATTGGGTATTCATTTTACAGAGATTGCACAACTCTTTCCCGAAATTGATACAGCCTTACTGGGCATTGGTGCTTATAAACCCGAATGGTTTATGGCAACTGCGCATACCAGCCCGGCAGATGCACTGGTTGCCTTTGAACATCTGCAGGCCAAACAACTGATCCCCATGCATCATGGTACATTTGATATGGGTGATGAGCCCATCTTTTATCCCAAGCAGGAATTGCTTTTGCTGCAGGAAAAACAGGGGTTCAACCAGGTACAGCATTTATCCATCGGCGGAAAGCTGCAGTGGTAAAATCAAATTTTCAAATATTTTGTCAAAATATTTGAAAAATAAACTGATCTCCTATCTTTGCGGTCACTAATCAGATCAGCAACATGAAGTATTTTGTTACAGGTGCAACAGGGTTTGTGGGCGGAAGTCTTGTAAAGCAATTAAGAGCAGCCCGACACGAAGTGACCGCTGTTGTGCGTAACCCCGAAAAAGCAGCAGATTTAAAAACGCTGGGTGTAACGGTTGTAAAGGGAGATGTAACAGATAAAGAAAGTATGCGTGAGGCAATGCGTGGATGCGATGGCGTTTTTCATGTGGCCGGTTGGTATAAAGTGGGTCAAAGAGATAAAACACCCGGCTACCGCATTAATGTAGAAGGCACCAGACATGTGCTTGAACTTGTGAAAGAATTGCAGATACCCAAGGCGGTATACACCAGCACACTGGCTGTACATTCTGATACACATGGTGAATTGAAAAATGAAGACTATCAATTCAACGGCAAACACATCAGTGCATATGATGCAACAAAAGCTGAGGCACATCATATTGCTGAACAAATGATAAAAGAAGGATTGCCTTTAGTGATTGTGATGCCGGGTTTAATATACGGTCCTGATGGTACCAGTTTAAGTGATGATGCGCTGCGGTTGTATCTGCAGAAAAAATTACCGATGATTCCTTCTGTATCTGCTTACTCATGGGCACATGTAGATGATGTGGCACATGCACATATCCTGGCAATGGAGAAAGCAGCTCCCGGCAGTACCTATATTATCTGCGGGCCATCGTATACACTTTCTGCAGCATTGGATACCGCTCAGCAAATCACCGGTATTAAAAAGCCAATGCTGGTTCCACCTGTGTTATTAAAAATCACCGCTTTCTTTTCTTCACTTATTGAGAGGATTGTTCCACTTCCTGAAATGTATAATTCAGAAGCATTACGTGTACAGGCCGGTGTTACCTATCTTGGCGATAACAGCAAAGCAAAACGTGAGCTCGGTTACAATCCCCGTTCGCTTGAAACAGGATTGAAACAAACGCTGGAATATGAACAGCAAAAGCTGCAACAAAAGAAACGATGAAAAATATTCGTAACAGCAATGATTTTAACCGGGTGGTTGAACGTATTCATCAGCTCAGCCAAACCAGTAACAGGCAATGGGGTAAAATGCGTGTGGAAGAAATGCTACCACATTGTGCAGATCAAATAAGATTAGCAATGGGCAGCAAACAGGCGCATGAACAGCCTACGTTGATCAATGCTTCCATTGCAAAGTACATCGGGTTGTGGCTTCCACGTATTCCGCTGAAGAACCTGAGAGCACCGGTAGATATGAATGCCCGTTTTTTTGGTACAGCAGCTGCTGATATTGAAACGGAAAAAGCCGGATTAATTCAGTTGCTGCAACAGGTACATGCAATGCAGGCGGGTACAGTGTTGCAGCCGCATCCCATGTATGGCAAGCTGAGTCTGCAGCAATGGGGAAGATTTATGTACGTACATATTGATCATCATTTAAGACAGTTCAGCTGTTAATATTTTTGTTGTGTAGTGGCAGAATGCATTGCACTGTATGAGCTATCTTTCCTGATAATACACAACAAATTTTTTGATATGGATTTCAATGATATCATCGGTACAACAGGTGTTGGACTTATTCTGCTTGCCTATTTTCTCAACAGTTTTTCATTTATTAAAAAAGATGGCAGGTTGTTTTTTGTGTTGAATATTGCAGGATCGGCACTTGCCTGTTATGCATCGGTGCTTATTCAGTATGTACCTTTCATCGTGCTTGAAGCAGTCTGGTGCATGGTGTCGGTAGCGGGGTTCATTCAAACATTTTCTAAAACCAATACACATGTTCAGTAAAAGCGATATTGAAAAATACTTCAATGCAGAAAAAGCAGAGAGTCTGTTGTTTTTTGGTATTGGACTTGCAGGAATTATTACTGCGCTGGTCTTCTTCCTTTACTTCAAAACTTCTTTTTACAAAGGTGCTGCTGTTCCGCTTGCACTGATTGGTTTACTGCTGGGTGTGGTTGGTTATACCATTTACATGCGCAGCGATGCGGATCGTATACGAAATGTATATGCATACGATTTAAATCCGGGTGAACTGAAAGAAAAAGAAATTCCACGGATGGAAAAAGTGATGCAGAGTTTTAAACTCTACCGCTATATCGAAATGGCGCTGGCTTTAGCAGGAGCGTTCTTATTTTTTTATTTTAAACATAAAACAGAACAGCAGTTCTGGAGCGGTTTGGGCATTGGTTTACTCGTGATGGCCCTGCTGGCTTTGGGAGCAGATTATTTTGCAGAGAAACGGGGACATGTTTACCTGAATGGATTGAAACATTTCGTGAACCGTTGATTGGAGTAATAAGTGAAAAAGCTTTGGAGCGGCATGACTCAGGCGTATTAATCAATCGGGCACTTCTCGTGGTAGTTGATCAATTCAATTTTAGAAGGAGCAAATTCAAACCCGCTGAACTTTACAACAATTTCATCGAGCACAGCATCAATTTCTTCAACCGTATTAAGTGTAACCAATTTGCCACGGTATTCTTTAATGTTGGGGAGTCCTTTTAAATAGTTAGCGTAATGTCTGCGCATTTCAAAAATGCCCACCTTAGGTCCTTTCCATGCAAAGGATTTATGTAAATGCTTTCTGCAAACTTCAACACGTTGTTCAATGGTTGGAGGAGCAAGATGCTCACCTGTTTTTACAAAATGTTTAATCTCATTAAAAATCCATGGGTAACCAATGGCCGCACGGCCAATCATTACACCATCAACACCATAACGGTTTTTATAGTCCACTGCTTTTTCTGCACTGTCAATATCACCATTACCAAAAATGGGGATCTGTATACGTGGATTATTTTTCACTTTTGCAATCAACGTCCAATCGGCTTCGCCTTTATACATCTGGCTGCGTGTACGTCCGTGAATACTCAATGCTTTAATACCCACATCCTGCAAACGTTCGGCAACCTCTTCAATATTTTTACTGTGATCATCCCAACCCAATCTTGTTTTAACAGTAACCGGTAAGGAAGTGGAGTTAACAACGGAGGCGGTTAACCGAACCATCAGATCAATATCTTTCAATACACCGGCGCCTGCACCTTTCATGGCTACTTTCTTTACAGGGCAACCGAAGTTGATATCTACCAGATCAGGATTTACTGTTTCACAAATGCGTGCACTCATTCCCAACGCTTCCTCATCGCCCCCAAAAATCTGAATACCAAAGGGGCGTTCTTCTTCTTCAAAATCAAGTTTCTGACGGCTTTTAATGGCATCACGGATCAATCCTTCGCTGCTGATGAATTCGCTGAACATGAGATCGGCACCATTGTCTTTACAAACAGCACGAAACGGAGGGTCGCTTACATCCTCCATAGGAGCAAGTAAGAGCGGAAATTCAGGAAGCGATATGTTGCCTATCTTTACCACGTTCAAAAAGAATTGCAAATTTAATCAGTTTCCTCCAGTTGTTATGTACCAAAATCAGTATCAGCGCAAATTAGAACCGCCAGTTGAATTTTTGATCCTCATGGGGATCTGGGTTGGATGTTTTGTGATAGGAAGTGCATCGGCCATTCCTATCTGGATTGCTATGACGGGTAAATCTGTGCTTACAATGGACAAGGATATGTTTAATCCTGCTTATGTAAATGCATTGAAAGTGATCCAGGTGGTATCAACCATCATTATATTTTTTATTCCTGCTGTTATTACAGCAAGGATTGCATCCACCAAACCGTTTCCAAGATTAGGATTTCACAAGGGTGTTCATCTCAACAGGGCAATTACAGCGATATTGATTTTATTGTGTGCATTACCGTTAGTTGGATTTTTAGCAGAGATCAATAAAGCCATTCCTATTTCAGCAAGTCTCAAAAAAACATTTGATGCATTGGAGTCGCAATATGCAGAGCAGGTAAAACTGATGGCTACTTTTAAATCGCCCGCTGATTATATGATTGCGTTGTTCATTATTGCATTAATGCCGGCGATTGTGGAAGAGATTTTTTTCAGAGGAGCCATGCAGAATATTTTTATGCGTTGGTTTAAAATTCCTTGGCTCGTTATTCTGATTACCGGATTTATTTTCAGCGCCATTCATTTTTCATGGTATGGATTTATTCCCCGTCTTGCATTGGGAATGGTCCTTGGTTATATTTTTTATTTTACCGGAAATCTCTGGTACAGCATCATTGCGCACTTTTTTAATAATGCATTGATGGTATCTATTCTTTACTGGCAGTATACAAAAGAAAAGAAGATTGATATGGAAGTGGGCGAGAGTGCGCCCTGGTGGGCAGGCGCCATCAGTGCTGCAGTGGTATTTGGATTGTTTGTGTTGTTAAAAAAACTTTCTGCTACAAAAGTGGCGGCTGATAGTATAGCGGCTGATACCACTGAAGGACCAAAAGATTATCTCTCTTAAAGAAGCACAACCTAACTGACTGTGTATGGCATTTAACCGGCAAACATTTCAAACCCGTGCACTCACTGCAATTTTGTTTGCTGTGATTATGCTTGTTGGGTTGTTGTGGAACCACTGGAGTTTTTTGGTCTTGTTCAGTATCATTCATTTTGGTTGCTGGTTCGAGTATCAAAAGCTGCTGGCGTTGATTGATCCCGGTTATAAAACCATCAATCCGTTTCACAGGTATGGTGTTATGATTGCAGGTTACGGGTTGATGTTATTTTTTACAAGCGATTGGTATATCAGCGATACGGTTTCGCTTCATGCTGTGGGAATGATGCTGGCGTTGATCTGTTTGTTTAGCATCCCAATCAGTGAATTGTTGTTTTCGAAACACATTGTATTGAAAAACATCGGTCATTCTCTTTTCGGGTTGATCTATATTTCGTTGAGCTGGGCATTGTTGTTAAACATACGGAGCAGTCCGTTGTGGATGGCAAAGAACGGCGAACATTCCATTGAACATTTTTTTGAGTTGATGGAAGCGATGACAGCCTACCTCATTCCACTCATCATCATCTGTTCTATCTGGATCAACGATACTATGGCATATATTGTTGGTTCATTCTTTGGTAAAACGCCGCTGAGTTCCATCTCTCCTAAAAAAACATGGGAGGGAACCATTGGCGGTATCATCCTTGCAGTAGTTGTGATCGGTTGTATTGCCTGGGCAATGGATCTCGAAATAATAAAAGTTGTAAGCATTGCTTTTATTGCAGCTGTTGCAGGAACTTTCGGTGATTTGCTTGAAAGTAAATTAAAACGATTGGCCGGAGTAAAAGACAGTGGCAGTTTTATGCCGGGGCATGGTGGTTTTTTAGACCGTTTCGATTCATTGTTGTTGGCGATTCCTTTTGTGTGGTTGTTTTTAAAAATTATTGAATAACATGCGGTATTACATCTTCCTTGTTTTGTTCGTGCTGATTTCCTGCAAAGGAAAGAACACAAAAACAGAGCCTGTAAAAAAAGCAGAGCGTATAAAACTATCGGAGGTTGAAGAAGTAACTGCAGCTGTAAGTGCATTGTTGCCCTTGCCCAATGCTTTTCAGTTAAAGCGTGCAAAAAAATGGCATGATGCTTCAGGAGAAAACTGGCTGGTGCTGTATGAAACAGGAGCGTATATTGAAATAGGACAAACCGAGGCATCGGCTAAACTTTCAGCAGTGCTGTATCAAAAAACAGATAGCGGGTTTGTACAGAAATGGAAAATGAATGATAACATCAGTAATTGCGAACTCGATATTACCTGTGCTTTTTACGACGATCACTTATCTGTTACTGATCTCGATAGTAATGGTATTGCTGAGATTACTCTTGTATATGCACTCAGCTGTAAAGGCGATGTGAGTCCAAATGAAAAAAAGCTGATCATGTACGAGGGCACAAACAAGTATGCTATCCGTGGAGAAGAATTAATGATCATGCAAAAAGATAGCATTGGCGGAACTATGCAGATTGATCCTGCTTTCAGCAAGGCCCCCGCCGTTTTTCTTTCGTTTGCAAAAGAATACTGGGGCAGGTTTGGCTTGCAGAAGTATGAGTAACCTCTTCTTCAATCTGCAACAGCATACATTCAGCCGAATCTTTGTACTTTCGCAGCTCAATACAGTTACATGACTATTCACAGAGAAGGATTTAAAAGTATTTCCATTGCGGCCATTTTGTTTATTCTCATCAATCTCATGGCCTTTAATTTTTTGAGTCCAACCTTACCGCTGCTTTCCTGGTTGATTTTTATTGTAACACTGGTGTTCTTATTATTTATCATCTCTTTCTTTCGTATCCCCAAACGTACTACTGTTTTAAATGAACATGCTATTTACAGTCCTTGCGATGGTAAAGTGGTGGTGATTGAAGAAATTACTGATGTTGAGTATTTCAAAGACAAGCGTATTCAGCTGAGTGTGTTTATGAGTCCGGCCAATGTGCATGTAAACATCAATCCTATTTCAGGTGAAGTCAATTATTCGCAATACCACAAAGGAAAATACCTGGTTGCGTGGAATCCTAAATCATCTACTGAAAACGAACGTCACAGCGTGGTTTTAAGTGACGGACGCATTACTATTCTTGTAAAACAAATTGCAGGTGCTGTTGCCAAACGCATTGTGAACTACCTGGAGCCCGGACAAAAAGTAGAGCAGGGCGGTGAGCTGGGCTTTATTAAATTCGGTTCACGTGTTGATGTGTTGTTACCTCCCGGAACAAAAATCAATGTAAAGCTGAATGAAGTGGTGAAGGGCGGAGTGACTGTGCTGGCGGAATATTGATGGTGAGTGGTGAGTG
>JALHRP010000017.1 GCA_022841365.1 Chitinophagaceae bacterium | reverse complement strand
GCCACAGTATGCCGATACGCTCCAGGAAAGGGAATATGATAAAAGTGATTGCTTTTTCAATTCCTCTGGAAGCAATAAACTGATCTAACACATATTCAAACGCTTCAATATCCAGATCAATCATATGCTGGATCAGTTCGTTTACAATCCGCTCCTGCTGTGCTTGTCCGTTGGTGAGAGTAAGTGTTTTTTCACGCAGTTCATCATTGCTCATACGGTTAATATGAGAAATTTTAAACCCGTACTTATTGAGCAATGAAATATTCAGCAACACTTTCAATTCCTGATTGCTGTAGTAACGGATATTAGTAGCCGTACGTTGTGGCTTCAGAAAGGTATAACGCTGCTCCCAGATACGAATGGTGTGCGCCTTAATACCGCTCAGATTTTCAAGATCTTTGATAGTAAACTTATTCATCTCTCAGATTAATGTTGTGATAATTACAATCCCCGCATTAAAATGTTCAGGTTCATTGTTAAAATTCTGTTTCAGAAGCTGTTTTTTGCTGTAACAATTGGTTGTACAAGCTGCACAAACGGTCTGTTTCAGCCTGTTTTGAAAAATGAAGTGCAGCATTAGCAGATGCATTCCGTCCCATTTCTTTCCGGAGTTCATTGTTTTCTATCAGCTTCAATACAGCCCGGGACAATGCATCAGCACCTTCCGCTATAGAACCTGTTTGCCCTTCCACAATCATCTCTGCAATGCCGCCGGCATTGGTTGAAACAACTGCTTTGCCTGCGGCCATTGCTTCCATTACAGAAACGGGTGTTCCCTCGTTAAGTGAAGTTAACATCACAAGATCTAAACCTGCATACACAGCATCCATATCATTACGCCAGGATGTAAACACAAATGATGCTGATGTATTGAATACATGCCCGCTTTGTGTATAAGAAATATTTTTTTTCTGCAGCGTGTTCATGAGCATTTCGTTTTCTGCACCGTCTCCGATAATAAAAAAACGGAGAGTTTTTGTTATCCCCTTATTCTGTAACAATAATTCTGCAGTTTCAATAAAGAGACGATGTTGCTTAACAGGCACCAGTCTACCCACAATACCAATTACAAAATCAGTTTCAGCAATTGAAAATTCATTTCTAAACCGTTTCCTTTTTTCAAGATCAGGATCTGCAAACTGTTCTGTGTTGATGCCAAGCCTTATCAGCTGCACTTTTTCCGCTGCTGCAATTCTGTACTGATGCATCAACTCATGCTGCAGCTTTTCATTGATAGCAATGATGGCTGTGGAAATACGTGCAAGCAGTTGTTCAATCCGGATAATTTGTTTTGAAAAAAACCGGCTGAAATACGAATGAAATACATGACCGTGAAACGTATGAACAACAACAGGCACATTGCACTGCCATGCAGCTATACGCCCCAGTACACCCGGCTTAGCTCCATGTGTATGAACTATCTGCGGCTGAAAAGTTTTGATGATTTTCTTTAACTGAACAAAGGACTGCAAATCCTTCAACGGCAATACAGAACGTTGAAGCGATTTAATTTTTTTCACCTCAAAGCCTTTGTATTGTTCTAATAAAAAATCTGCAGGCTGTTCGTCTGCCAACGGTTCACCGGCAACAAGTAAAATATCAAACCTGTTACACAGAATGGCTGCAACAGATAATGTGTTAATAGCAGGACCACCAACAGCAAGCCTGTTTAAAAGAATCAGCAAACGGGGTTTTTGAACCGGCAACTTAAAGTGAAGAATTAAGAATCGTATTTGTTTGCAACGCTTTTTGCACATCTGCAAACAAAGCAGGATGATGCATTGCATCGAGGTGTCGCTGGTGATGCAGATCAGTGCCCATCAGATCAACAATTTTTTCCTGCAGCATATATTGTGCGGCTTCCTGTGCACCACGGCCATAATATCCGCTTAATGAAAGCAGGTTGATTTGCAGCAAACAGCCCTGATCTTTAAACCGGTGAAAAATTTCTTTTTGATTGTGATAAAAACTATAGCGCTCCGGATGAGCAAGTACGGGTTGATAGCCATGTACAATCAAATCAAACAGAATATTATTTAAATCGGGTGGTGGAGTCATAAAAGAAATTTCAACCAGCACCCAGTTTTTATGAATAGTGAGTAAGGGCTCCTTGTTCTTTAAACGGTCTGCAAACAAATCATCAATAAAATATTCGGCAGCAGGAATAATTTCCACATCTACCTGTTCTTCTTTCAGCTTTTGTTTCAGAACACCATGTGCTGCCAGAATAGTTTCTCTTGTATTTGGATAGAGATCAGGATAAATATGTGGTGTTGTAATAAACTTCTCATAGCCAAGCTTCATCATTGCTTTTATATACGCAACAGAAGTTGCTGCATCGGGAGAACCATCATCAATACCCGGCAGAAGATGCGAATGCATATCTGTTTTTAAACCGCCGTAATTAATTTCAGCAGCGACAGATACAGCAGACTTTTTTTTAAATAAACCAAACATCTTAAAAAGGAAGCGATTTTATTTCCTGGTATACTTTTTCAATGCCTTCCTGTAATCCAATGCCTGCTTTCCATCCAAGCGATTGCAGTTTTGATACATCCAGCAGCTTGCGTGGAGTACCATCGGGTTTAGTGGTATTAAACTGTAACTCTCCTTCATAGCCAACAATGTGCTTTATAAGTTCGGCCAGTTCTTTAATGGAAATATCTTCACCCACACCAATGTTCAGCCACTCTCTTCCATTGTATTGATGCATTAAAAAATAACAGGCATCAGCTAAATCATCTACATGCAAAAATTCACGGCGGGGAGTACCCGTACCCCATATTTCAACAACAGGTTGACCGGTACGCTTTGCCACAATCATTTTGCGTAACAATGCAGGAAGCACATGTGAGTTATTGAGATCGTAATTATCGTTTGGACCATACAGATTGGTAGGCATGGCCGAAATAAAATTGGCGCCATACTGATCTCTGTAAGCTTCGCACAATTTTAATCCTGCAATTTTTGCAATAGCATACGGTTCATTGGTTGGTTCAAGCGTACCTGTAAGCAATGCACTTTCCTGTATAGGTTGCTCTGCAAATTTTGGATAGATGCAGGATGACCCGAGAAACAACAATTTTGTAACGCTGTGTTTGAACGCAGCATGAATCACATTGTTTTGAATCATCAGATTTTCATATAAAAAATCTGCACGGTAAGTATTGTTGGCAACAATACCTCCCACTTTTGCTGCAGCTAAAAAAACGTAATCAGGTTTATGTTCTTTAAAAAACTGTTCGGTTGATTCCTGATTGCGCAAATCCAATTCAGCTGAAGTACGCAGCAGCAGGTTTTCATATCCTTCCTGCTGCAGTTTTCTTACAATGGCCGAGCCCACCATTCCACGATGACCTGCTACATATATCCTTGCATTCTTCTCCATTACTCAAATTGATTTTTTATTTTAAATCCGCTGTCCATTAATAATTTTTCTTTCTTAAAGACATCAATATCTGCCTCCACCATTTCTTTTACCAGGCCCTGCAAATCATACTTTGGTTTCCATCCTAATTTCTGATTGGCTTTTGCCGGATTACCAATCAGCAAGTCCACTTCTGTAGGGCGGTAATACCTTGGATCAACCGCTACTACTTCTGTTCCAACTGCAACCTGATAATCAGGATGCGAAGCAGATTTTACAAATCCTTTTTCTTCTTCATCTGCTCCTTTAAATTCAATTTCAATTCCCACCTGTGCAAACGCCATGCGAACAAATTCTCTCACCTCAGTGGTTACACCCGTTGCAATTACAAAATCTTCGGGTTTCTCCTGTTGCAACATCAGCCACATTGCTTCTACATAATCTTTCGCATGCCCCCAGTCTCTTTTTGAGTTAAGGTTACCGAGCCATAATTTATCCTGCATGCCCATGGCAATTTTTGCAACCGCTCTGGTAATTTTTCTGGTCACAAAAGTTTCACCACGTAAAGGTGATTCATGATTAAACAAAATTCCATTGCATGCAAACATGTTGTATGCTTCACGATAGTTTACAGTGATCCAGTAAGCATACATTTTTGCAACACCGTATGGTGAGCGTGGATAAAACGGTGTGGTTTCTGATTGCGGCACTTCCTGTACCAAACCATATAACTCTGAAGTAGATGCCTGATAAATTTTTGTTTTATCGGTTAAACCCAGTAAACGTACAGCTTCCAGAATGCGAAGTGTACCAACAGCGTCGGTGTTGGCTGTATACTCAGGTGTGTCAAAACTCACTTTTACATGACTCATGGCACCGAGGTTATAAATTTCATCGGGCTGTACTTCCTGGATGATGCGGATGAGATTGGTGCTGTCTGTTAAATCGCCGTAGTGAAGTACAAAGTGACGGTTGTTGATATGCGGATCTTCATACAAATGATCAATACGATCGGTGTTAAACAAAGATGTTCTCCGTTTAATACCATGTACTTCATATCCTTTCTTTAATAACAGGTCGGAGAGATAAGCTCCATCCTGACCGGTAACACCGGTAATCAATGCTTTCTTCATACAATTTATATTTGCTTTTTCTTTTTCCAGAATTCCTGCACCTTAACAAAATAGCGTGCATACAGCCTCAGATAACTCGATGGCATTTTCTGTTCGGTTAAGATCTGTTTGATTTCTTTGTTGATCTGAATGGTACTGCTGATGCCTCTTGTACTTTTGCCGCCAAGATTCATCTTCACCAACATCACCGGAATATAAGAAGTGAGTAATTGATGCCTGCGCAGAAAACGGGCCAGTAAATCAAAATCGGCCGCAATATCCAGATCTGTGCGGTATACTCCATACAAATCGAAATATTTTTTGTAACAGAAGAAGGTAGGATGTGCAGGCATAAATCCCCACTTGAATAAATTGGTATTAAAGATGGCCGATGAATAATAACGTACAATTTTATCCGGCTCTTCTTCTTTTACAAAACCAACATCGCCATACACAGCATCAATCACCGGGTTACTTTGTAACCGCTCTGCAATGAGCTGTATACTTTGTGTTGATGCAAATTCATCATCTGCATGTAAAATACCCACCACATCTCCCGTACACAAGCGGATGCCTTTATTCAATGCATCATACATGCCCTTATCTTTTTCTGTTAGAATGACTGATATCTGATTTTTATACCGGTTCACCACCTGCATCGTTGCATCGGTTGATGCTCCGTCAATAATCAGGTATTCAATATTTTTATACGATTGACTTAACACGGAACGAATGGTACGTTCAATTGTTTTTTCGCAGTTATAAACTACTGTAATAATGGAAATCTTCATGCTTCGCTGATCAACCGTTGTTTTACCGGCAATGCAGGGTTACCGCTGTATATTGTATATGCATCTAGGTTTTTCCTGGCTACTGATCCGGCTGTTAATACTGCATGCGACTGGCAAATAACTCCGGGGCAAACAATTGCTCTTGCGCCAATCCAAACAGCTTCTTCTAACCGGATTGGTTTTACCATTAAATCAAACGTTGGTTTAGAGTAGTCATGATTTCCGGTAAGCAGGTAAGCGCCTTGTGATATACAAACATGACTTCCAATTTCAATCATCGCCAGGTTATCAATCCACACCTGTTCGCCAATCCACACATAATCACCAACAATCAGTAACCACGGATATTTAATTTCAACAGCAGGTTTTATCACCACTCCTTTGCCAATCTTTGCACCAAAGAGACGCAATAAAAAAACACGCACAGCAGATGACGGGTTCCAGTTACATTGCACAAACAAAGCACTTGTAAGAAACCACAACGCCCTTACAACAGCAGATCGTCCTGTTGAGTACCAGCTGTTGTTATATGATTCTAAGTTTGTTTTCATGCACCTGCAAAAATCTGATCGTATGTTTTTTTCAACTGTTCAGGATTCATTTTTTGATGAATATATGTAACAGCAGCAGCACTGCTTTTTTCAAAATCTGTTTTGTTCATCTCTGCAAAAAAACGGATGCTGTTGATTAATCCATTTTGTACCTCTGCCGGATCAATGGCCATTCCACATCCATTCTGCTCCAGATCAGCAAAAGGAGTTGTGGTGGTGGTGATGACCGGTTTACCTGCACTCAGGGCTTCTACTAAAGCATGACCAAAGTTTTCACTTTTACTGGGCATGATAAAAACCTGGAACTGTTGCATTGCCTGTTTCAATAAATGCGGAGTCAGCTCTCCGTGATAATTGATACTGATATGCTGAGGCAGTTGACTAATCTGTTCTTTACAAAGCTTCCAGTAACCCTCGTCTTTTACCGGTCCAAAGATATGCCATGTAACCGGGTTGTTACAGACAGCCAAGGCTTTCAATACTTCCAGATGATTTTTCATGGGGCTGATCAAGGCAATTGTTCCCAAAAAAAGCTCACCTGTTTTTTTTTCAGGGCCTTGAACAACAGGCAAGAGGTTGGGAAAATTTGCAGCTTCTTTTACAAGAACACTTGCTCCCATTGTTGCACGAATGTAGGCTGCTTCATTCGCATCCGTTGCATGCCATGTAACTGCTTTGTGTAAACCCAAGAGACGAAATAAATGCAGGTATATTTTTTTCTTGAATGATTTTTGTGATAAAGCGCCTGCATGTAACATTCCTCTTGCAGAAAGAATGACAGACAGAGTTGGTTTTATTTTTTTATACCCAACTGCGTACCAAAGTGGCAGCAGATTAAAATACAAAGAGTAAATACCGTTGATAAACACCACATCAGGGTCAACCGTTGAGAAAATTGTTTTTAATTGATCTTTCTCATTCCATCCATACTTCCAGTAATAAACCTTTGCTTTCGATTCCCAATTGATCCATGTATTCACTTCAATTCCTTTCATGGGTTGGATTTCGCCCATTTCATGATGCTTGCATACAACTGAAATTTCATAATCTTCGTGCAGTTCCCGAACGAGGTTGACCAACGATTGAGTAGGACCACCTGCTTTAAAAGAAGGATAAAAATGATCATAAAACAGAAGCAGCCTTTTTTTCAACAACTATAATTTTATTTTCAGGAAACGGTCGGCGGCCCAATAACAGAACCAAAGAAAGATGAGGTTCTTAATGAGTGAATTCACACACATTAATATATCCGTTTCAATTTGAATGGAGTTTAGAAAGATAACGGGAAACCATAAAATAATGGTGGGCCTTGTTTTAATCTTCTGCAATAAGAATAAAATTACCAGCGAGAAAAAAAGGCCATAAAAAAACATAAAGAAAACACCACCCCCCACACCAAAATTAGCATAGGCCTCCCCCATGGGGCTGATGTTCATACTATACCCTTCAATTTTATAACCTGTAAAGCGCAACATGTTTTCATGACCGCCTGCCATCGGTTTATCGGGCCAGAACAACCGAGGCACAAAAGAAGCCGCCAAAGTTGTAAAAATCGTTTCGCCTTCAGCAAAAGGCTCCTGACTTGGCACATGCACCATCACTTTTCCCACAATCATTCCTTGGTTAAAACGTGTAACAGTAGGAAACATGAGCGTCCAGTCAAAGAAACGACCGGGACTTGCTATACGATCTGCCAACAAAGTGAAGAATGCCTGTGTATTATCCGACTGCTCGCTTCCACCCTGCCATGCAATAGCACGGTAATCACTTTTAATACTCTGGATGAGCAAAACAAAAATAAACCCGACCGTTGCTATACTGAACTTGAACGAATTACTGATTTTTTTCCCAAGTAAAAGCAAAATAACACCCAATGCAAGGGTGTACACCAGTTCGCCAAACATGGCCCCTGCAATGGCTTGTGCAAGAATAGAAACAACACCAATCATCAGATACAAAGACCTGCTTTTTGAATCAGAGAAAAACGTGTATAAAACACCCACATACAAAAGCTTCCCAAATAAGTATGCGATATACCTCAACTCACCGGGAATAAAAATCTGCATAAAACCCGTTACCACTCCAATAATGATAAGTAATACACCAATATTTCCCTTGCCCACCAGGTACTTTCTTGATGCCTGAACCGCAACTGAAAATTTTGTTTTGTACGATGATTGCAGGAGTTCGGGTAATTTAATTCCTGCAATCATTGCCAGGATGGCGGGAAACATATAACTAAAGTAGGTTTCGGCTGTTACACCCATATCATATTTTAAAGCCACTACCAATGCATCTTCATTGTACACATGAAATACAATGGAGGGCATCAGCATACATTGAAACAAAGCGAGTAAAATAGGAATATCCAGGGGGTTATACGACTTACCGATGGAGTCAATAAAATTCAGCAGAAAAAAAACAAATAATCCTATTGCAACAATTTCCTCAATCATGAATTTTTCATTGAGTGTAAAAAACACTCCGCTCAAAACTGCTATGATCGTATAAATAATCTTTGAGAGATTCATATAACCGATTCTATTTGCTCTGCTATTTTAAGAAAAGAGAACTGTTTAATGTGATGAGCACTTTTTTCGCCCATTGCTGTCCTTAATGTATTATTTCCTATCAACTGCTGCATTGCACTTGTAAGTTCGTTTTTATTTCCCGCTGTAAAAATAAACCCGTTTTCTTTTACCAGATCCATTGCAGAACCACAACGGTTACTGACGATCACCGGTTTTCCGCAAGCCATCGCTTCATTTACACTTAAACCCCATGTTTCACCCGGGCCTTTGGATGGCAACACAAACACATCACCCAAACGATAAACTGCCGGCATCTGTTGTTGATTCTGAAAATCAAGAAACAATATCCGATCATCGTCTGTTGCATGTTGTTTCGCTTCCTGCTCAAGCACACCGTTCCCTGCAATAATCAAACGCAGATTTTTCCCTTCCAATGTTTTGAAACTATCAATCAATAACTGCGGATCTTTTTTTGGTTCCAGCTTCCCTGCAAACAAAAAAACAAGGGCCTCTTCCGCAATATCCAAATCCCTTCGCCATTGTTTTGCTTTTTGTTCATGTTGATGATCTGCATCAAAAAAACGTTCAATCTCGATGGCATGTGGTGCGTACTGTAACTGTTGCGGCTTCATGCCATGCTTTAAATAATACTGCCGGTTGGCTTCGCCGGTATAAAGTGCAATATCAATATGGCGATATACCCACTTTAAAAAAATTCTCCTCGCTGTTTTTTTAAATGAAAAACCGGGAGGTTCATCTAAGAGTGTAGAATCGCCCCGAAAGAGGATCTGTTTTTTTCCTTTGTAATGTCTTAATACCTGCAGATGACTTTTAAAACCCCAGCCATAAACCAATAAAGCATCCGGGTTGTACCGGTCAATCCCTTCTATCAAATCTTTATTGATGATCCCTTTAAAATGACCGGCACCGGGATTTGCTGAAATATTTTCTACAAACTCCTGATCGTAACCATCCAGCAAAGGAATATCCCACTTGAATGTTTGTTTAAAATCGGGATCATATACCAGTCCGTCTTTTGTTTGACCCCAGGTATAAAAAACTTTCAGGTGGATGTTGTTCCGTTCCGTTAATAAACGAAACAAGGGCGCATTGTACTGAATAGGGTGTGAAGTAATAATGGCCAGCTTCTTCAACGCAACACCTCCGCTTCAATGGCTTCAGCAACCTGTTGTAATGAATACTGACTGATATGTGTAAAAGCCTGTTGACCCATTTGCTTTGCTGTTTTTTTACTAGAAAATTGCTGCATACGTTTCAACAGATCTGCTTCGCTTTTATGTTGAAATACAAATCCTGTTTGCTGTTGAACAATGAGATCAGGCGCACAACCGCATTGATCACTTACTAATGCAGTCCGGCTGCAGGCCATTGCTTCGTTTACCCCCAATCCCCATGTTTCACTTTTACTGGGCAATACAAATACATCACCCACACGATAGACCCATGGCATATCCGATTGATTCCGGAAAGGTTGAAAAAGAATCCGATGATCTGCTTTGGCCATTTCTTTTAATTGTTCTTCCTGTTCACCATTGCCATATAACAATAGCCTGTATTGTTCTCCTGATAATTGTTTAAATGCATGAATGAGCAAATCCAATTGCTTGAGTGCATAAAATTTGCCGGCATATAAAAACACAACAGCATCTGCAGGAATGTTTAGTTGTTCCCGTTCAGTTGCAGCCCGTAGTTCCAACTCCTGATCATTTGTTGTAAAGCGATTGTTATCTATTGCATGTGGCGCTGCTATCAGCTGCTGTTCTTTCAATCCGTACTTCTGCAAATACGTTTTATTATATCTGCCCACATAAAATGCAATATCCACATTCCTGTACACCCATTTAAGTACTGCTTTTTTTATGATTGAACGGATGCCGCCAGTATCATTCTGCACATGTGAATCACCTCTGAAAAATAATTTTGTCCGGCCACCTAAGCGTTGCATGATATTTAAATGACTGAATACACTCCAACGGTAAACCAACACTGCATCAAACTGTTCTTTTTTCAGTTGTTGCAGAAAGCCGGGGTTCTGTATTCCAAAAAAACGGTTGGAGTCAGGATGTTTTGATGTATTGTTTACAAACGCATAATCGTATCCTTCGAGTAATGGAATATCCCAGCTGCGTTGCAAACCAAACTTAGCATCATACACTTCTTTTTCTGACTGGCTCCATGTATAAAATACTTTCACTGCAATCCTGTTCCTTTCATTTAATAAACGAAACAAAGGAGCATTGTACTGAATAGGATGAGTTGTAATGATGGCTAATTTCTTCACTGCATTGAGGATAGCAATGTTGCAAGTTTTCGTGTAACTTCTTTTGCGGAGTATTGATTGAAGAGGGTAGTATCTACCTGTTCTGGTTGATAGCTGTTACTGAATGCGACAAATTCTTTAAACAACTGACTGAACTCCTGTTTTACATCCTCTACACCTGCTTCACCATTAAACGCCAATACTTTTCCAGCTTTGGTTGAACGTACAATTTCTACTGCTGTGCTTTGTGTATGCAATACGGCCAGTATCGGCTTTTTACTCAACACACCCTGGTATGTTTTGGATGGTGTGTAATGTGGCTCTGTACTTCCTAATATAAATACAGCATTTGCTGCGTCGAGATGAATCAATACATCGAGGTAAGGAATACGTTTGGGATATTCAAACACAACTGATTGCCACAAACCATATTTTTCCGCCAGTGGTTTGATGTTATACCCATGATCATCATGCGTCGTTTTCCCTGTGCCGATGAAATGAAATTCAACTTCATGAAACTGCTCTCTGTTTGCAGCAATGGATTGAAAGATGGCTTCAAGTGGTGCATAAGCCTTGGGCAACATGGCACCTGCATAAACGAATTGCAGTTTTTTATTTTGCTGAAACAGATATGGTTTTAACGTCAATGCTTTTAACCCTTCATGATCTGCTGCTTCACCTCCATAAGGCATAGCGCCTGTAACACATTTCTGTTTTAAATGAGGATTGCGTTCCAGCACGGCTGTATAATAACCTTCAGCTACCCCTGTAATCAATGCAGCATGTTTCACTGCTTTAGGCTCCAGCCATTTTGCAAGCTTCGTACTCCACCAATGACGGGAAAATGTTTTATCCGATCCCGGAAACTGATGCACCCATGGATCAATATAATCAATGCCATACTTTACGCCTGTTTTGCGGTGCAGGTACGGACCAATTAATGAAATATAAAAAGATGGAATGGGGATATACACAAAATCAATCTGTTCTTTCTGCACCAGCTCCAGCGCTTTTTTTCGCAGCTGAAAAAAAGCACGCAGACCAATATCACCAATCAACCTGGGTTTAGTTACAGTAAATGCATTTACTTTTTCAATCCGTTGACCGTCGGGTAGCAGTTGATGCAGGTTCCAGTCCAACGCCTCTTCGTAATAATTTTCATGCACAGTTAATATAACCGGTTGCCATCCAAATGCAGGTAGGTGCTGTGCAAACAAACGGCTGCGGTGCACCGCTGCTAAATTGGAAGGCGGATAATGCGGGGTGATGATGAGGATACGTTTCAACCGATTGATTTTTTCTTACAAATAACTATTTAATGCTGTAATAGTTTTTCGATGTTGTTTAAAAACACAAGTTGTTCTTCATCCCAGTTCATTTTTTCCTTTCCCAATTTTAATGCCTGCTTTCTTTGAGCATGCAGTAAGTGAGGATTTAGTATATAATTCTCCAATACCTTTTTTAATGCCTGTACATTTTCTGCATCAAATAAAGATCCCACAGTAGGGTAGTTATTAAAAAAATGTTCTTGTGCTTTTGTATTTGAAAACAAAATTGCATTTCCTGCAAGCAAATAAATAAATAGTTTGTTTGTAAGACAAAGCTCTCTGTTTGCGATATGCGGCAACTCAGTTGCAATACCAATATGATGTGCAGCCGCAATCTCGACAAGTTCTCCCTCTTTTACAGGCGAAACAAAAATTAATTGTTCAGGCGCTAAGTTCAACTGTTGTGTAAGTGCTGTAAAATACATTTTCATTTCGACTGTGCAATTTCCAAGAAGTGTAAGGGTAACAATATTTTTCTCTAACAAACTCATAGCTTGTAACACAATTTCAAGACCACGTTTTTTACCAATGGTTTGCGAAAACCAAAAAAGTTTTAATACCCGGCTATCCGGCTCCTTTATTTCAGACACAGCATAGGCTGAAGGAAAACAGTTATTAATGGTTAACGAAGGAATGGCTGGGAAGAGCTGATTGTATGCTTTCTCAATCAGCGGACTGGCTGCAGAAAAATAATCAAGCATTGCCACATACTTTTCTTCAATCATCCTTGTTTTCATCATTTCAGGTGATCCTTCTTCGGCTTCACCTCTGTGAAAGTCTTCAAAATCAAACCCTGCTTTTGCTCCATGAAATCGGGCCGCTTTAACAACAGCAGGCAAGGCTCCCAGGTTATGACCAATGTAAATATCTGCTTTCTGTTTTATTGCAGTTTGCAGCAGCTCCTGACTGTATAACACCATTGATTTGATGGCTGCATCAAACCTATGACCAAGCAAACGAAAGACCACATCAAAATATTTCATTCGTAACCTGGCAAAAAGATAGGCCTCTTTTTGGTTTACAGGATGTGAGCCCGCTTTGATCCATTCAATTTGAGCATATCTCTGAAAAAGTTCTTTATCAAATATATCAGCCCAAGGAGATAAAGAACAGTAAATCACTTTTACATGATAACCGTTGTTGAATAATGATACAGCTTCTTTCACTAGCCGGGGATTAGCAGAAGGCTGACCGGAAGAAATTAAAACTATTTTTCTTGAATGCATTCTCTAATTCGCCAATAATGACATTCCTTATTATAAACTTGAATCAATGTGAAATCAATACAAATGCTACTGCAACAAAACGATAAACATCCAGTCGGTCAAAAAACAGTTGGTCCTTCAAACAGCAGTGATTTAATGTAAAAAATGAATGATTAAAAGCTCTCCTTTTATTGCAAGCGTGTATTTGTAATCAGTTAACGCTTTAAATACACTCATTGCACAACCCAGCTTAAACCGATCGTGCACTTCAATTGCCAGCACCTTAACTTTAGACAGCCAATCTAATGGAAGAGTTTCAAAGATTTCTTTTTCGGCGCCTTCAACATCCATTTTGAGAAGGTCAACAATACCGTATTTGTATTCATTTAATAAAGATGAAACAGTAACTGTTTCAGTTACTACTCCTTTGTCGTTATTGTTAACTGTGTGCGAATCGGCTGAATTGCTGTTTGATATATATACATTTTCTTCTTTACCCCAAAGCGCTTTTTTAAGCGGCTGAATATTTAAATAGCCTGCAGTATTTTTCTTTAGCTGTAAAAAATTTTTTTCGTCCGGTTCTATTGAAACAATTGTAGCATGTGGGTATTTATGTGAGAGATACATTGATGTAAGCCCGATATTAGCCCCTCCGTCGATTATAAAGGCAGGATTATCCGGCAAAGCCAGGTCGTATTCTTTCGAAACCATCACTTGATTAAACACATCAAAATCACTTGTGTTTCTTCGTAAATGAACTTTTCCAAATTCACTCAGATAGATTTCTTCTTTGTTTATATATCTTAACTGTATAAATAGGAGGAAGCCTTTTACAACTCCAAACCGGTGCATGTATTTGAAGAGAAGAATGATTTGGGTTTTCATAAATGATTAATTAATTAAACTAGTTACAAAATCAGAATTGGGAATAATGAGTGGCTTTTTAAGCGAATAACTATTTAACAGCTTATGATAATTTGCGTACATTAATGTAGTATCAAAACCAAACTGTAATGGAGTATCAATTGTAAGAATTTTTTTTGCTCCCTCATAACTTAATGCATAACCATGTGTACCTCCATAAATTCCGGGCTTGTTTAAATGTGAAGAAAATGACTCCGAAAAGTAACGTTTCCCTAAAGCACCCGAAGACAACCCTTCAGAAAAAGCTGGCTTGATGAAATGTTTTATTCTTAAAAGCTGGCGGGTAAATAGGTTTTCCGACCAACGGGAAGGAGGATTATAACCCATATAAAACAGATCCCAATCTTTAGGCAGTTCAAGCAACGCTTTTTGAAAAAAAAGTAGCGATTCAGTTTTAATAAATGCATCATCTTCCATTATTAATGCTTTGCCTATCTGTTCACTTACTATTTTTTTCTGCAAAAAAAGATTACTCATTGCACAACCTAACTGTCCTTTATTCCATCGTTTACACCTTTCATATGACAACTTATTTTGTTCAAAAAAATATAATGGAAATTTGAATACCTGATCAATTTCAGGGAAAAGCATCCTGCCATCAACCCCATCAAATATTTCTACTTTTAAATCGGGGTTCTGTTGCAAAAAAGATTGTAATCGTTGTTCATTTCGCTTGATAGAAATAATAAATACTTTATCAAAAAATGTATTTAACGGATGCGTCATTGAAATAGATTTAAATATTTTGCGGCTAACACTTTCACATCAAAAGATGCTTCGGCTACTTTACGAACTGTATTTCTGTTTAACGTGCTGATTTTTTTAAGTGCCAGCTTCATTTCTTCAGCATTTTCTATAATAAATCCTGTAACAGCATCTGTAACTACCTCCGGCATGGCTGCATGATTATAAGCAAGTACAGGAGTTCCGCAAGCCATTGCTTCTGCCATTACCATTCCGAATGCTTCACCGGTTCTTGCAGGAAACAACATTGCTTTTGCCTGGCCCAGATATTTATTCTTTCCTTCATCATCCAATGTTCCTACATAAACAATCTGTTTTCCGTCGATGAACGGTTCAATTTCATTTTTATAATATTCCTGCTCTTCTTTTAAAGGTGAAATATTTCCTGCCAGAATTAATTTTTCATTGGTTTGCAAAGCAATCTGAATGGCTTCGTGTGCACCTTTGAGTTTTTCGAGCCTGCTTAAAAAAATAAGTGGCGCATCAGCCGGCACTTCTGTGCGGGGAGTGTAGCTGCTAAAGTCAATGGCATTGTAAACGGTTACCCAGCGCCCGGCCGTATTACCCGTATTTACACACCAATCACTTGGGGCAGTGAATACAATGTTTTTGTTGGGCAACTGATTAATCGTCTTAATATTTCTCCCATCAATGGTTCTTCCGTAACTCATGATCTTTTTGATGGGATGATTGAGAATAGGAAGTAAATAGGCCAATCGCCCAAAGTTGTGAATCAAATCAAACTGATTCCGGTGTTTCCATAAAAATTTCCATGCAGTGGGGATAGCTATACGGGCATCCCATTTTTTTGGCGGGAACCCTTCTTTCCCAAACGGATGCACAGTACAGCCTTCTACAACTGAACCTGCTGTTACAAGCAAATGTACTTCGTGCCCCAGTCTTGCATATTCTTTTGCAAACATGTATACTAAACGCTCATGCCCGCCGTAACCTTTTGGCGGAACAAGAATACCGGGATCCATGACTATTAATATCCGCATAAATTTTATAAACTGAATGTTGAATGATGGCCGTCATTTCCCTGCCTGTCCGTTCAGGCGGGGAAGGAGTGGGGTCATGCAATAAGCGTGACAGATCCACGACTCAGAAATCTTATTCTTACTACCTGCTCCGAAACGTTAAGATTTCTCATTCCGCCATAAAAAGCGTGTAATATGTAAAATTTCTCAGGCTGCATTCGAAATGACGTTAGTGATGATCTTTCTCTTTTTTAAAAAGCACTTCGTTATATAAGTCGGCATACGCATCTCCCACTTCTCTAAAACTCCGTGGCGGCATTATATTCATTTTTAATTCCTGCAAAAGTGCCGGTTCATTAATGCATCGCAATAGTTGTTCTTTTAGTGAAGAAATATCTTTAAAGCGAAACAACAAACCGTTTACATTGTGTTTTATAGGTTCGGCATTACCGTATACATCGCTAGCAAGAACAGGTACACCTGCTGCAAATGCCTCCTGTATTACTAAAGGGCTCATTTCAGTAACCGTAGATGGCAAACACATTAAATCGTACTTTTTAATTACACCAACTGTTTCGCCTGGAGGAATAATTCCATTCCATTGTATTGAAGTATTACTTCCAATTATTTTTACACACTCATTTTGGTATTCAATATCATTTGAAGGACCATAGATATCAAGAACATAAAAATTAGGATCAATATTAGCTAACGCACTAAGAAGAAGGTGTAAGCCTTTGGCTTTGTATACACGACCAACAAATATAATTTTTAGCTTGCCTTTATAGAGCAAGGCAGGTGAACTGGGTTTAATATTTTCGTATTCAAAAGGTAGAGCCTGAGATATTATTACTAGCTTTTTTTGTGCAATTCCGTTAGTGTATAACATTTTATTAAACCAGCTATTCAATACAATTATTTTATCACATAGTATATTTAACTTTTGTAAACGTTCCTTCTGTCGGCTTATAACTTCAGCAAAAGACAATGCAGTCATAACCTTATGATTTATCTTATATGTTTTAAAACCTGTTGCATTTATGATTCTTGATAAACTTGCGATAATATTTGCTGCAGGAACCGGTAATCCTTTTGCAACTAAAGAACATGAAGTGCAGGTTGATGAAGCTATTGACCCATTGCACTTTTTTACTCCGTTTTTTAATAGAGTTCCCGTATTACATATATAACCTACCAGGTGCATCGTTAAAAAAACCGGTATGTTTAACTCATTTGCCGCTTCAATATGATTCATTGTTATCCCGTTACTTCCAGATATTTCATGAAAATGAACAATATCAGGTCTTTCATATTCTAATAGTTTCTTAAATAAACTTAATCCTTCAGGCGAATCAAGTCCTTTTATTATTAACGGACCTGGTTTGTCATTTTCGGGATATTGAATAACTCTTATATCACGATAAAAATATTCTGAAGTTTGATTCAATTTATAATCAGGTATTAAAACAGCTCCTGTAAATCCAATTTTCTGCAAATACGACTGCAATGCGTATACATACATCTCTGTTCCAGCTACCTGATCTGGCATAAAATGAGTAAGAACATGTATAACTTTCATTAATGAATAATTCCTTTAATAAAATCTTTAAACCCGAAGCGGGCCAAATAAAAAGCTTTTAATGTTTGGTAAAGATTTCCAGTTTTAACAAAATACATGAAAGTATTTACTACAAAACGTCGTTTGCTCTTCAATGATAAAAATTCTCGCTCCTCGAAACTTAATGGGATCTCAGGTAGTCTCAATAAATCATTATAATAGTTATAGGTATTATACAAATAAGAAAACGGATTATTCAATTCTTGCCCTTCATGTCTTCTGTAATTGGAATAAATATATGGTAGTAACAATACGCTACCATTACTTGCAGCTTTAACATTATAAAACATATCACCTGCCGGCCCATACTTAGTGGGGAAGCCTCCAATTTCATCAAATAGCTTCTTTGTAATAACAGTACCTCCAGGCCCGATATGAAGAAAGCCCTGTTCAAAAAAATGCTTATCAATTGCAGCCTTCGACTCCAAGAATAAAGGGCGTTCTGCTTTACCATAATAAACCAGCCAAAAATCAGCATTAGGATGCTCGCTGTAGACTTTTGAAAGATAATGCAGTGCATCAGGCTTCAAGCTGTCATCAGAATCGGCAAATACAAGCAAATGCCCTATTGCCAGAGAAGCGGCTTTATTCCTGTTTGGAAACTGACCGATATTTTTTTCCCCTCGGTGAACTTTAATACGTTCATCCTTTTCTGCATAAGATTGGATAATAGAAAAGCTGTTATCAGTTGAACAATCATCACAAATAATCAACTCAAAACTGGTATAGTTCTGCACCAGAACACTTTCAATCGCCTCAGCAATATATTGCTCTCGGTTAAAGGCCGTCATTAAAACAGAAAAAAAAGGAGTTTCCATTATCTGTTTAGTTCTTTAGTAATTCTATCAAAAAACCAATTATCTCATTTAAAGGAACGAAAAACAATCCGCACCCAGTTTACAAAAACATTAGGAATCCATCTTTGATCTAACCGGCTTCCATATGTTTTAAATGAGCTTTTAGACTTATTTTGAAGGAGAGATTGTAATAAAATTGCCTCTATCGAATTTGTATTAAGCAAAGGATCAAATAAACGATTGGCAACCGACGCCGCTTCTTTTCGCAACGTATGCAGCAAGTCTTGATCTTCATTTAATTGTTTAATAATAATTGCAAATTCAGCAGGTAAGTTCTGATCGATTTTATACCCCGTTGTTCCATTAATAACAATCTCTTGTATCCCTCCGGGTAGATTATTTACAATAGGTACAACCTCTGCCTTCATTGCTTCAACAATAGAAACAGGCATCCCCTCTGCAAGGGATGGCAACACAAGCAGATCCACTTTAAGAAGAAGTTGAGACAGTTCACTTTGCGATACTTTACCATAAAAATAAACATCTGAATCAGCTGGCCAGCAAACCTGATTATGAGGCTGATCAGAGCCTTCACCGGCTATATGCCATGCAACTTTTACTCCCAAATCTTCAAGCTTCCGTTCTATTTCCGTCAGCAGGTAATACCCTTTTGCCTCTTCGCATCTGCCAACAAAAATTAGCTGCAAAATAACATTTGAACGTTGAGCACTTTTAAAGGCATAAGGCACAGGAAAACGGGCATTTTGAATATTCGCTGCTTCCGCAGGAAGCATCTCCTTTAGTCTGTTTGTAATGGATGCAGATACACATATAAACACATCAATGGAACGAAAGTGTTTTACAGCCAGCTGATAATAATACTCATAATCCCCGTGCACAAAAAAAACAACCGGATTTTGCAAACCAAGTTGACTCACCATCCCTAACTCCAGCCAGTCATGCGCAACAATAATTGCCTTTTCATCAGGCAGCAACTTGGCAAGTTGTTTTACAGTATGATAGAAGTTCCATTTGGAAGAATAATAAAAAACTGTTTCACTTTTGGCACCCTTTAAATTAGACACTTGAAAAACAGGATGAACATCTTTGTTGATAGTATAAATAACATGATTTTCAATTTCATGTTGGCGGTAGAGTAATAAGTTGCGGATAACAGAAAGCACGCCTCCTCCACTACCATTATGAAAATGAAAAACCTTAACAGACATCTGTAATTACGTTTGAAAAATGTTTTTCAAGCAACAAACCAATACGGTCAGCATTGTACCGTTCTAAAACGACCAACCTTGCTTTAATCCCCAACGCAACCCGCCTTGCAGGATTATCCAAAAGAACAGAGATAGCCTTTGCACCTGCATGAACTTGCAAAGGATCAATAATCACTCCGGCTCCATCTTCCAGCATCTCACTCATCCCGCCATTTTTACTGCCAATCACCGCTCGCCCTGCACTCATGGCCTCAAGGCATACATTAGGGAAATTCTCCCATATACTTGGAAAAATACAAATATCTGTTTCTGCTAATTCCTGTAAAACCGCCTCGTAATCAAGTCCTCCTTTAATTACGTAGTTAGCTTCCAGACCTTGCAGCTGAGAAGAAATATAATCCTTCATAGACATGTTGCGGGCTGGAAAAAAACTATCAGCACCAATCAGACGAAATTGTACATCCGGATGTTCTGGAACAACTTTTCGGATCATTTCCACCAAGGCAACAATTCCTTTGTGTACATTTAATTTGCCAACAAAACTTACAACCTTCGTTTTCCTTTCTGTAATAGGTATATCCAGCAATGGACGGGGAGGTATAAATGGGTAAGGTAACACTGTTAACTTTTCAGGTTTCAGTTTCCACTCTTTTTGCAAAATTGCCCCTAAAGATCGGGAAGGAGAAACATAAGCATCCGCTACCGATGTAACCTTATAGTCAATATCATTGTTATGATCATTATATCCATAAAAACGAATTCGCCCTCTCCGCAATGCACCCAGGAAATAACGAAGCTTTACTATTCGTGATGTGTAAAAATTAATTAGCCGCATCTGAATAAATACCGGCATATGAAATTTTACAACCAAAGGCAGAGACGGAAATTGCTGTTTAATAAGATAAGCGTGCCCATGTATTTCAGGACTTTCAATGATATCAAAAGCCTTCTGGCTGTGGATGCCAGCAAAGAAATCCGGCAGTATCCGGTTAAAGGTCGCCGGGCCATCACTTTGCAAGCGATGAACAAGGACATTATCCTCTCTTATTGAAACAGTTCTGTACGGACTCGCACAAAAAACCTCTACATCATGTTCTCGTTCAGCGAGTAGCCTGGCAACCTGCTTTACATAAGTTGCAATACCTCCTTGTGCAATATCAGGAGGGTATTCATAGGTAAAAAAAGCAATTCTCAAAACATTATCAGGTTTTACTTATCAGATATTATAGGGTTCAATTCTTGCTTTTCCTTTCTGTTTGCTCCAAAGCATAGTTCAACAAGGTTTCCTGTGGATACAGGTCTATATTGGCTATAGCCTTTTTAAAGGCAAGCTCACCCGTTTTTGCCCATCCCTTCCTGTTGTCCCATGCTCTTTCTAAAGCCTCACTAAAAGAAGCAAGTGCATTTCCTTTGGCAATCCAGCCACACACATTATCATCAATCAGCTCCGAATTACCGCCAACATCTGTTACCACTCCGGGCCTTCCGCAAAGCATTGCCTCTTGAAGGGCTAATGGCATTCCTTCTCCAAAAGAAGCGAGTAATAATACATGGTTTTTTTCCCAAACAGACCTTATATCAGAAACCTGCCCGTTAAAATTTACTTTACCTTCTAAACGTAAATAGCTAACTAATTCTTTAAGATAACTTTCATCTTCACCACTTCCGTAAAAATTAAGCACCCAGTTGCGCTGACGCCAAACAGGCTGCGAAAATACATCCAACAATAAATTCTGGCCTTTGTGAGAACAACGTAATCTGGCTACACTTGCAAAATGTATCACTTCGTCGTTAGGATAAGGCAAAATACCCACCTCATTTGCAGAAATTGAAATACTGTTAGAGAGAATTCTGGAATTTTCAACTGGAACGCAAATAATATGCTCAGCCGTCCTTCTGTTGCGTTTTGATACAAAAAACACATGCTCTGCTCTCCGGTAAATTTGTTTAATTTTCGAACGCACTTCTGTTTCTGGCACAAATGAATAATCGGTGTTGTTTTGGCAAATAATACAATAAGGTATTTTTGTTCTTAACAAATCTGAAACTACTTTCGCTGGAAAATATCCCAAATCATAACTATGCGACTGACTGAAAAAAACTAAATCTGGTTCCCATTTAAAAACATCATCCAGAATATTTTTTTCCAAAAAAAAGTGGCGCTTTACTTTTCTGATCATTCTTTGTGAAAGATTTATGTCTTTCCAGGTACTGTACAAAAAAACTTCCACCCCAGCCTCTCTTAATATTCTAATAGACAAAGCTTCGGTTTCCCACTTTTTAACGAATGCAGCAACCCTTACTCCGTTCTTTTGCATATGCAAGGCCGTTTTATACCACAAAACCTCACTCCCCCCCCATGACGTATTTGTTAGAGTTGAAAAAAAAGCGACTTTCATTTTTTTATAACAGCTTTAATCATTTTAAACGGGTACAAAATGAAACTCCCCAGTCTGTACGACATCGTATTTTTAATTTCTTTCCTGGCTTCATCTAAAGAAGATTCTTGCTTTTTTAGCCACTCATACTCCCTCAGAACTTTTATGATCGACCCCCATTCCTTGATATAAATATCAATATTGTTTTTTACTATTACGTTTTCCATCTCAATTCTGGCTGATTCACTTTTTTCCAGCTCATCAAGCATTGATCCGTTTCTTTGCCTGTAAAAGAAAAAGATATCGGGCAACTGAACTACCTTTTTTTTGTAATTGATCATGCGTATATACATTTCCCAATCCTCGTAGCCTTTCGTCATATTAACGTTATATTTCCCGATATGCAGAAAATCGCTTTTACGAAATATGGCACAGTGGAAAAGCGAATTATACAGCAGCATCGAATGAGCCGATATATACGCATTCTCAATCACATTATCTCTCGTGCCGAAATACTTCCCACGGCAGGAAACAAGCCCTATTTCGTTGTCATTAGTTAAAAGATTTACCGCTTTTTCAACATATTGATCACCCAAATAATCATCCGAATCAATGGGAAGGATGATCTCACCGGTTGCAGCATCTATTCCTGTATTTCTTGCTGCAGCAAGTCCTTCATTTTTTTTATTAATTACTTGAATACCGGTCTCATCAATCGCACCGATAATTCGATTTGTCTCGGGATCAGTCGAGCCGTCATTCACAATGATTATTTCAAGATTAGAATAAGTCTGCTTTTTTACGGAATCAAGACACTGATGCAAATATTGACCATGATTATAACAAGGAATAATAACTGATACTTTAACCATCTTTATCAAATTTTGAAAAAGTGTAGGATTTTTTTAATCTTTCCAATAAACGGTCGGTTCTTTTCAATACCACGCATTGCGTTATGACCGCCAAAACGATTCTTGTCAAGAATAATAATTTTTTGTTCGAAAGGCAGTTCGACTCCTTCGGGATAACCATACGCAGGCGAAAGGATTTTAGGAGATCTATCCAGCATATACCTGTTTAAATGCGACTCATCATGCCAAATAGCAATTAGTTTATTCGTTTGCAAATCATAATCAATATTTTCTTTCAGGGTTTTGATTAATTCTCTGTAATACTTACCAATCCCCCCGTTAAATCCCCCCATAAAATAATACTCCCCTTTGTCATCCGGAATATAGGCCAATGATTGAGGATTTGTTTCATAAGTAAATAAACTGCGATCCTTATCGAAAAATCCGGGATGTTTTACAACTACTAACCGCTCCTGCTCATTTGGTAAAATTCGGTCATCAATATCTTGAAGACAGATCATGTTTGCGTTAAAGAAGAAGATGTAATCAAAATCTTTCAATTGCTCATCAATACTGTAAAACATACGGAATCTGTACAACGTATCATATGGCCAGCCAAGCTTTTTCTGGTAAATCACACGAACATCATTTGCTGTCTGTAACGAAGCATCGTTGCTTTCTGTAAAAACAAAATATTTTTTTTGATACCCTGGCAGGAAATGCCTGGAAAAACTCTTGTAAAAGTTCTCCCAAAAGATAACATAATTCCCTGTGCAGATATAAAGTATGGCAACTTTGTTTTTCATTTATCCAAACCATTTTAATCGGTAAAGCTTATTTGAAATCCTGAATCTCGATTTAGTATTGTGTCTCGTGCCATTATAATGCCTCTTGGTATGCGCACAATCATCTTGGTAGTTATGCAATTTCGGAGTTAGAGGATATTGCTTTCTGGCAGTTTCTAAGAACTTCACCAAAAAACCTGTTTTCAGTTCGTGATAATTGTTATTCAAAGCATCCCAATTCGACCCTCGGTAGTAGTGAATAAAAGAGCTTGCAATTATCTGCATGCCAAATTGAGGATGATATATTTCCCTTAAGCCATCGATGAATATTTCTGATTCGTCTTCGATATCTGGTGTGTGAACAACCCATTTTACTTTAGGTTTAAATCTTTCAAGATAATAATGAAGATTCCCCCCAACATCTGTTATATTTTGAATCATTGATATGTCAAATTTTTCAAAATCGATCGAACTATTCTTAAAAACAAGAAATGCATTCCACAAATAATAATGATTACGCAAGAATATTTTCTTTGCCTGTCGGTCCCGTTGTTGATAAATACCTGCAATGTCTGCCCCTTCTAATAATTCTGTAAAACTAAAATTGTTAAATAGAAAGATATCAGAGTCTATAATAACCGTCATATCTTCTTTCGGGTCGTGTCGGATATAATTTTTTAAACAATAAATCAATGGCACCTGTGTAGCAATCGCACCATTTTCATAATTTCCTTCCACATAAACACTTGTAAGTCCGAGCTTATTACAGATATCCGCAATTTCATTTCGTAATTCCGAGGTTGAACCGTTATTACAAACAATGAACTTGTAATCCTTGTCTTTCAAGAATTTTTTAAATCCATTATATTGTAGCGAAATAAAGTCTGGACGTTTATCGCTTACTGTATAAATATTAATCATAGAATTTTACTTTAACTTACTTTCTTGGGCTGTTTAATAAGAATAATGGAATCTTTTGCAATAAGCTTCGTTTAAATTTAAACCCTGGTAAAAATAAAGTCTGACTCACTAAATACAGTACTAGTAATTTTTGACAATGCTCGGAATTTGTTAAAAGTCCACTCAATAAATCGAAGACCTCTGAATAAACATGTGACCGTGTTCTTGAATCTTTAATTTTTTTGATCAACCCAATCTTTAGCTTAATTACACTAAACTGCAAGGACACTCGGTTATTTGTAGAAAAATTCGTAGCGTGTCTCACATACGTCGCATGTACTTCATCAAGAAACAGAAGATCATATTTTTTTGTGATCCTAAACCACATAGGATAATCTTCAATTGAATACGTTTCATCATATCCGCCGGAAGCTATCAGAGCACTTTTTTTAGCCAGAAATGTAAAAGAAGCGATATAATTTGACCAGAAAAGACATTCAAATGCAACATCTGATCTCATGAAATACAATTTATTGCCTTTTGATTCAAATAAGTCCTCCGCAAAGGGGCAACCATTTGACCGCATTACTACAGGTGGCTCTGGCTCTTTGTCAAAGGTTTGAGAAACCTCATTAAAACGCCTCGCTTTACAATAAATCATTCCAACATTTGCTGGCGTGTTATTGAGTCGTATATACAACTGCTCTAAAAAATCAACATCCCACAGATCATCACCAATTACAGAAATGTAATCACCCGTTGCTTCTTTCAGAGCCCGGTTCAGTCCGGAAGGTATTCCTACATTAACCTTATTCTTTACAAGCCTGGCATTTGTTATTTTGTTTAACTGTATCCAACCTTCAAGAACACTCACCGAGTTATCAGAGGAAGCATCATCTATAATTATTACTTCAAAATCTTTGAATGTTTGATTAGCGAATGATTGCAGGGTTTTTATTAGCCTATTACCACTATTATAACAAAGATTGATAACCGTTATTTTGGGCATTACTTTTATTACTTTACACAGTTTAAACTCAGTGATTAAAGTCTGAGACTTGGGGATTACCTGAATAAAATTCCTGATTCTGGCATCTTAAATCCTGATCCAACTATTTGGTATCAGATCACCTGTTTGCAAATTCATTTCTTCATTTGCAAACCACTTGTTTGGCGCAATTACAAGCTTGTCTACATTTTTATTTAACCATGCCCCCCACCAGCTAAAGCTGCTGTTAGCAATAATATTATGTTTGCACAAACTCATTAAATACATATCCTGCCAGCTATCTTCCCCCGAATTGTGCACAACCATTGTTGCAGAATCGATATAACCTAACAAATGCTGTTTAACCCATGCACTGTCATCGCTAAAAATATAATATTTAGCATCTTTAGCTCTTTCGGCAGTTATCCTGAACGCATCCTTATAATAGGTTAGCCCTATAAAACCATGATTGGCACTGGCTGATGTTACATAATCTCCACGTCTTACATGGATACTTACAGAATTACCTTCCGATATTTCCTGTGCAATTTTTTTTGTCTCCGGATTAACTTTCGCCATAAATGTAAAATCCCTTCTGATAACATCAGAAATACTTTCAAAATACTTCTCACTTTGCCAATAACCCTGCAGGTAAATATGTCTACTGTTAGTGCGGATCGATTGGCCATCATAGTTAAACCCGTTTTCTTTCTGCACCTTGGTTCTGAAAAGCTTCCTAAGTAACCTCCACCCCAAATGCCCGTCAGGAAAAAATATGCTTAATTGACTGTCTGATGCAGCATTAAACTCAATATTAAAAATATTCAGCTCAAATGGTCTCTTTACAAATAAAGTCTCATCAATATCATACAAAGGTCGTTTGTCAAGATAAAGGAATGTCTTGTTTTTTACTGCTAAGGCTTTGCCGATCGCATATTGAAACATTTGATTACCCAGCCCTCCTCTTAATTCCGTTATAATCATATTGTATTGGGCATATTTAGTTTATCAATAGCCTTACGACTACTTATTATTTGACTATCCTGATAAAAAAAATATTTTTTAAATTTCAGTATAGGCTTTTCAAAAAAATACCAGCTGATAGAGGCGATTAGAATAAGAATTGAGAACCTCGTTATTTCTGCAATATAAAAAGAGAAGGGTGTCAAAAACTTCGGAATTGGTAACCCATAAACTTTTGGTATGAAGCTGTGAAACAAATACAGCCCGTAACTGATCTTCCCTAAAAATAGAAATACCGGATTATTTAAAACCAATACAAATGGTTTGCTGTTTATACCTGATGCTAAACGATCCGTCAAAATTGCAAATGCTATGGACAGGATTAAATAATATATTGCAACGCTAAATTTAATACTAATGCTATTGAAAAAATGGGTATTTACAAATACCAGCATTATAACTGCTAGAAATAATAAGCTCCCTTTGTTTTTTTGTATACAAGCGTACCATTTAGGTTGGTATAATCTGCCAAAAGCAATTAAACCACCCACGCAAAATGAATCAAGACTACCGGGCATCAGAATTCGTCCAATTTGTGTAACATCTGTTGCTATAAAAAATCTGAAAAGAACAGATGAAGCTGCAATTAAACAAAAGAGATAAGGAAGCTTTTTTTGACCTGCTAGCAATATCACGAATGGCCATATCAGATAAAACTGCTCTTCAACAGATAATGACCAAAAAGGGGAAAGCAAACCAACAAAGTGGCCTTTTATCCAGAATAAAAAATTTGAACCGTAAAAAAAATGCCACCAAAATGTATCTCTGGTTTCATCAATACCTAAGGTTACAAGAAGTAAAAGCAATAAATAGTAAACAGGGAATATACGAAGCGCCCTCCTTACATAAAAGACTTTTAAAATACCTCCCAAAGACTGGCTTTTTCCCAACGCATTTTTACTCTTTAATAAAATACCCGTAATCAGGAATCCGCTAAGCACAAAAAACATAGTAACCCCGAGTGTGTCGTTTTCCGTATACCTGTTTAAAAAAAAGTCTTTCGAATACCAATGAGAAACAATGACCAACAGCACCGCTATAGCACGCAAAAAATCAAGCTGAAAGAAATAGTCTGTTGAATAGTCTTTTTCTTTTATAAAAGTACCTCGCATGTTGCCTTGGGAAATCAAATTTATAACCAGTATTCAATTACTTTCCGTTACCCTAAACCTACTGTTGTCAGCAAGAATATATTCTATGTGCTTATGCACTCTTTAACTAAAAAATGAATGGATTTGCCCTGTTACTTCAAACACCATCTCTTTCGTTATACCGGGCCACATTGGCAGGCTTAAACAGGTTTGTGCCAGATCCTCGGCAACAGGAAATTGCCTGGCCGTAAAACCAAATCCTTTATAGGCTTCCTGTAAATGGGGTGGTACAGGATAATGAATTAATGTACCAATTCCGTTATTTGCCAGATGCTTTTGCAAAGCATCTCTTTGCGTTGTTCTGATAACATACAAATGATACACATGTGTGGCGGCCTGTTCTGTAGAGGGTGTGATAACTGAAGAACAATCCTGTAAGAATTCATTGTACCACACCGCAGCCTGTCGGCGCAACGCTGTCCATTCCTTTAATCGCTTTAGTTTTACAGAAAGAAAGGCAGCCTGGCATTCATCCAGCCGCATATTAAATCCAATCTCTTCGTTGTAATATTTTTTTTGCGAACCATAGTTGCGCAACACTTTAGCTTTTTCTGCCAACACCTCATCATCGGTTGTTACAGCACCGGCATCGCCAAACGCTCCAAGATTTTTTCCGGGATAAAAACTGGTGGCATTGATATGTCCAAAACTACCGGTTAACCTGTTTTGCCAGGTTGCACCATGTGCCTGCGCATTATCCTCAATCACTTTTAATCCGTGCTTTTCGGCGATGGTCATAATCGCATCCATATTACAGGCCTGCCCATATAAATGAACGGGAATAATCGCTTTTGTTTTAGGCGTTACTGCAGCTTCCAGTAAATCGGGGTTGATGTTATAGGTACGTATATCGGGCTCCACCGGAACCGGTGTTGCACCAACATAAGACACAGCAAGAAAAGTGGCAATATAGGTATTGGAAGGTACCAGCACTTCGTCGCCTGCACCTATGCCTGCACACTTCAGAGCAATATGTAACGCATCGAGTCCGTTGCTAACACCCACAGCAGCCTTTGTTTGATTAAAATGCGCATAAGCTGCTTCGAAATCCTGCACAGACGTACCTAATATGTACCAGCTTTTATCGAAAAACTGTTCAAAAGCAGTCATGATTTCGGGTTTTATTTCCCGGTTCATATACTCAAACGAAAGAAAAGGAATTTGCATATTCTTATTGCGCTATAAGTTGTTGATTGATTACTTGAAAAAAACGTCCGTTTCCGTCCGTTAAAAATTTGCCATGCTCTTTAAGGCGATTTCCTTTTTCATCCACCCACCCACGAATGGTTGCAGGCGAACCGTAAACGAGCGCAAAATCAGGAACAGATCTGGTAACTAATGACCCTGCTCCTACCAATGCATACCTCCCTATTTCTACACCGCCCAGTATGGTTGCACCCGCTCCGATAGAAGCACCTTGCCTTAATACCGTCCGGTCGAATGAAGAGGGGTACTGCTTCGAACGGGGCACTTTATCATTGGTAAAGGTTACGTTTGGTCCTATAAAAACAAAATCTTCCACGGTAATACCATCCCACAAATACACACCGCTTTTAACGGTTACATGGTTACCGATTACGACATCGTTTTCAATAAACGTATGGCAGTTGATATTACAGTTGTTACCCACCACAGCCCCTTTTAAGATAATGGCAAACTGCCAAACCAGCGTGTCTGTACCGATAGTTTTCGTTTGCACATCTGCAAGTGCATGTATATTATTGGCCATAAGAATGAAATTGACTGTAATCTCTGATGTAGTCGGTGGCTGAATAATGATTGGAAGCTAACACCAGTTGTACGGCATTATGCGAATAGTTCATGGTATGCCAGCATAACTTTGGCATAAACAACCCGCAATCCGGCCTGTCTAATACAAACTGTTCAGTGTATCCGTTCTGTAACTCAATATCCACTTTAATGATGCCGGCCACAGCAATGAGTACAAGTTCTTTATCAATATTGGCATGCCCCCCCCGGTTAACACTTTGCGGTGTATAATAGGTCCAGTAGGCACGCTTTATGTCAAAGGGAATGTTTTTGTTTTGCTCGGCAACCGAAATGTAACCAAGTGTTGTATCACCGATTGAATCGAACTGAATGATATAAGGCTTATTGTTGTTCATATGATGCGTGTGAAACAGTGTACTGAATAGCAGGCCTTACAACGCCCGGTAACTGATTGGCATTTGAACCAATGGTTTCATTCATTACTTCAAATTGAATAAAATCGTTGATGGCAAACAGAGCAATCCGTTGGTTTTCGCCAAAGATTAAATTAAAAATAAAAATTCCTGCATTTAAAAAATGAGGAGGAAGCGTTCCTTTTACTTTATACAAACCTCTTTTTGAATCGTTCTGCTGCGAAAGAATAGCACCGTGATGAAAAACCACTATCTCATCAGACGACTTAAGTTCGAATGTTGCATCCAAGTTAATACCGCCTTTATGATTATAAAATTCAAGTTCAAATGCCACACCTGACGAAATCGACAAACAGTCGCCCTTCAACGGATTTACATCAAAACGCAGGATCCGGATATTTTCATTGCCCGGAGCATCTGTTAAATGCCCTTCATACAAAAACGAACTGTTGGTCTGGTGTGCATTCTGGTAAAAATTAACCGCTTCATATTGTGTTCCTGAAAAACGGTTCATGCCATGCTGCATCACAAGCCCTTTTGTACATAATTGCTTTACTGCAGCCATATTATGACTAACAAACAAAACAGTTCGTCCCTCACGCTCACTCACATCTTTCATTTTACCCAAACATTTTTTCTGAAACTCTGCATCGCCTACGGCCAGCACCTCATCCACAATTAAAATTTCCGGTTCAAGATGTGCAGCTACACCAAAAGCCAGTCGTACATACATACCGCTGCTGTAACGTTTAACCGGTGTATCAATGTAACGCTCCACACCGGCAAACGAAACGATCTCATCAAACTTACGCTTGATTTCCTGTTTGCTCATACCTAAAATTGCACCGTTTAAAAAAACATTTTCTCGCCCGCTCAATTCGGGATGGAAACCGGTACCCACTTCCAGCAGGCTGGCTACCCGGCCTTTGATTTTAATACTGCCGGTGGTGGGGGCCGTAGTGCGACTTAAAATTTTAAGCAAGGTACTCTTGCCTGCTCCGTTACGGCCAATAATGCCCAGCACTTCGCCCTGCTTTACTTCAAAGTTGATGTCTTTGAGTGCCCATACATAATCGCTGTTGCCTGTTGAAGTACGGTCGTTGGTTTCGCCAATTTTTAAATAAGGATCTTCTTTGCCACGCACCCGGTGCCACCAACGGTTTACATCATGACTGATGGTACCCGTGCTTACCTGACCGAGACGGTATTGCTTGGAAATGTCTTCTACTTTTATAATGGTACTCATGCTGCTTTTATTCTTGTATTAATCACGGCTTCTCCTGTTATTCTTTTCATCACTCATTATTCATCACTCATCATCACACCGTATCCATAAATGTTTTCTCCACCTTACTGAAGATCATGGTGCCAAATACCAATACGATGAGCATAAAAACAAAACTATAAATCAATGTATTGAAATTGAAGTTACCTGTTTGAAACAATGCATAACGAAACCCTTCTACCAACGGACTCAACGGATTCCATTCAATAAAGGACGCATAACTTTTACTCTTTAAAAACGAAAGCGGATAGGCAACAGGTGTGGCATACATGAGTAACTGCACACCAAAAGTTACCAGCACAGTAAAATCTCTGTACTTGGTGGTGAGCGATGAAATGATGATGCCCAAACCTAAACCAATGCCTGCCATAATTAACACCAGCACGGGAATCAACAACCAGCTCATGCCAAAATGCATGGGTGTGTTTTTAAACAGTGCATAAAAAACCATACAACCCAGCAACAACAAAAACTGAATACCCAACCTTGCCATGTTTGACAGTACCACCGATAACGGAAGAATTAAACGAGGAAAATATACTTTGCCAAAGATGGATGCATTGGCCACAAAGGTGTTGGAGGTGTTGGTGAGGCAGCTTGCAAAATAATTCCAGATGGTGATGCCGCTCATGTAGAAAAGGATGGGCTCAATCTCATCTGTATCAATACCTGCAACCGTATGAAATACAAATAAAAACATGATGGTGGTTAATACCGGTTGCACCAGGTGCCACACCGGACCTAACACGGTTTGTTTAAACTGTGCTGTAAAATCCCGTTTTACAAACAGCAGCATCAGATCTTTGTACCGCCACACTTCTTTGAGATTAAGATCAAAGACAGAGGACTGTGGTTTGATTTCAAGATCCCAGTGTTCTGTTGTATCGGTTTGTTGACTCATTGTTTATTTTTTAATCGCTTCGCCGGACTACCCACATAGGTTCCTTTCTTCTTGATATCTTTTGTTACCACTGCACCTGCACCAATCACAACTTCATCGCAAATGCTTACCGGAAGAATAGTTGCATTGCTGCCAATGGATACATTGTTGCCGATATTCGTTTTTTTCCATTTGCTTTGATCACCTGCTGCTGGTTTTCCATTGCTGAAGGTATCGTTGATGAACATCACGCCATGACCAATAAAACAATTGTTGCCAATGGTTACGAGTTCACAGATAAAGGAGTGACTTTGTATGCGGCAATTGTTTCCAATCACGACTCCTTTTTGTATCTCTGTAAACGGACCTACAAAACAATCACTGCCTAAGGTACATTCGTACAGATTGGATGGCTGCACAATAACCACGTTCTTACCCGTTTTTACTTTACGGAGACTGATTTTTTTTAATTTATAAGCTGGCATACGTTTGGTAGGTACGGTTGCAAACCATCAGACCTAAAAAGTAAAACGATATTTTGAAATGGTCTGACGGTCTAAGGACCGTGCCGACCAACTTTACCTTTATATCCTTCTTGGCTTTCTGTCTTTGTCGCAATACAATTTGAACGAAGTTAAATTCTCTCACTCGCCGCTGCTTTATAAAACTGTTCAATCATTTTCACACTATGAATCCCCTCTTCGCCCGACACATAGTTTTTCTGCTTACCTGCAATCACCTTTATAAACTCATCATACACGCTTGCATGATTGTTCATAGAACCCTGGTAACCTTTGTATTTGTTGGCGCTGTTACTTTCCATCAGTTTAGCTGTATCAATTAACACAGGTTCCTGGTACTCGATCTTATTTAAATATGGTCCGCCAATTTTAATAGTTGCTTTCTCTGCAAGGATCGTTACGGAACCTTCGAAATTTTTATTCGCTGCATTGGTGCTGTAATGCAAAGTACCCGGCACGCCTGCTTCTGTTACAAATGAAAACACCCCTGTGTCTTCTACTTCAATGATTTTTTTGTGTGCAAGATTGGCCGTGAATCCCTTTACTTTTTTTACATCGCCAAAAAACCAATACAACAGATCCATAAAATGACTGAACTGTGTAAACAGCACACCGCCATCCAATGCCTTTGTACCACGCCAATCCGATTGTTGATAATAACGTGCAGCACGGTTCCAGCAGCAGTTGATCTGCACACTGTAAATAGTACCCAGCTTTTTTTTGTCGAGTAGTTGTTTTACTGCTGCAACAGGTGGATTTAACCGATTCTGTTTTACAATGAGTAAATGCTTTTTTGCTTTTGTTGCAGCAGCAATCATTTTTTTACAATCGGCTGTTGAAAGAGCCATGGGTTTTTCGCACAACACATGTTTTGCTGCCTTTAATCCGCTGATGCTGTGTGCTGCATGTAATCCATTGGGTGTACAAACAAGCAATGCATCTGCATCTGTTTCTGATTGCAGCATCTCATCGAGGCTGGTATATCCGTAACAACTGTACTGCTTCGAAAACCGTTTTACTTTTTGCTCATCAATATCACAAACAGCCATCAATATTCCTTTTTGGTTTGCCAGCAATGCATGCCGCTCCCCAATTGTTCCGCAACCCACCAATATAAAGTTGAGTGGTTTCATTTATGCACGTACATGTTGTTGCAAACGTTCTGTATATTTTTCAAACGAAAAAAAGCTGAGCATTTTTTGCTGCAGCTGCTGCGGATCGTTTGGTTGTTTCAATACTGTTTGAATGGCTGTATACAATTCATTTGAATTATCCGGATCAATCAAGTTACCTAACTCACCAAACTGCAAGGCTTCGGTGCTGCCATCTTTGTTACCTGCAATAACCGGCAGTCCGCAGGCCATGGCTTCTACATACACAATTCCAAATCCTTCGCCTTTGCTGGGCATTACAAATACATCGCTCAGCACATAATGATCGGTTACTTCTTCATCGGCAATAAAGCCGGGCATGATCACTTGCTGTTCCAGTTTCAGTTCACTGATCAATGCATTCATCCGTTGCGTTTCTGCTGCATCGGCTTTGCCGGCAAGAATATATTTTATCTGCAACCCCTGTTGCAGTAACTGAGGCAATACACGAATCACTTTATCGTATCCTTTATAGCCTTCGTTGCTGTTGAGCCGTGTAAGTGTAAAAAGAATTTGTTCATCTTCCTTTAATTGATAACGCTGTTTTAAATAGTCCGGTTTTGAAAAACGCTGAGGCAGTTCAAAAAAAGGATCCAATGTATTGGGAAAAACAGAAATTTTTTCTTTATTGATATGCTGAATGTTGACGAGCTGATCTTTGGTAAAGTTGCTCACTGCAAGTATTGTGTCTGCCTGCTGCAGAAGTTTTTTTTTCAATCCTGTTACAGGTTCAAACACTTCAATACCATGACAGATAACGGTTAATTTTTTTGAAGGTCGAAACAACTTAAATACAACACCAATCATAGCGAGGTTGATATGGCCCAGTATCAACTCATCCTGTTGTAAGGAACTTATGATATTCCTTAGAACAAACCGTATTTGCTTTCCCTGATAGGATTGAAATAAGTTGTTGGGTACATACCGTTCATCGGATGTATGATCATACATTCCGGCAAAGGTTGGTTTGATCAATGGAAATTTCAACAAGGCCTTGATAAAAGCCCGGTTAAATTTTTCAATACCACCCATACTCGAAAAAGCCGTAAGTACAAGAAACAGGATCTTACGTTCAGGCATGCGTTTTTTGTTGAGTGAACCGCTTCATTAATAATGCACACCAGTAGCGGCCCCAGGAAAGACGTTTATTTTGAAATGCTTTGTATAATTTCAGTTCTTCTTCTGATGAAGGTTTAATAAATTCATTTTCTTTCAGCCATCCTTCAAACGGAAACGTGAAGCCCTGTTTTTTTCGTTTCCATATTTCAACGGGTAACTCTTTTTCAAATGCTTTTACCAGTAAATATTTGGGTGGCACTTTTTTAAACTTGATAGCTGCATCAATGGCGCCGGCCATTAACATCACTTCTTTATCTAAAAACGGAACCCGTATTTCAATGCCGTGCCACATACTCATAAAATCAGAATCTTTGAGTAACTGATTCTGCATGTAAAAATTTGTTTCGAGCCAGCTTACTCTGTTGCCGTTGGTTAATCCGTTCATAGGATAATAGCTGCTGATATGTTCCAGTTCCTGCTCCACCTGTTTTTGTGTTGCGCCTAATAAAGCAGCAACAGACACCGGTGTAAAAATTCCCCGGTAACTCAGGTATTCTGATGCGGTGTTTTGCATACCTGCATAACTGAGTTTGCGGATGCGGTGATCAGGAAAATGTTGAAGTCCTTTTAAAAAACTGTCGGGTACTTTTTTTACAAGGTCCATCCGTTTCTGTTGTTGAAACGAAGGGTAGCCGCCAAATAATTCATCGGCGCCCAAACCCGATAACACTGCTTTTAAACCATATTCTTTGGCGTACATGGAAATAAAATAGGTGTTGATGCCATCCAGTGTTGGTTGATCCATGGCTTCCATGGCATCGCTCAGCTTTTCATTGAAAATATTTTTTGTTACCAGGAACGACTGGTGTTTTGCCTGCGTTTGATCAATGATGAGTTTCTGATAATAGTCTTCAGAAAATGCTTTTTCGTTAAATACAATAGATAAGGTATGCAGGTTTTCTTTCTGTGTATGACTGGCAATTAAGGTTAACAAACTTGAATCAATACCGCCGCTTAAAAACAAACCAATGGGCGCATCCGAAACCAAATGACGGTCAACGGCCTGCTCCATGGTTTCACGCATCAACTGCAATGCCTCTTCTTCGTTTTTCAGTTTGCCTGTAAACTTCCAGTTGAAGAATGTATGCTGTTTCGATTTGAGCGAAGGTAAATCAATCAGCATCACTGTTCCTTTTGGTAAAGGTGTTACAGCTTTTAATGTGGTGATGGGTTCGGGTAAATGTCCAAAGGTTAAGAAAGCTGTTTGCCAGTTTTCGTTTTCTTCAAATTTCTTTTCTGTTTGATAAAAAGCCCGGATCTCTGATGCAAAATAAAGACAGGACTGATCCATGTAATAATACAAGGGCTTAATGCCTGCATGATCTCTTGCAAGTATCAGTTGCTGCTGTTGTTCATCCAAGATGGCCAGAGCAAACATACCGTTGAAATATTCAAACGCATCAGTTCCCCATTGCCTGTATGCTTTTAAGATAACTTCTGTATCACTTTCCGTTTTAAACTGATGACCGTAATGTTTTAATGTGTTGCGGATTTCTTTGTAATTATAAATCTCTCCGTTAAATACAATGGTTAAGGTATCATCAATCATGGGCTGATGACCTGCAGCACTGAGATCAATGAGCGACAGTCGGCGGTGACCAAATGCAAGCGGAAAAGTCTGGTGCACAAATACACCTTCATCATCGGGACCGCCACGTTTCATGGCATCACGCATGTGAACAATCTGCTGCTGCAAATTTTTAACGGAAGGATCGAAAATACCGGCTATGCGGCACATTGAGAATGCATTATTTTATTCCGATGAACTGAAGAACTTTATTGTACCATTTGTTTTTAGAAGGATCGGTATCGTAATAACCATAACCATAGCCATAACCATAGCCATAGCCATAACCATAACCGCCATAACCGTAGTAGCTGTTATATCCTTCTACCCTGATATCATTTACAAGTATGGATACACTTGGAAACTTTTGTTGCTGATACAGATCTTCGAGCATCTGCAATTGTTTTTTATATGTGTACCGCTGGCGTACCACAAACAAAGTTGCATCTGCAAAAGAAGCCAGCGTCATTGCATCACTTACAAGACCAATTGGTGCCGTATCAATAATGACAGCATCAAAATTATCCCGGCAAAATTCAAACAGTTCTTTAATTTTTGGATCGAGTAATAATTCTGATGGGTTGGGTGGCGTTGGTCCGCAGGCAATCACATATAAGTTATCTGTATCAGGTACTTTCACGGGCATTTCTTCCAGACTTACTTTGCCAATTACAAAATGGGTAATACCGAATGTGCGTTGCAGACCAAGACCGCTGATGATTTTTGGTTTACGTAAATCGAACTCAAGAACAACTGTACGTTTACCTGTTAATGCAATAGATGCTGCCAGATTAGTTGCAGCAAAGGATTTACCTTCTCCACTAAACGAAGATGTAACCAAAATCACCGGTGTACGTTCACGCTTTAGCAGGCCTTGCAGGTTTGAGCGGATGATGCGGAACTGTTCGGCCAGTATACTGCGGCTGTTTTTAACTACAACCAGTGTTTCCATTTTATCATTATGGCCCAGCTCACCAATCACCGGTATTTTTGTATTCTTGGTGATATCGGCTTTCGTTGTTACACGATCGTTCATCAGATCCCGTATGAGAATGATGATCACCGGAATTAAAATACCAAAGAAAATAGCCAGCATGTAAGCATTGCGGCGTTTTGGTAGTATTGGAGCACCACCCCCTTCTGCTTCAGCAAATACTTTTGAGTTAGATACGGTTGATGCCAGTTGAATACCTGTTTCTTCCCGTTTTTGTAAGAGGAATGTATACAGTTCATTTTTGATAAGCTGCTGACGTTTGATTTCCCTGATTTGACTTTCTTTTTCGGGCAACGCAAACATTTCGTTTCGCACCACTGCATTCCGTTTTTCCAATTCATTTTTTGCCAGCATGTATGATTCCCTGATATTCTTCAGGTTTTCAATCATGGCCAATCTGGTTTTCTCAATACTAAATTCAATATCACGAATAACCGGATTGTTTTCGGTTGTGGTTTGTAATTCGATATCCCGTTTAATGATCAGGCGGTTGTATTCTGATACCAAGTAGGTTAGTGTAGGATCTTCAATACTAAGGATAGTGGGTGTAAGATTAAAACGATTCTGTTTGTCATTAACATATTCATCTAGCAGATCCAGTACTTTAATCTGTACTTCCTGCTTTCTTAAATCGGCTTCTGTACTGGTAATATTTTCCAGATACATTTTTGACTGATCTTCGAGATCAAGAAACTGATTTTTCTTTTTAAAACTCTGCAAGTTCCCTTCTACAATTCCCAGGTCATTCTCTAAATTAGTAAGACGGTCATTGATAAACTTGAACGAATTTTCTGAAATACGGCTTTTGTCCTGCACATTGTAACGGCCATACTCTTTCATGATCTGGTTTAAAATATCAATCCCCTTTTCGGGGTTATACGTATTCAAACTCAGGTTTAATACACTCGAGGTGCGGCTCTTCTGAGCAATACTTAACCAGCCGGTAATTCCACCAGCCACCGCTATTGATGGTTGCCAGGAGTAGGTAAATTTTCTGCCGGCAGCATCCGCAATTAAATTTGTATTGGGCACTATTCTAAAGATTGAATTACCCGTTTCTACATTACTGTAAAAACTTCGGGGCTTGGTTTCTTTATTCAGCAGAAATGTGTTTTGATTTAATATCTGAATATTAAACCCATACCCGCTGTTACTGTCAGCAATCATTACTGCTTCAACAATAAAAGGTGCCAGTTTGTAAACTTCACTGCTTCTTACTTTTCCGTGTTCAATATAGGTGGAGTTGAGCTGCAGACTGTCGACTACACGGCGTAAAAATTCTTTCGACCGCATGAGATCAATTTCATCTTCCATATTGATCTTATCTACCGGATTGAACATACTGCTGAACTTATCATTCCCTTTAATATTTGCTGCATTTTCCATTTTTACAATCATACTGCTGTAGACGCTGTAAACCGGTGTGGCCCAACGCAGATAAGCCCACGATACAATGAGTGCAATACCAAGCGAAAAGAAAAAGAGCGGCAGGTTAGAAATATATTTAAAGAGAATTTCTTTAAACGTCAGCAGTTTCCCTTCCGGTTCGTTTGTCTGGAGCTGATCAATTCCGTTGTTATTCATTATTTAATGAGTGAGATTAGTGTAACGATGAAATTCACAGCAAAGAAACCAAAGTTGACGTACTGAAAGGTTTTTGCTGATGTTTGATCCATGGCAACAAGTTGTCTTTTAGAAGGACTTACATACACCACATCGTTTTGCTTAAGATAATAATTGGGCGAATTTAAAAAGTTGCCATTGGTTAAATCAATGGTATGCATGGTTCGTGTTCCGTTTTGTTCACGAAACAGAAGAATATTTTTGAGATCACCTCCGGGTGCAATACCACCTACATCACCCAGTGCCTGTAAAAAAGAAACTCTTTCTGATTCAAAAATTTTAGAACCCGGTGCACCCACACTTCCCAAAAACGTTACTCTGAAATTGAGGTACCGGATATTTACAATGGGATCTTCTTTCAGATAATCCATTGAGCGTTTGATGATTTCTTTTTCCAGTTGCAGCTTGGTCATACCATCTGCTGTAATAACCCCCAGCAGTGGTAATTTAATTTCACCGGTAACAATATCTACCAAGTACCCTCCGGCACCCGATGCTGAAGTACCCGCACCAGTAGCACCCCCGGATGTTGTGCCCGAACCTGCTGAATAATTTTGACTGAATAATTGATTTGAAGATGAGCTTCTGGAAGAAATAGTAATTTGTAACAGATCTCCTTTTTGAATGACAGGTTCAATCAGTTGATACTGGCTCAACTTAGTACTGTCTAATCCTTCATTAAAATAAACGTTTTCTTTCCTGAGCTTCTCAGGCGAAACACAGGATGCTAAAAAAGCAATGGCACACACAGCCAGAAGGCAGAGGTTTTGCTTCATCGGTTTAATTTGATCTGAAATGATATTGTTGAACATGAATGTTGTTTCGTTTTAAGGTTGTTTAATCGGTTCAAGATTATTTTTTTCAAATTGAGCAGTTAACTGATAGCCGAGGCTTTCGAGCAATACATATGCCCGGTTATTGAGTACTTTAATTACAAGCCCTTCCGTATCCATCATGAGCCCTGTTTTGATACGTACTTTTTGACCGGCCAATACATCCACTTTTTCTGCCTGAACATCTTCGTACTCTTTCAGAAATTTACGAATGATTTCAATCTCTGCTGCCGGAATTACTCCGGGCTTTCCGTTCCAGTAAACAAAGTTAACCACCCCATCGGTAAGCCGCACTCTTGCTTTTTCTTCTTCGGTAATATGAACAAATACATAGGAGGTAAACAACGGCTCTTCAATTACTTTATAACGGTCGCTCCATTTACGGCGTACTTTATTTAACGGGCAATAATAGTCCAACCCTTTTTTATCTAACTGGAGACTGACTTTTTTTTCCCAACGGGGCTTTGTATAAACAGCGTACCAGGTTTTAACGGGATTCATTAGAAAGTTTACTGCAAAGCTTCGCCACCTCAGTCACATTTCAATAAAAAAAGACTAAGCAGAGATGCGATTAAGCTGAATAAATAATAAAAAAGGGCAAACAAGCCTGTAAGGCTCATTTACCCTTCCATCATCTTATTAAAACTGTCATTGACAGTACTGTTTGTGGTTGCTCCAATTTCACTATTACATTTCATAAATGCATTTGCCCCCAATAACAGTTGCAAATATATGAATTTTAAGTCCTTACAGCCCGCTTTTCCTTTCTGAGAGGGGTTGATTTCACTCTCCTTCACTTAATAAGGCTGCAATTTAAAGGTTGCCCCCCAATCTTAAAAAAAATAATCCCAATGGAGTACTTTATAAACAACCGGATGGATCGCAGCATTTTCCTATTTTTAATAAAATCATCAATTGAATCAACGTTTTTACTCGCTGGATATATTTCGTGGAGCAACAGTTGCTTTAATGATTCTTGTGAACAATCCGGGATCATGGAGTTATATGTATGCGCCCCTGAAACACGCCCCCTGGCATGGCTGCACCCCAACCGATCTTGTATTTCCATTCTTTTTGTTTGCTGTAGGTAATGCCATGGCATTTGTGATGCCCCGTCTGCAGCAGGCCGGTGCAGCTTCGTTTTGGAAAAAAGTGGTAAAAAGAACAGTGTTGATTTTTCTGATTGGTCTTTTCCTCAACTGGAGTCCATTTGTAAAATGGAGCGGTGCAGATCTGGTATGGAAGCCATTCGACTCATTGCGCCTTTTTGGTGTGCTGCAGCGGATAGCGCTCTGTTATTTCTTTGCATCTGTGATTGTGTTTTATTTAAAACAACGTGGTGCATTTGTATTGGGCGTTGTAATTCTGTTATTATACTGGGTGCTTTGTCTTGTTTTAGGAACTCCCGGCGATCCATTTAGTTTGAAAGGCTGGTTTGGATCATCCATTGATATCGCTATTCTTGGTGACGGCCATCTATATAAAGGAGAAGGTACTGTTTTTGATCCCGAAGGAATCATGAGTTCCATGGCCGCCATTGTACAGGTGATCTTTGGTTATTTAATTGGAGATTTTATTCAGCAAAAGACCCGTATATCACCCGATGTATTGAAAGGGCCTGATGGAAAAGAAGTGCTGAAAAATAAACGTTTTGAATTGATTGCTTCGCTGTTTGTAACGGCTACGTTATTTACTGTTACCGGTTTTATATGGGATATGGTTTTCCCCATCAACAAAAAAATATGGACCAGCTCTTACACAGTTTACACAACCGGACTGGCCATTTATACCATTGCCACACTTATTTATTTTATTGAGTTAAAAGAGGCCCAAGGCTGGCTGGCTAAGTTCTTCGATGTATTTGGTAAAAATCCGTTGTTCATTTTTGTATTGAGCGGATTGTTGCCCCGGCTGTTGGGATTGATCCGCATTCCAAACGGTGTAACTGCAGATGGACTTCCTAAATACCTGAGCCCGTTTGGATGGTTCTATGAAAAAATCTGCAAACTGATTCCCGGCATTCCTGAAAACGGATCGTTGTTTTATGCTGTTTGCATGATTGTTTTTTATTGGGCCATTTGTTACTGGCTGGATAAAAAGAAAATTTATATTAAGGTGTAAACAGTCATTGAAAAGAAAACATCATTCAAAGTAAAAGTGAAAAATGATTGGCACGTTTCTTCATCTATGCGAATCAGTGTTATCTGTGGCAACTGATACTTAATTTTTATCTGTGTGAATCAGTGTTATCTGTGGCAACTGATACTTAATTTTCATCTGTGTGAATCTGTGTTATCTGTGGCAAACCTTCCTTGAACTGCATCTCAGCTCTCTGTTTTATTGAAACTTCGCTTCTGCAACTGCAATGCTTTCAGTTTTACCCACATCAACCAACACATCACCACTATGATCATACCCAAGAATAGTATGATTTGCAGCAAGATCTAAATAGGTTTCTGTTAAAGAAAATTTTCCTGTTTGTCTGATGAGTGAAAAAACCCTTGGCTCAAACACCACCACACAGCTGTATGCTTTTTCAATCAGCTGTTTTGCTTTTGTTTCATCAAATAAAAGATGCGGACCTTTTTCTTCACCGGTCATATTGTTTCTCCAGCCACACAATCTGTTATCCTCATCAAACAAAAAATTACGTGCAGTTTTGCGGTTACTCACTGCAAAAGAAATGAGTGGCCGATGTTGCTGATGAAACTCCAGCAGCCTGTGCAAATTGAGATTGGTGAGTATGTCAACATTAATGGTTACAAAAGGCTCAGTGCCATCGAGCAATGTTCTTGCATTCAATAAACCGCCGCCGGTTTCCAATACTTCATTTCGCTCATCACTGATAACTACATTACTTCCCCATCCATTATTTGTTTTTACAGCATCCATAATCTGATCAGCAAAGTGATGAACATTTACCACTACATCTGTAATACCATATTGCTGCAGGTATTCAATATTTCGTTGCAATAAAGTTTTACCGTTTACAATGGCTAATGCTTTGGGATGATGATCCGTCCATGGTTTAAACCTTGTACCTAATCCTGCTGCAAAAATCATGGCTTTAAGCCCCCTCCGCCCCCTGAAGGGGGTACTCGCAGCAGCTTCATTGTTCTCAATCATCATGTTCTTTTTAAATTATTACGAGAGATTAATCAGGCACAATTTATTATTACTCTGAGCCAGGGGCTTTATTCACCCAGTTCTTTGCATCCTGCACCAGATGTTGTAACTCGATCTTTACTCCATACTTATTTTTCAAATGTCTCGTTAATGCATCTGCTGCATAAACACTTCTGTGCTGACCGCCCGTGCAGCCAAAACTGATCTGCAGGTTTTCAAATCCTCTCTGCATATAATCTTCAACAGCAATATCTGCAATGTTATATACACTGTTTAAAAACTGCAGCATTTTTGTCTGCTGCTCCAGAAAATCTTTCACGGGTTTATCTCTGCCCGTTTGTGTTTTGTACTCAGCAAATCTTCCGGGGTTAAAAATACTTCTGCAATCAAACACAAACCCGCCACCATTATCTGTTTCATCTTTAGGTATACCAGTTGTTTTATAAGAGAAGCTGTTGATGCGTACCAGCAGCTTTGTATCGTCTGTTGCCCTGATGGGTTCAAAGCGTTGAATCACTTCATCCTCCACCATCAATCCCAGCATACGTTCAAACTCGGGCAATACAATCCCCGCTTTTTTATTGCTTAAAAACCAACGCAGATTTTTTAATGCCAGCGGAATGCTGGTTAAAAAATGAGCCTTCCGCTCAAACAAACCCCTAAAGCCATAAGCACCCAACACCTGTAACAAACGAATGAGTACATAGCCGTTGTACTGACTCACAAATCTGGTGCGGTCAATTTTTGTATGCAACACTTCATCCACACAATCCATATAATATTCAAGTAGATTATTCTTCCATTCATCCGGCAAGTCTGCCTTCGCCTGCCACAGTAAAGAAGCCACATCGTATTGCAAGGCTCCACGCATGCCGCCCTGGTAATCTATAAACTTAACCAAGCCATCTGTAACCATAACATTGCGGCTCTGAAAATCACGAAACATAAAATACTTATGATCTACATGTGTGAGGTAGGTACTCAGTGCTTCAAAATCATCAATCAATTTTTCTTTATCGTACGGAATTTTTAATGCATCAATGAAATAATATTTGCAATAGAGTAAATCTGAAAGAATGGCCTGCTTGCCAAATTCCTTTGAAGTAATGCACCAATCGTAATTGAGCTGATGATGCCCGTTGATTTGCATATGTGCCAGTTGCTGCAGGCTTTGCTGAAACAATCCATACACATGCTCTGTATAGCCATGCTGTTCCAGTTCATTAAGTAAAGAGATATCACCAAAATCTTCCTGCAGATAAACCTGTTCATCTTTGCTTACACAAATGATGGCAGGTACCGGACAGTTGCGCTCTTTAAAATGACGGCTGAATTGCAAAAACGTTTGATTCTCTCTGATGTTACTGCTTACAGTAGCAATGCAGGTAGTTGCGCCTGAAACACGGTAGTACACACGGTCGCTTCCGCTTTGCGGAATTTTTTCAATGCTTTGAGGTGAAATATGAAACTGCTGTTGATACAGTGTACTGATCTCTTCAATGATCTGTTGCATAAGTTCAAAGGAACGAAAAATAGTTATTTTAGCAAGATCTTAAACTATATGCGCCGATTCCTCCAAAAAATATTAACCAAACCGGTTACAAGACTGGCCAATAAATTTTCGAGCAAACCCGATTTGCAACGGGTGCATACTGCTTTAACCAAATTGTATGAACACAGTCTTACAAATCCCGGCAAAAAAGGATTGCTGCTGAACGCTGTTGAAGCAGACAGGTTTATCATCTTCAGCGATCAGCATAAAGGAGCTAAGAATGGAAGTGATGATTTTATAAAGGCAGAACCGAACTACCTCGCTGCACTCTCGTATTATAATGAGCAGCAATTTCATTTTATTTCGCTGGGTGACAGTGAAGAGTTGTGGGAAAACACCATGTGGCCTGTAAAAGCAAATAATAAAATAACAACAGAAGCCGAGAAAAAATTCCTGCAGGCAAAACGCTTTACCAAAGTGTTCGGCAATCATGATATTTTCTGGAACAACGATCCGTTTGCAGGCTTGCAACTGATGAGTATGTATGGCGAACCTGTAAAAGTGTATGAAGCCGTTGTATTGCAGATTGCCATAGAAGAAAAAATGCTGCCGGTTTTTTTAACACATGGCCATCAGGGCGATGGGCAAAGTGATACCAATCCTTTGAGTGCATGGTTTGTTGGCCGTATATGGGCACCGCTGCAAAGTTATCTCAACTTAAATCCCAACACACCCGCCGCCAGCAAAGAATTAAAAACCAAACACAACCTGTTTATGTATGAGTGGAGCAAGCTGGAAAAAAATCCGGTGCTCATTACAGGTCATACTCATCAGCCGGTGTTTGCATCGCTCACACATCTGGAGCATTTATATAAACAACTGATGGATGCAAGAGAACGTAAAGATGAAGCACTGATTGCATCGCTCAATGCTGCCATCCATTTCAGACAACAGGAATATGATTATGTAAGCGGGAACTATGTAAATATGAAGCCGTATTATTTTAACAGCGGATGTTGCTGTTACAGTGATGGCGACATTACCGGTATTGAAATTGCCGATGGTATGATTCGCTTAATTAAATGGAAAAAGAGCGGAGCTTCATCAGAACGAATGATTCTGGAAGAGATGCCGTTGAAAAAACTGCTGACTGCATAAGAACACTATTGCTGCACATGAATCAACTTTGCATTCAACATCAGCATTGCTTAAAATTTTACTGATCAGATCAATCTAGTGTTTGCCAACATTTTTATCCTTCTGTAATTCATCCGGATGCCATTATTTTTGCAGACCATGAAACGAATTTCACTTTTGCTCATAACTGTATTGTGCATCTGTAACTTTTACAGCACTGCACAAAACACGAGAATCAACGATTATAACAGTATTGGCTGGTATGCTGCTACAGGCACTTTTTTCATTCAAAAAAAATGGAGTGCTCATCTGGAGTATCAATGGCGCAGGGAAGATTTTTTAAGCAAGTGGCAACAGAGTTTACTCCGCACCGGCATCAACTATCATGTAAACAGCAACCTTACTGTACGTGCCGGTTATGCATGGGCAGAGACCTATAACTATGGAGATTATCCGCTCAATGCGTTTGGAAAAACATTTACTGAACACCGTTTGTACCAGGCTGCTACACTAACACAACGCAACGGAAGCGTTGATCTTACACATCGCTTTTTACTGGAACAACGATGGCTGCCCCGTTATGCAACTGCTGCATCTGTGAAACCGGAAGAATGGTTATACTTAAACCGTGCAAGGTATATGCTTCGTTTGCAACATGCATTAAAAGGTAAAACCCTCGAAGACAAAGAACCATACATTGCTGCTTATGATGAAATTTTTATTGGCTTTGGGAAAAATGTGAATGAAAATATTTTTGATCAGAACAGGATTGGTTTGTTGCTCGGTTATCGTTTCAGTTCGTCGTTTCGATTAGAAGGAGGTTTTATCAACCAGATTTTACAACTGGGAAGAGAAGTAAACGGCAGAAATGTTTTTCAACGTAACAACGGATTGATACTTTCGGGTATCATCAATGTAAATCAGTTCAAGTAAGTATAAGATCGGACCACGCCTAGTGGTCTGATCGAATGAAAGAGATGAAATTATAAACTAATAATGTTGAATAGTTAAAATAAACCAATGTAAACAAACACTTCAATTCTGCAATTAAGAAACCTGAGCCCTCTGCCAAATCTTGGTGGAAGTTTTAACAACTATTTTCAACAATACATTTTTCAAACATCTACTAATAAAGGGGCTTTAGAAGCCCCTTTTCTTTTTACATAGAATAATTTTTATTTACTCTGCTTATATACTTTTCCGTCTTTCATTACAAACTTTACATCGCCCAATACTTTAATGTTATTGAGTGGATTTTCTTTTACTGCAATGATATCGGCATAGGCACCGGGAATTATTTCGCCAATCAATCCTGTTTGTTCCAGTAACTCTGCTCCATTGATGGTTGCTGTTTGGATGGCCTGCAGCGGCTGCATCCCGTATTGAATAAAATATTCAAAATCTTTTGTTTGCGGTTCGTTCCAGTCGTAACCGCCAATATCTGTACCGTAAGCAATCTTTACACCAAAGCTCATTGCTTTTTTAAATACATCCGGCTCTGATTGTGTAAAGTATTTATTAATCGGGCTTCCTGCTTTGGCTCTTCCTTCTGCAACAAAATCGTTCACATAAATGGTTGGGCACCAGAACACATTTTTCTTTGCCATCAATTGCATGCATTCTTCGTTCATGCCAAAGCCATGTTCAATACTACTTGCGCCTGCGTTGATGGAATAAATAATCCCATCGGGTGTAACAGCATGTGCTGCTAATTTTTTTCTGCTTTTAAGCGTTTCATCGGCAATAGCTTCAATTTCTTCTTTGGTAAAATTGGGAATGCTTTTATAACCCCCGTTGGGTAAACGCACATAACCACGATCGGCATAAATTTTTATCCAGTCTGCACCATAAGCAATTTGTGTACGCACTGCTTTGCGTCCCTCATCGGCACCGGTAATTTCCTGCAGCCCCTTGGGTAATTTTAATTCCCATGCATATTCTTTCTCTGCAATTAAATAATGCCCCGTTGTGTTAATGGCCAGCGTTGATACAAACATTCTCGGACCGGGAATAATATTTTTGTTGATGGCTTTCTTAATATCCACATCGGCATAGCCTGCGCCTTCCGTTCCCAAATCACGGATGGTTGTAAAACCGTTGAGCAGCGATTGATGTGCACTTTTCGATGCACGCAGTGTGCGGTAAGGAATGGATTCTTTCAATATCTGTACATCATAATCTTCAGTGGTAATATCTCCCTGCAGCAGTACATGTGTGTGACAGTCGATCAATCCCGGCAAAATAAAATAGTCTTTCAGATCAATCACTGAATCTGTTTTTTGTTTGAAGTTGGCAGCATCGGTAATTGATTCAATCTTGTTTCCTTTTACAAGAATCACCTGGTTCACTAAAATTTTACCGCTGCGTACATCCAGTATTTTACCACATTGTATTGCAATCGTCTTTTGCTGTGCGAATGAAAAGAAAACAACAGCTTGTAACAGCAGCAGGGAAATAATCTTTCTCATGTGTTTGGTTTAGGAAAATGAATGTACCGAATTACCTGTTTCTTTCACCGGAAAAAGTATCAGCGGCTTGTTTACTTTACTTCGTACAACTCTTCCCAACGTGTGGTATAACGTGGACTGCGTAATTCCTGCCGCATCTTCCAATCCCGGGTGGTGCCGCTGGCTGCAAACTTCAACACATCATTCCGCTGACTGAAGTTGATGTTATCAATCATATCCATCAGCAGGCGGCTGTTGTTTTTTGTTTGGGGCAAAAATAAATTTCCCTGAATAGAAGCATCTGGAACAAGTCCGCTCAACATCACCCCTGCTTTTTTATACAATGTTCCTTTTTTGAATAGATGATCAACCATTGCTACTGCCGGTTTAATTAATTCATTCGTGAAAGAAGTGGCAGTTGGTAAGATGCTGTACTTGCTGTGCGTAATACCACGGTTAAACGTGGCGTTGTGATTTTCTTCTTTTGATACCACAAATACACTGATGATGTTGGCAGCACTCTGCTGCCGTCTTAATTTTTCGGCAGCCCTTGATGTATAGGTAGCAACGGCCTCTTTAATATCATTGATGTCGCCAACCGGGCTGCCGAACATGCGTGTGGTAGCGATCATTTTTTTATTTACCAGTTCGTCCTGCATTTCTTTTGATGCAATACCGTTGAGTTCCCGGATCAAACGGACACCTACCACACCACCTAAATGCAGGCGACCAAACTCTTCACTCATTTTACTCAGCTGCAATGCATCATCAATAAACCATTGTTCTTTTAGTTTCTTTGCATACTGACCACCTACTCCCCAGATGTCACCAACAGGTGTAATGGCTAAAGCCTGTTTTATTTTCTCCATCGTATCCAGCACAATCACTCCGCCTGATTTTACTTTGTTTTTTTTCGATAAGCGATTCGCCAGCTTGGATAAAACTTTTGTTGGCGCTACACCAATTGACACCTTAATACCCGTCCATTGTTCAACCGTTGCTTTCATCTTACGTGCAATATCATCCAGCTCTTCTGTGGCGAACATGCTCAGGTCAACAAATGCTTCATCAACCGAATACACTTCTACCTGTTGCTTGCCAATAACAGCACGCAGTGTATCCATCACCCGCATGCTCAAATCGCCATAGAGGTTGTAGTTGCTGCTGAATACTGAAACATCATGTTTTTTAATCAACGGCTTCGCCATAAAGTACGGCCCTGCCATATCCACACCCAACAACTTCGCTTCATCGCTGCGGCTGATAATACAGCCATCGTTGTTACTGAGTACCACAACCGGTTTATTATCCAAATGCGGTTTAAATAATCGTTCGCAGGAACAATAGAAATTATTACAATCAACAATGGCATACATAGACCCTCCCCGCTCCCTAAAGGGAGAGCTCAAACACTCCGCTGTTTTTGTTTCTGTTTTAAACATGTAACAGTTCTTGTATTGTACTAATTACATGATCAAGATCGGTTTCTATTTGTTCATTAGTAAAACGCACTACATTTATTCCGTCTTCTTCAATTAGACGTTGTCTATATCGATCGTGTTCTGCTACTTCTTTTTTCTTGTGAATTGATCCGTCAATCTCAATTACCAATTTCAGGCGATGACAATAAAAGTCTGCAATAAAAATTCCTAATGGTTGTTGTCTTCTGAATTTGAAACCATCAGGTTTTGTTCGTAAATAACTCCATAGTACCATTTCCGCATTTGTTACATGATTACGTAACTCTTTTGCCAGTCCGAATAAAAGTGGTGAAGCCCTGTAAAACATTTTCTTTTCCATACTGTAGTATTTTATCTGGTTGTTGCGTATAGTTCCCCTGCAGGGGGTTAGGGGGTAAACGAATGAATGGAATGCACCACTACTCCCCACACTTTAAAATCACTGAACTCTGCAAGGTTCACCGGTTTGTATCTCGGATTTTCCGGAATTAAAAATGCCGATGAAAAATTTTTATGAAATCGCCGCACAAGTAACTCACCGTTGAGTACCGCTACAATAATTTTTCCATTCACTAATTGCAACGAGCGGTCTACAATTAAAATATCGCCATCAAAAATGCCCACCTGTTGCATGGCATCGCCTTTCATTTTAAAAAAGAACGTCGCCGGTTTGTTTTTAATGAGCTGTTCATTTAAATCAATACCACGCTCAGCATAATCATCGGCAGCTGCACCAAAGCCTGTTGCGTTCGCTGTTTTCACCTGCTGTTGTGTAAACTGTTTGCTGCCTTTGTAAGCGGCACCAAAAAAATCTTCCCCATCCATAAAAAATAATTTAACTCCTGCTCTTGCAAGAAGTGGTGATAAAAAAACATGTCTGGGTTTGTAAGAAAGTTTGGTAAAGCTAAAACTTTTAGTAATTTAGCAACACGGTTTCAGCAAATATTTTTTTTGAAACAGTTACTTCGGCAAACCCATCCTGCTGTTAATGATCTCTCAACAAAAAGATGATTGTGTAAACAGCAGAAGTGTACATCAGTATTTAAATTAGTAACTACTTGCCCGGCCTACCTCTCTACTGGAGAGGGAACGAGGGTGAGGCTTAAACGATGGGTTATGCAATTACAATCAATTACAACCACAACTATTCCCGGTTACCGTATTTATGAGTATTTGCTGGTATTAAGTCCGCATGAAGAATTATGGAACCGTATTGTAAAAGTAAAAGAACAGTTTTCAACCGATTACCGCTGTGAGCAGGCCAAGTGGGGAAAGCCACACATTACGCTGGCGAATTTTCTCCAGTATGAAATGATGGAAGAACGTTTGCTGAACAGGTTGCAGATGATTGCGATGGGGTTTCATCCTATAAAAGTAGAACTGCGTGATTACGGAAGTTTCCCCAGCCATACCATTTATATCAATGTAGTAAGTAAGCTGCCCATCCAATCATTGGTAAAAACCATCCGCACCGATGCGCAGCGTTTAATGAAACTGAATAAGGACAACAAGCCGCATTTTATGCTTGAACCGGTTATAACGATTGCACGAAAATTAGAACCTTGGCAATATGAAAAAGGCTGGCTGGAATTTTCGCACAAACATTTCACCGGGCGTTTTATTGCCGATGGGATGTTGTTATTAAAACGACCGCTGCAGGATACTAAATATCAAATTGTACAGCGACTGGCTTTTCAAAACCTTGCTGTTACAACAAAGCAAGGGGAGTTGTTTAGCCCCCTCTAGCTCCCCCAGAAGGGGGAGGACAGCAAGACACAGCCCTCGCTTAGATACCTATACTTACAAATACCAACTTAAGAAAAATTATAAATTAAATTTTATGGAACAGAGTTGAGAACTACTATTAAAGTTTCGTTGCGTCGCACACTGCCTCATTTAGCAATTCTATTCAACTTTTATTAACCACAGAGACACAGTGTGCACTGAGAAGAACTGTTACCTGAAGCAACTCTGTGTCTTCGTGTCTCTGTGGTTTAAAACAAAAACATTATGTCAGAAAAATTACAACAGGATCATTTTAAAGTAACACCAAAGAAGCAGGATGTTTCTAATCCCTCCCCAGAAGGGGGAGACGGAGGGGGCTATATTGCCGGACGTGGTGCACAGTTCAACACCAAAAACCGCTTTCTCAAAAATGAAAAAACAAAAGAACACATTGAAGGAATTGACGATTGGCAGGAAACCAATTTACCCACCCAATACATTGAACAGGAAAGTAAAACCATTGTCAACAAAGTGGAAAGTCCCGATGTGGGCATGAGCTACAGTATGAATCCCTATGCCGGTTGTGAACATGGCTGCATTTACTGCTATGCACGCAATGTGCATGAGTACTGGGGCTACAGTGCAGGAATGGATTTTGAACAAAAGATCCTCATCAAAAAAAATGCGCCGCAACTGCTGCGAAAATTTTTAATGCATCCCAAATGGGATGCCACACCCATCATGCTCAGTGGTAATACCGATTGCTATCAACCGGCCGAACAGAAATACCGTTTAACACGTGGATTGTTGGAAGTATGCAACGAGTTTAATCAACCCGTAGGTATCCTCACAAAAAATGCGTGGATACTAAAAGACAAAGATGTGTTGCAGGAAATGGGGAAGAAAAATATTGTATCGGCAATGGTGTCCATCACCTCTTTCAACGAAGATTTAAGAAGAGTAATGGAACCACGTACCGTAACTGCAAAAGCAAAACTGAGAGTGATTAGCGAACTGAGCAGTGCAGGTGTACGCATGGGCATTATGATGGGGCCCATGATTCCCGGACTGAACGAACACGAAATGCAACGCATCATGAAAGCAGCAAAAGATAACGGTGCTACTTTTACTGCTTACACATTTATTCGTTTGAATGGTGCTATCAAATTTTTATTTCACGACTGGCTGTATAAAAATTTTCCCGACCGTGCAGATAAAGTGTGGCATCATATTGAACACAGTCATGACGGAAAAGTGAACGACACCCGTTTTGGTGTACGAATGCGTGGTGAAGGACCCATTGCACAAATTGTGGCACAGCAGTATAAAAAGTATGGCAAGCTCTATGGTATGAATGCAGAAGAGTGGAGTTTGGACAGAACAAAGTTTCGGAGGCCGGGGATGCAAGGGAGTTTGTTTTAGTTGAGTAAGTTTTTTTTCATTGCGTTATGTAATATCAAACATGTACACATCATAAGACAAACTCTGTCTTATGCGAATCAATCTGTTTGTACTATTTAGTGTAGTATCTATACATCTGTCAGCTCAGAGAACGGTTTCGCCGAGATTGTTTGACAGTCATATGAAATTGAAAAACGCTTCAATCAATATAACTGCTGATGGTCTTACGGCGACAACATTTATCGAGCTCGAATTTTACAATGATCATATTACTGAGATTGAAGGGCTTTTTAGATTTCAGTTGCAGCCTGAGCAGGTAATAACTGCATTTCAGCTCGATCTCAATGGTAAGTACAGAGATGGATCCATTGAAGAAAAATGGAAAGCAACCAATGCGTATAACCGGATTGTGGGAAAACGAATTGATCCTGCTTTGCTGTTAAAAGAGTATGATCATTCATATAGCCTTCGTATCTATCCTGTGCCGGCAAAAAAATCACGAAAGGTGACTATTACAATACTCCAGCTGTTGAAACAAAAAGGCGGTGAGTTACAATATCATCTACCGCTGCAAATCAAAGATACAGTCAGCAGCTTTTCTGTACAGGTGAATGTTTATGGCCAAAAGTCAGTGCCTGCTATTAACTATGGACTGCTTTATGGTGAAAGATTTTCAAAAAACGATGACAGTTACAACTGCTCTAAACGAGTAAGCAAATATGTCCCTGACCGTCCAATCAGATTCGAACTGCCCGTTAAACAGTCACTGTTACACTATAGTAAAAAAGAAAATGATCTTACATATTTCGCCATCAGATACAAAACCGATGTTGACAGTGTTTATAAACTTCAGCCCAAAAAAATACTGGTGTTTTGGGATGTATCATCGTCAGGCAAAAGAAGAGATACCAAAAAAGAAGCTTCTTTTCTAAAGCAGTATCTCAGCTATCATAAAGTTGAGGAGGTAACGTTTGTTACATTTAATCATACAATTACCGATACAGTTCTATTCCGTTACCGAAATAATTCCTGGTTTGAGTTAGTTGATTATATCAATGGGTTGCAATACGATGGTGGCACAAAGCTTTCCAATCTTTTATTTTCATCTGCAGTACAGGATGTTATCATGGTTTTCTCTGATGGTAAAAGCACAGTAGGTTCGTCCTTACCTTCAGCAGCAAAAAAACCAATATTTACAGTATGTGCGCTTTCATCAGCAGACAGTGTACGTTTAAATCGAATGGCCGAAATGAGCGGAGGAGCCTATATTCCTTTGCACAGATGGACTGTTGCAAAAGCAATTACAACAGCTTCTGCGGCAGAAAACTATCTGGTAGATATGGAGTCATCAGGTAAGAGCATATTTGAAAACAGCCTTCAGGAAAAACTCAACAAACCTTTATTTATACATGGCACAACAACATCTGAAGCTGATACCATTACACTTGTTTATGGAAATGATAGCCGGATTTATGCAAAAGAAACAATTGTTTTAAAATATAATCATACACCCTCTTATTCTGCTGTTGACCGTGTTCCAATGCTTGTGAATTATGAATCTCTTCATACAGTTTTTTCCTGGAATGATATACTTGAATTTGGATTGAAGGAAAAAGTTGTTACAAAACACACGGCCTATATCGTACTGGAACGTATCGAAGATTATATCAACTATAATATTTCTCCACCTAAAGAACTGGAGGAAGAATGCCGGCAAAGAGGTTTTGTAAAATTAGATACAAGAGTAATACGCAATTCTTTAGGGAAACCTTCAATTGATTCAATTTTATCTCCGGTAATAAAAAATTATAACAAGCGTATTCAATACTGGGGAAAAGAAGAGCCATTGATACAATATATCTCTGCAAATAAAATAGCTGAAAGCACTGCAGTAGCAAAACAACAGGAAGAAACGGTTGAAAACAGTTCTGTTGGGAATGAGTTACAAGGCAGGGCGCCTGGTATCACAATTTCGGGAACTAAACATTTGCAGGAAGTAGTGGTAGTTGGTTATGGAGTAAGTGCTAAACGAAATCTGGGTTACGCCGTCAGCACGATCAGCAAAAATCAAATCTCTCCTGTTTACAGAACTGTTGCAGATGTATTAAATGGAAGAGTGCCCGGACTGAATATTTCGGGAAATACAGGTGAGCCCGGCTCTTCTCCCAATATCAGAATAAGAGGCGTATCATCACTCTCATCTAGTGGACAACCATTATTTGTTTTGGATGGAGTTCCTCTAAGCGGAAGGATTGATGATGTGGTGAATGTTGCTGACATAGATAACATCACGGTGCTTAAAGATGCATCGGCTACTGCAATCTTTGGTTCAGCGGGGGCTAATGGCGTAATCATTATTACATCTAAAAAAGGAGGTTATACAGGTTCGGGGAGTTATTATCGCAGATATAAATTAAAGCATATGCCCGATGTTGATTATCTGGCAGAAATAAAACTAACTGCGAAAGAACTTAAGTTAAGTAAGTATGAAGAATTAAGGCTGCAGTATAAAGATGATGCAGGATTTTATTTTGATATGGCAGAGCATCTCTATGAGCATGGGTTTAAGCAAAAGGCTGTTTCTGTTTTAATGAATACAGCTGAACAGTACAGCAACCATGCAACAATTTTGCGTACGATTGGTTTTTTTCTTGAAAGCTGGAAGGAATTTGCACTGGCCATTGAAGTTTTTCAGGAGTTGGTAAAAGACCATCCCGATGAAATATCTTACTCCAGAGATCTTGCATGGGCTTACTACCAGAGTGGTAAGTATCAAATAGCTGTTGATCTATTGTATGATGAAATTACAAAAGCGCATACTAATTACTATCAGTCCGATTTAGAAATCATCAAATCTATTATGCTCAATGAAATGAACGCCATCATACAAATACATAAAGGGCAGCTTAACCTGCAACGTATAAATCCATCACTAATAAAACCTCTTCCTTGTGATCTGCGGATTGTTGTTGAGAGTAATCATGAACAAAGCAGTCTTAATTTAAGTGTAGAAGAGCCGGGTTTGAGTACAGCCAGAATAAATAATTCAAAATCCAGACACGGAGGGTTTATGACCGGGTACAGTTCCGGTTATTATTATCAGAACAGTATGGCGGAGTATCAGATTAAAAAAGCTGCTGAGGGTAAATATAAGTTGTGGGTTCATTTTTACAGCGGTTATCAATACAAGGGCAAAGTGCCTTCCGTCATCAGGGTAACTGTATATAAAAACTTTGGCAAACCAAATCAAACAATAGAAATAAAAAATATAATGATGGATAATCAAAATGGAGAAATAGAGATTGATGAAGTGAGTTGGTAGGAGTCATTAAAAATTATTTTTAAAATTTCTTTTCAAAAAGTTGGCAACATCAAAAAAATAAATCCATCTTTGCACTCACAAAATTAAAAACAACAAAATGCTACGCACACAAGTACAAATTAAAACAGCGAATTGGTTTAGTCCTAAAGGAGACTATACTGTTTGCGGGGCATTTGCTGCTGTTGAATAAAGTTGAAGAAACGAAATTCGATATAACACAGGCCCCGACAGTATTGTCGGGGTTTTTGTTTGTTCACTATTTTTTATGAATACAGGCCGTTGCTAAACTGATAACACTTTAAACAAAGCGAATGATTAAACCGCAAGTACAACATTTAAGATTCAGTCAGCTGTTTTCGAAGCAGTCAGTAACAGCTTCGTGTAAAAGCAGTAACAGGAATCGTATGTCTGAAAACGAACAAATATTTATCCTTCATCTCCGGCAGGATTGTAATTCTCTATAGCAGCGCTGTACAGAAGAACATGCCCGGAGTGAATGAACGACCGGGCTTTTTTATGTTCAAACAGCATGCTATGAACCAGGTATTGATCAGAGCAGCTATCTGGATTGTTGCGTACATCATCCAATCGCTGATTGAAAAACGAAGAGAACACATTAACCAAAACCGCAACGCTGTAACAAACGCTGTTGCAAAAAACTAAGGAGGAGTTATGTTATGGAGATTATTTACAAGACAGATGAATGATGCAGGTGCTTTGTTTAACGGGCATTACATGGACGTGAAAGTGTTTTATGTAACACGCTTCGACCGGATGCCTTGTGTAAGCTTTATCGGCGAAGTGGATACAACCAAAACATTTGCATATGTGAACGAGCAGTACAGAAGTGAGATCATGAATGTCTATCAACATTCATATTTTGATCATACAGAACAGAAAATGTTTTTCAACAACACTGTATTTGTATTAACCGATAACAGGATGATTGAACTGGCCGGAAACTATGCACAGGTATTGCATACCGACCGGCAGTACAACTGGGCAAACGGATTGCTGGAAGCATTGAAAATGTTTCGGGCAGAACCGGAGCCGGTTGTTGCGGAACAAACAAGAACTGTAATCGGTTTCGCAAGACAGGAAACATTGAATTAAACAATAAACAGATTATGTGCAGAGGAGGAAATAAGCAACCTCTGTTTACCGATGCAAGCGGTATGCGATGCAGCAGGGGTGCTTTTCCAAAAAGCAGTAACTTAAAGTAAGAACAATGAGCAAGTTAAAAATAGCAGGAAAAGAATTAAGAGCGATTGGCTACCCGGAAGGACCGGTGATCAGCGTCGCCATGAATGTGATGCAAAAAAATTACAAGCATCACACAAAGGAAGAAGTAATGGAACTATTAAAAAAAGTGTTAAGTGCACCAATTGAATATAGAGACGACGCAGTATTAGCTTTAATAGCAAAAAAACTAATGAAAAATTCGGAGTTTGAAGCCCCTCCTTCGGAGGTAACCGAGCATGGCGAAGGTTACGAACGAAGTTCTGGGGAGGTCTCATTGAATCAAAACGGAATTCAATTCAATGTTTTCGGAAGTGAGCATATTGAAAAAAGCGCCATGCACCAGATGTACACTGCAGCAAAGTTACCGGTGGCAGTGGCGGGTGCATTAATGCCCGATGCACATTACGGATATGGTTTACCCATCGGCGGCGTGTTGGCAACTGAGAATGCAGTGATCCCTTACGGCGTTGGTGTGGACATTGGTTGCAGAATGTGTTTGAGCATTTTCGATATTGATCCGAAAGAGTTGGTACAACGTGAAGCATTCTTTGCAAGAGAAATCAACGAAGCTACCTTGTTTGGCAGCGGAGCACAATTCAAACAAAGCGAAGATCATGAAGTGATGGATAACGAATTGTTTTTTCAATTACCGTTGCTTAAAAATCTGCACGGTCGTGCATGGAAACAATTAGGCAGCAGCGGAAGCGGTAATCACTTTGTTGAATTTGGTGTAGTTGAAATTGCAGAGAAAGATGAAGTGCTGGGTGTGGAAGCAGGTAAGTATGTCGGACTGTTGAGTCACTCCGGTTCAAGAGCATTGGGTGCAAATATTGCCAACCATTATACCAAGATCGCTATCAGCAAACGACGTTTGCCTCAGGATGCGAAGAACCTTGCGTGGTTAAACCTTGATGAAGAAGAAGGAATGGAATATTGGTTAGCAATGAATTTGGCAGGTGACTATGCAAGTGCCTGTCATCATATCATTCATCAAAAAATTGCTAAACAACTTGGACGGAGACCCATGAAGATGGTGGAGAATCATCACAACTTTGCATGGAAGGAGAAGTGGGAAGGAAAAAATGTGATCGTTCACCGGAAAGGTGCAACACCTGCAGGCGAAAATGTGCTGGGTATTATTCCGGGAAGTATGACAGCCGCTGGCTTTATTGTAAAAGGTAAAGGTGAATCTGCATCTGTAAACTCTGCTTCACATGGAGCCGGACGTTTAATGAGTCGTTCAAGAGCTATGCAAAGTATTACGCATAATGCATTGAAAGATGAATTGAAAAAGCATGGCGTGAAGTTAATGGGCGGCGGATTAGATGAAGCACCGTTTGCTTACAAGGATATTGAACTGGTGATGCAGAGTCAGCAATCGTTGGTTGATGTTGTTGGAAAATTTACACCGAAGATCGTGAAGATGGATGGGCCGGGTAGTAAGCCCTGGCAGAAAACAAGAGAATTGGAAGGAGAGTGAAACCAATGTGCAATAGATAATTGGTAATAGGCAAAAGGCAAAAGACAAGAAACTCCTGTTGCAGAAATGCGACAGGAGTTTCTTTTGAAAGCCCTGAGAGATAAACTTTCTATAGCATAAACGACAGAATGTATTTCCACTTTGCAGCTGCACTCTTTCCTTTAATTTTAACTCATGAAAACAATCGGTCTCATCGGTGGTATCACCTGGCTTTCTACCATGGATTATTATCGTTTACTTAATCAAAAAGTAAATGAGCAGTTGGATGGAGTTGCTTCAGCAAAGCTGCTCATCAGTTCGTTAAACTTTGAAGAAATAAAAGCATTAACTATTACCAATGATTGGGATGCATTGGCAAATATCATGAGCAGCGAAGCAAAAAAATTGGAGGCTGCAGGTGCCGGGTGCATTTTAATGGGTGCTAATACCATGCATCATATTGCAGATCAAGTGCAGGCTTCCATCAACATCCCGTTAATTCATGTAGCTGTAGAAACAGGAAAACAAATTGTAAAACTCAACCTCAAGAAAGTAGCACTGCTGGGAACCAAGTACACGATGCAGCTTCCGTTTTATAAAAATAAATTAGCAGAACAGGGAATTGAAACCTTCATCCCCAATGAAACGGATATGGAATACATCAACAGCGCTATTTATAATGAAATGGGCAAAGGCATTTTTCTGCCTGAGCGTAAAGCAGGGTTTATTCAAATCATTCATCAGCTGAAAGCAGCCGGAGCAGAAGGAGTGATACTTGGTTGTACAGAAATTCCCATCCTTATTAAACAGGAAGACAGCCCCATTCCCGTATTTGACACAACAGCTATTCATGCAACGGCTGCAGTCAATTTTGCACTGAACAATTAAACATTATCCATCAGCAGCACCATTCATCGAATTATTAACGCATCTTTTTCAAAAAAAGAGAGGGGGTTTCCGCAAACCTTCGTTTCTTTAATTCCTCTATAACAATCTATATGAAAAAAATTCTTTTTGTCATTCTCAGTATTTGTATCAGTACATCCATCTTTGCGCAGAGCAAGTACGATCATCGTGAAGCATTTCATCCGTTCTTTTATCCTTACCCCGGTAACGCTGTAAGGAGTGCAAGTGGTGAACCGGGCCCGGGTTATTGGCAAAACAAAGCCAACTATTCTATACAGGCAGCGATCAATCCCGATGATCACAGTGTGAAAGGAACAGCAGCGATCAGTTACATCAATAACAGTCCCGATGAACTGCGTTTTATCTGGCTGCAGTTAGATCAAAATATTTATAAAGCAGATTCCCGTGGTTCTGCTACTACAACAACACAAGGTGGCCGCTGGGCTAACGGACAGTTTACAGATGGCAGTGTAATTAAAGCGGTGAAACTGGAAGTAGATGGAAAAATGATAGAGCCCACCTTTTCGGTTACTGATACACGTATGCAGATCTGGTTGCCCAAGCCATTAAAAAGTAAAGGCGCAGAAGCAGTGGTCATCATCGAATATCAATTTACGATTCCAGAGTATGGTACAGACAGGATGGGCCGTTTAAAACAAAAAGACGGATGGGTGTATGAAGTGGCACAGTGGTTTCCACGTGTATGTGTGTATGATGATCTGGTTGGATGGAACACCAATCCCTACATAGGTGCAGGTGAGTTTTATTTAGAGTATGGTGATATTGATTTTTCTATTACTGCACCATCAAACATGATTGTGGTGGGCAGTGGCGCATTAACCAATGCACAGGAATGTTTTACTGCAGAACAAATTACACGCTGGGGTCAGGCAATGGGCAGCGATAAAACAGTTGTAATCAGATCAGCTGATGAAGTAAACAAAGCAACTTCACGTCCGGGTAATCCGTTTACTACATGGAAATTCAAATGCGAAAACACCAGAGATGTGGCGTGGGCTGCAAGCACTGCTTTCATTATGGATGCAGCACGAATTAATTTACCAAGTGGAAAAAAATCCATGGCTGTAAGTGTGTATACTAAAGAAAGTGCATCAAAAAAAGATGGGAACGATTGGCGCAGATCAACAGAATATACAAAAGCAAGTATTGAATTTTACAGCAACTATCTGTTCGAGTATCCTTATCCGGTAGCAACGAATGTAGCAGGTATTGTTGGTGGAATGGAGTATCCCGGTATTGTGTTTTGTGGTGCAGGTGCAACAGAAGCAGGGTTATGGGGCGTTACTGATCATGAGTTCGGGCATACATGGTTTCCTATGATTGTTGGTAACAATGAACGCAAATATGCATGGATGGATGAAGGGTTTAATACGTTCATCAACATTCTTTCAGGCGAAGCATTTAATAAAGGTGAGTACAAAGATGTGCCCGATGTAAACGGCATGGCTGCATATATTTTTAGTGATA
>JALHRP010000016.1:55734-68336 GCA_022841365.1 Chitinophagaceae bacterium | reverse complement strand
TGTACTAAAAGAATTATACTGGCTGTTAATAATATTTCAATAATGATACGCAGCCATGAACTTTGAATTACTGTTGGCATTTGTTTCCAGAGCGGATCGAGAAAATGCGTCATCAGTAAAACGTAGAGTACCATGGCAAGATTTACTCCTACCAGTACCGCTCCAATAAAACGGCTTTGCTGCTCAATAAAACCACTGAGGATGCGGCCACTGGTAAGTCCTTGTTTTTTTTTCAGCTCAACAGAAAAACGATTGAGTGAACCAAAGGCAGCATCAAGTCCTGCAAAAAATCCCGACAGGAGAATACAGGCACCAATGCTTATGAGTAAATACCAGTTCATATTTAAAAATAGTGTTTTTGTAAGGAATGGCAATTGAAGTTTCAGGGTGCCGCTATAAATGCAGCCACTATTTCTTCTGCACGGGCACAGGCCTTTTGCAGATCATCGTTCATAATCACTTCATGAAACGAATGCTTAAATGAAATTTCGTAAGAGGCTTTATTAATTCTTGCCTGCAGCGAGTCTTCCGTTTCTGTACCTCTGCTCTCGAGCCGGCGTTTTAATTCTTCAATGGAAGGAGGCTCGATAAAAACAGAAAGTGTTTGTTTTGGGTACAGGCCCTGTACATGAATGGCTCCTTTTACATCAATATCCAGCACAGGTATCTGTGCGTTTTGCCAAATGCGCTGCAGTTCGCTTTTTAATGTGCCGTAATATTTTCCTTCGTACACCATTTCCCATTCAACAAATGCATCGTCCTGTATTCTTGTCTGAAACTCTTCTGTACTGATAAAATAATAATCCCTTCCGTTTTGTTCGTGCTTTCTCGGTTCTCTTGTTGCAGCTGAAATAGAAAAAGCCAGTTGCGGAAATTTTTTCATCAGATGACGGGTGATGGAAGTTTTACCTGCGCCTGAAGGAGCTGTAATAATCAAAAGCTTTGATGTAGTTTCTTGCATAAGCTGTTAAAAGTAAAAAATTTATCACCGCAATACAGTTGCAGTTATAAGGAACGGGTCAGATGCCGTTTGATGTTTCCGTGAAATTCGCTGATGGCTTTGGTATGCAGAATGGGATAAAGATATTTATCTCTGAAACGTGATTTGCTTTTATAAATGGTATGATGCGTAATGTTGGTAAATCCCTCTTTACATGTACTGAGTCGTATGCGTTGTGAGCCGAGTGATTTCCCTTTGAGCAGATAACTGGTTTCTAAATACTTCTCCTCTTCATTAACAGCAGTTATCTCATGACCTACAGCAATGCGTGCCAAACCACCCAATACTTTTACACGAATCAATACAATTTGTCCAACAGAAGCACCTTTGTATTCATCATCTATATACGCCAGCTTATTTTGTTTGCGGCAATATTGTAAACCAAACTGGAGCATTTTACCACACCATGCTTTTTTGGGATGAATATTTTTATAAGCCTCCCACACCTCATCAACCGGCTTTTGAATATGAAATGTTTTGGAGTGATGATGAAACGCATCAATATCGGGATGACTGCGTGAAAACGATTGCAGTTCTGCAAAGTCCTGCAACTGATACAATCCGTTATCATGAATAAACGAAACAACCTGTTTATTTTTTACACGGTTGAGGTCAATATCATGAGCCGGTTTATTCAATGTGAATTGGTTTTTTGAATGATGGACAAAATTAAGCTGTTTGGCTTATATGGCAAGTGTTGTAAGCATGCCAATGCTTGTATTTTTACAGAAAACGCTCATTTATAAAACGGGCAGTTTTCTCTTTTAGTACCGGGTTTGCCCATCATTTGCGTGTTAAACTGATTCCAAGGGCCTGTTGCACCTGTATTTTAAGCTCCGGTAAAACGGTTTGTGCAAACCAGGGATTTTTTGCCTGCCAGATATTGTTTCTGGGCGATGGATGTGGTAATACGAAATACCGGGGCAGGTATGTTTTGAACTGCTGTACAGAATCGGTGAGGGTTGCTTTAACTGCATTGCCCAGATAATATTGCTGTGCATATTGTCCAATAAGAATTACGAGAGTTGCATGCGGCATTTTTTTCAACAGTTGTTGATGCCAGAGAGGTGCACATTCGGGGCGTGGTGGTAAATCACCCGACTTTCCTTTTCCCGGATAACAGAAACCCATTGGCATTAAAGCAAACTGAGCCGGATTATAAAAGACTTCTTTGGTAACGCCCAGCCAGTTGCGTAAGTTATCACCACTTTTATCATTCCACGGAATACCGGTTGTATGAACAATTTTCCCCGGCGCCTGACCTATGATAATGATTTTACTTTTTGGATCTGCTGCAACAATTGGCCTCACACCTGCAGCCAAATGGTTTTGGCATACGGTACAATCACGAATTTGCTGCAACAGCTTTTTCATACAAAAAATTGTTTTGTAAAGAAGTGTATGCTTTGTTTATAGAACTGCTGCTGCATTTTTTCAACTGACACAGCTCAGTTACAACAGCGTTTTTTTTAGCAGCTTTTCTTTTACTCCGCCAAACCATTCATCTTTCAATATACTCAGCACAATACTGTTTCTTCTGCCGCCTGTTTCAATGCTCATATTGCTGCGCAGTATTCCTTCAACAACACAACCAATTGCTTTCATGGCATTGACAGATGGTTGATTGTTTGCATCGGCTCTGAACTCAACACGCTCCAGATTCCACTGTTCAAAGGCAAATGAAAGCAACAGCAGTTTACAATGTCTGTTAAGACCTGTACGCTGAAACGCTTTGCCATACCAGGTATAGCCCAGTTGTGTGCAGAGATTGTTTTGCTGAATATCATAAAACCGGGTACTGCCGGCATACCGGTTGGTTTGTTTATCAAACACAATAAATGGGTATTCAATACCTGCTGTTTTGTTTTGCAGTGTGCTGCTGATATAATTTTTCATCCCCTCTTCACCTGCAGGACTAACCAGCGAATACTTCCACAGATCAGCTTCGTTTAATGCAAAAGGAAGCAGGTGTTCAATGTCTGAATCAATTAACGGACGAAGTAATACACGTTCGTTTTCTAAAATGATTTCTTCTTTTGTAATGTTGCTGATCATCCGTTAACCCGTTTAATATCTGCACCTAAATTTCTCAATCGTTCATCAATGTATTGATAGCCACGATCAATCTGTTCAATATTCTGTATAGTGCTTTTTCCTTCTGCACTTAATGCTGCAATGAGCAATGCCTGTCCTGCACGTATATCGGGGCTGCTCATGGTAATGCCTCTTAACTTCTGCTCACGTTCCAATCCAATTACTACAGCACGGTGCGGATCGCACAAGATAATCTGTGCACCCATATCAATCAGTTTATCAACAAAAAACAAACGGCTTTCAAACATCTTTTGATGAATGAGTACACTTCCTTTAGCCTGAATGGCTGTTACCAAAACAATGCTCAACAAATCGGGTGTAAAGCCTGGCCATGGATGATCTGAAATGGTTAACACACTACCATCAAAATAACGTTGCACTTCATACAGATCCTGTTCGGGTATATGAATATCATCTCCATTAATATTTAATTGTATTCCCAGCTGACGGAATTTTTCAGGGATAATTCCCAAATGCTCAACACCTGCTCCTTTGATGGTGATTGCACTTTGTGTCATAGCAGCAAGTCCAATAAAGGAACCTACTTCAATCATATCGGGCAGTATACGATGTGTTGTTCCATTTAAAGAACTTACACCATCAATGACTAACAGGTTGCTGCCAATCCCTTTAATGCGTGCACCCATACTGTTGAGCATGTTGCACAACTGCTGCAGATAAGGTTCACAGGCCGCATTGTAAATAGTTGTGGTGCCGCTTGCCATACTTGCTGCCATTACAATATTTGCTGTGCCTGTAACAGAAGGTTCATCCAGCAACATATCAATCCCCTTTAACTCATCAGTTGTTAAATGAAAAAAGCCGTCTTCGGGATGATAATTAAAAGCAGCACCCAGTTTTTCGAAACCAACAACATGTGTATCTAATCTGCGCCGGCCAATTTTATCGCCCCCGGGTTTTGGAATAAACGCTTTACGAAACCTCGCAAGCATAGGCCCGGCAAGCATTACAGAACCACGCAGCCTGCTGCTTTTCTTTTTAAACGCTTCACTGTGCAGGTAATCAATATCTACAGCATCTGCCTGAAAAATACAGGTATCTCTTTGCGGACGTTCAATTGTTACATTCATTTCGCCCAGCAATTCAATCAACAGATTTACATCTACTATATCCGGAATATTGGTAACCGTAACTTTATCTGCCGTTAGTAATACAGCGCTGATAATTTGCAGCGCTTCGTTCTTTGCTCCCTGCGGAATAATTTCACCGTTTAATTTTTTTCCGCCTCTTACTTCAAATGAATGCATGGTTGTTTGATTTACTTCTACGAAAGTAGTGATAACAAAAATCCCTCTTGTTGTTGTACAAGAGGGATGTAAAAATATTTTTTCAGATCAATAACGCTTTTTGAATTTTCCGCCGCCACCGCCACGGTTATCTCTTCCTCCTCCGCCACGGTTATCTCTTCCTCCTCCTCCGCCACTGCGTTGCTGAAAATGTTTTTTGAATTTTCCGCCGCCGCCGCCACCACGGTTTTCTCTGAAATCATCACTGGGCCGGTATTGGCGAACAAAGGGCCGGTTGTTAAATTCAAGTTGTCCTTTGGTAATTGCACTTAACTCTGCCTGGATGGCATCGTCATGTATATTTTCTTTGTGCCAGTTGTTGTAAGATAGCTTCATGTAGTAAGCAATAGCATTGGCAAAGCCCTGCTTTTTTTCAGGGTTCTCTTCTTTCAATGCTTTATCAATTACTACTTCAATATTCTTACCTAAATGATTATAACGGGGATAGCGTTTTGGATAAGGAAGCTGGCGGGGTTTTGCCTTTAATGTTTCACTGGTAGGGATGGGGTATGGACTGTCAACATCCAGCTTAAAATCAGAAATTAAAAACAGATGATCCCAGAGCTTATGCCTGAAGTCTTCTACATTTTTTAAATGCGGATTTAAAAAACCCATCAATTCAATTACCACATGCGCCTGTTCCTGACGCTTTGCACGGTCTTCAATGGTGAGGATGTGATCCACCATTTTCTGAATATGTCTGCCGTATTCACGGATGGTTAAATGATTTCTTGTTGTATTATATTCCATACTCAATTCCGGAGTTGTCAGTAACAAAGGTAAGTAAAGGCAGTATATAAAGAAGCTGCCCTTAAAAAAGGGCAGCGGGGGTTATCAGTGGTAAACAAAAAGAGTGTTTAAATGAACGGTTACTGAATCACAATTTTTTCAGTTGATATTTCTGAACCGTCAATAATCTGAAGCAGATACATACCATTCGTCAGGTGATTGGTGTTAATGCGGTTAACACCGGTATTTACTTTACCGTTTGCAATGCTGCGGCCATTCATATCTACCAGACGCCAGTTGTAGCTGCCGTTGCTGTTTACAACAACTGCATCGCTCTGTATCAGGTTTGTGATTAAGTTATATTTTGATCCGGCACCGGTTTCACGGAGAGAAATAATATTTGAGTAATACTTGAGCCCTGATGCAGTTACAACATGCAGTCTGTAATACACAGTTCCTTTTTCATAAGGCTGGTAAACAAATTTGCGTGATGTGCCGTTTACTTCCTGCAGATCAGTAAATGTTTTACCATCTGCAGATGTTTCGAGGGTAATTGATTCAATGGCTTCATCTGCAACAATAGACCAGTTGAGATCATGTTTGTTATTGGTAACTGTTCCGTTTAAAACCAGACTGTAAACAGGTAATGTAGTGTTTGGTACAAACGCACCGCTCATGGCATAATTCCCCAGCATGCCGTAGTTGGTAACGTTCATATTTGATATATTGGTCACTCTTAAATAATACGTACCGGCATTTAAAATACTGTCTATTACAGATTGAACAGATGTAGTGGGGTTGTACGTATTAATTACATTACCGTTGCTGGCAAGTAAAGACACCTGCACATCAATATTAGATGTAGAAAAGCCACCTGCACCCGGCACACTCGATGGTATAGCACTCATTGTAAAGCGGCCTCTTTCAGGAATTGAAATACGAAACACATCAATATCATTGGTACTGTTAATAAAACCACTTACTGCATAAGCCTGTCCGTTAAAAATTACATTTGAGGATTGATTGGTTGTATTGCCAATATCATCTGTTCTGAAACCAAAGTCGTTGGCATTTGATGCGATAAGGTTCAGATCATTCTGCATGGTATTGCATCCGTTAACTGATGTGCCGTTATGCCAGAGTGATAAATTTTTTGAGTAGCTGTTGCCCATAATCGGCGCCCAGCCAATTTCGCTGTTGCTTACGCCTGTTCCGGGATTATATTCATTTAAAAAATTACAGTTAGCGTCATATCTTGTTTGATGATTTAAACCAAGTGAGTGTCCTGATTCGTGTGATGCAGCTTCTGCAACATTCTTTGGATTGTGACCAAGTAAATTGCTGAAAACAAATCCCGGCACTTCCAATCCCCAACGAAACGATTCTACATAAGCAACACCGCCGGCGCTGCCATACCAGCTGCTGTAAGATGTAATGATGATGCGTTGACGCTTAACAGAAGATGTTGCGAAATAAACCGCAGAATCGGTGGTGATATTTAAGTTAAACGGTCTGAAGTCTTCAGCAACCTGATTAAACACGGCAGTAATCTGATCATTGGTTAACACCGGAGGAGTAGCATAAAACGAATTACCTCCGTTCCAGTAAGGCGTGTTCACAGTCTGGCCATCGAAATCTAAAAAGATGGTTGCAGTGGCTGTAGGAAAACTGTTTAATTTAGGAATCTGGGCGTAAGTTTTTAATGCAGATGTTGCTGAAAGAACAAGCATGCATAAGGTAATAAAGCGGATCATAGAATTGGATTTAAATAGGGATATAGAAAATGAAAACAAAAACGGACTTACAACTTAATCGGCAATCAGTTGAGATACTTGTTTTTTGATCCAAACATAATGGCCGGTTACAGCATCCTTGTCAAGCATCAACAGATCACTGTTGGTCTTGCTTAGAATGATGCCTCTGTAAACAATTGTCTGATCAGGTAAAACAAGTCTGGATAAGGATAATATCAATCCTTGTTTTTCTGACGATTGTATAGATATGGTTGTTAAACCGGGAGCGTCGTTGGTGATAGAAGTAACCCTGCCTTTGAAAACTAATTTAGGATTGACAGTAATCTCTACCGGTTGCTTTAACTGGTAACTCATTACCTCATCAATAAATGTTGAAGTGATGGCAAATTTGTCTGAGAGTTCTGCAAATAATTGTGGCTTGGAATCATTCTTGGTACGGCCCGATTCAAACTGAAGGTCTTGAGAAAAAGAAAAAAGGGCGGATGTGCAAAACAGAAGTGCAAAAAATAGCGTCTTCATAACTTTCGGTTTTAGGATACAGATATTAGATTTCACAACGAATATAGACGGAGTTTTCAAACTGCACAATAAGTGAAAATCCTTAAAACAAATAGACCCCGCTAGAAAGCGGGGTCGTTTACCCAAAATCCACATTGTAAAACCATCAATGTATCCTGACTCTTCCCTGTTGAGAAAGAAATATTATTAATTTGCAATTAATTGATAATCATATTTCAATAAAACAAATTCTTATCAACAACTTCCTATATTTAGCAATTACTGTTCCAAAATGAGTATATGCTTTAAGTATTTTTTTAGCTTTTCCTTTTTTTGAAAATTTAGGTGAAAATGCTTAGAAAATCGGACCGTAAAATCCGCAGATTGTATATTCTTTTTATCTGCCCCGATGGAAGCCTTTTCTCCGGAGGTAAAAATAATTGGATAAATCTTTTAATACAATCGTATTTCCTTTGAATTAATGCTACGTGTTTCAACTGAGTTATTTGCATTAATCCCTGTTTTGGGCTTTAAATGATCAGTTTTGTTGAACTTTCTCAACCTTTTTTTTCCGCATCATTTCACACCTACCTTTGCATCCGTTTTATTATGAAAATTGCAGTCAATACAAGAACATTACTTCCCGGAAAAAAAGAAGGCTATGCTTATTTTACCGAAGAAGTTTTTGTTCGTATTGCGGCAGCACATCCGGAACATGAATTTTATTTTTTGTTTGACAGACCGGTTGATTTTAAAGCTTCACCAAATGTGCAGATACTGATTATAAAACCACAGGCCAGGCTGCCGGTTTTATGGAACATCTGGTATAACTGGCAGGTGCCTGTTGTACTGAAAAAAATCAAAGCAGATGTATTTGTAAGCCCTGATGGTTTTTGTTCTCTTAGAACTAAAGTGCCTCAATGCTTAGTAGTTCATGATCTTGCTTTTTTGCACGGACCGCAATACTTATTAAAATCTCACCTGAGGTATTACCGACGTAACACAACCAAATTTTTGTCTAAAGCAAAAGTGATTGCAACCGTTTCGGAATACTCTAAAAAAGATATCTGCTCCAGCTATTCTGTGCAGGAAGAAAAGGTACATGTTACATACAATGCCGCCAACGCTGCTTTTAAGCCTTTATCGTTTGAGCAGAAAGAACGGGTAAAGCAACAGTATACAGAGGGGTGTGAGTATTTTATTTATACAGGATCTATTCATCCAAGAAAAAATCTGATTAATCTGCTGAAGGCGTTTTCGTTGTTTAAGAAAAAACAGCAAAGCAATATGAAGCTGCTCATTTGCGGAAGAATGGCCTGGAAAACGGATGAGTTTTCAAAACTGCTTCAAACATTTAAGTTCAGAAAAGAAGTGGTACTTACGGGATATGTATCAAAAGAAGAGCTGGCTAAACTCACGGCTTCTGCTTATGCACTGATTTATCCTTCTTATTTTGAAGGGTTTGGTGTGCCACCATTGGAAGCGTTGCAATGCCATGTGCCGGCAATTGTTTCTGACAGCAGTGCCATGCCCGAAATTGGCGGCGATGCTTATCTGTACTGCAACCCCGAACGTTTTGAAGATATTGCTGCTAAAATGATGTTGCTGTATAAAGATGAAAACCTGAGAACCCGTTTAATTGAAAAAGGGAAGGAACGTGTACAGCTTTTTTCCTGGGATGAAACAGCAAAAAAAATGTGGCATTGTATAGAACTGGCTGCCACTGCCGAATAACCTAACTTCGCAAATATTTTAATTATGCATAAAAGTAATATTTCAATAGACGTTTATCTGGATGATAACAAAGTGCCCGAAGTAATTAAATGGAAAGCCAGCGACAGCAATGCAGATATGGAGCAGCAGGCAAAAGCCATGATGGTTTCGTTTTGGGATGGTGCTGATAAATCTGCTTTACGCATTGATTTATGGACCAAGGATATGATGGTGGATGAGATGGCTGATTTTTATTATCAACTATTAATGACCATGGCCGATACATTTAACCGTGCAACCAACCAGCCCGATCTTTCTGCAGACATGAAACAGTTTGCACAAGGGTTTATGAAAAAATTTAAAGACAGTCAGCTAAAAGAAAATCAGTAATACAGTTATGAATCTAGAACAACAGATTATGGCACAAATGAAAGATGCCATGAAAGCAAAAGATGAAGCTGCCCTGCGTGGATTAAGAGCCATTAAAGCAGGCATCCTGCTTGCAAAAACGTCTGCAGGCGCAAACAGTGAGCTTTCTGCAGAAGATGAAATAAAAATGTTGCAGAAACTGGTAAAGCAACGGAAAGATTCACTGGAAATCTTTCAACAGCAAAACAGAACTGATCTGGCAAAAAAGGAAGAAGAAGAAATTGCAGTGATCGAAAAATTTTTGCCTCAACAACTGAATGAAGAGGAATTAAAAACAATCATCGCATCTATTATTGCAGAAGTTGGCGCAACATCGGCTGCAGATATGGGTAAGGTAATGGGTGCAGCCAATAAAAAACTGGCAGGCCAGGCCGATGGAAAAACCATCAGCGCTGTTGTAAAAGAATTATTAACCACTTAGTTTGATCATTGATATCATTTTTGCAGTGTGGATGGTGATTGCCATTTTTAAAGGGTTTCAAAAAGGCCTCATTGTGGCAGTACTTTCCATTGTTGCTTTTATTATTGGTATTGCTGCTGCATTAAAATTAAGTGCAGTTGCAGCCGGCTGGCTAAGTGAAACAACCAACATCAATGCAAAATGGTTGCCGCTGGCTGCGTTTATTCTTGTTTTTTTTGTTGTAGTGCTGGCAATTAACCGGGGTGCAAAGCTCATTGAAAAAGCAGTTGAACTGGCTATGTTGGGTTGGGTGAATAAAGCAGCCGGTATTTTGTTATACATGGCACTGTATACACTCATCTTTAGTGTACTTTTATTTTTTGCAGAACAATTAAACATCTTTACAGCCCAAACTATCGCAGAATCGGTAACGTATGTACACATAAAACCGTTGGGGCCAAAAGTATTTGAGATGCTGGCGGTGGTTATTCCGGTATTTAAAAATGTATTTGCAGAGTTGCAGGCGTTCTTTCAAAACCTGAGTGGCAAACTGTCCGCCTGATTTCTTCAATCTGCAACTGAATTACTGTTTTTCATTCAAATAAACTATTTTAGCAAAGAACAATTGCTTTGCTTCAGGCACATGAATTACGAAATTAAACAAGAAGGGAAATTTAAATACATCGAAGAAGGCGAAGGCGAACCGCTGATGCTGTTGCATGGTCTTTTTGGGGCTTTAAGTAATTTTAAAGATCTCATTGATTATTTCAGCAAGCGCAACAAGGTTGTGGTGCCCATGCTCCCGTTGTTTGAGCTTGATTTGTTGCATACAACAGTTGGCGGACTTCAAAAACACGTACACAAGTTTATTGAATTAAAAGGTTACACAAATATTCATCTTCTTGGAAACTCCTTGGGTGGACATGTAGGTCTGGTACATGTGCTGAAACATCCGGAGCGTATTAAATCGCTCATCTTAACAGGCAGTTCAGGTTTGTTTGAAAACGGAATGGGCGATACTTATCCCAAACGTGGCGATTATGAGTACATCCGCAAAAAAACCGAAGTAACATTTTACGACCCCGCTGTAGCAACCAAAGAACTGGTTGATGAAGTGTACGATATCGTTAATCAGCGCATCAAAGCCATTAAAGTAATTGCATTGGCAAAAAGTGCCATCCGGAATAATCTGGGTGATGAGTTGCAGGAAATAAAAATACCCACATTATTAATCTGGGGAAATAACGATACCATCACTCCGCCGTTTGTTGGTAAAGAATTTAACCGATTAATTCCAAATTCAGAATTACACTTAATTGATAAATGCGGCCATGCACCAATGATGGAAAGGCCCGATGAGTTTAATGAAATACTGAACGGATTTATTACAAAACTCAGCAGACCGGTTGCTGTTTAAGCCAATTGAAATCAAAGGCAATGACATCAGCAGAACTCATAACAAATCACATCCCTTCCCTTCAGCTTACAGATCAGGTTCGGCTGGCATTGAATTATATGCAGGATCATCATGTAACAGAATTGCCGGTATTGGAGAATCAAACCTACAAAGGCATGGTGCATGAAGAAGAACTGCAGGATGCAGGTGATGATGAAATAGTAGAGCCCTATCTGCATCCGGGCAGGCCGGCACAGGTAAACCCTGCCGATTTTTTTCTGGTGCCGTTAAAACTCATGCATCAGCTCCAGCTCAGTTTATTACCTGTTGTAAAAGAAGATGGTGAGTTGATGGGTGTAATTACACAGGAGGAATTGCTGCAGGCAGCATCGCATTACAATGCAGCATCAGTTCCCGGCGGTATTGTTATTTTGCAGATGTCGCCCAACAGTTTTTATATTTCTGAAATCGGACGAATTGTAGAATCGAATAACGCTAAAATTATTCATCTTAACACCTGGACAGATACATCAACAGGCGAATTAATGGTGGCCATCAAGGTAAATAAAAACGATATTCAGGATATTCTTTCATCGTTTGAACGTTATCAGTATAATGTGATCCAGTATTTCGGCGAAAATCTTTCCGAAGAGGAATTGAAGGTTAATTACGATCATCTCATGAACTATCTCAACATTTAATCAGCAGATCAACCCTGCCTTTAAGCTGATATAAGCTATATTTAACACTCACTAATTGCTGCTGAAAAAAACATGCTGTCTAAAAGCAACTATATTACCGGATTTTTTTTAACGATGGTAATGCATGTTACCATTTTAGTTGCACAACCTTCAGTTGCCATTGATACAGCAAAAGAAAAACTGCTCCGCATTGTTGCACAGTTTCCTGATTCATCCGAAATTATTATTCGCTCCATTACAGTAACCGGAAATAAAAAAACAAAAGAATACATTGCATTAAGAGAAGTGCCTTTTAAAAAAGGCGCCAGAATCATGAGTCATGAACTGGTTGATGCCATTGAACAGGCCCGTATCAATGTGTTTAATACACAGCTTTTTCTTGAAGTTGTACCAAGAATAATTGCAACAGAAGCAAACGCTGTTGATCTGGTGTTTGATGTAAAAGAACGTTGGTACTTTTTTCCTGCTCCTTATTTTAAACTGGTAGATCGTAATCTCAACCAGTGGTGGGTAGAGCAGAACCGGAGTCTGGAAAGGGTAAACTACGGTCTGAAGTTTAATTGGGATAATGTTTCAGGCCG
>JALHRP010000016.1:26861-55724 GCA_022841365.1 Chitinophagaceae bacterium | reverse complement strand
AAGCTCAACTTTAATTTTATAAACGGATACACAAGAGAGTATTCCATTTTTTATGAACAGCCATACGCAGATAAAAAACTGGAAAAGGGTTTTTTAGTCGGGGTGTTTTATAAACAATCCCGTCAGTTATCGTTTGCAACAGACAGTAACAGGCAGGTATTTTTTCCATCAACCAACACACAGATTTATGAATTTGTGCGTACAACATTTAAAGCAGAAGCCGGCTTTACAATTCGTAAAGGAGTTAATCACCGCCATGCATTCAGGCTTAATTATGTAAGTGAACAGATACCGGATACAGTTAACAGCATCATCGAATCAAATGCAGTAAAAGGATATCTGCCTTATTTTACTGATAATAAAACAAGGCAAACGTTTGGCGAAATTGTTTACGGGTATCAATACTATAATGTAAATAACATGGTATATCCGTGGGAAGGTGTTGCATTTAACGGAACATTTTTTCAGCGGGGTTTGGGTGCTAAAGGAATGAATATGTGGCAGTTTTCAGGAAAGGCAGGAAAGTTTTTTCAGCTCAGTAAAAAAACATCCGCATCGGCTGTTGGATATTACATGATTAAAGTGCCTTTTAAACAACCCATGTATAATATGGCAGCACTGGGTTACGGCGATTGGTTTTTACGTGGTCTTGAGTATTATGTTATTGATGGTGTACAGGCCGGTATTTTAAAAGCAACCATCAGGCAGGAAGTACTTAATATCAACATCCCTACATTCATCATTAAAAATGAGAAGTATAAAAAAATTCCGTTTAAGTTTATTGTAAAAGCTTACGGAGATATTGGTGCCAGTCACTTACCCGTTTACACCAACAGCATCCTGAATAATAAACTACTCTATACCTATGGCGCAGGTATAGATGTATTAAGCTATTACGATTTTGTTGCCCGCTTTGAATATTCCTTTAACCAGTTGGGTGAAAAGGGTTTATTTTTACATGTGCGCAAAGACTTTTAATTTCTTTGCCGTTATAACACACTAAACAGTGCAAACCCCAAAACCTGTATTAAAAACGAAAGGATGAAAGTAGCGATCTACAGCAGGGTTTTTGAAGCAGAACAGAAAGAAGATATTCAACGTCTCTTACATGAGCTGGATGTAAACAACATCCGTATTTATATTTATCATGATTTTTATCAGCAAATCAAAGAGTCGGTTTCCTTTATTCATCCGCCTGCATTGTTTTCTTCATCTGCGGATCTGGACGATACGTTTGAATGCATGATCAGCCTCGGTGGTGATGGTACATTGCTCGATACCGTTACATTGATACGCAATAAAAAAATGCCGCTGCTGGGTATTAATTTCGGCAGGCTTGGTTTTCTTGCCAGCATTGGCAGAGAAGCTGTTGAAACAGCAGTAGCATCGCTCAAAGATCATACGTATGTGGAAGATGAACGGACATTAATACATCTCGACAGCAATACACCTCTTTTTGGCGAAACACCTTATGCACTTAATGAATTTGCCATTCATAAATTAGATACTTCGTCCATGATAAAAATTCATGCCTATCTCAATGGCGAATTTTTAAACAGCTACTGGGCAGATGGATTAATTGTGGCAACACCTACAGGTTCTACGGGCTATTCGTTAAGCTGCAACGGTCCTATTGTGTTTCCCGATTCAGGCAGTTTTGTTATTACACCGGTAGCACCGCACAATTTAAATGTGCGCCCCATTATTGTTCCTGACAACAATGTGATCTCTTTTGAAATTGAAGGAAGGGCCGACAGCTTTCTTTGTACACTTGATTCAAGAAAAGAAATTGTGCAGAAAAATATACAGCTCGCTGTAAAGAAAGAAGCATTTGCAGTAAGCCTCATACGCTTAAACGAAAACAATTTTTTACAAACTCTCCGTAATAAATTGTCATGGGGACTGGACAGGCGTAATTAAAGCCCTCTTTAAAAAATACATCGCCACACATGAAAACGCTGATATTTGCGTTATTACAATTCTGAGAACACTTTTTAGATGAAAAAACTGTTTTATTGCTTACTGACTGTCATTGTTTTCTGTTCACCTCTTCTTACAATTGCTCAATATGAGAGCTACCGGCATGAAGGTGAGTTTGGAATACAGCTTGGTGCTGCGCATTATTTTGGCGACCTTAATCCCGGAGTTAAACTTAACCGTCCTAAAATTGCAGGCGGTATTTTTTTTCGTAAACAGTTAGGAGATTATGTGGCCTTTCGAATCGGGGCCAATTTTGCACAGGTTGGTTACAGCGATGTGTATGAAAAGAAAAATGATTTTCAAATACGCCGTAACCTCAGCTTTAACAGCAATATCTGGGAATTGATGTTACAGGGCGATTTTAATTTTTTTAAATTCAATCCATCTAACCCCGACGAACGGTTTACTCCCTACTTAACGTTCGGTGCAGGTGTATTTAATTTTGACCCGTATGCTTATTTAAACAATACAAAATATTTTCTCCGTCCGTTAGGCACCGAAGGACAAGGCTCGGCTTTATACCCCGACCGCAAACCGTACTCAACAACTGCATTTGCATTTCCTGTTGGACTGGGCGTAAAATTTGCGTTCAACCAAAAAGTGAATATCAATTTTGAAGTTACCCATCGGTATACCACAACCGATTATTTAGATGATGTGTCATCAACCTATGCAGGTATTGCGGCATTTCCTGTCGGGTCGCCCGCATCTTTTCTGCAAGACAGGAGTTATGAACTGGGTCCCCGGATTGGAACTGCAGGTTCGCAAAGGGGGTTTAGTGGTCAGCGGGATAAGTATATTACCGCAACCATTGGCGTTACATTTAATATAACGTCATACAAGTGCCCTTCGGCCAATTAAAAAAACATGTAGACGGATAAAAAATCTTGCACAAAGAAATCCTGTTATTGAGAGATTAGATATATTTAATAGTCAATAACAAGATTACCTTCATGAACACCCCTTCCCGTTTATTTCACCTGATCAACTTTTATTTATGACTGTACACCCGTTTTACAGGCTCTTCTTTGTTTGTATATTTCTGAGCCTTTCTTCAACAGCGCAATATGTAAATCCTGAAGATGAGGCAACTGCTTTACAACTGTCGAAAAAATATAAAGACGAAGCAATTGCCTGTATCAGTTCTTATCAGTTTTTTTCGTTTGACAAAGGAAAGAATGCATTGAACGATAAAGTAGTTACGATACAGGAAGAAGCCGTAACAGAATTTCTTGCCATTAAAAAATTTGGCAGTATGCTGTATCCGGAGTTTTACAATCGCTTTATACAGATCAAAAATTTTACACGAGCCATTAAGTATGGAGGCAGGTATGTGAATGCCGGCTCCAGACCTATTGACCGTTCGGTAACAGATGATGGAATTTTTTTCGATGACAGCCGTGTGCAATACTATCCCATCCGTTTTACAGAAAGAGGTGCAATGAATAAAATAACCGTGAAGAAAGAATATTCAGATGCAAAATATCTTACCCGTTTATTTTTTCATGAACGTTATCCCGTAAAAGAAAAAACATTTGAGTTTAAAGTGCCCGATTGGCTGGTGATTGATTTTAAACCCATCAATTTTGATGGAAATAAAATTGAGAAACGTGTAACAACAAAAGGAGGCTATACCAATTATTTGTTTGTGATGCGTGATATTCCTGCCATTAAAGAAGAACCCAAAAGCATTGGTATTGCATTTACAGAGCCACACATTATTATACAGGTAAAATCGTTTGAAACTAAAGGCGAGGCCATTAAAGGCTTTGATAAAGTAGATGATGTGTATGGCTGGAACTACAGGTTGTATCAAATGGCAGCAAATGAACCCGATCAGTTAAAAGCAGTTGTTGCTAAAGTAACACAGGGTAAGCAGGCCGATGCGGAAAAAGTAAAAGCCATCTATTACTGGGTACAGGATAACATTAAATACATTGCTTATGAAGATGGTTACTCAGGCTATATTCCCTCCTCTGCACAGGAAGTGTTGAATAAAAAATATGGCGATTGTAAAGGAATGGCTAACCTCTTAACAGAAATGCTGATGCTGGCAGGGTTCGATGCCCGGTTTACATGGATCGGCACAAGAGATATTCCCTACTCACAAACAATGCCTGCATTATGTGTAAACAACCATGCTATTACAACATTGTATTTTGGCGGGAAAGAATATTTCTTAGATGCAACCGAAAAATATATTCCCTTTGGTGAAAATGCATACCGCATTCAAGGCAAAGAAGCGATGATTGCCAATAAAGAAAAGTTTGAATTAAAAACCGTACCGCTTACTACCGGCGAAGAACATAAAATAAAAACCACAGCCGATTTTTCTCTGGTTGATAATATTCTTACCGGCAAACTGAAAATTGTATTTACAGGGAATGAACGTACAGACTTTCATCAAACCTATCAGCAACTGCCGGTTACTTCGCAAAAAGAATTTCTTGAAAACCTGTTAGAGTTTGGCAACAGCAACATCACTTCAAAAATCAGTAAAACAAGCGATCTGCAAAACAGAGAGCTGCCTGTAATTGTTGAAGGAGAATCAAACCTCAGCAATAATGTAAGCATCATTGACGGCGACTATTATGTGAACATTGATTTCTTTCCAAAAACACTGCATGGATATTTGCCCGATGAAAAAAGAACACGTGGTTACGATTTAAACTGGGTTACTGCTTTTGAAGATGAACTGTCATTGACGATCCCGGCAAATAAAAAGTTTACAGATGTACCGGAGAAGCTGGAGCTGAATACAGAAAGCTACAGTTTTTCAGGTGAGTATATCGTAGCAGGAAATAAAATTGTGTTGAAGAAAAAACTGCTCATCAGAAAAAGCACCATCAGTAAAAAAGACTTTGCTGCATGGTCGCAGTTTCTGGAAAGTATCAAAGCATTCAGCGAAAATTACATTACAGTTACATCCAAATAATTTTTGAAACCATGAAATTCAGTATACATAAAGCAATTTTTATCAGTATCTGTTTGATGCCGGGACTTGCATTCTCCTCCTTTGCACAGGGTGTCATTGATGAGGATTTTATTGAAGTGATTGAAAAAAATGCAGCTCCATACTGGAGTGAATCTGCATCGGCATTTACAACCAACAGTATTCCTGAAAAATGGAAAAACGAATCGGCGGTAATCATTGGTTATAAACGCAGCATAACATTCGATAAAAAAATCAGCGGTGGCTGGATCAGCTCAACCAAATCAAATGTATTTCTGTTTGAAAAAGTGCGCTTTAAAATTAAGCTGCAGGATAAAAATGCAACCGAAGGGTTTACCGAAGTGTATTTCCGATATGGCGATAAGCTGGATGGTTTTTCAGCAAAAGTGATTAAGCCAAACGGCGAAACGCAAACAGTAGATGTAAGCGATGCAGTAGAAGTAGACAGTAAAAATGAAGTACCCGAATTTTTCAAAAGTTTTTTTGATCAGAACTCCGGAGCAGAAACAAGGTATTACAAGGTAGCCATTCCTAATCTGGAAGTGGGAGATGTACTGGAGTATGTAGCATACACAAAAAGTAAGCTGAATGTAATGAGCAGCGGTTATGTGGAGTTTGATCCGCAGTACGAGATCTGCAGCAAAAAATATCCCGTCATGTACAATGAAATAAGCATTGATACAGATGATAAAACATTTTTTAAATCACTCTCTCAAAACGGTGCACCGGAGTTTAAAAAAGAAGAAAGCGATGTAAAAGGATTTTTCCGTTATGTGTTTGTTGATAAAGATAGGGCAACAGAAAAAGATGTCAACTTCATCAGCCCTATGCTGGCTTACCCTGTTGTAAAGTTTCAGGTGATCTATGCCAACAGTGATAAAGTAAGAGGTGCACTCATTGGTGAAAAAGGAGAATTAAAAAGCGGCTTTACCAAAGAAGAAGTGGCCAAAATTGCCTGGGATGATTATGTAAGTGTTGGCCGGTATCCGATTAATAATGCCATGATGACGGTACAGGATTTTATTAACTATACATGGGGCGATATGAAACGGGAAAATGTAAGCGACCTCCCCGAAGAAAAATTTATACAGAACGTGTATTACCGTATCCGCAACCATGTGTTGTTCCGCAGTACCTATTTGTCAGATAAAATGTTTGCATACATTTTCGGCTCTCTGTTGTTTCAACGAAAGATTAATTCCGATCTCATCATAACTACTTCAAACAAAATTGGGAAACTGAAAGATGTGCTGTTTGACGGGGAGATAAAATATGTGATCAGAGTAGGTGATAAGTTTTATTTCAATTGTACAGATCATTCAAATCCCGGAGAACTGGTTGAAACGCTCTTGGGTAATGAAGCTTATATTATTAAAGAACCTGCACGTAAAACAGGTATACAGGAAATTACTCCGGTTACATTGCCCGATGCTGCTGCAACAGAGAATACTGTGCATTATGATATTACAGCTCAGTACGACCCGGTTACAAATAAAATGAACGTTAACAGATCTTCTACCTACAACGGAATCAGCAAAGCAAAAGAGATTGATAATATTGTAAAGTTTACATCATACATATTTGATGACTTTAAAATTTATTTTGGCTCCTCTCCATTAGATAAAATGAGCAGCCGCCAGGCAGATGAGTATTACAGTTCTGTAGCAGCCATTAAAGAAGAGTTTAAAAACGCCAAGCCGGAGCAGGTACAGCAGGAGCTAAATAAAGAATACCGGCAAAAAGTAAAGTATAAAAACTTTAAACTCGTTAGCGACGGACGGGCATTGGTAAGAAAGCAGTTAACAGCTGCAGAAGAATTTGAGATTGGTGATATGACCAAAAAAGCCGGTAAAAAAATTCTGGTGAATTTACCCGGGCTCATGGGTGTGCAGTTACAAATTGCAAAAGACGAACGTAACCGCACAAAAGATATTCAGGTAGGTTATGCAAGAACGTTGAGCTGGAAAATATCCATGCCTGTTCCTGCAGGTTATACTGTAAAAGGATTAAAAGAGTTAAATACAATGGTAGATAATGAAGCAGGAAAGTTTTCCTGCGAAGCAAAAGAAGAAAATGGAAACGTGGTGCTCACCATTGTAAAAGTGTATAAGAAAAAAGACATGCCAAAAGAGAAGTGGAATGAAATGCTGGCATTTATTGATGCGGCTTATAACAATACATTCAGGTATATTTTATTACAACCAAAAAACTAAACTGAAAATCCAATCATGAAAAAATTAATTCTCGTATCCCTTGTAATCTGTTGTGTATTTATTGCACAGGCACAATATCAAAAAGCCGGCGGTTATTTTGGCAAAACCGGCCGCACTTATGGTGTTGGTGCTTCTATGCATTTTATGGGTGATGGAAAAGGTTCACCGATTGGCGCTTCTTTCAGTTTAGGAAGAGAACGGGAAGAAAAGCGCTGGTTTTCCTGGACCAATTTCACCTTTATACCTCCCATCAAATTTTCGTATCAAACACTGGCGGCAGAAACCAATGATAATTATACCGATCCCGTTACTATTACCGGAAAAACAAAAATGGGTCTCAACTACGATGTAAACTGGGGCATCTTTTTGCACAATGTCCGCAATACAGAAGCGAAACTCAAACCATACCTTTCATTTGGCTTTAATGCACAGGTGCTGGGTAGTGTAAATGAAAACAGCACCAACAGATATAATTTCAACATCAGTTACTACAGTTTTAAACGGGAGCCATCATTCGCCACTATTGGCGTGGGAGCAAAAATTGGTGGCGGTGTTATTTATCAGTTTACAAATAAAGTAGGACTGAAAGCAGATATGGGTTACAACTATTTTGGTAACATTTCTTACGAAGAGCCCGGTCCCGGTTTAAATCCTGAAAACTTTTACTCTTACGTATCAAACCCATATGTTGTGTTGGGCGTGCAGTTTACCATGATGGGAAAAGATTAAAGCCAGACTCCATTCTAAAAAGCCTGATGAATAACCTCTGTTCATCAGGTTTTTTGTTTTCAATGAACCTTCTGTATGTATTCATAATAGCAGGCACTCCGGCAAAAACATCTCTTTAAAGCCCTGTATTTACAGCTGTTTTTAAGTCCATGAAAAAATTTGTGCAAAATTTTGATTGAAAATCAGCTATTTGCAAAAGTGCAATAAAAAATAGTTCTTTAAATCTTTGGAAGTGTACATCTGCCGGGACTACCTTTGCGACCCGTTGACAAAAACGGAATTTTTTCAACAAATCCACGGGATGGCGTGGCACCACCTCAGTAAAAGCGGGGTGGTAAAAAAAACAAAAAACAATGAGTAAACTACATTTCACTACAAAACATGCGAACGAGGCTACCGTGCAACGTAACTGGTACGTTGTAGACGGCACCAATCAAACCGTTGGCCGCATGTGTTCAAAGATTGCTGCTATTTTACGTGGCAAGAACAAAGCGTATTACACACCACACGTTGATTGTGGCGATTATGTAATTGTAATTAACGCCGATAAGGTTGTTTTTACAGGAACAAAAATTGACTATAAAGAGTACCACAACTTCAGTGGATACCCCGGTGGTCAGAAAATTGAAATTGCAAAAGATCTGCAACGCCGCCGCCCCGAAGTAATTGTTGAGCGTGCTGTAAAAGGGATGTTGCCAAAGAACAGCCTGGGCCGTAAAATGTACAAAAAATTATTTGTATACGCAGGAGCAGAGCATCAGCATAAAGCACAACAACCAAAAGAACTGAAATTCTAAAAACACGCTGCAAGCTGCAGGCTGCAAGCCAAAAACTTGAAGCGTGGAGCCAAAAGCTAAAAAGCTTAATAAAAAATGGAAAAGCAAAAAAACGCAGTTGGTCGCCGTAAAGAAGCCATTACCCGTGTGTTTATGAGCAAGGGTACAGGTAACATTACTGTGAACGATAAAAATTACAAGCAATATTTCAGCCTGATGTATTTGCAAAACCAGGTGGAAGCTCCTTTGAAAGCAATTGATTCATTGGATAAGTTTGATGTAAAAGTAAATGCAACCGGCGGTGGTATTAAAGGACAGGCCGAAGCGGTAAAGCTGGGTATTGCCCGTGCATTGCTTGAAATAAATCCTGAGTATCGTCCTGTATTAAAAGCTGCAGGTTTATTAAAGCGTGATCCACGTGGTGTAGAACGTAAGAAATTTGGTCATAAGAAAGCACGTAGAAGCTACCAGTTCTCTAAACGTTAATACACTCATTGGCCAAAGGCCAATGATCATGATCAAACAATTATTAAAAACGATTATACAAATACAATGGAAAATAACACTTCATTACAACAGCAATTACTCGAAGCAGGTGTGCATTTCGGTCACCTGAAAAAGAAGTGGAATCCCAAGATGTTGCCTTACATCTTTGCTGAAAAGAAAGGCATTCACATCATTGATCTTAACAAAACCGTAGAAGGTTTGCAGGAAACTGCAGCTGCAATGAAACAAATTGCACGCAGCGGTAAAAAGATCATGTTTGTGGCTACAAAAAAACAGGCAAAAGAAATTGTAACGGAGTGTGCACAGAAAGTAAACATGCCTTACGTAACTGATCGTTGGTTAGGTGGTATGTTAACCAACTTCAACACCGTTCGTAAGAGCGTAAAGAAAATGCAGAGCATTGAAAAAATGCTGAGCGATGGTTCTTTCGACAGCATTACTAAAAAAGAGCGTTTGCAATTGAGCCGTGATAAAGACAAAATGGAAAAAGTATTAGGTGGTATTGCCAACATGAGCCGTATCCCTGCTGCGTTGTTCCTGGTTGATATTGGTCATGAGCATATTGCTCTGGCAGAAGCAAAGCGTTTAGGTGTAACTACATTCGGTATGGTAGATACCAACTGCGATCCGAACAAAGTGGATTACTTTATTCCTGCAAACGACGATGCTACCAAATCAATTGCAATCATTACACAATACATCACTGCAGCTATTGCTGAAGGATTGGCTGAACGTCAGATTGAGAAGATTGAAGAAGAAACAGAAGAAGTAAATGATGATGCAGCGAAGTTCGAAGTAGGTGAAGATGGCGGAAGAGAAAGAGGTGGTCGTGGTGGTCGTGGCGGAAGAGGCCCCGGCGGTAACAGCGGCGGACCCGGCGGTGGTGCGGGCGGACCAAAACGTCGTGTACCAAGTACACAAAAACGTACTTCTTCAAGATAAGATCAGTTGAATAGTTGTGTTGAAGATCTTTCTAATGAGTATATAATTGAAAATGGAACTGCAATTACTGTGGTTCCATTTTCAAATTTTCAAATTTTCAAATAATTAAGTATATGTCTACTGTAACAATAAGTGCACAGGATATTAATAAACTGCGCCAGGCAACAGGTGCAGGTATGATGGATTGCCGTAAAGCATTAACTGAAACGAATGGCGATTTTGAAGCAGCTATTGACTGGTTACGCAAACAGGGTCAGAAAGTTGCAGCTAAGCGCAGCGATCGTGAAGCAAAAGAAGGTGTGGTAATTGCACAAACAAGTGCCGATGGTAAAACCGGTTTTGTTCTTTGTATCAGTTGCGAAACAGACTTTGTAAGTAAGAATGCTGAGTTTGTTGCATTTGCACAATCAATTGCTGATGCTGCTGTTGCAAACAATGTAAAAAGTGCTGAAGAGTTGAGTGAAGTGGTGATCAACGGAGCAAAAGTATCTGACATGATTAATGATAAGTTAGCTGCAATCGGCGAAAAAATCGGTATCAGCAAATTTGAAAGAGTAGAAGCTCCTTTTGTTGCCTCTTATATTCATGGTGCATACCGTATGGGTGTACTCGTTGGTTTAAATACAGAAGCAGCAGAAGCAGGGAAAGATGTAGCTATGCAGATTGCTGCTATGAACCCTGTAGCTGTTGATCCTGAAAGTGTACCTGCTGATGTGGTAGCACGTGAAAAAGACATCGTAATGGAATTAATGAAACAGGATCCAAAGATGGCAGGTAAGCCTGATGAAATGATTGCAAAGATTGCAGAAGGTAAAATGAATGCTTTCTTTAAGGAGCAAACATTACTGGCGCAGGCTTTTGTAAAAGACGCTTCAAAAAGTGTTGCAGATTACCTGAAAGCTTCAGGCGATGTGAAAGTAACAGAGTTTAAACGTGTTGCTTTAGGATAAGAAGAATATATTTCTTTCAGATACAGATCCCGTGTACGAAAGTGCACGGGATTTTTTTATACAGGTATGCCATACTTATTCTGCATCCGTTTTAATAGTAAACTAATATCGAAGTATGGCATACCTATTTGCCAATCCTTTACATTTGTTCATACAAATTATAATTATGCAGGAGCAACTTCGGTTTTTAAAAGAGCAATATATTCCTCTTATTCGCCATGCTGATGTAAACATACAGCCCAAGTGGGGTAAGATGAATTTTCAGCAAATGATTGAGCATGTTTCTGCCTTCTTTAAAGTATCAACTAAAAAAATGCATTTTGATCTGGTTTCGCCACCCGAACACCTGCCCAAGCTGAAAGAATTTTTAATGAGCGATAAACCTTTTAGAGAAAATACAAAAGCACCGCTTACAATTATTGGCGAAGAACCTTTCCCTGTTCATTATGCAACAATTGAGCTTGCAATGGATAAGTTAGAGAGTGAAGTAAATCATTTCTTTGACTATTTCAGTGAACACAACGGAGTAACATCAGTTCATCCTGTGTTTGGCGAATTAAATTTTGATGAATGGGTAAGGTTGCATTACAAACATGTAACACATCATTTAAGGCAGTTTGGATTATTTTGAGTAAATAGAACATCTTCTTAAGTTGTTTGCTAAAGGTTTTTCTGTATAAAAAGTTACGCAAAATAATTTGCTGATTCTCTTAGGAAGAGATATTTTAGAAAAGCTCCTTACACTCGATTATCGTTGATAACACTTGAAAGTTTTTATCAGAATAATATTCAATTCGAAAAGGTAAAAACTCTTTTTTGTTTAAATAGACAACACGATATGATTTTAAATTGTCTCTTCTTTCCAAGAACTTATAAAAACTATGGTAAACTGTATCAATTTTTATTTTGTAACTACTATCAATTAAAATACAGCTAATATTATATGAATCAATAGATGTAGAAAATAAATCTGGAACTAAAAACACCTGATTAGGTTTTAGTAAATATAAATCTTGATAGCTCCAGTTGTCATTTAGCTTCAGAGCAAACTGAATAGTGTCAAAGTTTTTTTTGAATTTATATGGGCCATATCTCATGGAGTCTTCATAAAAATTTGAATTACCTGATTTATATAAAATCTTTTTTTTCTCAGGTTCTAAGATAAAAGTGTAGCTGTCATATTGTTTTAGAATATGAAAAGCTTCCTTTTTAGCGACAACATCTTGGCCATCCTTTTTTATATAGTAATATTTCATCATTGTGGGTTGAGCTTCCACAAAAAAGAAGGATGAACACATTAGGATTGTAAAATGAAGTTTGTAAAAATGTTTCCTTTTCATATTCCTCAGTTTTTCAATTGTGTTCATTTAATGTAATCACCTCACCTGTGCCATCGCTCCTTAACAACGCTTTTCTGCAAGGGAAGTTGTGCGGGAACAATTTTTTTAGAGATATATGCTATAAGATTTTATTGCACCCGAGTATAAGCGCCATCTCTTTCTCTTAGATGCCTATGTCGATTATAAAGGTCGATAGAAAGAAAGCATACCAATCGTAAGAAAGGGGATAATATGTAAGTTGCTCCAATTAAAGGTGTAATTGTAACTTCGCAGCTAACGATTTGCATTATGAATAAACTCGGCAATTATATTACCGGCCATTGGATCATGGGCGATGGCGACGGACAACCACTTTTTAACGCTGTAACAGGAGATGCTATTGGAGCAGCCTCTACCAAAGGATTAGACTTTGCATCCATTACTAACTATGCACGTACCGTTGGTAATCCGGCCTTGCGAAAAATGACCTTCCATGAACGTGGAAACATGTTAAAAGCGTTAGCGATTCATCTTCGCAATCATCTCGATAAATTTTATGCAATCTCCTATCAAAGCGGTGCTACAAAAGCCGACAGCTGGGTAGATATTGAAGGTGGTATTGGTAATTTATTTGCCAATGCATCGCTTCGCCGCAAATTTCCGGATGAAGTATTTTGTATTGATGGTGAAAGTCATAACCTCAGCAAGAACAATACATTCATGGGCACTCATATTCTTGTACCAAAAGAAGGAGTGGCTATTCATATCAATGCTTTTAATTTTCCGGTATGGGGAATGCTTGAAAAAATTGCAGTGAATTTATTGGCCGGTATGCCCGCCATTGTAAAACCTGCAACCGTAACTTCCTACTTAACAGAAGCAGTAGTAAAAGAAATCATTGCATCAAACATATTACCCGAAGGAGCTTTGCAACTGATCTGCGGCAGTGCAGGTGATTTGCTGGAGCATATAACCAGTCAGGATGTAATTACTTTCACCGGCAGTGCATCAACAGGATTGATGTTAAGAAGTCAGCCAGCTATTTTAAGAGAGAATGTGCCGTTTAATATGGAAGCAGATTCGCTGAATTGTATTGTGTTGGGAAACGATGTGGAGCCCAACATGCCCGAGTGGGACATTTTTGTAAAAGAGGTTCGTAAAGAAATGACGTTGAAAGCAGGACAGCGTTGTACCGGCATCAGAAGAATATTTGTTCCGGAAAATAAGATGGAAGATCTGTGGAAAGCCATTTCAACATCTTTGGCACAGACAACTATTGGCAATCCGCTCAACGAGAAAGTACGAATGGGTTCGCTTGCAGGAGAAACACAGCGCAAAGAAGTAAGAGAACAGGTGCAAAAATTATTAGCATCTTCTCAAATTGTATATGGCAGTTTAGACAGTGTTGATGTATTGGATGCAGATGCTGCAAAAGGTGCATTTCTTTCACCGTTGTTGTTAATGAACGACAAGCCCTTTACTTCAACTGAAGTGCATGATGTGGAAGCCTTTGGTCCTGTAAGTACCATCATGCCCTATAAAACAACAGAAGAAGCAATTGTATTAAGCAAATTAGGAAAAGGCAGTTTGTGCTCATCTATTGTTACTGCAGATGATAAAATTGCAAAACAATATGTAATTGGCGCAGCAACACATCATGGCAGAATATTGGTATTAAACAGAGACTGTGCAAAAGAAAGTACCGGACACGGTTCGCCGTTGCCATTGCTGGTGCATGGCGGCCCCGGTCGTGCAGGTGGTGGTGAAGAGATGGGCGGACTTCGTGGAGTAAAGCATTATTTACAGCGCACCGCTATTCAAGGTTCACCAACAACTATTACTGCTATTACTAACGTGTATCAGCCACATGCTAAAGGAAAAGATCCGGGCAAGCATCCCTTTAAAAAATATTTTGAAGAGTTGCAGATCGGTGATCAGATTATTACAGAAAAAAGGATTATTACCAGTGAAGATATTGACCGCTTTGCAGATTTAAGCGGTGATCATTTTTATGCTCACATTAAAACCACTGATTTTACAGGAACCATGTTTGAGCAACAGGTGGCACATGGTTATTTTATTATGAGTATTGCTGCCGGTTTGTTTGTTGATGGGTATGAAAAAAATCCGGTGTTGTTAAATTATGGTATTGATGAACTGCGGTTTACCAAGCCGGTTTATCCCGGTGCGGAAGTGTATATCCGGTTTACCTGCAAAGAAAAACTGCCGAATGATAAACGGATTGTTGAAAACCCCGAAGACTTTAAACGGGGCGATGATATAGAAAAGGGAATTGTAAAATGGCTGGTAGAATTTTTTGATGAAACGAATGAAGTTACCGGTATCGCTACAATTTTAACGATGGTAAAAAAAATACATCAGTAACAGATTGTACTTTTGTTAAACGTGTGGTCCATATTTATTTAACCAAAATTCAACAATATGATTACGCCTGCACCTGATGCTTACGTTAAAACAAGTATACACAAAGGCATTGCAACGGTTGAGTTTTTTCATCCGCAAAGCAATTCATTACCCCGCAAACTGTTGCATGAACTGGCGCAAACCATTTCTCAGTTGGCACATGATCCGCATGCATCGGTCATCATCTTAAAATCGGCAGGTGAAAAAGCTTTTTGTGCAGGTGCAAGTTTTGATGAACTAACCGCTATCACCAATGAACAGGAAGGTCTTGATTTTTTCAGCGGATTTGCTCATGTGATTAATGCCATGCGTAAATGCCCCAAGTTTATTATCGGCCGTATTCATGGCCGTTGTGTTGGAGGTGGCGTGGGTTTGGCTTCAGCTGCAGATTATGCAATTGCGGTTGAAGGTGCCGATGTAAAACTCAGCGAACTGGCTGTAGGTATTGGTCCTTTTGTTGTTGGCCCTGCAGTAGAACGGAAAATAGGAACATCGTCTTTTACACAACTTGCACTTGATGCTGCCAGTTGGCGTAATGCAGATTGGGCACGGCGTAAAGGACTGTTTGCAGAGTTGCACCAGACAGTTGAAGCAATGGATGAGTCTATTCAAAAATTAGCAGATACACTTTCTCATTCATCTCCCGAAGCAATGGCCGATATGAAAAAGATGTTCTGGAAGGGAACAGAGCATTGGGATGAGTTGTTGATAGAACGGGCAAAGATCAGCGGCAGATTAGTGCTGAGTGAGTTTACAAGAAATGCAATTGCAAAATTTAAGGCTAAGAGTTGAAAAGAGGTTATTCAGGGAAAAGAATAATTCATAAACTTTACAATCATTGATTTGTTGTTTCTGGTTGTAAACAGTTCAACCTTTTTTATCCTCTTTTACTTTTTTGATCTCTTAGCACATGATTCAAACATTCTCTGCAGATAGTTTTCAAAACTACTGCGATCTGCTGTCGAAAAAAGACAAACATCTGAAAGGCATCATACAGGAACATGGTTACCCACCCATGTGGACACGTAAGCAGGGATTTGAAACACTTATTCTCACTATTCTTGAACAGCAGGTATCATTAGCTGCAGCTTTTGCAGCATATAAAAAATTAAAAGCAAAAATCGGGGCTGTTACACCGGAAAAAATTCTGGCGATGAGTAATGAGGAATTGAGGGAGTGTTATTTTACACGTCAAAAACAAGTATATGCGAAAGAGCTGGCAATAGCTGTTACTTCAAAAAAACTGCAGTTTAAAAAATTTCCTTCAATGACGGATGAAGACATTCGTACACAACTGACAAGCATTAAAGGAATTGGTAACTGGACAACAGATGTATACCTGATGCATGCACTACAACGAACAGATTTATTTCCGCTGGGCGATATTGCATTAGTGAACAGTTTAAAAGAAACCAAGAAGTTAGATCCGCACATTACAAAAGATGAAATGCTTGCCATAGCCGAGCCCTGGAGGCCTTACCGCACCATTGCTGCCATGATATTGTGGCATGCATACATCAAAAAAAGAAACCTGAAAGTAGAAGCATAAAAAAACCTCCCGATTCGGGAGGTTTTTATTTTTATAAATTATCAAACTCGTATAACGGATCCAGATGTGCGCCGGCTTCCATTTCAAAAACAGGATTAATGATTCCGTCGTGCAGGTCATACACCCATCCATGCAGTTGCGGAGCCTGACGATCTTTCCATGCTTTTTGAATAATAGAGGTTTTAGCCAGATTCATCACTTGCTCCTGTACGTTTAGTTCAATCAGCTTATTGGTACGTGCTTCTTCATCAGCAATGGTATCAATTTCATCCCGATGAAAACGATACACATCTTTAATATTCCGCAGCCACTTGTTGATAATACCAACGCTGTGTCTTGTCATAGCTGCTTTTACACCGCCACATCCGTAGTGGCCGCAAACAACTACATGTTTAACTTTCAACACATTTACTGCATATTCCAGCACGCTCAGCATATTTAAATCTGTATGCACCACCATATTGGCAATATTGCGGTGTATAAAAATTTCGCCTGGGTGCGTTTGTGTAATTTCATTTGGTGGTACACGGCTGTCGCTGCAGCCAATCCATAAAAATTCGGGTGTTTGTACATTAAGAAGCCGGTTAAAAAAATCCGGATCATTTTTAACAACATTCTCTGCCCATTCTTTATTAGCGGCCAGTAGTTTTTCGTATGATTTCATATGTGTTTGTTTAATGGTGAAATTTAATTGTATTCTGTTACGATTTCTTTTTTTACATCAGCAACATGGCTGATCGTGTTTTCTATTTTATACGCTTCTTTAAAGCCAACAATGTCCACTTTAATGTTTTTATCTGCCGATGAAAAGTCAACAAAGTCTTTGATGAGCTCAAGCACATCATGATCAATGTAAACGGTTTCACTTGCATCAATAATTACATTACTTCCTTCCGGTAAATGCACCAGTGTTTGTTTGATGGCTGCTTTGTTGAGAAATGATACTTCCTGCGCCAGTTTTATCTTAATGATTTCGCCTTCTTTGTGCTTGTCTTTTCTGAAAAAATAGGCCAGCTTCATATTTCCGCGGAGAATAAAAATGATACTGATAATAAGACCAATCCCTACGCCCTTAAGTAAATCAGTAAACACAACTGCCAAAACAGTTGCAGCAAAAGGGATAAACTGGAATTTTCCATTTTGCCACATGTGTTTAAATACTTTAGGGCTGGCAAGCTTTAGACCAATCATGATTAAGATGGCCGCCAATGCTGCAAGCGGAATTTTATTTAACAGCACAGGAATTGATACAACTGCTACGAGGAGAAAAATTCCATGCGCAATTGTAGACAGTTTTGTTCGCCCGCCGGAATTAATATTAGCTGAGGTACGTACAATAACAGATGTCATTGGCAAGCCGCCAATTAAACCTGCAATGATGTTGCCGATACCTTGTGCTCTTAATTCTGTGTTACCGCTTGAATAACGTTTTAACGGATCCATTTTATCAGAAGCCTCCAGACACAGCAGTGTTTCAATACTGGCAACTACGGCAATGGTAGCACCAAGTATCCAAACTGAACTGTTTGTGAGCCCCGAAAAATCAGGGAATGAAAACTGAGCAAAAAAATCTTTGAAGGAAGCAGCCATTGGCAAATTCACCAAATGTTCTTTACTGATTGCAAGAATGGAACCACTGGCTATAAACAATTCATTTATGATTATTCCTGCAATAACAGCTACCAATGGTCCGGGTATAAGTTTCAGCTTTTTGAGAAAGGCGATTTTGTTAAATGCAACAAGTATCAATATGCAGATTGCGGTAATAATTACAGCACCGTAATGGATAGAGTTAATTGCATCTGTAATGGCAGTGAGTGTATTGTGGCCGGTGTTGTTTTCGATAAAAGCAAAATCACCCTCACTGTCTTTATCGTATCCAACAGCGTGAGGTATTTGTTTCAGGATAATAATGATACCGATACCCGTTAACATTCCTTCAATAACATTTGAAGGGAAATAATTAGAGATTGTACCTGCTTTTAAAAAACCAAGCACTAATTGAAATACACCTGCAATCATAACCGCCAGTAGAAAAAGCTCAAATGAACCAAGACTGTTGATGCCTGCAAGCACAATAGCTGTTAAGCCGGCTGCAGGCCCTGAGACACTGAGGTTGGAGCCACTTAAAAAACCAACAACAATACCTCCAACAACTCCGGTGATAATGCCCGAGAATAAAGGCGCTCCACTGGCAAGTGCAATACCAAGGCAGAGCGGTAAAGCTATCAGAAATACGACAAGACCCGACAGTAAATCTGTTTTAAAATATTTCGTTTCTAATTTCATTTTTTTTGTTTTAACAGTAGTGACAGCTTTAGCCTTACAGATTAACAGATATAACGGTTAATCGTTCTGATTATAAAATAAATAACTGTGTTAAGCAGATCCTGATCCATCCGGATTGTTTTATGCTGCAGGTTTGCAGGCGATAATAATTTTCATATTATACTTGCAGGATCATCCTGATTATTTGTTATCAGGCATTGGGGGGTTGTGTGATCACGTCGTCAGAAAACCGGGAATATTTTTTTTCTGCATGATGTATCAGTTCTGTGATCCGCAGCTCAGTGAAATGAATAAACTCATCAAAACTCACATTTACAAAGTGTTTATGCAGTTCTTCTGTAAATGATGGCACAGTTGAATTATCGTTGTGCGGCATTTCCTCAGTCATTTGCTGGCTTTGATACATGGCAGCACTTATTTGCGCCAATGGCAAAAGCTGAATGCTTAATACAAGCGTTAGAAATATGCTGATAAAATACTTTTTCATTTCGGGATGTAAAAATAAAACTCTCCCTTCAGGTTTGTCACAAAAAAATGATAAGGAGCTCAGCCTTTTTAATTTAAATATAAAAAGTATTTATTGATTGTCAATAATTTATCAAATATTGAGCCCTCCGCAGGCGCTGATGGTTTGCCCGGTAACATAATTGCTCAGGTCGCTGGCTAAAAACAGGGTTACGTTGGCAATGTCTTCTGCACTTGCAAACCGGCCCAACGGAATACCTGCTTTGTATTTATCAGCTGCTTCACCTTCTTTTAAATAGCTGGTCATATCTGTTTCTACAAAACCGGGAGCAACGGCATTGCAACGGATGTTTCGGCTGCCGAGTTCTTTAGCCACACTTTTTGTAAAACCAATGACACCGGCTTTGCTGGCAGCATAACTGCTTTGTCCTGCATTACCCATTTCACCAATTACACTGCTCATGTTAATAATGGAACCGCTTCTTGCTTTCATCATGGGTTTAATAATCTGCTTGGTCATGTAAAAAACGGAGTTGAGATTTACTTTCATCACATCTTCCCATTGCTCCACGCTCATGCGCAGCAATAAATTATCTTTTGAAATGCCTGCATTGTTAACACATATGTCTACTGTTCCAAACTCTTTCAGTACATCTGTTACAAACGCTTCACAGGCAGCAAAGTCTCCTGCATTGCTTTGATATGCTTTAGCTTTTACACCCATGCCCGTAAGCTTTGCTTCAAGAGCCGCTGCTTTTTCTTTACTGCTGTCGCTCACATAAGTAAATGCAACATTTGCACCATGCTCAGCAAACTTAACTGCAACAGCTTCACCAATACCTCTTGCGGCCCCGGTAACAATAGCAACTTTTCCTTCGAGTAGTTTCATTGTATTAAATTTTAAGTCAGGTTCAAAGTAACAACTAAAACCAATAAACGATATAAATAAATCACTCCAAAAAAGAATATAACGAGGTAAACAGCAGCCTTTGGAATTATCCAAATCCATTTCTGACTGTAAAACCTGCGAAAAGCTACAGACACAATGATCCAGTCAACTGCAACCATAAAATAGCTCAGCCAATAATTACTATCCCAGAAAAATTGCATCCAGTCTTTGTTAATTAACTCTGCAATAAATGATATAAATGGTACGATCAAAAAATGGAGACCGATATAAATGGAACTTAACTCCAGCGCCAGTATAAAATGATCAAAGTAAAACTTCTTTGCATTGAAAAATAACAGGAGTAAAGCCACAGATGCAAAAGGCAGAATAAAAAACAATCCGATTTTTGAAACTGAAGACGACTTGGCATCATAGAGTGTAGCCAGTTGTTCAAACTTAATATTCTTAGTATTCAATTTTGATTTTATTAGCGGAACGGAAATCCATGCAAAATCATATTGCTCAGAAGCATAAGTACTCAGCTTCATATTTAAGCCGGCAAACCTGGGAAACAATAAATACAACACGACCAGCAGCAAAAAAAGTGAAACGGGTTTAAAATATTTTTTGCGTAATCCGTTACAATATTCAAGTGAAAACTTGCCAGGTTTTGTAAATACAGTTTTGAGAGTAGTTAAAAAACTCCCTTCAAAATGTGTGAGAAAATGAAACCCTTCTTCAAAAATATGGCCTATTGATTTATCATGATGCGTATATACTTTTTCGCCACAATTGTTGCAGAACTTACCGCAGAAGTTATTGCCACAGTTTTTGCAAGTAGTTATTTGACGATCCATGTTTAAATTTAATTCGGAATCTTATTCATCTTCCATTAAAGATGGGCGTTCCGTTATTTCATGATACTTTATTACATCTTTGGCATAATAGTGAACCACCATACTCTTGCGTGTTAAAGCAGGATTTGCTACCGGCATGCCGCCATGGATGAGATTTGCATGCCAGATGAGCACATCGCCTTTCTTTGGCAGAAAGACTTCTTTCGTAAAATGATTCTGTTTCAGAATTTCATCCGTCATATCCTCATAATCGCTGTATTGTTTGTTGCCAAGTTTTAACCGGGTGCTGTAGTTTTCAAAATCATCATTTAATAAATAAGGCAATTGATGACTGCCCGGATAATAAAACAACGGGCCGCTGTCCGGATGAATATCTTCCAAAGCAATCCATGCTGCAATTAAATAACCAAGCGGATAGGTGGTCATGTGTATACTGTCGCTGTGTGCACGCTGACCGCTGCCTTTTACAAAGTTGAGAGTTTGAAAAGGAATCACTTCTTTGTCCAGAATAAACGATAACAATTTCTTCAATCCCTCATCCTGCATCATCTGTTTAATAACAGCAGAATGTTTGTAGCCATACATTACTTTGTTATCATGCGTAACAGGTAAATGTTTTTGGTTGATGAGTTCATCAACTGCTTTATTTACTTCATCAATCTGCAGGTTGCTGAAATGTTGTTTGATGTGTAAGAAACCATTGGCACTCCATTGCTTTAATTGCTCCTGCACATCAGCAGTAAATGTTTGAAAATTATTTTTTGTTACTGCAGCAGTTGCTGAATCATTCACATCTAACCAGGCGCTTGATTTTTTATCGGGAAAGTCTTTGCTGCTGATGGAGCCGAACAGAGGCTTGTTTACATGATATTTACTGTAAGCTTCTTTGTTGTGATGCAGCTGTTTTACATGAAGCAGGTTGTACAGCCAGTGAAGCGGCTTGTAGTCTTTCAGTTTATCTTTCAGCTTCATAACTGTTTTTGAATCGGATGATTTCTTCAATTAAATCACGGCTGTTGCTGAGCCGTGGTACTTTGTGCTGCCCGCCCAGCTTGCCTTTGCTGCGGAGCCATTCGTGAAAGGTTCCTTTTTTTACCGGATGCACAAACGGTAAACGCAAAGCAATATTTTTATGCCGTTTGGCTTCATAATCGCTGTTGAGATTTTTCAGCGCTGTATCAAGTTCGTATACAAAATCATTGAGGCTTGACGGTTCTTTTTCAAATTCAAGCAACCATTCATGTGCACCATTACCTGTGTGGTTGAAATAAATGGGAGCGGCAGTGTATTCATTTACAACAGCACCTGTTTGCTCACTTGCAAGGGCAATAGCTTTATCGGTATTATCAACAATCAGTTCTTCACCAAATGCATTGATAAAATGTTTCAACCTCCCTGTTACTTTTATACGGAAAGGGCTTAACGATGTAAACTGAATGGTATCACCTACAATGTATCGCCATAAGCCTCCATTGGTGCTGATGATGAGTGCATAATTTTTACCCGTTTCTACTTTATTTAAGCCAATGGTATTGGGGAATTTTTTTCCGTATTCTTCAATGGGCATAAACTCATAAAAAATGCCGTGATCAGCAAAGAGCAACATCCCGTCCTGATTGGGCTGGTCCTGCGCTGCAAAAAAACCTTCACTGGCATTGTACATCTCCAGATAGTTGATGGGCTTTCCTATGAGCTGCTCAAACTGTTCACGGTAAGGCACAAACGAAACGCCGCCGTGTAAAAACAATTCCAGCTCGGGCCATATTTCACTGATGGATTGTTTGCCGCTTAACTCCAGTATGCGACGAAACAGTACCAGGCTCCAGGTAGGCACGCCCGAAATAGAGGTTACATTTTCTTTAATTGTTGTTGCAGCCAGTTTTTCAATTTTACTTTCCCATTCATCCATCAGCAACACACTCAGCTCAGGTGTACGGATCCAGTTGGTCCAGAAAGGTGCATTCTGCATCAGCACCGCACTTAAATCGCCGAACTGTATTTCTTCATTTAAAGGCGAAACAGTATGACTGCCGCCAATCACCAATCCTTTACCTGTTAACAGGTTGCTCGATGGGAAATTGTTGTAATAGAGTGTAAGCACATCCTTACTGGCTTTGTAATGCCCGTCTTTCATGCTCTCATCACTCAAAGGAATAAACTTACTTTTATCGCTGGTGGTACCACTGCTCTTAGCAAACCATTTAACAGGTGTTGGCCACAATACATTTTCCTCACCCTGCATCATCCGTTCAATGTATGGCTTTATGTCGTCGTACTCATGCACCGGAACGCTGTTCTTAAACTCACGGAGGTTAAACAGTTTTTCAAACTGATACTGATGACCAAACTGTGTGTATTGTGCAGTGGTAACAAGATCCTGCAATACTTCACGCTGTGCTGCAACGGGATGGTTGATCCAGCTTTCAATACGCCACATACGCAGGCGTGCAAGTCTTGATATAGCAGGGCTAAGCAGCTTCATGTTGATAGCGGCAAGATAAAAAACTTACGGGAAATGATGACGATGTAAGGTAACCTTATTTGTTTTGTTCCGCTTTCAGGAAAAGCAATATGGTATTCAGATCAGCAGTAAAGCTTTCGGCATCATCAAAAAGGGTACTGGCCCGTGATGATATTTCAAAATCGTTGCTTTGTTTACCATAAGTTATAAGTGATTCTTTCAGCTCATGCATAAACCTGGCATAATCGTCAAGACCTAAATCAGATACTGTTATTTCCTCTGACCTTCCATATCGGTAACCAATGCTGTTTTCTCTTTCTTTTTGTGATTGATCAATTTTTTCAATCCATGCTAATGCACTCTCAACTGATCGAATCAGGTTTTCTGCAGTTATTTTATTTGAGGTTCTTGCGTCATCATGCAAATAGTCTTTGCGTTTTAGTTCAAAATTTCGACCCAGATATAAACGGCGCACCTGTTCATCTTCGGCCAGCTCTTCGGCTGTGCCATGTTTAAAAATTTTTCCTTCGATCAACAGGTAGGCTCTGTCGCAGATGGAGAGTGTTTCTGTAACGTTATGATCAGTAATAAGAATACCGATGTTGCGGTATTTCAGTTTGGCTACAATTGCCTGGATATCTTCAACAGCAATGGGGTCAACACCTGCAAACGGTTCATCGAGCAAAATAAATTTGGGATCAACAGCAAGGGCACGTGCAATTTCTGTACGCCGACGTTCACCACCGCTCAACGAATCACCGTTGTTTTTACGCACATGATGTAACCTGAATTCTGTAAGCAATTCTTCCAGCTTTGCATGTTGTTCCTGTTTGCTCAGTTTGGTCATTTCAAGCACCGCAGCAATATTTTCTTCTACCGTTAATTTGCGAAACACACTTGCTTCCTGCGGCAGGTAACCAATTCCCATCTGTGCACGTTTGTACATAGGGTAGTTGGTAATATTGAGGTCGTTTAAAAACACCTCTCCCTCATCAGGCTTCACAAAACCTACCACCATATAAAACGTCGTGGTTTTACCGGCGCCATTGGGCCCAAGCAAACCAACAATCTGGCCTTGTTTTACTTCAATGCTTACTTTATTGGCCACCGTACGGTTGCGGTAGCGTTTCACCAGTTCTGTAGTATGGATGGTTAAACTCAAAATAACGAATTGTGAAAGCGAAAATACCGTATTCTGCTTAATGCTTCTGCTTTTAAAATGTGAAAGTGGCTGTAAACATTGTTTGATTAAGAAGCAGTCCTGTTATATGTTTGCATGAAATTTTTTATACCGGCTTTTGTACTCCGGTTTAACCCCGTTGCATCGCAATCTCTTCAGGGCCTTTGCAGGCATTGAACAGAGCAAACAACGGTACCAAAACAAACAGTGAATGAAAGTAACCGAACATATAGCGCAGGCAAAAGATACGCTGGTATCATTTGAAATTCTTCCGCCCTTAAAAGGCAAGACCATCAATTCTATTTTTGATCACCTTGATCCGTTAATGGAATTCAATCCATCCTTTATTAATGTCACCTATCACCGTGCCGAACAGGTGTTTAAGAAAAAGGCCGATGGTACGTTTGAAAAAGTTGAAGTGCGTAAACGTCCCGGTACGGTTGGTATTTGTGCAGCATTACAAAATCATTACAATGTAGATGCTGTGCCCCACCTTATTTGCGGAGGATTCTCTAAAAGGGAAACAGAAGATGCATTGATTGATCTCAACTTTATTGGTGTGCAAAGTGTATTGGTACTACGTGGCGATGCGGCTAAAAACGAAACCTCATTTGAACCAAATCCCGATGGCAATAAGTTGGCGATTGACCTGCTGAAGCAAACCATCAACCTCAATCATGGTATTTATCTCGAAGAGGATATCCGTGATGGCTTCCGAACCGATTTTTGTGCAGGAGTAGCAGGTTACCCCGAAAAACATTTTGAGTGCCCCAATATGGAAATTGAAATGCAGCGCCTCAAAGAAAAAGTAGATGCAGGGGCAGAGTATATTATGACGCAGATGTTTTTCGACAACAGCAAGTTTTTTGCATTTGTAAAAAGTTGCAGAGAAATGGGCATTGATGTGCCCATTATTCCGGGACTGAAACCGTTAACTACTAAAAAGCAGTTATCTGTTATACCAAGAATGTTTCATGTTGATTTGCCCAGTGAGCTGAGTAACGAAATGATGAAGGCAAAAACAGATGACGATTGTAAAAAAGTAGGAACCGAATGGCTTATTCAGCAATCGAAAGAGTTGAAAGAATTTGGAGTGCCTGTTTTACACTATTATACACTCGGCAGTCCTAAAGTAATTTATAACGTGGTAAAAGAAGTGTTGTAAAAAAATATACAGAAAATGAAAATGCCCCCGAAACTTCGGGGGCATTTTGCATTATTGCTTTTGATACACTTTGCTTCCGATTCTGAAACTTTTTTTATCTGCTTCCATTGCAAGACCAATGATTCCGCCCTGTACCCATGTACCGCTGGTGGTATAACTTTGATTGTATGCATCCCAATAACCGCCGCTCTGGTGTTCAACCTCTTTCATAATAGTACCACCAACCGCTCCCGCAGGGAACACGGTTCCTCTGTTTGTTAATGTTGCAGATCCGGAACCGGAAGAAGTAACGCCGGATATACGCACTGTAACACCGGTGGTGGTTTCTCTCCAGGTGCCGTTAATGTCTGTAGCTCTGTATCCATCATCATCAGATACATCAGTTGCAAATTCTGAGCAACTGCTGAAAAGTACAGCTACACAGAGTGTCAGGATAAAAAAACGCTGTTTCATGATATAAGTTTTTGGTAGGTAAAATTGCTGAGATCCTGATCTCCGTCAAATACCTATTTGTTGGTATTTTTTGTGCAGCTGTAAAAAGTATGAAACAGGGAACGGTGAAAAGACCCTGAATACGGGAGTTGAAACAGCGATGAGTTAGAAGTGAATCAGCGGTTCTAATGCAAATGCCATTCTTAAAAGTTGTAATTTTAAAGAACAAAATTGTAAGGTATGAGTATTGCTGAAATGAAAGTACAAGTCTTTGAAAAGCTGGCAGCTTTGAATGATGAAGCTGCTTTGAAAGAAATTCTTGACTACCTTGATAAAGTAAAACAAGGGGATGATAAAAAATTTAATACGGACGCTTTTTTTAAGAAGGCTTCTGAGCAGTATGGAGAAGTATTGAAAAAATTAGCTGAATGATTACGAAAGAAATTATTCTTCAGTTGCATGAGCTTTCTATAAAAGAATATGGGGGTTCACATGGTTTGCGTGATGAGGGTCTGATGGAAAGCGCCATTTCCCGGCCTTATCAAACCTTCGATGGCGATGATCTATATCCAACTGTATTTGAAAAAGCTGCTGCCATTGCAGAGAGTATTATCATTAACCATCCTTTTGTAGATGGTAATAAGCGTACAGGCTTTTTAGCAATGCTTGCTATTTTAGATGAAGCTGATATGGTACTTAATGCAGAAAAAGATGAGATTTACTCATTAGTGGTTGATATTTCTACCGGCGCAAAATCATTTGATGTAATTGTGGAATGGTTGAAGAAGAATACAAAAGCTTTTAAATAAATTTCCTTAGTTAGCAAAAGAAAAAGGGGATAAAGAAATGTTTCTTTATCCCCTTTCTAATTCAAAGCATTATCTATTTCACCATCCCCTTCACTAACGCTTCATTCACTTTCACCGGATATTTCTTTTTCAGTTGATTGATCCATTTATCTTCAAGCAACAGTTGATAATCGTTAATCACCAAACCCTTTGCTTCATCAAAACTGCGTTGATCATTACCAGTAAATACATTAATGATATAACAGAACGATGCTGATCCATCGTTGGCATTTGTAACCACAGGAGTATAAGTGCCGGCTGTTAAATTAGCTGATCCGGTTACAGGAAGCTGACTGTATTCAAAACGGCTGCTGTCTGCCAATGCTGTTCCGCCAAACTCATTCATATAGTCTTTCCATTTAGAAGGATCTTTCTTCATCAGATTCATCGCTCTGTTGGCCACTGCTGTATCAGAACAGTTAAAGACAATGGCAGTGGCGCCCGGCATCCATTTGTAGTTTGTTTTGTGTCCGTTGTAATAATTAATCAAACCAAGACTGTCTGTTGGCGCCACGCTCCAGATGGTGCGTTCCATTACTTCAAACAATAAACTTCCTTCGCTGAATTCTTTTACCTGATAACGGAACTCTTCATTCATCAGCTCCAGACGGTCTTTGTAATATTGCTCTGCAGTTGATTCGGTAAACTCTTTCATCAAACTTTTATAGTCGGGCTGTACATTGCTCCCCGGATTACTCACCCTGCTCTTTGCAAACTTGAGCCAATCAGTTACTGTTACTGTTTTATCTTTTAATTTAAAGAGCGGCTTCAGTTGATTCGTCTTAAAAAATGCCGCATAATTTTTTGCCTTCAACATTGTATCGGTGAGCACCCACAACTGTTTTTCATTGTAGGGCAAAGGAGTATAACCGCTTGCTTTGAGTATTTGTGTTTTCATTTGCGCAAGGGCAATATTCATCCGTGCATCGGCACTTACTTTTTCTGTATACTCCTGTTGTACAACAGGGTCGTTTACATCAACAGCTGATTGCTTTAATCCTAACCGTTTGATGATGTGAAAACCACTGGCTGTTTGCACCGGCTTGCTGAAATCGCCATCGTTCTGCAACGCAAACGCAGCTTTGCTGAAAGCAGCATCGTAGGTTGTAAAATTAAACTCACGCATTTCTCCGCCACCTGCATAAGATGTTTTATCATCGCTGTACTTCAACGCCAGTTCTTCAAACTTTTCTCCGTTTTTCAACAGCTGATAAATCATCTCAGCTTTTGTTTTTGCATCAGCAATTTCCTGTGCAGTAGCAGCGCCGGGTGTGGCAATAAGAATTTGTGCTGCTTTTAAATTTCCGGACGCAGCTCTTTTGCTGATGACTTTTAAAATATGATATCCGTTAGCACCTGCAATGGGTTTCGAATAGCTGCCGTTTGGTAAACTGTATAAAATGTTTTCCATCTCATACGGTAACTGAAACACGGTGAGGTAACCGATGTATCCGTTGTTTGTTTTTACAAATGCATCTGTTGAAAAGGCGGCAGCAGTCTTGGAAAAATCGGCGCCTGATTGTAATTGCCTGTAAGCTTTTTCGATTTCTTTTTTTGCTGCTGAACTGTCACTCCCGTAAGCGATAAACACATGTGCTGCTTCTACTTCCGTTTTACTGCGTTCAATGGCTTCTGTTACCATTGATTTTCCTGCACCCTGGTTGCGGATATACTGATCCGTCATTTGTGCACGAAAGCCGGCAATATCGTTGATGATGTTGGGTAATGTATCCAGCTTTAAATCACGGGCTGCCTGCACTTTCAGTTTAAAGCGGATAAACAGATACAGGTATTCACGAATTGATTTTTCATCTGTTGCTCCATTATTGTTTTTTGAAAAGGCCCGCCAGAATTCTTTTTTATCTACTTTATTAGTTCCGAATGTAAATAGTGTCTGCGCCTGGCTGCTGATGCCTGCAACCATGATGAGCAAAA
>JALHRP010000016.1:0-26851 GCA_022841365.1 Chitinophagaceae bacterium | reverse complement strand
GTTATGGAAGTTTGGATGTTTTGTTGGTTTGTTTAAACTGCAGAAACTCATCTACCTGTTCAGGATTAATTTTTTTAGCGATGATGCGTTTCTGTTCGTCCAGCAAATATATTGTGGGGGTTTGATACACATCATAGGTTTGTCTGAAACCGGGAAGATTATTCTTAGCCTCTGCATCTTTCATTTGCGGTGTTTGGTACAGATGCACCCATCCTTCCAGCGCATGCTCACGGATATATTTGGTCCAGTTACTTTTTACCAGTGGCATTTTACTTTTATCTGTTTTAATGGTATCGGTTAATACGCCCACCATTTTAATGCCTTGTTTTTTCCATGCAGAACGGTACATACTGTCAAGCTTTGGCACCTGTTCTCTGCAATGGCTGCAATCGGGGTCCCAGAATACTACAATGGTATAGGGAGATTGTATGGAGTATAGATTCACTTTTTTATCCAGCGTATCCAGCAGATTCAGTTCAGCAGCAGGTTCGCCAACAATATTCCCCATAATGCTGTAAGCCCTGTTGTAAACAAGATCTTTATCTTTTTTCTCCAGCCAGTCAACCTGTTCTGTGATATAATATTTTTCAAACAGGTGGAGGAACACCACATCCAGCCCCATGTATTTCGGATTCATATAGTCGTTTGTAAAACGATTAATGAAATACCTGAACATGGTTTTATTGCTGCGGCTGTACAGAATAAATTTATCCAGTTCTGTTTTAATACTGTCGGGGTGGCGGTACACCACGTTTTCCATATAACGGTTCAGCCGTTGCTCAAACATGGGTGTGCGGAGCAGACGTTCATCAGCAAACGAAATATTTTGCCAGAATTGTTTTTTGTAAGCGTAAAACGCATTGATACTGTCCTGTTGTGTTTTAGCAGCCGTTACATAATAAACCGGCTCTTTCATTAATGTAAAGAGCAGCGATAAATAACTCTCCGGTTGTGCAAGTGAAAAGCTGTCTCTCCATTGTTGGGCACCATTAACAACAGTATTCATTTTTTGCTGAATAGCAGCACTGTCTTTTTTTGATTTGGCAGCAGCCAGTTCCGTTTGCCAGTTCCGGTAATTGGAAAAAAAACGGGCCGTAGCCTGTTTGTATTCTTCTAAAAAGCTGTTCTCAGTTGAACCCTGAATGGAGCTGATGACAAAAGAAGCGGTGTCAATCTGTACGGTAAACTGTTGTTCTTTATCAATGAGGATATCAAAAAAACGTTTCTTTTCGGGATCAACAATAATGTACAGACCACCGGTGAGCGATGTGGTGCCTGTAAAAACAGCCTGTCCGTTGGGTTGTATGATGGCCGAATCCTGTACATATTTTTTGTCGCCAAAATAATAGCCGAGGTAGAGGTGGCCCTTATCAACCGGTTTATATTGAACGGTGATGCTGTAGTTCTGTGAAAACAGAAAGCTGCAGCTGATCAGTAAGGGTAAAAGAAAGAAAATCTTCTTCATTTGTATATTGAAGGTAAAGTTATTCAAAAACCACTCTATTGCTGTTAAGGATTTGCAAAGGGGGTGATTGTGATACTAATGGCGTTTATTTTGACGAAATTGTACGAGGTAGAATGTAGGTGGCGAGAAAGTTGAACTCAATTGAGCGAAGCTGATTTTGGCAGATTTCAGATACCGTATCGGTATTACCTTTGCGCCGTGAGAAAGAAAAATAAAATCAGGATACTGGAACAGGTAACGGTTGAAGATTATGCAGCCGAAGGCAAATCCCTGGCCCGGGTAGATGGCAAAGTGATCTTTATTGAAGGCGCTGTGCCCGGCGATGTGGTGAATGTGCAACTCGGCAAAAGCAAAAAAGACTGGGCCGAAGGCAGAGCCGTTCATTTTCACAGCTATTCTCCGGAGCGCACCAATCCTTTTTGTGACCATTTTGGTTTGTGCGGCGGTTGTAAATGGCAAATGCTTCCGTACGAAAAGCAACTGGAGTACAAGCAACGTGAAGTGGAGCAAAACCTGAAACGCATTGGTCGTATTGAGCTTCCTGCTTTGTTGCCCATCATTGGAGCAAAGCAAACAAAATACTATCGCAACAAACTGGAGTATACCTTCAGCAATAAACGCTATTTAACAAGAGAGGAATTGTTGAAGCGTGATGTTGAAAGAGAAAAAGCTGCCCAACTTTCGGAGGGATCAGAAGTCTCTCCCTCTGGGGGTGCCGGTACGGCAGGAACGCAGTTCGTAGAGGGGGCCTTTGAGGGGGCTCTCGGTTTTCACGTTCCCCGCATTTTTGACAAAGTAATTGATATTGATACCTGCTACCTGCAACAGGAGCCCAACAATGCTATCCGCAATTTTGTACGGGAGTTTGCAAAGCGCAACCAATTTACATTCTACGATATCCGTGCACACGAAGGATGGTTACGTACCATGATCTTTCGCATGACCACAACCGGTGAAGTGATGGTGAACATCACGTTTGGATATGACGATGAACCAAACAGAATATTATTGTTCGATGCACTGCTCAATGAATTTCCGGAGATCACTACCTTATTATATACCATCAATCCCAAATGGAACGACAGTATTTACGATCTGCAGCCGGAAACTTATTTTGGTAAGGGCTATGTAACAGAAAAACTGGAAGAGTTTGTTTTTAAGATCGGTCCAAAATCTTTTTTTCAAACCAATACCAAACAGGGCGAAGAGTTATACAGGATCACAAGGGAGTTTGCAAAGCTAACCGGCAATGAAACCTTGTATGATTTGTATTGCGGTACAGGAAGCATTGGTATTTTTTGCAGTAAAGGAGCAAAGCAGATTATTGGTGTTGAAGCGGTAGCCGAAGCAATTGAAGATGCCAAAGAAAATGCAGCCATGAATGGCCTCAGCAATACTTCTTTTTATGCAGGTGATGTGATTGATGTTTGTAACGATGCATTTTTTGCAGCACATGGCCGGCCCGATGTGATCATTACCGATCCGCCACGGGTGGGCATGCACGAAAAGCTTTGTAAAAAATTACTGGAGATAGCGGCGCCACGTATTGTGTATGTAAGTTGTAACCCCGCTACACAGGCAAGGGATCTGCAACTGCTCAACGAAAAATACAGCGTGGAGCAATTGCAACCGGTGGATATGTTTCCGCATACTCACCATATTGAGAATGTGGCAGCGTTGGTGTTGCGGAGTTAAAATGTTTTCATTTTCTTTTCATTTTGTATACCGAAATTCGCAGTTGACTATTCAAAAAAAATAAGTGTGAGTTATCAGCAAATCAGACCAGGCGGCTTTAATGTATTACCACCGGTGATCAAAAATCTCATGATCATTAACGGATTGGTTTTACTGGCACAATACACCGGAGAAGTATCGGGCAACAAAGAATGGATGATTGATTTTTTTGCATTGCATAATGTGCAATCCGATTTGTTTAAACCGCATCAGCTGGTGACGCATCTATTTATGCATGGCGATTTCTTCCATTTTTTCTTTAACATGTTTGCGTTGTGGATGTTTGGAAATATGCTGGAAAATTTGTGGGGCTCAAAACGTTTTTTAATTTTTTATATCCTCTGCGGATTGGGTGCAGCAGCTATTCATCTGGGCTGGCTCTGGTATGAAGTGCAGCCTTTCATGAGCGAGGTAACCGCTTTTAAACAACTGCCCACAGCAGAAGGTTTTTTACAGTTCTTTAAAAAACACAAGGCACTTACTGAAATGGATCTCGATCAACTGAACCTGTTGTACAGCAAATGGTCAGTTGATTCAGGAAATCAAAATTATATGCAGAGTGCTGTTGATCTGGTGCAGCAACGGGCACAACAGGAATTAAGTACACCAACTGTAGGTGCATCGGGAGCTGTATTTGGTTGCCTTGCAGCCTTTGGTTATTTATTTCCCAACACGCTCATCTATATTTATTTTTTCTTTCCAATAAAGGCCAAATGGTTTGTAATTCTCTATGCTGCTGCCGAACTTTGGATGGGCATTCGTAACAGTGGAGGCAATATTGCACACTTTGCACATCTGGGCGGTGCTTTAATTGGTTTTCTTTTAGTTCTTTACTGGAACAAAAAGAACCGCAGAACGTTTTATTGATAAATGATTTGATCTATGAGTTACATGCAGGCAGAACGAAAAAGAAAAATCAGGTTTGGTGAAGATGGCGATGCATTAATGTCGCTCATCTTTATAAATGTGATGGTATTTGTGATCCTGGTATTTATTAAAATTGTTTACCAGCTTACACCTATATCACTTGACCTGTATCAATCGCAAATATTAAACTGGGTTTCCTTACCTGCCGATTTATCTAAACTTGCAGAAAGGCCATGGGTGCTCATTACCCACATGATCAGCCAGGCCGATGTGTGGCGAATGATTGGCAATATGCTTTTTCTCTGGGCTTTTGGTTTTTTGTTACAGGATCTGGCGGGCAACAGGCAAATCATTCCCATTTTTATTTACAGCAGTATTGCCGGTGCATTGTTGTTTGTACTTTCTATGAATCTGTTTCCGCAGTTCAGCATTCTTGCAAAATCAGCTTCTTATATGGGAGCCGGTGCAGGAGTGATGGGCATTGCCATTGCTGCAACAGTAACCGCTCCCGATTACAGAGTGTTTCCCATGATCAACGGAGGCATTCCCATCTGGATTATTACACTCATATATGTGATCATTGATTTTGCAGGTTTAGGTACAGCATCTTTTTCATACCATCTGGCACATTTAGGTGGTGCCTTTATGGGATTTATTTATATGAAGCAATTGCAAAAAGGAAAAGATTGGGGCCGTTGGATGCATCGCAGCTATAACTGGTTTATTCATTTGTTCGATCCAAAAGTGATTGAACGACCAACCGTAAAACAAAAAGTATTTTATAACACCAAAGGACAACAACCCTATACACGCAAACCAAATGTTACCCAGCAAAGGGTGGATGATATTCTGGATAAAATCAATCAAAAAGGTTACGATTCGCTTACCCAGGAAGAAAAAGATATTTTAAAAAAGGCGGCTGATAACGAAACCTTATAACCAACATGCCAGGAACCATTCGATCGTTCTCTAAGGGCCTGCTCATTTTCTGCAATGTAGTTGTAAGTGTTTGTATGCTGTTGTTGTATGCCGTTCCCTACATCAATCAGCAATTATCCTGGTTTATTAATCTGTTTGCATTACTCCTTCCTTTTTTTGTACTGCTGCAAATTATTTTTTTTATTTTCTGGATGATGGCCAAACGCAGGCTGGCATGGATTCCTGTGATAAGCCTTTTGTTGTGCTGGGATTTACTGGGCAGTATGTTTGGATTACATCCTGAAGTGAAGAACACAACCCCCGCTGCTCATGATCTGCGTGTAGCAACATGGAACACCCATCTCTTTAATTTTTTTGAAAACAATGGCAAGCTGGATGAAGCCATGCTGCAAAAAGCCAAATCATTTAATGCCGATGTGCTGGCAGTGCAGGAGCTGGTGTTTTCGTTAGACAGTTTATCGCCCATTTCACTGGAACGTGTAAAACAACGATTGGGATATACATATGCTGTTGCAGCAAACGACCGTGCATTTGGTGTGTATACCAACATCAAACAAAAGAATGAACGCTATCATCCGTTTTGTGTGGCCATCTTTTCCAACTATCCTGTTATCCGTTGGAAAAAAATACAAAGCATCAAAGAATACAATCATACTTTTTTATGGGCCGATGTGTTGGTGAAAACAGATACCATCCGCATTTTTAATATTCATCTGCAAAGCATGCACTTTGCAAAAAACGATTACGAGTTTATTGAACATATTGATCAGCAAAATATGGGCGAGATGCAGAACAAAGGACGTAGCCTTATGCGTAAAATGAAAACAGCCTATCTGTTGCGTGCAGAACAGGCTGTCGATGTACAAACGGAACTGAGTAAAAGTCCTTACCCTGTTGTTGTTTGTGGCGATATGAACGATGTGCCCAATTCTTATGCCTATCAAACAGTGAGTAAAAATTTATACGACGCCTTCACAGAAAAAGGTTGGGGAATGGGCCGAACATTTCAATTTCTGTCGCCCACTTTGCGGATTGATTATGTGCTGCACAGCAAAGCGCTTGCTTTAAAAAAGGTGCAGGTTGTCCGTCCTTCGCTCAGCGATCATAATCCGGTGATTGCCGATTTCAATTTACCAAAGAACTGACAGATCCTGAAAACCTTCGGGGTTGGGGCTTCTTGCCAGAAACCTTATCTTTGTTTCAATGAAGAATGTTTCCAGATATTGTTGTTGCTGTTCCTGCAAATGATCTCCCGTTCATTCAATTCTTCATTTCCAATCATTTCATTTTTATGTCGCAGTTAAAAATTTACAATTCACTTACACGTCAGAAAGAAGTATTTCAATCCATCACACCCGGTCATGCAGGGATGTATGTGTGCGGACCAACTGTAAGCGGCGAAAGTCATTTGGGCCATGCCCGTCCGTATATTACGTTTGATGTATTGTATCGCTATCTCACACATTTAGGATATAAGGTTCGTTATGTGCGCAACATAACCGATGCAGGTCATTTTGAAGAAGAGGGTCGTGAAGCTGAAGATAAAATTTCAAAAAAAGCGGTGCTGGAAAAACTGGAACCCATGGAGCTGGTGCAGAAATATACCAACCTCTATCATTGGGCTATGGATCAGTTCAACACCATTCCACCCTCTATTGAGCCAACTGCAACGGGACATATTGTTGAACAGATCGGAATGATTGAACAAATCATTGAAGCAGGTTATGGTTATGTAGTGAATGGCTCTGTTTATTTTGATGTAAAGAAATATGCTGCTAAGTATGAGTATGGAAAACTGAGCGGAAGAGTAATTGAAGAGTTGTTGGAAACAACAAGAGAACTGGAAGGACAGGAAGAAAAAAGAGACCGTGCTGATTTTGCTTTATGGAAAAATGCAGCACCTGAACATATCATGCGCTGGAAAAGTCCATGGGGCATTGGTTTCCCCGGTTGGCATATTGAATGCTCGGCCATGGCCACTAAATATCTGGGAGCCGAGTTTGATATTCATGGTGGCGGAATGGATCTGCAGTTTCCGCATCATGAAAGTGAAATTGCACAAAGCACCATCTGCAACCATACAGCACCTGTTCGTTACTGGATGCACAATAACATGATCACCATCAACGGACGGAAGATGGGCAAGAGTTATAACAATGTCATCAAGTTAACAGAATTGTTCAGTGGCGATCATCCCATGCTGGAGAAAGCCTATCATCCCATGACGGTCCGTTTTTTTATTCTGCAAACACAATACAGAAGTACGCTTGATTTCAGTAATGAAGCGTTGCAGGCAGCAGAAAAAGGATTGAAACGTTTATGGGAAGCATATGAATGGATCAGCAAGTACGAAGTGGAAAGTGGGAAGTACGAAGCAAAAGACAGCGAGCTTGATGCAAAAGTAAATAAGCTGGTTACAGAGCTGGATGAGTTCATGAACGATGATCTCAATACTGCTAAAGTACTGGCTAATCTGTTTGAACTGGTGCCGGTGATCAATGGCATTAAAGATAAACATATTGCAACAGATGCATTGAGCAGCACAACCATTGCATTGCTTCAAAAGCAGATGCAGGTATACATCAACGATATTCTCGGGTTAAAAAATGTAACCAACGAAGAAAGCAGTAAGCTGAAAGATGTGATGCAGTTACTGATTGATCTACGCAAAGAAGCAAAAGCAAAAAAAGATTTTGTTACGAGTGATAAGATCAGGAATCAATTGGCAGAGCTTGGTATTCAACTCAAAGATGAAAAAGATGGCGGCATGAGTTATACGCTCTGATGATTTTAAGATGTTATGAAAGGAGCAGGCATTTGGTCTGCTCCTTTTTATATATCTGAAATTCTACGAAAATGAAGGATGGAAATTAAAATCGGGTGAAGTATCCATTGATGTTTCTGTTTCCATTGGCTGCTGTAACAATTCTGCAAATGAATTCATGAGTATATGTTTGGTTTCACTGCTCCATTCAGCAAATGTTTCAGTTTTGTTTTGATGATGAGGAAGGTATTGCAACAATACATCCAGATTAAATTCATCAGCATATGTTCCGGCACCTGCTTTGGCAGCGTCTCTTGAATTGCACCACTGTTCAAAATGACCTTTTACGGGAACCATTAATACCGGCTTACCCAAATACATTGCTTCGCAAACACTTTCAAAACCCGCTGTTGTTACCAATGCTTTTGCATTGGCCATAAAATGCAGAAACGTATGATCGTTTAATGAATGAAAGCAGAGTGTTTCATCGTAGTACCATTTACCTTTTACTGTTTTACTGTCGGTAAAGCAATGCAGTATTTGTTCAGGATTTAATTTGTGCCAGTTAATGATATCCTGCATATACCCGGAGTTGAGCAGATAGATGAGAATATGATTTCCGTTGAACAGCGTTTGGTCAAAAACTTCTTTGCGCAGCAACGGCGGACTCACAATAATGTTTTTATATCGTTGTTGTTGCAAGGGATAAAAGGATAGAGCAATTAACTGATCAGAACCCTTTGCAGTAAGTGCTGTGTATTTTTTTATAAAGTACCGGTCTGTTTTATTTCCTCCTGCAGGAAATGTAAACTCAGGATGCAGGTAAATGAACTGGTGCGCAATGGAAACAACTTTTGTATTCAGCTTTTTAAACAATGAACATACGCCTATTAACGGTTCATAGAAATTCAGCAACATATCAGGTTTGTAGGTATCAACTACTTCTCTGATCAGTTTCATACTTCTGCTGTATTTATGCCAGTGAAGTAAACTGTTGTAAACTGTTTTTCCTATCCTGATTGATTTGTTTTTTTTATCCGTTGCAAAATTGGGGCTGAGAAATGTAATGATGGGTGCTTTAATGCGTTCCCGAACAAATGAAGGGATCTCCCTCCGGCTGCTGCTGCCAATAAGTACCGCTGCCACATGATGACCATTTGCTGTAAGCAGTTCATACATTGCAATGGCTTGAGTTAAATGGCCACGGCCTTCGCCCTGTACGGCAAAAACAAAACCGTTATTCATATTAATTCAGGTGTGAGGTTTTTCAAAAAAGACGATTGATGTTCTGTTTGCAAAACGGTTGTGTTGATTTCTGTTTGTTGCATGGCCGGCAACTCATTGTAATAAATAATCTTCCATTCGCCTGCTGCTGTTTCAACAACTGCACTCATGGTCTCCACCCAATCGCCGCTGTTGAGATAGTGTACATCGTTGATGAATTTATCGGCCGCCTGGTGAATATGTCCGCAAATAACGCCATCACATTGGTTAGCTGCAGCAACTTCACACAACTGCTCTTCATAATCAGAAATAAATGAAACAGCTGATTTTACTTTAGCTTTTACCACCTGTGATAAAGAATAATAAGGTAACCCACGCCTGGTGCGGTACTGATTGTAATGCCTGTTTAGCCAGAGTAAAAAAGTATAACCCACATCACCCAGCTTAGCCAGCCATTTCAGTTTGGTGGTAACAGTATCAAAAATATCACCATGTACTACATAATATTTTTTAGTACCGCTTTGCAGAATATGATGACGTTTAATGACAAACTGTCCGAACGAAAACGGCAGAATCTCATCCAGAAAATCATCATGATTGCCACGCAGATAAATCACCTTTGTGTTGTATTTGTACAAGTACTTCATGATGATGCGGAAAAAGGAAGTGTGTTTCTTTTTCCACTCGCCCGATTTTTTTAACTGCCAGCCATCAATGATATCGCCGTTAAGGATGAGCGTATCGCATTTGTGATTGCTGAGGAAATCAACCACTTCTTTTACCCGTGAATTGCGGATACCCAGATGAATGTCAGACAGGATAATTGTTTTATAATATGTCTTCACAGTAATGGGGTTTTACAAAGGTTGAATCCTTTTGTTACCACGGTATTGCTTTGATATGAACGAAAAATGAATAAATTGTAATCCGAATGTTAACAGGTGTCAGGACGTCACAGACGTCAGACACCTTAATTTTAAGCTATGCACTATATTGATCATTTATCAAAAGATAAAAAGTTCAGAAAAATTTTAGAACTCCAGGACCCGCATGAACTGGTACGGCGAAAGAAAATCTATCTCTATCTCTGTGCATCCATCATGAGTCAGCAACTTTCAACCAAGGTTGCTGATGTCATCTATCAGCGCTTTCTTGCTTTGTACGGAAAAAAAGAACCAACCGCACAACAGATACTTGATACGCCGTTTGAAACATTAAGAGGAATTGGATTAAGTAACGCTAAGGCTAACTATATACAGAACGTCTGTCGCTTTTTTACTGACGAAGGGCTGGATGATAAACAGCTTTATAAAATGAGCAGTGATGAAGTACAACAGAAACTCATTCAGATCAAAGGAGTTGGTAAATGGACGACTGAAATGATTCTGATGTTTGCATTACAGCACGAAGATGTTTTTCCGGTAGATGATCTGGGCATACAACAGGCGATGATCAAATTGTATAAGCTTGATACCGGTAATAAAAAATTATTGTATGAACAGATGCACAATGTGGCAGAAAAATGGCGGCCTTACCGTACTTATGCCTGTGTGCATTTGTGGAGATGGAAGGATGCAAAGTAAAAGTGGTATTTTAAAGGCAGCGAAACGAAATCTTTAAAAGTCTTTGAATTAAAAACAGATGAAAGCAACCTTACTTTTATTATTTCTTTTAACAGTGCCTGTATTCTTATACATTGCCTGTAATCCTTGCGGCTGTCCACCTGTTACCGATCCATTTTATGAAATTAATGAATTACGTGTTACGCCTTATGGCGATAAAAATATTCCGGTGGATGAAGGTGTGCCGGTAAATGTAGATACAATGAACCTGAGTTATATCCTCTTCAGCCGTTGCATGGCCTATCAACCAACAATTAGTTCAGCATTTATGAGCGGAGCATATGCCTGCAGCTGTGCCGATTGCGGATACAAAGGTTTGAAATATCAATTGATCAGCATCACTGTTACAAGCGATTCTGCATACAGCAGCACACTCCCTGCCAATACATCGCTCAATAATATCTTTCTTGTAAAAAAATGGAATTATTACGATGGCCGCAGCAATGCTACACTTGATACAATTGCCAGAAAAATAAATGAAGGCTATTATGCAGGCAGCAGTTTAATACTATATGCAACAAAAAAACCAACTGCTTCAAGAACACATCGTTTTAAACTGAGGTTAGCGTTTGCTAACGGCTCCGTAATTGAAACAACTACAAAGTCCATCACATGGTTTTAGCCGGTTGAAACATCGGTTATTGCAGTTAAACCTTTACGCTTGTAAACGGTTTTCTTACACGTAACTTTACAGCTGTAACCACTATGCGTTTACTTCTGCTCATCTTTTTATTCGTGCAGGTATCTGCTTCAACTGCACAAACAACCGGGGCCACTGTAGGCACTATTCTCCGTTCATTGTCGGGAGGAGATATGATGACGGGAGAGGTAATTGATATTGAATTCAGTCAATCGCCTAAATATACCTTACTTCATTTCTGGAAAAGTAATTCTGATTCCTGCATCAAAGATTTTCCGGGGTTATTAAAATTAGTAAATGGATACAAGGAACGATTGGTTGTTTATGGATTTCCTTATGAGTACAAACAGGATATACCCAGTGCAAAAAATACAGTTAACCGTTTTAAGTTATACTGGGCACAATTACTGCAATACAGACAAACCGGTACGCAAGGGGCAAATGTGATTGACGTATTAGGTGTGAATGAATTTCCTGTTTATATGCTGTTGAATAAACGGGGAGCAGTAGTAGTTCGGTCTGTTTCTTTACTTGATATAGAAGTGGTGTTGAAAAGGAATAATGATGATTAGTGTATTGCAATATCCATTTAATCTCCATCACTTTTATATAAACTGTTTATTTTAGATGAAACACCAGTCCATAAGAGAACTGAAACGATGCAGGCTTCACTATAAGACCTGATAAGTAAGGTTTTGAATAGAAAGCTACGGGTACAATAAAGAAAGAGGAACGCATATTTTTCTTTAGTGGTGTCCTGAATTCGAAATGAGGAATAAAACAGGCATTGAACGATTCTATTCTTGATGAATATTCTTTTTTTCTGATTTGTAATTGAGCAGCGGTATATCGGTTTGACTGATAATTAAAATCAACTCTTTTGTTAATAGTAAATTGAAAGTTTGTTTGCAGCCCCAAAAAAGTTTGATACTTTTCGGGGTTTTTAATAGTAAGGTTGTATGAAACACCCACTGGTATAGTGATATGTTGATATTGTAACCTGACATTATTTATAGGGATAGGCTGATTGATGCCAAAAATTCCATTGATGAACTCTTCAAAAAACCTGTCAAAACCGTTGCTTTCTTTTATTGTAAACGTATGATGTGCTAACCCTATGCCTGTTGAACTTAACCATTTGTTGTTTTTAGTTAATATGCTTCCAATCATGTTAAAATGTACTACTGTTCCGTGAGCAAGAGCATTACGTCTTTTAAAGGGAATTAAAGTATCACTCGTATATGAATGTAGAAGGATGCCTCCGCCAAGATCAGGTTTTACTGTAAACTGCACTTGAGTTTTTCCAGATGTGCTGAAAAATAATGCTATTAAAATTAGCAAGGTGTATTTCATAATAGAGAAACAAAACAATATCTATGTTAAAGTATAACTTTCTCAAGACTTTTCAAATACTCTTCATCTACTGTTGCTCCAATTCCAACAGCCTCATCAATTTCAACAATGCCGTTTTCTTTAAAAACCATTCCCCCAACGATGGGATCTTCTTTTAACATTAATGGTGTATCTAAATCATAGTGTACAATCAGATCACTGCAACATGCAAAATGAACCAGCGCTGTAATGGCTAAACGGCTTTCCATAAAACAGCCCACCTGTAGTTTGATGTTATTTGCTTTCGCTACTTCAATCATCTGCAATGCATGATAAATGCCTCCGCTCTTTCCTAATTTTATGTTGAAGTAATCGCAGGCTTTTAGTGTAGCTAAACGTTCTGCATCATGTTCATCAAAACAACTTTCATCACTCATGATCTTAATGGGACTGTTCTTTCTCACTTCGGGTAATTGCATAAAATTCCAGCGTGCAATCGGTTCTTCACAGTGTTCAATACCAAAATCTTTTAGCGCCTGTAATGTTGCGATAGCTGTTGGCACATCCCATCCCTGATTGGCATCAATACGTAATGGAAGCTCATTGCCAATAGCATCACGAATGGCTTTGATTCTTGCAACATCTTCTGCTATTGTAGTTCCGAGTTTTACTTTGATAGATGGGAAACCTTCGTTCTTGTATTGTACTGCTTCTGCTGCCATCTTTTCTGCAGAACCTAAACCAACCGTCATATCGGTGGAAATGATTTTGTTTTTACTGCCTCCGAGAAACTGATACAAGGGTACTCCGGCATCCTGTGCAGCAATATCATACAAAGCCATATCAAATGCACTCTTGATGCTTTCGTTGCGTGTGATGATGCGGTCCATTGTTGCAACACAATCTTTAATCTGCAACGGATCTTTTCCTTTTAATGCAGCAGCTAAATATTGTCCAACAATAAAACAGGTGTCCATACTTTCTCCATTGATGCTCATATACGGGCTGCATTCGCCATAGCCACTGATGTCTTTGTTGGTACGGATGATCACTAAAATATTATCTGCATCATACTGTGCACCTAAGGAGATTACAAAAGGTTGCTTAAGCGGAATACAGAGTTTATAAATTTCGATGGAAGTGATTTGCAGTTGCATAGAATGAAGGTAGTAAAACTTCATTTTTGTGATCTTAAATTCTCAGGTTGTTATTGGTGTCAGGACGTCGAAGACGTCAGACACCTTATCAATATGAACTCACACAAAGTTTCCTGGTTTGAAAATTCTTGACAATACTTCACTTGAAATCATACGGTAGCTTTCATTGTATAACCTCTCAGGTTGTATATCAAGTAATGAGTATGCAAGTTCTTTATTACAAAGTTTTCCATCCCTTATTCCTATATAATCGGGGAAAGATGAAAATTCCCAATCCTCTATTTTACTTACAAGTTGAGCTTTGTAAGCATTCTGATGAATATAGTGAAAGGTTGTTGATCCGTAGTGGATTGTGCCATCATCAATACATTTTGATTTAGTTTTCTGTTGAAACAGACTGCCTGTAAAACTCCGTTGCTTTTGTAATGCTTTCGTGTAGCTGCTCAGCGTTAATCTGATTCCTTCAGTTAATGCATTAACCGCAACGGGGCTATCTCTTACCTGAAAAATTGATTGCCGGTTTGCATGAATTAATAAATGGAAATGATTGGGCATCAGCGTCCACGCCAGTATATCAGCATGAGGAAAGATGAATTTGTTGATGTTTGCCAGAAAATAGAGATAATTCTGCCGATCAAAAAAAATCGGTTGCTGATTATTGCCACGATTGTAAATATGGTACAGTTGATTTTCTATGAACTGCATTTTTAAAAATAGCTATTGCCTTTGATAATTACAAGTGTTTAAAGTATTTACAGGTATCTGACGTCTTTGACGTCCTGATACCAAAAACCCTCCGACTTATGACGGAGGGTTTTTGAATACATAAATAACACAGTATTTTATCGTACCAACTTTAATTCTTTAATCAGGTGTGGTGCTCCGCCCAACTTATCAATACACCACAACACATAGCGAATGTCAACACAAATGGTGCGGTTGAGATCTTTATCAAACGCAAGCTTATGACTTAGTGCTTCATAGTTACCATCAAAAGCCAAACCAATTAACTCGCCGTTTGCGTTGATCACAGGCGATCCGCTGTTGCCACCGGTAATATCATTGGTTGTAATAAAGCCTATGACCAGGTCGTTACGGCCTTTATCAATGTACTGACCAAAATCTTTTTTCTTCAACAGTTCAATTTGTTTTGAAGGCAGATCAAACTCGTAATCACCCGGCTTGTATTTTTCCATTAAGCCTCTGGATGTAGTTACCAGATCGTACTTCACCCCATCTCTTGGCGTATAGCTTTTTACATTGCCAAACGAAATACGCATGGTAAACGTAGCATCGGGATACATTTTCTTTGCCTTGGCCGGATTCATTTCCATAATACCTTTTAAATACAAACGACCCAGATCGTTATTCTTGATGGTAAACTCCTGAAAGCGTGGAAGAAATTTTGTGTTCCAGTTTTTGAAAAACGAACCTGCAATATGATAAGCAGGATCTTCCTGCAACTTCAGTCCATCAGGATTGCTTACAAAAGCATTCCATTTTTCTTCATTCAATATCATTGTGTTTGAAAACACCGCTGCTGCAAATTTTTTCCAGGTCAGTTCATCTTTTAAATCGCCAAAACTTCCTTTTACCGCTTCAAAAAAACCAATGGGGTGCTGCTCTTTTGGAATATCCCTGTAATACATCATTAACACCGAACCAAGAATCAACTGATCACTGGCTGCATTGTGCTGTTCAAGAAACGTTTTTCTTGCAGTTGTTGCTGCGTTCATTGCTTTTGTTACATCTGCTTTTGTTGCATTGGTTTTTACCAATGCTGCTTCCAGCATAATTAAACTGGAGGCATAGGCAATTAACGGCGATCCTGAAAGACCTTCGTTCATATACATGCGGTGCTGTGCATAGGGGCGCCATGCCGTATATACTTTTTCCCATTCAGGAAAAATGGCATCGTAACCGGGTTTGTCTTTAGCCCATTTAATGAAGTCTGCTTCGGCTTTTTGTTTTTGACCAAACACATCGTATTTCAGCAGTTGCTTTGTTTCACCATCATAAAATTTCCAGTAGTTGGCAATACTTGCATAATCCCCTGCCAGTTTTAGTTTGGTGCCCGCATCTTTCTGCATTTCTGCAAGCATGTATTTTAAACGTACATCCCGCAGCTTTACCAATGTTGGATTATTAATGTCGGTTGATAGCTGCACACCCAATGATGTTTCATAACGGTTGGTGCTGCCGGGATAGCCCCAGGTCATGGCAAAATCTCCATCCTTTAATCCACGTAGTGAAACAGGTAAAAAATATTTTGGTTTGAGCGGAACGTTTGTTTCATTGTATGCCGCTGCTTTTCCTTCTTTATTCATGTAAACACGAAACACGCTGAAATCGCCGGTATGCCTTGGCCACTCCCAGTTATCTGTATCGCCGCCAAACTTACCAATACTTTCGGGCGGTGTGCCAACCAAACGGATATCGCTGTAACGCTGATAAATAAATGCCAGAAACTGATTGCCTTTAAACAGCGGACTGATACGGCATTCAATGGCTTCATCTTTATTTGATAACCTTGCATTGATGGAAGCAAGCACAGCAGACTGTTTGTCGGCCCTTGCTTTTCCAAGCAATGTTCCTAAAGAATCCAGCACTTCTTTTGTTACATCATCAATACGGGAGAGGAACTGAACAGTTAACGCAGTTGGAATTTCTTCTTTCTGATTCTTTGCATAAAAGCCATCCCGTAAATAATTGTGTTCTACACTGCTGGCGCTTGCAATGGAATTATAGCCGCAATGGTGATTGGTAAAAATGAGACCCTGACTGCTGACAATTTCTCCGGTACAGCCATTACCAAAAATGATGATGGCATCTTTAAGTGATGCTTTGTTGATGGAATAGAGTTGTTCTTTTGTGAGTTTCAATCCTTTTTTCTGCATCTCTGCATATACCTGCTCTCCAAGTAAAAGCGGTAACCACATACCTTCATCTGCATAGCTGCGGAATAATGAAAAGAGGAGTACAATCGTTACAAGAAATTTTTTCATTTGAAATTATTTTTCGTTTATGGCATGATCTGAATCTAAAAACAGGTAACAAACCTACGTTAAAAATCAGTGGTCAAATAAAAGAAGAAATGAATATAGAGAGATTATTTTTTTTCAATAGTTATAACCGGTTGGATTTGTACTTCTTTACCGGTTTTTGCAAAATAAAAGTTGGTATGGCAGTTATCTCCATCACAACAAGGCAATGCGTTGGTAAAACAAACAGGACATTGATAATGACCATGTACATGCACCAGCTCCACTACATGACCGCAGAATAAACATTGTTGCATAAAGAAAGATACAAAGAAATTGAAAATTATCTGTACCCGATCCAGGCCCGCTTTGAAACATCGTACAGAAAGTACACATTGTTACAAAAGCTGAAATTCATTTTGTCATTGGTTCTTGCATCGGCAGGGAGTTTTAATTTTTGTCCCATTAATCCATCTGCTCTGCTGTACAATTCAATTTCGTTGGTTTGTACATTGAGTAAGCCAAATTCAGCATTACTGATGCCGGTGTAAATAACTGTTGTAGAATTATACTGAGGTAATACTTTAGCAGAATCAATCAACATACCGGCAGGCGGTGGCGCTTTCTTTGTATAACCGGTTTTTAATAAGTACGTTTTCTCTTTTACTTCTTTCCCTGTAGCCACTTCGTAAGTAACAACAGTTGATCCTTTTAAAAAGTACACTACATTCTCCCGTTGATTGTATTGTGCAACAGAATTCGGGAATGGTTGCAACTGTCCGCTTAAAAAGGGTTTTACATCATACGGCACGCCGCTTTCATCTAACACATAATTAACCCAGCCCGATGTTCCAAATGTATTTGCCTGCATGGTTTTGAGTATGGGGTTGTACCACATACCACGTATATCGGCCAGTAGGGAAAGATCCGGCGGCGACATCATTTCGCCAACTGCATTAAAATAAGCAAGGCTGTAAGTTTTATTACCTGCAATGGTTGCATAGTAATACCGGTTTTTTAAATTGATTGCTACGGTTCCCCCGTTTGCTCCCTGGCCGGCGGGCATTTTCATTTCAAATGCTTTGCGCAGCTGCTTTGTTGTTTGAGCCGGAAGTGCTGTGCTGCAAAAAAGAATTACAATGGCTGATAATAACAGTCTGTTCATAGAAGTTGATTGACGTATAAAATTAAAGAAAGGAAACGCAGCAGCTTGTTAAAATAAATATCCAAACAATTCCATGAGCATTGCAATGCTTACATGTACAAGCCAGCCTCCCCAGATGCTTTTACTGTAATAAGAAATCGTTCCAAGGATCATGCCTCCAAAAAAACTGCTGATGGCTTCAAACATGGGTTTACCTAAATGAATAGAAAAGTAAAATAATGCAATGGGCAGGATGCATTGTTTACCCAACAACTTTCCAAGTGCAGCAATAAGAAAGCCACGGAAAAATAATTCGATGCTGATGAAATCTGCAACATACGCCGTTTCAAAAGCAAAATAATGAATGGGTTTGGCAGCTGCTCCTAAGGTTTCGTCAATAATTTTTGCCCGGGGATACATAGCTGAAAAATCAGTTTGTAAAGAAGCCCAGAGTAACAAAGGCAACATCAGTACAATAAATAAAGTATAAGAGCTGAGCGAGTGTGTTTTTTTTATTCCATACAAACCCCAGTGCCCTTCTTTCAAACGATGAATGAATAAAATGCAGGAGATCATCAACAATACCCCTCCCGCCCATGATGCAGGTTGCTGAAAAATATGTTTGGTTGATGCAGAAAATCCTGAAGGGAGTAAATCCGAAAAAGGAACGGTAACTTTTAATGCAAACAACATTGCTGCTGTGCTCAGCAATACATGAAACGATTTTTTTTGGATGTGAAGACTGCCTGTTTCAATTAATATGCCGGCAAAAAGAAAAACTAAAAACAATACAGTGTACCAGCAGAACGAAAACGGAAAAGATTCTCCCCGCAGCCACAACGGATAGCGGATGTAGTAGTTGAGTATACAGGTTGCTGCTATGAGCAATAATGCAAAGCCATACTTTCTTAAAGAGAAGGTTTGTAACAGATCAGCAGTGGTGAGTGCGATGAGTTTTCTCAATGCAGGAAGTTGAGTTGACCTGAAAGATAATATGCTGTTCTTAAGAATTCAACTTTTGCCAGAGAATATCTTTCAACGCAGTAAGACCATTTCCTGTAACTGCTGAAATAAAGACATGCGGAATATTTTTCGGCAGTTCTTTTTCAATGGCTGCTTTCAGTTCATCATCCAGCATATCACTTTTGCTCACTGCAATAATGAATTCTTTTTGCAGCATCTCCGGATTGTATTCTTCCAGTTCGTTATGCAGTATTTCAAATTCTTTTTTATGATCGGCACTGTCTGCAGGAATTAAAAATAACAGCACAGCGTTACGTTCAATATGACGGAGAAAACGATGACCGAGACCTTTACCTTCAGCAGCACCTTCAATAATACCCGGCAGATCAGCAATGCAAAAACTTTTGCCGTCACGGTATTCAACCATTCCCAACTGTGGAGTTAAGGTTGTAAAAGCGTAATCAGCAATCTTTGGTTTAGCAGCTGTAATAGATGAAAGCAATGTTGATTTACCGGCATTCGGAAATCCAACCAAACCAACATCGGCCAACACTTTCAACTCTAACAGCATCCAGCCTTCCACACCCGGCTCACCCGGTTGTGCATGTTCAGGTGCCTGATTGGTAGGCGTAGCAAAATTGGCATTTCCCAAACCGCCACGTCCCCCTTTCATTAAAATAATTTGCTGACCATGTTCCAGAATCTCCGCTTTTACTTCACCGGTTGCTTCATCTCTTGCAATGGTGCCGAGCGGCACTTCAATAATAATATCTTTTCCATCTCTTCCCGTCATATTATTCTTTCCGCCGGGAATGCCATCTTCGGCCAACACATTTTTATAATAACGAAGATGCAGTAAGGTCCATAGTTGGGAGTTGCCTCTTAAAATGATATGTGCACCACGGCCGCCATCGCCACCATCGGGACCGCCCATAGCGGTTAATTTATTCCGCATAAAATGCTTAATGCCCGGTCCGCCATGTCCGCTGCGGCAAAACACTCTGATATAATCAATGAAGTTCTTTTCCATGCTGGCGGCAAAGATAGTTTTTTGAGCGCAAGGGAAGAGTACAGATTATGAGTTGTTACGGCAGGTGTAAATAAAAACCCCTCTGCTGCAAGGCAAGAGGGGTTTGTTCAGAATACGTAATGATCTTCTGTTATTGTTTCGAAATACGTTGTGTATGTTTCCAGTCTGCACCAACAAGCTCAACCATATAAATACCCGTCTTCAAAGATTCAAGATTCTGCAGTACAACAATATTGTCGCCCAACTGCAGAATAACTTTTTTACTCATTACCAGTTGGCCGCTTGCATTACTGATTCTTACTGTTATTTCCTGTTGCTTATCTGTTTCAATCTGTAATTTAATATCACTTACAAACGGATTGGGATAAACTGCATAGTTGTTCAGTTTTGTTCCATTCAATCTTAAAGAAACAACAGAAGAGATGGTGGCCTTGCCATCTGCATCAACCTGACGTAAGCGGTAGTACAACACTTTTGCTGTTGTTGAAAGCGGATCTGTAAAGCTGTAGGTTTCTTTTGTTCCTGTATTGCCTTTACCATCTACAATACCTGCCTGTACAAAACGGATACCATCTGTGCTTCTCTCAACAACAAAGTAATCGTTATTGATCTCGCTGAGTGTTGTCCAGCTAAGCTCTGCATTGGATCCTTCTTTACGAACTTTTATTTCGCCATAAGAAATCGGCAGACTTGTGTTTGCAGGGAACTCACTCGAAGCAAGATCTGTTAAACCGCTGAATGAATTGATCAGCACTGCCTGAACGGTACCGCTAACCTGATTAGCAGTTGTTTGATCAATAAAATAAATGCCATTACCTGTAGAGATATGTAAAGATCCTGTTTGTGTCCATGCAACACCATTTACACTGGTACCCGTAAACACACCTCCGGCAGTTTGCACTGTCCATTTTTTATTCAGTGTGGTGGGTGATAATAAAGAGTTGAGTGTATAGATGTAAGTGTCGCCGCCGGTAACATTGGCCATGGCATACAATACACCTGTACCGCTGATGGCGAGATCACCATTCTGAAACTCTGAAGCAAGACCACCGTTAACAGACAGGGGCGCATTGCCGTATGTATTGATATTGCTGATCGGGTTGCTGCCGTTTCCCTGAAAAGAAGCAATATAAATTGCACTTGCTCCGTCACCCGCAATGATCCATCCTTTTCCTGTGCCGTCAAAACCCAGGCGTACAAAACCAAGGCTGGTATTATCGCCGGTACCATTCATATCAATACTTCCAACAGAAACATTGCCTGAACCGGATGGAGTAACAGAATAAATTTGTACAACACCATTGTTAGAAGAAGTGTTGAGGATATAATACAAATTTCCGTTTGCATCGTTTACATTGGCTTTGTTTTTACCAAGTCCTGCAGTGCTGCCTGATGGTGTAAACACATCGGCAGGCCCGTTTAGAATTGCACCGGTTACAGAATTTACCCGATATGCTTTTACCGTTCCTGTACCTGAAGTTGAATAGAGATTTGGCTGAAATACATTAACAGTTGTTGTTGCAGATGTAGCAGATTCAGTACCTCTGCTGGCCACAACAGAAACACTGTAAACATCAACACTGTTAAAAACAATATTCTTACTGCTGCTGTTTCCTGCAGGAATAATATAATCAACACCATTTGTTCCAGGCGAAACAGACCATGTATACGTAATAGTGCCGGTTCCTGTAAAATTAGAAACAGATGAAGTAAAGTTGACTGTGCCTCCCGTAAATGTTGAAGCAGTCGGGTTTGGAGAAATACTTACAGCAGGAGGAGGAGGTGCAAGAACAACAACTGTTTTAATACCTGATGTTGCTGTTAAACCGCCACCTTCAGATACCGTGCAGGAAACAGTGTATGTTCCATTGATTGTAAATGTACCTGTGGTAGATGAATTGTTTCCAGTGATTGTTGTAGATGCAGGAGAAAAAGTTAAACCTCCTGCAGGTCCTGAAACAACATTCCAGGTGTAGGTGAAATTGCCGTTACCACCGGTCCAGTTGGCATTATTACCGTTTCTTTCTGCAGTAAAAGAAACCGTTCCGCCTGTTGAAATGGTGGTTGATGCTGCAGAAGGGGCTGTTAATGTAACAACGGGTTGTGCCATAGCAGCAAGCGAAATAAACGTAGCTGCAAGCGAAAAAAGAAATTTGAATGAGACGATGCTTTTGAAAGTAAAAAGTTTCATGTGTTCCAGTTTTTTAAACAATTAATAATAAGGTTCAAGAGGAGATGGACCTGCAGGTAATTGTTAGGAATTGAAAACGGAAACTTTTCAGGGAATGCTGGATACGGAGGAGATTGGTAAAAAAAACAGGTGTTTATGAAGGAATTCGGATTACTAGGGAATGTAAATTTACACTGCACATTTGATTCATGCAAGTGTTTCTATATTAATTTTCTGTAAGGTTTATAATTACCGTCTTGCAGTTCTTTTTTTTCAGGTACTTCCCTCAAAGGTTCGCAGGCTTGCCATGTTTCCTGCATTTCTTTTGGAAGCGATTGATAAAGAGCTGTTCCTGCTGTTTTCCAGGCAATCATTTCGTCTGTTACTTCTTTTATTTTTTTTGCCGGGTTGCCCACAATTAAACTTCTTGATTCAAACTGTTCATCGGCTTTTAAAAAACTCAAGGCACCAACAATACACTCATCGCCCAGCACAACATTATCCATAATGACACTGTTCATGCCCACTAAACAATTTTTTCCAATGGTTGCACCATGTATAACCGCACCATGACCAATGTGTGCTCCCTCTTTCAGCAATACCATTACACCGGGAAACATATGAATGGTACAGTTTTCCTGCACATTGCATCCGTCTTCTAAAACAATGCCGCCCCAATCGCCACGAAGCGCAGCACCGGGACCAATGTAACAGTGCTTACCGATAATTACATTACCTGTAACAGCAGCTTGCGGATGAACGAATGAAGTTTCGTGAACTACTGGAGTAAAGTTTTTGAAAGAATAAATCATGATTGCTGAAATTCTTTCAAATGTAAATAATCATTTAGCGACAGCTCTTTTTTTACGTTTTTTCTTTCGGCCAAGAATAGTACGAATGACGAATGTGACTAAAACAATAATTCCACTTACTCCAATGATGCCTATAATCCATGCAGCTGCTTCAGCTCCATTGCAGGAAAGTGAACAGGCGAAAAATGTTAAAACAGCTATCAGCCACAATGCAACAAGTAATGTTAGTATAATTAAAAGAACTTTTACCCAAACAGGATTTTCTTTTTCTGATGGCCGGATTTTTTTTAACTGCTTTTTTAATTCCTTATGCTGAAGACTGCTTTCTTTATCTTGATGGAGATTTTCTTCAACTGCAATTCGTTCATTTATCTTAATATAAGTGACTGCCTGCGTTGCAGCGACCAAAGGAAAATATGGTTGCGGGTTATTTATTTGATTGCCGTAAAAGCAAATGATACAGAATGTACAAACGCCCATTGAGCCTTCCATCAACTTGCGTTTATAGAACGGGGCATTTTTTTTATAGAGCAGGAATAAACCAATAACCAGCAATGCTACAGTGTTAATGAAGAGTGGTTTTAGTTCAATCTGTATATCCCAAAGTAGCAATCCTGTAATATAGCCGCTGATATTGAGCAGAAAATAAATCAATACAATGACAACTCTTGATGCGGCAACATGGCGGCTTGCCCAAAAGGATAGCTGTTTCATAATGTTTACTTTAAAAACCTGATCTTAAGGTAAACAAATAAAACCGCCGATACAATGATCTCTATGAAATGATTGATTTCCCTGTTCTGTAACAGGTTCCTTTGAACTGTGCCACCAAATGATTGTTCTGGTTGGAGATCTGAATATGATACAAACCTGTTGATCGCCCGTTGTGCAGTTCTTTTGCTTCGGCTGTTAAAAGATCATTTACATGCACCGGTTTTAAAAAGTTAATAGAGGTGTCTAGGGCTACAGATAAATTATTACGGTTATTACATGCAAATGCAAAAGCACTGTCGGCCAGTGAAAAGGCAATGCCGCCGTGTACAATACCCAGCCCGTTCATCATCTCTTTGCGAACGGTCATGTTTATTTTGCTGTATCCTTCTCTGATCTCTATTACTTCAATGCCCAGCCATTGGCTGAACAGATCGTGTTGTATCATGTGGGATACAACATCTGCAGGAGTTTGATTATTATTCATTATTATCCATTTAATTCAAGGGCTTCGTTAGTTGATCATGAAATGCTCTTGTAAGGTTATTCCCAAAAATACGTTCATCGTAATATTTACTTTCAGTATTCTCTGTATGTTAAGCTATCATTAAATTTTGGCCGGCTGTTTATCTGCAAATAGCAAAAGGCTAACAGAAAACACTTAGTTTGTTTACAAAACTATTGGTTACTTGCTTTCATCAGATTTATTAAATAACTTCATTATATGAACAGTGAGTTCATATTGGATAACAGCCGTTTTCATCTTTTGTGATTTGAGTACAATATTCAGCTGTACTTCAACTTTAAAATCTCAGGCTGATTCATTTAGCCAGCCCCACAATCAGAAACCCCTTAAAAACAATCGCTTTTGCATTGTTGTTTCAATGTAACAGGCAGCCTATAATATTAACGTATGAAGATATCTCAAACACTTGTTAGAAAGGCTTCCTGTTTTTTTATAATAACAGTGTGTATACTTCAACTGGTGAATTTGAGGTTTCATCTTCCGTTTTTTCATTCAATTCTTCCTCATCAAAATTCAATAGAATTTAATACAACTTTTTGTCTTGGATTGTGTGCTGCCGCTTTGCTGTTTTTAAGCCGAAATGATATTAAGTATACAGAGAAACTTGTTGCTTATTTTCTTACTTCATTGGTTTTACTGATTGCTGCTCTCACTCTCAGTCAATATATATTCGGTCTGGATGTTGGAATAGATCATTTTTTTTACAGCACGCAAGACCAATCAGCTGCAACAAAGTTCCCCGGCCGGATGTCTGTGGCTGCTACTCTGCTTTTTATGGCATTCGCATTTGTACTCTTCACTCTTCATAGCCGTAAGTATTATTTTCCAATTCAGGTTGTGCTGTTTGCCGGAATTATTTTTCTTGGGCTGATTTCTTCAGGTATTGTGTTGCGCTTACACATTGAGCCAGTAACAGTCTTTCCAGGTAAGGCTTTTGTGAATAGTGTTTTTATGTTTTTGATACTGTTTATAACAGCTTTTTTCAGTGATCCGCTCAGTCATTTACAATTTTCTTTTCAAAAAAAAATACTGGGAGTATTTGGGATGGTTTTTTTATTCCTGATTTTCCTGTTTTTTTCATTCAGCTCCAGTAATAAACGTGCAGCAGAATCGGCAGTATGGGTTGCACAAACAACAGAAGTGGTATTACTTTCAGAAAAGATTCAGGCATTGATGGGTGAAATACAGGCAGGTGTCCGTGGTTTTTTTTTAACAGGAGATGAAGATTATCTGCCACTTTTCAAAAACGGATCCGATTCTATGGTGATTGCTGTTAACCGTCTCCGATTGCTGGTTAAAGAAAATCCTGATCAGCAAAAGCGGATTGACACATTGCAATACAGCCTTGAAAGTTATATTCATAACGCTAATAAAGTAGTAAGTGAAATAATAGAAAAAAAAGAGTTTTCCCAATCGCTTCAAAAAACGTTAAACGAAGGGAAAGGAATAATGGATAAGGGAAGGGGTATTATTATAGGACTCCAGTTAGAAGAAGAGCGTTTGCTGAATGAACGGAAAAAAGATAATAAACTAAAACAGGCAATAACAGGCAGAAGTGTACTTCTGTTTTTTATCGTCATCAGTGTGTTGTTATTTGTGGCGTTTTTTGTTATTTACCATAACGTCAAGGCAAGAAATAAAGCGGCAGATGCTCTCCGTTCAAGTTTAAACGAAATATCCAATTTTAAAACACTGTTTGAATGTGCCCCCGGATTATATCTCATTTTAAAACCGGATTTTATCATTGCAGCGGTGAGCGATGAATATCTCAAAGCAACAATAACAAGAAGAGAAGAGATTCTTGGAAGAGGTTTGTTTGAAGTGTTTCCTGATAACCCTGATCATCTTGGAGCAGATGGTGTTGCTAATTTGCGGGCCTCACTCAATTTTGTTCTGAAGAACAAGGTTTCGCATGCAATGGCTAACCAGAAATACGACATTACAGGGCCCGACGGAAATTTTGAAGAAAGAATCTGGGCACCTTTAAATAAGCCGGTTCTCAATGCAACAGGCGAAGTGGTATTTATCATACATAGTGTAGAAGATATTACGGTACGGTTGCGAAATGAAAATGAAATAATACGAAAGACAAACGAAACAAAAGACCTTTATGATAATGCGCCCTGTGGTTATCACTCCTTAGATGAAAACGGATATTTTGTAGATATTAATGAAACAGAATTAAAATGGTTGGGGTATCAGTCTCATGAAATGATAGGTAAACTTCGTTTTACTGATCTGCTCAAAAATGAAACTAAAGAATTTTACAATCAACATCATGCTGCATTAATAGAGACCGGAATTCTGAATCATGTGGAGCTCGACATTGTAAGAAGAGACGGAACTCTCCTTCCGGTTATAATCAGTGCAACCGCTATCTATGATGCTGATGGAAACTATCTGCGGAGCCGCACTACAGTCATTGATTACACCGAACGGAAAAAACTCAACGACCAATTGCATCTCTTTAATAAAGAACTTGAAAAGCGGGTTGAGCTTAAAACAAAAGAAGTGATTGAAAAGGAAAGGCAGTACCGGTTTCTTTTGGAAAACATGCGGGAAGGAATTTATATTATCAATTTCGACTGGAAATTTCTTTTTGTAAATAACGCCGCCGTGTATAAAGGCAAATATTCCAGCGACGAATTATTGGGTCATACAATGATGGAGATGTATCCCGAACTTGAGCAGACAGAGATGTTTAATGAACTGAAACGTTGCATGCAGGAACGAACCGCCAGTGTTTTTGAAAGTGATTTTTATTTTCCGG
>JALHRP010000015.1 GCA_022841365.1 Chitinophagaceae bacterium | reverse complement strand
GAATGCAAAATTTTTAACCCAATCCTTCATACTATAAAAATAAAAAAACCCGTCTTCAGTTGAAGTACGGGTAAAAAAAATGTGCCCACGAAAGGAATCCCCGCCTGACCGAGTCATTCGGGCAGGGAACCTTCACGTCCTTGCGAATGCAAAATTTTTAACCCAATCCTTCATACTATAAAAATAAAAAAACCCGTCTTCAGTTGAAGTACGGGTAAAAAAAAATGTGCCCACGAAAGGAATCCCCGCCTGACCGAGTCATTCGGGCAGGGAACCTTCACGTCCTTGCGAATGCAAAATTTTTAACCCAATCCTTCATACTATAAAAATAAAAAAACCCGTCTTCAGTTGAAGTACGGGTAAAAAAAATGTGCCCACGAAAGGAATCGAACCTTCACATCCTTGCGAATGGCAGATTTTGAGTCTGCTGCGTCTACCAATTCCGCCACATGGGCTAAAGAGCTTTTTGTTTAGGGCTGCAATATTACAGAATCTTTGCATTGCTGTAAAATTTTTTATGCCTTCTCCTTTTTTATTGAAAGCTTATCTTGCGATTCTTTAAACGATTGCAATGCTTACGATAGGACTGATCAGAGAAGGAAAAATTCCGGCCGATAACCGGGTAGCACTTACACCGGCCCAATGTAAATGGATTCATAAAACAACTCCACATGTAAAAGTAATTCTTCAAACAAGTGCTTCACGTTGTTTCAGTGATAAAGAATACGGCGCTGCAGGTGTTGAAGTAACGGAAGATCTGAGCAGTTGTGATATTCTCTTTGGTATTAAAGAAGTGCCCTCAGAGCAATTGATTCCCGGCAAAACCTACCTCTTTTTTTCGCATACAAAAAAAGCGCAGGTGCACAATCAGAAACTGATGCATGCAATGGTAGAAAAAAAAATAACGCTGATAGATTATGAGTGTTTAACACATGAAGATGGTCAACGTATTATTGGCTTTGGCTTTTTTGCCGGCATTGTTGGTGCACACAATGGTATGATGGCGTACGGCAAACGCACAGGTGCATTCTCACTGGGTCGTGTAGGCGATGTAAGAGATTACCGTCAGTTAATTCATACTTACTTTGGTTTGAAATTACCCAAGATAAAAATTGCTGTTACAGGCAGTGGTCGTGTGGCACATGGTGTACTTGAAATTATGAATCTGCTCGGTATTAATGAAGTGGAGCCGTTTGATTTCTTACATAAAACCTATGAGTACCCCGTGTATGTAGATTTGAAAGGGCGTGATCTGTATGAACGAAAAGATGACGGCACTTACAATCGTGACAACTTTCATGAACACCCGGAAGAATATAAGTGCAGCTTCTCTCCTTTTGTAAAGCAAACCGATATTTTACTGAACGGTGTGTATTGGGACAAAACCATTCCTCCTTTATTTTCATTAGATGATTTTCGGAATCCGGGCTTTAGAATTGCAACTATTGCAGACATTACCAATGATACCGGCGGATCAATCCCCATCAACATCGGCGATTCAACCATTGCAGATCCTGTATATGGAGTTGATAAAATCACCTTACAGCGAACAGCACCATACCTCTCCTCTTCGGTTGATGTGATGGCCGTTGGTAATTTACCCAACGAATTGCCAAGAGATGCTTCCCGTTATTTTGGAGAGCAACTGATCAAATTTGTTTTGGAAGATTTAGTAAAAGGCGGATCACCGGTTCTTGAACGGGCAACCATATTAAAAAAAGGTGCACTTACAGAAGAGTATCGTTATCTGAAAGAGTATGCAGGGTTCTGAAACACTAAAGTTTGAGGTCGAAGTTAGAAATGCGTTGCATCTTGTATTTCTTTGCGCCTTTCCTTCTTTGCGATCTTTGCGTGAAACAAAACATCAGGAAGCTTACTACAAATACAAATAATAATCTTTCAACAAGCCGATGAATACATTCGTGTATTGATTGCTTTCATCTTTAATTGCAAGTTCTTCAACAATTGGTTTTGTCTTTGTTCGGCTGAACAATAACATCGATCTGAAAAATTCATGATTGACTGTTTGCCTTACCTGCACATGCGTTTGCAGAAAAAGATTAAATGTTTCGGCTAAAGCAATCATATATCCTGCACGCTGAAACGGCAGTAACATGGCAAATCGTCCATCATCGGTAAGATTCGCATCAACCACCTTCAACAATTCATCCAGCTTTAATCCTGCATCATGCATGGCCACATTGCGATGGGCGACATCCGATTTCAAATCCCCTTCATAAAAAGGAGGATTGGAAATGATGAGATCATAGTTTTTAGAAAAGCTGAATTGTTTTGCATCAGCATGAAACAACTCCAACCGTTCTTTCCAGATGGAGGCTTCTGCATTTTCTTTCGCCTGTTCGTAAGATGGGAGATCTATTTCAATTCCATCAATCTTTGCTTCGCATTTCTGTGCCAGCATCAGCATTAACAAACCGGAACCTGTACCAATGTCTAAGGCACTTTCAACTTTCAACCTTTCACTTTCAACTTTGTCTGCTATCCACGCTCCAAACAAACAACTGTCGGTACTTACTTTCAATGCAGCTCTCTCCTGCTGCACGGTGAATTGTTTAAACTGAAAATAATTGTTGGGCATTTGCACAAAGCTAATACATCAGCTTCTTTATTGCTTCGGCATAGGTTCGGCTTACCTTAACAATGGTATCGTTATGCAAGACTATCTGCGGTCCGGATGCTTCACGGTACACTTCTTTAATGGCAGACAATGCAATCATTGCAGAACGATGTACCCGCAGAAACTGTGCGGGGTTGAGTTTTTGCTCCAGCTCATTCATACTTTTATTGCTGAGAAAAGATTGCTGATGCGTATGCAAACGGGTATAATCACCATCGGCTTCAATCCACAGGATATCGGTTACAGATATGCTGATGAGCTTTGCTCCCTGTTCAACCAATATCCTTTGTGGATAGTGATTTGGATTGAGACTTTCTGTTAACTGCTGTACCTGGCGGATATTATCATTGCTATCCGTAAGTATTTTTTTAACCGCATTAGCAAAACGTTCTTTGGTATATGGTTTCAGCAGGTAATCAATTGCGTTTACTTCAAACGCTTTTAATGCATATTGATCATAGGCGGTGCTGAAAATAACTTTGGGAATAAAATCCACTTCCTGCAGCACTTCAAAACCTGTTTTGCCCGGCATTTGTACATCCAGAAAAATAAGATCGGGTTGCAATACATTAATAATTCCGATTGCTTCGATACCGTTTTTGCATTCGGCTGCAAGCAGCAGCTCATCAAACCCTGTCAGGTATTCTTTCAGGAGATTTCTGGCCGGCGCCTCATCATCAATAATCACCACTTTTTTCATACAATTACTGCTGTACATTTAATGGAATATAAAAACGTACAAGCGTCCCTTTTGGTTCATTCGCCCTGATCTCTATTGTTTGCTGAAAAAGATAGTACAATCTTTTTTGTGTATTGCTCAACCCAACTCCGTTTCGAAGCATTTCTGCAGTTGTTTTACCGGCTGTGCCGGCACCTGTATCCATCACTTCAAAACAGATCTGCCGATCTTTCTGAAATATATGCAGGGTAATGGTTCCTCCTTCTACACTTTTTGCAATGCCGTGCTTTACTGCATTTTCTATGATGGGTTGCAGTAACATCGGCGGCACATGCTGCTCAAGCAATTTCTCATCCACTTGATATTTTACAGCCAACCGCTCTCCAAAACGTTCCTGCTCCAGTTGCAGACAGTCTTTGATAAACTTCAGTTCATCTTTTAACGGAACGGAATCTTCTAATGAAGCTCTTAAATTATAACGGAACGTATCTGCCAGTTGTGCAATCAACTCTCTTGTATGTTCCAGTTGCGGAGGTACAGATGCACTGATGGAGTTGAGTGTATTAAACAGAAAATGCGGTTGTATCTGCGCCTTTAATGCCGACATTTCATTTTTGAGTGATAAAGTGACCAGTTCTTTTTCCTTTTCTTTTTGATGCATGAGTTGCACATAAGCATCATAAGTATGAAAAACAGCGAACTGGATAGTATAGATCAATCCGGAGATATAATAATCCCATACTGAACCTGCGCCGGTAAGATGACCGATATGTAACCGGTCACAAATAAAATAGAACAGCTCTATCCAAACAATCACATACACGGGGCCTGCTGCAAGGTGAAAAAGAATGCGGTAAAGAAGCTTCCATTTCCTGAAATAATGAAATACCAGACCATACACCGGTATAATGAGTATAAATTTTAAAAAAAAGTTGATGGCTACCTGTTCTTTTGGATTAAATGTTCTTGTAGGATCATTTAAATACAGGGCAAGCCAGTATAAAAACGCAAAACAAATAAAATGAAATACAAGAAATGCAGCCAGTTGCCAGAGCTTTACGCCCCACAACAGATGCCTTTGCCAAAAAGATGATTGTTGCATAATAGTTACAGACTAAAATTATATTTTTTATTGCATCCGGCTGCAGCTCTCCGCCGAATTGCAGATATCGTCGCCAAACTGCTGTCATGCAGTTGAGCGAAGCTTATTGCAATTGACAGAAATCACCTTGTTGTCATACAATGCAGCAGTTAGGTTTGCATAACAATCAGAAAAATGAACCTACTTACTTCCATCTTCATCAACCTGCTTCTTGTTTTTTCAGCCAATGCACAAACCATCAGCGGCAGCATCAGTAATGAAAAAAAAGAACCCGTCAGTAACGCTACCATCAGTCTGCTGAAGGCAAAAGACTCTTCGCTCTGGAGAAGCACCATCAGTAACAAGGAAGGTTTTTTTACTATTGATTTTACAGACAGTATTTCCTTATTGCTGCGTGTAAGTGCAACCGGATATGCAACTGTAACCATTCCCGTAATCAGCACTAACACTTTCACTCTTACATTAAAACCTGCTGTAAAACAATTGGGCGAAGTTGTGGTAAACGGTCAACGACCTATGATTGAGGTAAGACCCGATAAAATTGTGTTTAATATAGAAAACTCCATCAATGCCATTGGCAATACTGCGTTTGATCTGCTGCGAAAAAGTCCGGGAGTGGTGATTGATAACAACGATAATGTTTCGTTACTTGGAACAGGCGTTGCTGTTTATATTGATAACAAACCATCGCCGCTAACAGGTACGGAACTGGCGGCTTTTCTCAAAAGCATTCAAAGCACCGATATTGAATCCATTGAGCTCATTAAAAATCCATCAGCCAAATACGATGCTGCCGGCACAGGAGGCATTATCAATATTAAACTGAAAAAAAATAAAAATTATGGCCTTAACGGCAACATCAACGCCGGCTATGGTATTGGTATTTTTGCAAAATATAATACAGGCATAACGCTCAACTACCGAAATAAAAAAGTAAACATTTTTGGAAACTACAGTAACTATTGGGGCAACAGCAAAAGCTTTATTAATCTGTACCGTGAGCAGGCAGATAGTATTTTTAATCAGAAAAGTAATAACTACAGTAACTACCGTGGACAAAATGCAAAAGCCGGGATTGATTTTTTCATCAACAAAAAAAATACCATCGGCTTTCTTGCAACGGTGTTTGCTGATAACTGGAACGATCAGAACCTGGCCACCACTCCTATTCTATCGTTAAGTACTAAAATAGCAGCAAGAACATTAACAGCAGATAACCGTTCAACGGGAAATAAACTCAACAGTAATTTCAACTTCAATTACAAGTACAGTGATACAACCGGTCGTGACTGGAATACTGATCTGGATTTTGGCTTTTTCAACAGCCTGCAGGATAATCTGCAACCTAACCGTTATACATCACCTGATTTACAAACTGTTCTTGAAGAACGCATTTACAATATTGTAACCGACCGTAGCATTCAACTGTTTACGTTTAAATCGGATTATGAACAAAACCTGAAAAAAGGCCGCATCAGTTTTGGTATAAAAACATCGCTGGTAAACACAGCAAATGCGTTTGATTTTGCAGATGTTATAAATGCACAAAGAATTCCTGACAACAACCGCAGCAATGATTTTGCACTTACTGAAAATATTAATGCAGCTTACATCAACTACAAACAAAAAATAAAAAAATGGGATCTGCAGTTTGGCTTGCGTGGCGAACAAACCAATACCCGTGGCCGGTTGAGCAGCAGCAACAGCATCAGCGATCGTGATGTAAAACGAAATTATCTCAACTTCTTTCCGAGCTTTGGTCTTTCGTATCAGGTAAATCAGAAGAACAGTATGAACCTCAATTACAGTCGCAGAATTAACCGCCCCGGTTATCAAAGTCTTAACCCGTTTGAAAGCAAGCTGGATGAACTAACGTATCAAAAAGGGAATCCGTTTCTAAAACCCGAATACACCAACAGCATCAGTGTTACACACAGTTTTAAATACACGCTTAACACAACAGTTTCTTACAGCCGCACAACCGATTTCTCTACTCAAATTACAGATACCACTGAAGGCAGCCGCAACTTTATTCAGCAACGGAATGCTGGCACACAAAACAATCTCTCTATCAACATCAGTTATCCGTTCAGCATTGCTAAATGGTGGAGTGTGTATGCCAATATCGGCAGCAGCCGTTTAACCAACAATGTGAATCTGGGTGTAAACAAAGTGAGTAATCTCTCCATTACATCATGGAGCCTCTATAACCAACATACCATCACCTTGCCAAAAAGTTTTTCAGTAGAGGTATCAGGTTTTTATAACTCGCCTTCTATTTGGGGAGGTACGTTCCGCAACCGCCCTTTCTGGGGAATAGATGCAGGTTTGCAAAAACGATTGTTGAAAGAAAAAGCTGTACTTAAAATCAGTGTAAGTGATGTGTTCTTCAGTATGCAGTGGCGGGGCATAAGCAATTTTTCAGGATTGTATATGGATGCAAGCGGGGGTTGGGAAAGCCGTCAGCTGAAACTGAACTTCAGCTACCGATTTGGACGAAAAGAAATTAAGGCACAACGAAACCGCAGCACCGGCAGTGAGGATATTAAAAACAGATTGTAATTAAAATGTTGCTCTTGCACCTGGACTCACACTCAATGAAACAAAATCATTCGCCAGATATTTGTAATAACCCGTCATGGCAATCATACCTGCATTATCTGTACAATATTCAAAAGCAGGAATAAATGTTTTCCAGTGATGCCTCTGCCCCATTTCGGTAAATGCTTTACGCAAACCGCTATTGGCACTTACACCTCCTGCTAAACAAATTTGCTTAACGCCTGTTTGCTGCGATGCTTTTTTGAGTTTGTTGAGCAGAATAGAAACAATCCGTTGCTGAACGGAAGCACAAATATCATTTAGGTTCTCAGCAATAAATTGTTTTTGCTCTTCTTCTGTTTTCAGGAACTCTTCTTTATAAACCAGACTTGTTCCTGCATTACGAAGAAAATAAAGAATGGAAGTTTTCAATCCGCTGAAACTGAAGTTGAGATCAGGAATTTGTGGTTCAGGAAATTTAAATCGGTCTGGATTGCCCAATTGTGCATACTTGTCAATCAATGGTCCGCCCGGATAAGGAAGCCCCAGCAGCTTTGCTGTTTTATCAAACGCTTCACCTGCCGCATCATCAATGGTTTCGCCCAGCACCTTCATTTGGGTTGCACTTTCACACAACACAATTTGTGTATGACCACCACTTACTGTTAAACAGAGAAAAGGAAAAGAAGGTTTTTCTTCCGGTATCAAATTAGCAATTACATGCGCCTGCATATGATGCACTGCTATCAACGGAATATTTAATGCTAATGAAAGTGATTTTGCAAATTGTGCTCCTACTAATAATGAACCGATTAAACCAGGTGCCTGTGTAAACGCTATTGCATTCAACTCTTTCAATTCAACGCCTGCCTGCTTTAATGCCTCATCAACAACCGGAACAATGTTTTGCATATGCGCCCTGCTTGCCAGTTCGGGAACCACACCGCCAAACGATTCATGCACCGATTGTGTGGCTATTACATTTGAGAGAATAACTCCATCACGGCAAACAGAAGCCGAAGTTTCATCACAGGAAGATTCGATAGCTAAAATGCATACACTCATTGTTGAGTTGCAAATTAAAAGATGAATAATTTAAAATCAGGTGCACAAAGTTATACAGTTTGAAAGCCTTCCCTCCGGGGAGGTTTGGAGGGGCTTCCTTATTTACTCCTTATCGCCACAACAGGATCCATTCTTGCTGCAATAAATGCAGGAATAATGCCTGCAAGTATGCCGGTTAATATACAAACTGTAACAGCACCAAGAAACAAACCGAGTGAAATAAACACTTCAAACTTAAACACATTGGTGAGTAAAAAAGTTAAACCAAACACCAATAACAAACCAATGATGCCGCCCAGCACACAGAGAAAAGCACTTTCCATTAAAAATTCGCTGAGGATGGTTCTACGTTTGGCGCCAATGGCCTTTTTTAATCCAATGATGCTGGTGCGTTCACGCACAGTAACAAACATAATATTGGCTACACCAAAGATTCCTACAATAAAAGAAAGGATCGTAATAGCAATACCGCCAATCGTCATACCATTAAAGATGGAAGTGATCTGAGTAGTACCGCTGCTCACATCATTCAATGCAAAATTATCTTCCTGTTTTGGGTTGAGTCTTCTCACACCACGCATCACTCCACGCAATTCGTTTTTAAGATCAGCTACAGGAACATTATCCCTTCCTTTCACAATCATAAATCCATCACTTCGTTGCTCATTACCTACCTGGCTGGCAAACTGAAAAGGAATAATGATTACATTATCAAAATCCCATCCGCCTATTAAACTTTGTCCCTGTTTTTTTACCACACCAATCACATTCACTTTGCGTCCTTTGATGACAACATTTTTTCCGATGGCTGTTTCAGGTTTATCAAACAATTTTTCTGCAACATTAAAACCCATCACCATGGTTGCAGCGCCTGAACCGAATTCGCTGTTAGAAATATAACGTCCCCAACCCAGTTCAACAGGCTGTATCTGGTTAAACTCTTCTGTAACACCATACCAGTTTACACTTGCAAGCGATACATCTTCATAATCTACACTGGATGCGTTAAAATAAGTAAACGCTACATTGCTGGCCAACGATACTTTTTCTTTTACCGGTACCATTTCTCTGAATTTTGGATTTGGCCGGCTCATATATTTCCACCAGGGATAATCGCTGCCGCCACCCCATGGCCATTTTTGAACATACACTGTATTGTTGCCAAACGATTTAAACTCGTTCCGCACATTCCGTTCAAGACTGCCTACAGTAGCCATTACACTGATAATACAAAAGATGCCAAACGTTATGCCCAGCAAACTTAAAAAAGTACGCAATTTATTTTTTCGGAGTTCCTGCATAGCAAACTGCAGACTGTTCCAGAAAATTTCAAAGGTTTTACGCATGGGTCAAATTTAAACTGAAAAGCTGAACCAAAGGGAAATTTATTACAGATGGGAAGCTGCTGAAACGTACCTTTGCGGACTTAAAAAAGCTGCCAGCTTTTAGCTGCAAGCCACAAGGATGGATCTTGCTTACAGCTTGCAGCTTATAGCTAAAAGCTTATTCATGAAATTTACAAACGAAATACAACGCCGCCGCACATTCGCCATCATCTCTCACCCCGATGCCGGTAAAACAACCTTAACAGAAAAGTTACTGTTGTTTGGCGGGGCCATTCAGGTGGCAGGTGCAGTAAAAAGCAATAAGATCAAAAAACATGCAACCAGTGATTTTATGGAGATCGAACGCCAGCGTGGTATCTCTGTAGCTACATCGGTTATGACGTTTGAATACAACGGCACCCTTATCAACCTGCTCGATACACCCGGTCACAAAGATTTTGCAGAAGATACCTACAGAACATTAACCGCAGTGGACAGTGTTATTCTGGTAATTGACAGTGTAAATGGTGTGGAAGAACAAACCAGACGATTAATGGAAGTATGCCGCATGCGTGATACACCGGTGATTGTGTTTGTAAACAAAATGGACCGGGATGGTAAAAACCGTTTTGATTTGCTGGAAGAAGTGGAAAAAGAATTGAACATCCACCTCCACCCCATGACATGGCCCATTAACAGCGGTAAAGATTTTAAAGGTGTGTATGATCTCGATAAAAAAAGTCTCGTGTTGTTTACTGCCAACACCAAAGCAAGTGATGAAGATGTGGTTGAGATCAAAGATTTAAATGATTCCATACTTGATTCAAAAATTGGAGAAACGGATGCAAAGATTTTACGTGAAGATGTTGAATTGGTGGATGGCGTTTATGGCGAATTGAAAGTGGAAGATTACTTAAAAGGAAAAGTAGCTCCTGTTTTCTTTGGCAGTGCCGTTAATAATTTTGGGGTAAAGGAAATGCTCAACACCTTTATCCGCATTGCACCATTGCCGCAAAGCAGAGAAACATCAACCCGTCATCTGGATGTAAACGAAGATAAATTCAGTGGATTTATTTTTAAGATTCATGCCAACCTTGATCCCAAGCATCGTGACCGTATTGCCTTTTTACGTGTGTGCAGCGGAAAATTTGAACGGAACAAATACTTTCATCATGTACGGATGGATAAGGATGTGCGTTTCAGCAACCCCTATTCATTCATGGCCCGGCAGAAAGATGTAATTGAAGAAGCTTATCCCGGCGATGTGGTGGGTTTGTTTGATACCGGCAATTTTAAAATTGGTGATACACTTACTGAAGGTGAAAATTTTTACTTCACGGGTATTCCATCTTTCTCTCCTGAGTTATTTAAAGAAGTGGTGAATAAAGATCCCATGAAGACCAAACAACTGGAGAAGGGTTTGATGCAGTTAACGGACGAAGGAGTTGCTCAGTTGTTTACACAGTTTGGTGGTAATAAGAAAATCATTGGTTGTGTAGGTGAACTGCAGTTTGAAGTAATTCAATACCGTTTGTTGCAGGAATATGGTGCCAGTGCAGAGTTCAGAGCCCTGCCTTACTACAAAGCCTGCTGGATCACCAGCAAGGATCAAAAGAAGCTGGATGACTTTACCCGTTTTAAAACCAACAATATTGCTGCCGATAAAGATGATCATTTAGTTTATCTGGCGCAAAGCGAATGGTTTTTAAATACCGAACGACAGAATAATCCGGATATTGAATTTCATTTTACGAGTGAGATACATAAAGACAATTAACGTTGGTCGGTACGGCCCTTAGGCCGTCAGACCATTTATCAATAACAGGTTTTTGCTTTTACGTCTGACGGCCTAAGGGCCGTGCCGACGAATATGACAGCTATGACCCTTTTCGAATCAGAACGATTATATGTGCAGCCTTTCACAAAGGATGATGCGGATATTTTCTTTACATTGAATGGAGATGCAGAGATTATGCAGTATATCCGTGAACCGAAATCAAAAGAAGAAAGTGATGCGTTTCTGGATGAAAATCTGAACTTTTATAACAGTCATCCCGGGCTTGGACGATTTGCTGTTTTTACAAAAGACAACAACAGCTTTGCCGGCACATTTTCACTCCTGTCTGTCAACAACAGCGAACAGATTCACCTGGGTTATGCTTTGCTGAAACCCTTTCATGGCAAGGGACTGGCAACAGAACTGGTAAAAGCTTCGTTAGAGTATGTATTTGCAACCATCTCCAGTGAAACAATACAGGCTTTAACTGTTGCAGAAAATATTGCTTCGCAAAAAGTGTTGCTGAAATGCGGATTTACGTTCACTCACACGATGGATCATGGTGGAGATGAAGTAATGGTTTATGAGTTGGAAAAATCCAAGGCACAAGAAACAAGGATCAAGTAACAAAAACGGAAAGTGACACTATCATACTACTGGCAACTATAAACTTATATTTTCCCCACTCTCTCCATCATCTTCTCCACCAACTTGTATGTAGCAGGGCAATACTCTACATTCTGTTTGTACACATGCACCCACTCTGTAAAATTCTTTTTGGTGTGATGAGGGAATGTTGCACAGTCAACCGGGCGTATGTCGTAAATAGAACATTTATTGTCCTTTAAGTTCAGGAACTGGCAGGGCTGCTTTTTATTCATCATATCACCCGTACCCCTTTCTTTATACAACCACTTCTCTGTAAACTCTTGCGGCGTTTGATTGAAATGAGAAGAGATGCGTTTAATATCCTGCTTGGTAAACGTTGGAGTCATGGTCTTACAGCAGTTGGCGCAACTGAGACAATCTGTTTCGGCCCATACTTCTTTATCCATTTCAACAGATAATTTATCCAGTCCTTTTGGTTTTACAGTTTCCAAACGGGTAAGGAAATAACGGAAGCGGCGGCGGTTCTTAATCATCAAACGTTTAAAGGACGGTAAATGCAGTGGTTTCATTCAAAACTTTATTGAGCAGCGAATATAATGATCAGTAATGAATAATGAGTGATGAGTATAAGTATTTCTCACTTTCTGTGTTTCAGTATTCCCGACTTTAAAACTTCTTATCTTTCAAACTTCAATTACAAGCATCATGTGGGAGCCGCAAAAAAAAGGATTCAAAGCTTATCTGCAACTGGAACGGTCGCTCAGCGAAAATTCTGTTGAAGCTTATCTGCACGATGTGGAAATGCTCACACAGTATCTGCAATCAATCAATGATCTTAAATCGCCTGCTGATGTTGTATTGAAAGATCTGCAGCAGTTTTTAAAATGGATTACTGAGCTTGGATTAAGTGCAGGAAGCCAGGCAAGAATTATTTCCGGCATCAAACAATTTTATAAATACTGTTTAATAGAACAGATAACTGTTAAAGATCCTACTGCTTTACTGGAAGCACCTAAACTAAAACGATCACTGCCCGACACATTGAGCTATGCCGAAATTGAAAGCATCATCAACAAAATTGACCTCAGCAAACCGGAAGGCGGCAGAAACAAAGCCATCCTTGAAACCATGTACAGCTGCGGGTTACGGGTGAGTGAAGTAGTAAATCTGAAGCTCTCAAATTTATATTTAGATGTTGGTTTTATCCGTGTAATAGGTAAAGGCGATAAAGAACGGCTGGTGCCGATTGGCAGCAGTGCCATTAAATATATTTTGATTTACTGCAACCAGATCCGTGTGCATACTAAAATAAAACCGGGTAAAGAAGATGTTCTGTTTTTAAATAAGTACGGAAATGAATTATCCCGTATCATGATCTTTCTCATTATTAAAGAACTTGCAAAAGAAGCCGGCATTAAGAAAAATATTTCACCACATACCTTTCGTCATTCATTTGCCACACATTTGGTAGAAGGTGGTGCCGATCTCCGTGCCGTGCAGGAAATGCTGGGCCACGAAAGCATCACTACAACAGAAATTTACACCCATCTCAACAGAGAATTTTTACGTAAAACACTGGAACAGTTTCACCCCGGTTTTAAGAAAATTGATGGATGATATTTTTCAACATCAGCTAAGCAGTGACAGACTCTGCATAAGTGGCTCCACTTTTTTACCCAGACTTTTTTTGAAACTTTCGAACCTTGTTGGCCTTGTTACAAAATGAATATCATAAATGGAAGCAAGTTCCTGCTCCAGCTTCGGTGCATTTTTAAACTGGTTGCAAAGCGAAAACACTTTGGGATTGCTGAAATCTACCGGCAACAGTAACTGTAGTTTGTTCTGAAATAATTTACTGTTGAGCTGATAGCCCAATGCATATTCACAACCCTCTAAACCAGGATTAAATGAAAGCATCACATCTTTTAATGCATCAAATTTCCACTTGTGCTCGTACAACAAATAATTAAACACACAAAGCTGGTAAGAGGGGTTTACAATAAAAGCCTCCTGCCCTGCCAGCTCCTGAAAATAAATGACTGCTTCGCCAAATTTTTCTACCAGGGCTTGCCTGATCTCACGGATATTGAACAACATATACTGGATTTTAATTGGTTTTAGTGTTGACTGTACTGCGTTTCATCATCGGTTAACAAAACAGCCTCTCCGTTATTTGAGGCATACATCCGTTCAAACCTGTTCTCAATGTCTTTTACCGCATGAATCATTTCTTTTGATAAACGGTCTTTTTCATCCAGCTTTCTTTTTAATTCAATGCTGTTGTTCTGTAATTCATCCTTTATACGCTTCAACTCTTCAATGGTCTGTTCCTGTTCATATATGCGAAGCTGCAATTGCTCCATCTGATTCTTCTTGTCTTCTTCAGCAATGATCAAAGCAGCCTTAAGTTGCTCCAGTTCAACGCTGCTTTTTTTATACAACTCTTCAATTATATGTTTTTCTTCTTTCAGGTGTTGAAGTGCAGTTAACTCCTGTCTGGCTTCTTCCTGCTCCAGTTGCAGTTGTTCAATGGATTGATGCAATCGTTCATTAGCAGCAAGCAATTGATCATAGGAATAGGTATCCCGTAACATGTTTGTCACCTGCAAACGAAACTGTTCAAGCGTATCGTTTACCTGTTCAACAGATGAACGTACAGAAGTGATGCCTTCTTTATGCAGTTGCAGATCGCCGGTTGTATTTGCTGTAACGGAAGCCTGTTGCAATGCCTGTTTCAGTTCTGCGAGTTCATCATTTACAATTGCTAATTCTGCCTGATGTGTTTTTTCGGCTTCTTCCAGCAACTGTTTTTCAGATTGTCTCAAATGATGAAGCTCCTCCACATATTGAGTTGCCTCTTGTTCTTTTTGTTGCAATTGTTCCTGCAACATTGCCAGTTGTGTTTGTTGATCAAGTTTCTGCTGCAGTTGCTGTTGTTGCAGATCAGCAAAGGCAGCATGCTCCTTTTCATAGAGCAGTTGCTGTTCCGATCGTTGTTGTTCTGACTGCTGCAGTTGCTGTTCCAGCTGCAGTAAATGCGCTTCCTGACTGATTATTTTTTCCTGGAGATGATGAAGTATTCTGTTGCCGGCTTCGGCTGTTTCAAATTCAACAGCATCTGATTCATCAGCCGAACCGGTTTTTAATTTTTCGATGTGATTCAATGCCTTGGCATATTGCAGCTGCAGATCAAAATTCTTTTTTTCAGCTGATCTGATTTCTTCCTGAAGCATTTTAGATTCTTCGTCTTTCTTAATTATTTCAGCACTGAATTTTCCCTGAAGTGTCTCCAACTCCGTTTCCAGTGCAGATGTTTCGTCTGTTTCAGGCTTGCTCCATACACGCTCGATAAATAACTTCAACAGGTATCCCGTAAGGATGGAAACTGTTATGGTTAATACTAATTCGGTTGAATGCAACGTAAAGATGCCGCAAGGCAGCAGTAAAAGCTCACTCATATTCTTTTCCTCTGGGTTTATGTAAGTTTTTAAACATTGCAGTGGTTTTGAAACAAATCACTGCTTTACAATACAGATTGCGGGAGTATGGAAAAGAATACAAATATCAAACCAAAGATGAGCCGTTGCTGATTTTTGGCTTTCTGTAAATAAAGTAAACGGTAAAAACAATCACATTACTGAACAATCAGCCGACTTGTTTGCAAGAGTTTATTATCTGAGTCTATGATCTGTATCAGATAAATGCCCTGTGCCATGTTGCTGTTCAAATGAAGCTGTTCTGTGTCCCTGCCCGGCCCTATTTGCTTTTGCATGCTGTAAAACAATTGCCCCGCAGCATTGAATAAACGGATCTGGTATAATCCTTCTTTTACTTTCGGGAAAGAGATATTTACTGTGCCTGATGTAGCGACGGGATTGGGGTAGATTTTGATTTTTGAGAAAAGTAATGTGTCTTTTAGTTTTTCAACCAACGTTGAATTTTTCTTAAGCACTGTTACCGCCCCTGCAATTATACTTTTTTTCTTTCTTACCGGCATCCCCACAATGATCACCTCACCTAAAAAACCTGTTGATGCCGGAGTTAAAAGGATTCTCTGTATAGGATTTAATATTAAATCAGAAACTTTCAATTCCTTACTCACATATCCAACTACAGAAAAAACAAGTATCCCATTTATATCCATAGTACTAAGTGAAAATTTTCCATTCAAATCTGTTATCGTCCCTTTGTTTGTGCCTTTAATAACTACAGATGTATGCGGCAACACATTCGCCCCCTTTTGATCCATAACAACACCCTCTACTTTTATATTATGTAAATCATTTCTGGAAACACTTGTTACAGCTCCCATCCTTACTCGAAATGATGGAGTTGTATTCAAAGGCTTCTCACAAACCTGTTTTGGCAATTGCTCCTTAAACTGCGACTTACCTCTAGTACTGAATAGTAACGCAGGCAATAACAATGATGCAGCATATTTTAAGAAAGGAGAAGCCGGCTTTAATTCAATCACCTCAATAGGCCTGTTCAATTGGTTATTGCTGAACCGCCCGCAGGTGTTACCACTGTAATTTTTAAAGAAATCAAGAATTTCTTCATCATCTTTTGCAGTAAAATCAATAACATTCTTTTGGCAGGAAGAACAGAATCTTCCCTGTTCAACAGGCGTCATCTGATTCCAGTTTTCATGACATGGTTCAGGAATGTGGAGTTGTAATTTTTCTCTCATAAAAGTTTTGTTTAAGTGTGATAAAATTCCGGCTGCAGGAATACAGCCGGTTCTGAAACGCTGCTCTTTTGGTTCAGCAGACTTTTAAACAGGATGTACTGTGCAACACAATTACACAATCCCTTCAAAAAAATATTTTTCCCTAACTTCCATCCTCAACTGTTGTGCTTGGCTTTTATACGTGAAAAAGAAAAAAACGATTCAACTGATGCAGAACTGGTAAACCGTTACCGGGCAGCGGGTGATTTGCATGTACTGTCGGTCCTTTATCAGCGCTACATGGATCTCATTTATGGTGTTTGTCTCAAGTATTTAAAAGACCCTGAAACATCGAAAGATGCAGTGATTAATATTTATGAAGAGTTGATTGTAAAGTTGAAACAGCATGAAGTGAGTCATTTTAAAAGCTGGCTTTATACACTCAGCCGCAATCACTGCCTCATGCAGTTGCGGAAAGAAAAGGGACATGCAACGATAGAAATTCCGGAGCAGTTTATGCAATCGGAAGAAATGCTGCATCTGAACAGCGTAACGCAGCGTGAAGACCAGTTGAATAGCATGGAAAAATGCCTGGAGCAGCTCCCGGCAGAACAAAAAACCTGCGTTACATTGTTTTATCTGCAGGGCAAATGTTATAACGACATTACCGCACAAACGGGTATCGAATGGAATAAAGTGAGAAGTTATATACAGAATGGACGGAGAAATTTGAAACTTTGTATGGAAGAGAAAGGAGTCGGGAGTCGGGAGCCGATAGCCGGCAGTCATTAGTCATCAGTAAAAGAATAAAGATCAACTATAACGCAAACGATATTGAACGCTATGTAAACAGCAAAATGACTGCTGTTGAAATGCATGCATTTGAAGATGCCATGATGGATGATCCGTTTCTGGCAGATGCGGTGGATGGTTATCGTTCTGCTGCTGCCATTCACATACAGAGCGATCTGGATCAATTAAAACAACGATTAAACCCTGCGGAGAAAAAAGCAACTGTGGTTACTGGTTTTTTTAAACCGTGGATGCGTATTGCAGCAGGGTTAGCAATTTTGGTAAGTGTGTCTGTTGTGATGTATCGTAGTTTTAATCAACCTGAACAGAAAGCAACAGCACCGATAATTGCAGAGTTGAAACAGGCCGATACGGTTTCAACTGTAAAAACAGAAACAACAGTTGATTCAACTACTGTAGCTGTGAATGAGCCTTCGGCGCCGGTCTTTAAAAATCCTGCAGTTCCCCTACCCGTTCCATCTGTAAAACCTGAAGTAACTGAGAAAGTTGAAAACACAATCGCCGCAAGTGAACAACCGGCTCCGGTTGTAAGTGCCCCAACTGTAAACAATGATATGGCAGGCGCTACATCTGCCGTAAAGAAAGAAGACATCCGTTTTAAAGAATCCGAAGCAGTAGAAGATAAAAAGCAATCCAACTTTATTGCTCTTAAAAAATTTACCGGTGTAGTGGTAGATGAAAACAATCAACCCGTACCGTTTGCAAATATTACCGAAACCAGATCCGGCGTTGGCACCTATGCCGATGTAAACGGAAACTTTACAATGGTTGCTGCCGATTCGGTATTGAACATCGAAACCAGATCGGTAGGCTATTTCAATAACGCCCTTCAAATCAGAAACAATCAAACGCAGCGCATTGTATTAAAAGATCAGTCGGTGATTGCCAATGCACCTACCCGTGAGCGTTTGTACGAAAAAAATAAAGACCGTCCCCCTGTAATGAAAACAGAGGTAACAGAAATCTACAGCGAACCTGCAGATGGCTGGAACAATTACAGTAAATACATTGCCAATAACCTGCGTGAAGGTAATCTGAAGGAAAAACGCAATACCAATGCCTTAAAAGAGGTAGAAGTGTCGTTTGATGTAAATCCCGATGGCACTGTTGCCAACCTGAAGGTGGAACGCTCCAACTGCAGCAACTGTAACACAGAAGCCATCCGCATTATTAAAGACGGCCCCCGCTGGAAATCAAAAACCGGCAAAACGGAACGTACCCGTTTTACCGTTCTGTTCAATGAATAACCGTTCCTGAAATCTTTACCCTGCTTTCAATCACTTCCCTACCTTTGCCCCCTAAATAAACTTGCAACATGAAACGTTTACTATTTTCTGCAGCATGCGTTGCCTTTTTTCTGATGGCTGACGCTCAACAATTAAAAACACCACAACCATCTACCACCCAAACTGTAAAACAGGAACTGGGGTTGGGAACAGTTGAACTCTCTTACAGCCGTCCCAACATGAAAGGCCGTAAAATTTTTGGCGATCTGGTTCCTTTTGATAAAGTTTGGCGTACAGGTGCAAACGGTGCTACTGTTCTAACTTTTACAGATGAAGTAACCATTGGCGGAACAAAAATTCCTGCCGGTAAATATGGTTTATTAACTATTCCTTCAGCAAACGAATGGACCATCATCATCAGCAAACAAACGGACGTAACATCTCCCACTGCGTACAAACAAGACATGGACGTTGTACGTGTAAAGGCTAAACCAATGAGTTTACCCTGGAGCTTTGAAACATTTGGTATTTCATTTGAAAACATCAAAGACAATGGTTGCGAAGTAATGATGGCATGGGACAAAACACTGGTTTCTTTTACTATCAACACCGATGTTGATGCGAAAGTGATGAAGCAGATTGAAACAGTGATGAAGAACGACAGCCGCCCTTATTTTGCAGCTGCTGCTTATTATGCTGAAAACGGTAAGGATCTGAACCAGGCGATTGTGTGGTTTGATAAAGCCATTGAGCAAAATCCAAAAGCGTTCTGGGTATATTATCAAAAAGCAAAAGCATTGGCTAAGCAGGGAAAGAAAGCTGAAGCTATGGCTGTTTCTATGAAATCAATGGAACTGGCGAAAGAAGCAAAGAATGATGACTATGTAGCCTTGAACGAGAAGTTACAGAAAGACATGAAATAAGCTGTTTATAAAAGAGCATTAAAAAACCTCCGGATTGTCCGGAGGTTTTTTAATGTAAAATCATTTCTTATTTTCTGATGACATAACCATTGGTGATGGGTAACACAAAACCCGCAGTTGAAAGATCAGTTGTGTTAAAGCGGCTGAGGAAATAATTGCTCACATCGCAACAGGTTGAATTCCGTTGGCTGAAACCAAACTGCATGGAATCTGTTACATTGTTATTAAGCGACAGATAATAAACCGAATAATTTTTGTTGACAGTAAACCCTGTGGTTGCTATACTGTCGCCAATAAAATAAAACAACCGGTTGATGTTTTCAATGCTGCCGTTACTTGCACGTTTTGCAGATATACGCACATTCGATGAATCGTATTGTTTGGCAGCACCAGCCAACAGATCCTTATCAGCATTATTTAATAAGCGGAACGAAAAGGTAGGAGGAGGTGCAATATCACATTCTTCCCTTGCACAATCTTTACCACACTGCACAAATGCTACAGATACAAAGAGTACAGAAACCAGCGTTAATAGTTTATTTTTCATCCGGCAAAAATAATATCATTTTACCACATCAGGCTTTTTTAAGACTTGTTAAAGTTTGAATGATGACTGAAAGCAGGATAACTGCCACTGCACCAATTACATTGAGCCATAAAAACGAAATGATATCCATATAATACACACTGATAACAATTATTTCGGAAAGTATGGCTGCAATAAACACGGCATTCCCTCCTACCCGTTTCATGTAAAACGCAACAAGAAAGATCCCCAGTATGGTTCCGTAAAACCAGCTGCCCAGAATATTCACTGCTTCAATTAAACTGTTACCGAGGTTGTACGCAAAGAAAGCAATCACCATACAGAACACTCCCCATAACAATGTATAGATTTTCCCCCAACGGTATTCTTCTTTCTCAGTTAATTGTTTTTTTGAAAAGCGTTGATGAAAATCGCACATGGTGCAGGATGCCAGTGAGTTTAATGCAGCTGCAATACTTCCCCATGCTGCTAAGAAAATAATGGCAATAATTAACCCGACTAAGCCTGTTGGTAACACATCGCCCACAAAACGAAGAAAGATATAATTGGTGTCGTTGGTATCAGCATTGGGATCAGCTTTTTTGATCAGGCTTTTCATTTCTGTCCTGATCTCCTTCCCATCTTTTTCTATTTGCTGCAGCTTGTTTCTTCCTGCAGTTACTGCCGCTTCGTTCTTATCTTTTAATGCAGCAGTTACAGCCACTGCAGCCTGTTTCTTTTCTTCCTGCAATTGAGTGTATTGTGCAGATGCCTTGTTATAGGGTTCAGCATAGGCACTCTTTAATACAACAGCCTCCTGTGTTTTATTAAAAAAAGCAGGTGCTTTAAAAAAAGAATAGTAAGCAAAAAGTAAACAACCAATGAGCAGAATACAAAACTGCAAGGGCACTTTTACGAATCCGTTCATGAGCAATCCCAACCTGCTTTCACGGTTGTCTTTTGCTGTAAGATAGCGCCCCACCTGACTTTGATCTGTTCCAAAATAACTTAACGCCAGAAAAAAGCCACCGATGACTCCACTCCAGATATTGTACCGGTCCTTCCAATCGAACCCATTCTCAGTTACACCTGTTGTAATAACGTTTAACTTACCACTTTTCCCTGCAAGGTGCAATGCATCTGTAAACCCAATTCCATTTGGCAAAGAAGTGATGGCATAATAACCTGCAACAAACATGGCAGCATAAATAATGACAAACTGGATCTGCTGTGTATAGGCAACTGCTTTGGCTCCGCCACTTACAGTGTAAATAATTAACAGTCCGCCCATCACCACATTGGTAGCATAAATATCCCAGCCCAACATGCTGCTCAATACTAGCGATGGCGCAAATATGCTGATGCCCGTACTCAAACCTCTTGATAATAAAAATAAAAAGGAAGTGAGTGATCTGGTTTTTATATCAAAGCGTTTTTCCAAAAACTCGTATGCTGTAAATAATTTCAGTTTATGAAAAAGGGGAACAAAGGTGATGCACAATACAATCATGGCTAAGGGCAAACCAAAGTAATATTGCACAAAACGCATTCCATCGGTATAGGCCTGTCCGGGTGCAGTTAAAAAAGTTACTGCACTGGCTTGTGTACCCATGATGCTCAACATGATGACCCACCAGGGCATTTGCCTGTTACCTAAAAAATAACCTTCCAGATTTTTACTGGTACGACTCTTATATACCCCATATGCAATCACTGTAAGCAGTGTTGCAATTAATACAATCCAATCGGTGAGTTGAAAATTCATGCAAACAGTTGAGTGATGAAATGAAACAGAAAAATGAGCAACAGCAATACTGCTGCTACACTGATGTACCAGCCGGTCCAGGATCTGTCTTCATTATCCGGAAGATGACTCATGTTTTTTATTTTAAAATTGATCTGTCTGCCTGTTTATCTGTTGTCGTTCTCTTCTTTTGGTTTCATCATATAGGAAATGAGAAAAGTTAATCCGATGCCCAACAGTAATCCGTATGCAATCCGTTTACTGATAAAGCCGATCAGCAAACCAATGCCCAGCCCATACAACAATGTTTTTTCAATACTTGTCTGTTTCTTATTACTCATGATATTTTATTCAAATCCGGTACATTCTGCTTTACTAATCACTCCTCACCTACGCTAAAGCTTCGGTGAGCAAGCTCACTCATCACTCATCATTCATTACTCATCACTTCGGTTTAGCCAGTAAGTTAGCCATTAAACGATAAGCACCGGGAACGGCTGCTGGCAACTGACGGAAAAAGGCAACTGCACTGTACACAAAACGACCCTTTCCATAGTTTGCAACAATTAAACTGCCGCTGCGTTGCGGCTCACCTTCATCATGCATTCCTAAAATAGAAACAAAATTGCTGTCAATTGCATCTGCTTCATACACACTCCGCTCCTGCACCCATCCTTCAAAATCTTTTTCTGTGATTTTATTCGGGTAATTCAACACCGGATGTGTTGGAGCAAGAAAACTTACTTTAGCATCTTCTTCGGTTACCCTGTTACGTGAAATATTAAACGGATAAGGCGACATTTTGGCTTTGATTGTTCCCAACTGATTGCTGGTATTGTACTGCACCAGCATAACACCACCTTCTTTTACATACCGCATCAACACATCATATGCATTGTTGAGCCATGGATGCACATTGTATGCACGGATGCCTGTAACAACTGCATCGTATTGCTTTAGATTAGCGACAGTAATATCTTTTTCTTCCAGGAAAGTAACTTTATAGCCCATCTGCATTAAACCTTCTGCAACTTTATCGCCTGCACCATTAATGTAGCCGATTTTTTTTGATGCGATTTTAAAATCACCAACAATCGAATAAGTAAAAGAACTATTTTGAAAATATGTTATTTGAGGTATATGATCATAGGAAATAGTTTTGGAATAATTATATTTTGCACCGGATGAATCAAAAAATTGAAATGAAGAAATATTATTTTGAACCCTTCCATTATCATCAACGAGCAAAGGAGGGACAAATGTTGTGTCATTGAATATTCTACTTTCGTTTTTCAGCATAGGTGTATAATTAATTTTTATGCTGTCAAATTTTTCTACTGAGTTATAGATTTTTAATGATCTTAGATTTGTATTAGCTTTAATAACTCCAACATAATTTGGTGTTATTGATACTTCTGGTGTTATAATTAATTCGGAATTCGGAATTACAACTAACGGCCAATAGATTTCTCCCTTCACCGGATCAGTAAATTTATACATCACCGGTTTTTCAAACACAAATGTTTCGCCTTCTATATTCAAACTAAAGATGGCAGTGAAAGCAGCATCACTTTCAGCTTTACCAATCAGCAGTTGATCATTAACCGTAAATGATCCTTTCGGGTTTGTATTCGTTAACCAATAAGGCTGCGATATGGGTTGATTGGCAGGAACAACAAAGTTGATGCGTTCACGCAGCAATGCATTTTTTACCAAAGCTGCATTTGATTTTAATGAAGAAGTTTGCTTATTGTTCAGCATAATTGCAAGAGGCGAAGTTTTTACATCACTTCTGTTCGATAGAAAAATGTTTACATGCAGTGAATCGCCCTGTACTGCAAACTGCTCTGTACTCACTGCTTCTAAATACAACCCTGCACAGGCTTCAATTAAATTTTTTACTTCTTCCAGCTTCTTATTCTTCCATTCGCCATCTTTTATATTGCTGATTGATTTGTATAAATCAATCAGACTTTTTACAGATGCCGATGGATTTTGAAATGAATAATTTGCAACGATTGCATCAATCAGTTGATTGATGGCTGCACCACCTACGTACCTGCTCCAGTCAGTAACAATTCCTTCGGCAAAATCATTTTTCATTGAATCGCCGCCGGTCAATGTAAAAAATTCTATTTGCTGTCCACGCTGACGTGGCACACCAAAGCCCTGACTCTTATGCTGGCTGCGGCTTTCGCTGGCTATTTCGCCATAACCTTTTCCTAACAAAGGATTATACACACCCACATCTATTTTCAGTTGATCATTGCTGGTTGTGTTTGTTGTACCAAAGTTGAACGTGTTCCACATAATGCGTTTTGCACGCCATGGTTTTACACCGTATTTAAATTGTTCGGGAAAACGGTTTGGATCGGCCGCTGCATCAAATGCCTCACGGGCCAGCACAGCTGAAGCAGAATGATGACCATGCCCGGCTCTGTTATCGGGAGGAAACCTTGTCATGATCACATCGGGTTGAAACTTACGGATCACCCACACCACATCACTCAGTATTTTTTCTTTCTCCCACACCTTCAGTGCTTCGTCGGTTGTTTTTGAAAAACCAAAATCATATGCACGGGTAAAGAATTGTTCTGCACCATCCATTCTTCTTGCCGCCAGTAATTCCTGTGTGCGTATCATACCGAGTTCAATTCCTTGTTCATTCCCAATTAAATTTTGACCACCATCACCACGTGTCATGCTTAAATAACCCGTACGGTATAACCGTTCTTTGCTTAAGTAAGCAAGCAATCTGGTATTCTCATCATCCGGATGAGCAGCTACATACAGCACACTGCCAATCACTTTCAGTTTTTTTAAACCAAGCAGTATATCTGCACTGTTGAGTGTTTGCGGCGTTTGTGCAATTGTTGTTGATGTAAGAAATAAAAACAGAACCAGGTTGAAATATTTCCTCATGCGTATAAGTTGATGGCTGCGAAGATAGAAATTGACCGTTTCTGCTTCTTACCGATGCTGTATTTTTTGTTTTTATTGAGAACTGCCAAAAAATAAATAGGCCAGTAAAATGGAAGTAATAATGCCCACCAGATCGGCGAGTAACATGGCCCCGACTGCATAGCGGGTATTTTTAACTGCAATTGAACCAAAGTAAACCGCAATTACATAAAAAGTGGTATCGCTTGAACCTTGCAGTATACAGGCCAGTCTTCCGGCAAATGAATCGGCACCAAATGTTTTCATGGTATCAATCATCATTCCTCTTGCTCCGCTACCGGTCATTGGTTTAATTAAAGCAGTGGGCAATCCATCTACAAAACGTGTATCAGCACCCAATGCAGCGAATAACGATTTCATGCCGTTGATGATTACATCAAATGTTCCGCTTGTACGCAGCATGCTGATGGCAACAAGCATCCCAACAATGTATGGAATAATCCGTACGCCGGTTTCAAACCCACCTTTTGCACCTTCTACAAACGCATCAAACACATCAATCTTCTTATACAATCCGCCTAAAACAATGGCTACAAAAAGCACCAGTATAAGTCCATTGCTGAGTTTACCCGAAAAAAGCTGCGCTGTTTTTGCATCTAAACTGGTTACATACAAAACCAACAATGCAATCACGGCTGAAATGCCAATGATCCATGCAAGAATCACCGGTTGAAACACATTGATCTTTTGTTTAAACGAAACTATAAACAATGCCGCCATGGTTGCTGCAAAAGTGGCGATCATACAGGGTATAAAAATATCGGTGGGGTTTTGTGCATCCAATCCTGATCTGAAGGCAATGATGGTAACAGGTATCAAGGTTAGTCCCGATGCATGCAATGCCATAAACATGATCTGCGAATTGGAGGCAACTGCTTTGTTTGGATTTAGCTCCTGCAAACTTTCCATGGCTTTTAAACCAAAAGGAGTTGCTGCATTATCCAGATTGAGGAGATTGGCTGAAAAATTCATCATCATATGTCCTGTTGCAGGATGACCCTTTGGTACTTCCGGAAAAATCCGGGAGAAAAACGGACCGATGATTCTTGATAAAACCCTTACCCCCCCTGCTTTTTCAGCAATATTGAGAAAGCCCATGAACAGTGCAAGAATTCCAATCAGCGGAATGATGATATCCACCACAGCGTTTTTTGCTGTTTCAATGATGCCATCAACCTTGCGCTGTAATTGTTTTTGAACCGATAAGTAAGTAAACAACCTGATGGAAGGATTTGCAGCTCGTATACTATTCACCGAATCAGCCTTCAGATCATCCGTAAGTAAAACAGATGCTTTGTGAACAGAATCAACTTTGAAATAACCGTATTCTTTTAAAAAGCTTGCGTACTCAGGTGAGAGTTTCTGATTGATTGGAGAACCGATGCCGAAATAAAACACACTGTCGTATTTATCAGATGATTTACCCACCACCATCCGGTTAAAAATCTTTTCGTCGCCGCTAAACATTTTAAAACCGGCAACCAGAAAAGCAACAAGAATAAACGCACTCCAGATTCTGCTTAAAACCATAAAAGATTACAGATTTAGAGTTGAAGATTGCAGATTTTTACGAAACAGCCAAAACCATCTTTTCACAGGTTTCGCCGCTAAGCTGTGAAGACTTATCTTTGCGCCCGATTTTGCATTGGTCTGTACACAATTGTCAATAGGCAATGGGCAAATGTAAAATCAGAAATCATACATCATAAATCATACATCATAAAATGGGTTTAAAAGCAGGTATTGTGGGATTGCCAAACGTTGGAAAGTCAACCTTGTTCAACGCCGTTAGTAACAGCGCCAAAGCACAGGCGAGTAATTATCGTTTTTGTACCATTGAACCCAATGTGGGTTTGGTAGATGTGCCCGATGCACGTATTGATAAACTGGCCGAGCTGGTGGTGCCCGACCGTACCGTTCCTACACAGATTGAGATTGTTGATATAGCCGGTTTAGTGAAAGGCGCCAGCAAAGGTGAAGGTTTGGGTAATAAATTTCTTGCAAACATTCGTGAAGTAGATGCCATCATTCATGTAATCCGTTGTTTTGAAGATGAGAATGTATTGCGTGAAGAAGGTGCCATCAATCCGGTGAGCGATAAAGAAATTATTGATACTGAATTACAGTTGAAAGATCTCGATACGGTTGAAAAGAAAATTCAGCGTATTGAAAAACAGGCACGTGTGGGTGATGCAAAAGCAAAGGCTGAGCTTGAAGTATTACTTGCCTGCAAAGCGCATCTGGAGCAAGGTAAAAGTATTCGTGGATTAGATTTGAATACCGCTGAGCTGGATCTGATCCAGGATTCATTTTTTCTTACACAGAAAAAAGTATTGTATGTGGCCAATGTGGATGAAGCCAGTATGCATACAGGTAACAAATATTCTGAAGCATTAAAAGCTGCAGTAAAAGATGAAGGTGCTGAAGTAATTGTGATGAACAACAGTATTGAAGCCCAGATCAGCGAAATGGAAGATCCGGATGATAAGCAGTTGTTCATGGATGAATACAAGATGACGGAGCCTGCGCTGAATCGTTTGATCCGAACTACCTATCATTTGCTCAATCTGCAAACTTATTTTACTGCAGGTGTGCAGGAAGTAAGAGCATGGACATTTCACAAAGGATGGAAAGCGCCGCAGTGTGCAGGTGTTATTCACACCGATTTTGAAAAAGGATTTATCAAAGCAGAAGTAATTGGTTACGATGATTATGTTACATATAAAACAGAAGCTGCTGCACGTGAAGCTGGTAAACTAAGAATTGAAGGAAAAGAATACCTGGTGAAGGATGGAGATGTGATGCATTTCAGGTTTAATGTGTAAGAAGCCCGATGCCCCCATCCCTGAAGGGGAGTTATTAAGTTTAAAATGAATAGTTAGCCACCCGATTTTGGGTGGTTTTCTTTTTCAATATGATTTGCGCTTCGTTGGATAGTGTATTTACTCCCCTTTAGGGGATGGGGGCGTACAAAAAAAATCCCCCGGAAAACCGAGGGATAATGTATTTACTGAGTGGCTCTTAAAGAAAGCGTTCAGCTTATGCTTTTTTAGCGTATTTCTTTTTGAATTTGTCAATACGACCTGCCGTATCTACAAGGATATTCTGGCCGGTAAAGAACGGATGACTGGTGCTGGAAATCTCCAGTTTAATGAGGGGGTATTCATTTCCATCTTCCCACTTCACAGTTTCTTTAGAAGCTGCTGTTGAACGGGTTAAAAATGAATAGCCGTTACTCATGTCTTTAAACACTACAAAACGGTAATTAGCTGGATGAAGTTCTTTTTTCATAATTCCTGGGAGTTTTCAGCACGGATCAGCCGTGCATTTTTTTAAACGAAAGCGCAAAATTAGGGGGAAATCCGCTTACAGCAAAATGAAATTTAATGTTATTTCCCTCTGTTTTTAGGGCGGAATCTGAATCAAAAAAAGAAGCACTGAATTGTTCAATATATCTGCTTTCGCTTTTATACCTACTAACCCAGTGCTTCCGGAATCAGCAACTATCGTTTAACGGATCTTTGCTGCTCCACCACCTTCTTCTTTATTGCTAAATTTTCCAGCGGCTTTGTGATATAAATGTAGTACTAGTTACAAGTCGTTTCCAAGTTTTTGGTTTATTTGATATGCACCTGTTCAGCACGGGTTTATCCACCAAAAAACTGCAAAAACAGGGGTTTATAAACAGGTTATGAACGCATATTTTCAAATTGTAAAGGAATGCCCAGCTCCCATCCTTTTGAAGCCTGGATCACTTCCTGCAGATCGTCAATTTTTTTGCCGGTTACTCGTACAATATCATCATTAATGGAGGCTTGCACTTTTAATCCTGAATCTTTAATATGCTTGACAATTTTTTTTGCATCTTCCTGTTTTAATCCATTACGCACCTGTACTTCTTTCTTCACCAGTTTTCCACTCTGGAACGATTCTTTGCTCTGATCAAACGCTTCGGGTGCAATTCCCTGCTTATGTGCACGGCTGATGAGTACATCTATCAACTGTCCCATTTTCATTTCATCTTCCACTTCAATATTGATTTTAAACTCTTTTTTGTTGAGATCAATCTTCACATGACTTGCTTTAAAATCGAACCGGTTGGTAATTTCTTTGGTGGTTACATTCACGGCGTTATCAAGCGCCTGTGCATCTACTTTGCTAACGATATCAAAAGATGGCATAACAAATAATTTGAAATGAGAAGAACAAAATACAAAGTGTTTCCATGCAAAAATAATCATTGAGAAATTAATCCCTGTGTAAAAAAGAAACCCCGGTAGAAACCGGGGTCGTCAATCAACATGAGAAATATAGAGATCGTTTAAAGTCTTAATTGTCGCCTCCTTTTACACGGTTCTGTTCATCTGCTGCACCACTTGCTTTACGACGGCCATTGCCATTTACCTTTCCTTTAGACAAACGATAAGTGAAAGTGAGTGTTGCAACTCTTGAATCACGGTAGTTCTGAAACTCAGCATCAATATTTCCAAACTTGCTTTCACCTTTAATACGCTGACTCCACAATACATCTCTTACATTTAACCGGATGGTACCTTTTGTTTTTAAAACCGGCAAACTGGCACCCACATTCATTCCGCCAAATGCACCAATGCGAAACACACCTTCCACCCCTTCTGTTCTGTAAAAACCACTGATCTCAGTAGATAATCCTTTCTTGAATTTGTAAGCAACCGATCCGTTAAACATGGCCGTAGTTGCACCCATTGTTACCATTGTGTTATTGACGATACCTGTGAGTTCGTTATTAAACACATTGGCATAAATATTTCCGCTGAATCCTTTGATCTGCTTAAATGCACTTACTGAAACACCGTACTGGCGCTGGCTGGCAATGTTTGCCTGTTTTACAAACGACTCATTGGTTGCTTCATTCTGCTCTATAACCTGCTGAATAATGTTATTGGTTTTTGTATAATTCAAGGTTGTAGTTAAAAAATTATTGTAGGTATGAGACAACTCAATGTTATGACTGAACTGCGGACGCAGATTTGGATTTCCCTGCTCAAATGTGTAACGGTCAAGAAACTCAACAAACGGATTGAGACTTTCGTAATCAGGGCGACGTAAACGACGTCCGTAATTCAATACAAAACTGTTTTTTTCATTGGCTGCATATTGCAGAAAAACCGTTGGAAATAATTGTGTGTAGTTCAACGTAAAGGTTGAGTCGAATGCTGCAAATTTTTGAATGCTTGTGTTATAAGCCAGGCCTTTTGAATTTCCTTTGGCTGTTGTATTTTCAAGACGCAAACCCAACTGAGCACTGAATTTTTTACTGAACTGCTTACTGTAATTTACATAAGCTGCATTGATGTTCTCGGTATAAATAAAATGATTGCTGCGTGCAGAATCAAGAATCATATTTCCGTTACGTAAGGTATCATACACTGCATTGTTATCTGTTTCAACAAAACTTGTTTTAATACCTGCTTCAAACTTTGCTCCTTTTTTCAAGGGGTGAACATAATCTGCTTTACCGCTGTAAATGCTGATGAGCTGTGGCAGACTGCCTAATAAATTATCCGGATTACCTGATGGGTTTCCTGCTGCATCAAAATATTTATTCTTCAGGTTTTGAGAACTGGAAACATTGTAGTTGAGAAAATCCACATCAGCAGTTAATTCTTTTCCTGTACTGTCAAACTGGTGACGGAAGTTGAGGTTCGATCCGAAATGACTCCAGTAACTCTTGCTTGCAGAAAAACCATTTGCTTTGCTGATGATTGTTCCACCGGGATTGGCAATATCAATATCGCTGTTATTAGTAAAAGTTCCGGGGTTATAAAATCCGTTCACTGTTGCACCAATCGTTGTCTTTTTGCTGAGATAGAAATCAGCTCCCAGTTTTGCATTATTCGACATATTTAACTGGCGCATGTGCGATACCTGATTAAATAAAGACTTCACTTCTTTACTGGTTGCTTCAATAAACTTGCGTTGAATGGACAGCTCCTGAAAGCTGTTACGTTCATTACGGCTTAATGTACCAAAGAGATTTACTTTGTTCTTGCGGTAGTTAAATGTGAGGTTTTGATTGTTTGATGGATAGACCCCTTGCGAAAAACCAGCGGTTGCCAGCACACTGTACCCCATTTGTTTGGTCTTTTTTGTACGGATGTTAATGATACCACTGTTACCGGCAGCATCATACTTTGCAGGTGGGTTGGTCATAATTTCAATCTGATCCAGTTGAGTGCCCTGCAGATTACGCAGATAGTTGGCCAGATCGGCCCCTGATAAATAAGCAGGTTTGCCATCAATAAACACCTGCACTCCGGCTTTACCTTTTAAGCTGATGTTGCCATCTTTATCAACAGAAACACCGGGTGATTTTTCCAATACTTCCAGCGCATTGGCACCGGCATTGGTAGGCGATGCATCTACATTTACAACCAGTTTGTCCGGCTTCTGCTCAAACATCGGTTTACGTCCGGTAACTGTTACTTCTTTTAATCCCTTTGCTTCGGGTTGTAAACTAAAAGATGGAACTACGGCTTCGGCCCCATCTTTTAGTTCAATTGGTCCAGACATTGATTTTTGGTAACCGATACCGGTTACAGCAACATAATAAGCTCCTTCTTTCACAACATCGAATGTAAATGCACCGCTTTTATCGCTCATAGCAGCTTTTACAAGTGACGTATCTTTTGCTCTGTAGAGTGAAACGGTTGCGCCATAAACAGGCTTTGCCGCTTCATCCTGAACAATTCCACGGATGATGGAGGTTTTTTGTGCAATGCCGGCTGATGATAAGGTTAATAATGCCGCAGTTAGAAAAGCTGAAATCCTTTTCATGATGATGAAGGTTTGATGATGAGGTTTAATGATTAACGAGTACCTGTCGTTTTATATTACATGTCAAAAGTAGGTTCTATGTTTTACATAGTACATTGTTTTATGCCGAAAGGCCAATATGATTGATATTCGGCAAATCCAACTTCATCATTGGACGGATAGCTCAAAAAGTTGTTACAGGCAAATCGCTGTTTGGGAAGAAAGGTGTTATTTGGAGATAAACGGATGAAAAGCAAAAAGCCTCCTTCAGGAGGCTTTTACATTTCTTTAGTTGAAAGCTTAATCTCTGCTTGCTTTTTGTTTGCTTACAAAGTAAAGTACAATGCCCAGTATTACTAATGCAAGCGAAATCAGTTCTGCCTGTGTAGGTTGAAAGGGAAGATCATGGTATTTTGTATTGACCCTGATCTTTTCAACAAAAAACCGTTCGATGCCATTGAGAATTAAATAAAGTGAGAAGAGTCCGCCTGCCAGTTTTATTTTACTTCTGGCAAACATCAACATTCCAAACAAGAGTAAACAAACTACAGTCTCATAAAAAGGAGTCGGGAAAACCGGTACCGGTAAATAATTACAGTGATCATCCTGGTCGCAGCCTGCTAAACGTACACCAACTTTATTTACATTATGCGGATAGGTATAAGCAACCATCCAATCGGGTAAGAAAGAAGGTGCTTTAAAAGAAGCATGAGGTATATCCTCGAGCTTTAATATTTTGAATTCATCCTGCTGTTGAAGATATGCTTGATTTTTTTGCAAAGAAGCCTCAAATTCACCTGCTGATGCTAAACGAACATTACCTGTAGAGTCGGCCACATAAGCACTGTTCGGAATTCCCCAGTCACCATCGCCTGCAACCTGACAACCAATACGGCCAATGGCATAAGCAAGCATTAAGGTGGGGCCCATGGTATCTGCAAGGTGCCGTATTGAAATTCCTTTTCTACGGGCAAAGATGATAATGGCAACAGCAGCACAAATTAAACCGCCATAAAAAGTTAATCCGCTGAATGAGACAAGTGAACCAATAGGATCTTTTACAAACTCGCCCCAATTCTCCAGGTTGTGAAACACTTTTGCGCCTGCAAAACCAAAGATGGCAGCCATTACAACAATATCTCCTACCCTTTCGTGTGGCCACACACGTACCATACGCTCTTCGGGTTTAGCTGCCTTTTGTTTATTTTTTTCATACCATCTGAGACCGCCAAACAACAACGCAAGAAAAATACCTGCACCCCAACTGCCCTGTGATGAGAAAATATATTCCTGAGGATCTACACCACTTCCAGCATTAATAAAGGCTCCAATTATTTTATAACCCATTAAAAAACCGAGCAACGCATTGAGCAAAATTTCACCTGTGGTTGCAGGTTTACCAAAAACACGCTTTTCTTCTTTTGGCTGAAGCAACCCTTGTTTTTCTTTGCGTTGCAATCCTTTTGTAAGTACTACAGCTCCGCCAATAAATGCGAGTGCTACAAAAAAACCAAAGGAGTTGAGGAACCTTGCCCACTCCCATTCTACACCAAACACTTCTTTAAAGAAATAATACAAGTTGGGATACATGCTGTAAAAATTGAGTTGCAATGATACTTTAAATTAATTGGATTGCTCACGCCTTCCCTTTAAACTGCTTCTGAATAAAAATTCCCCCGATAGATTACCGGGGGAATAACTCTGCTATGAACAAAGCTGAAAAATGCAGAGTCATCAGTTACAATGCTCTTCAAACGCACCTATCAGGTTTTGTGCAATCATTTGTGCAGGACGCCCTTCAATATTATGGCGCTCAATAAAATGAACAAGCTGTCCATCTTTAAATAATGCAATGGCGGGTGAACTGGGAGGATAAGGCAACAGATGTTCACGAATTTTTTTTACAGCGTCTGTATCAAAACCCGCAAAGCTGGTTAGCAAATGATCAGGACGCTTACTGCTGTTGTTTACAGCCATTAAAACTCCCGGTCTTGCACTACCTGCTGCACATCCGCATACTGAATTAATAAATACTAAACTGGTTCCTTTTTGTGTTAAAGCAGCATCAACCGATTCTGCTGTAAGCAATTCATCAAAACCTCCTTCTGTCATTTCACCCTTCATGGGAATTACTATTTCTGCTGGATACATGTTGAAATTTGTTTTTAAAATTCAGTACAAAATTATATGAATTGTTTTAACTCTAATCAAAACAGGAAATTTTGTCGCATTTGTTTGGATGAACTTGTCTTTCTGTCTGTAAAATTTTACATAACTGGAACTTATGACTTATAAAATCGTGTTGGTTTATCATTTGATCATCCTGTACCATCATTCAACTTTAAAAAAAATAAATACCATGACACTCTTAAAAATTCAAAACCCCGTACAAAAAAATGTTCACTCGTTTATTGATGAACTGTTCAATGAGCTTCCGGCTTTTGGTAAAACAATCAATCATTCATTTACTCCGGCCGTAAATATTCTGGAGACCAAAGATGCCTATCATCTCGAGATTATTGCCCCCGGAAGAAACAAAGAAGACTTTAAACTGTCTGTTGATAAAGGCTTACTGACAGTAGCTTATGAAAAAAAAGAAGAGGTAGCCAATGAAGAAGTAAAAGTGGTTCGCAGAGAATTTTCCTTCCCTGCTTTTAAACGCAGCTTTACCATTGATGATAAAATTAATACCGAGGCAATAGAAGCAAAATATGAAAATGGTTTGCTGAAACTGTTACTTCCAAAACATGCAGAAGTGAAGCAACCTGTAAAAAATATTGCCGTTCAGTAATGAACAAATGAAGCTTAATCATAGCAGTTGGTTTTGGTTTATAAACCCGTTGTTTCTACAACGGGTTTTTTCGTGAATTGAGCAACGCTCCGGTACTAACGATGATAAGTTTTAAAATGAAAAATCAAAGTGGCTATCTGTATCATCAGATTCTTTTCATTTTTTTAACAGACTCAGAGACTGATAAAAGAATAAAGAGAGCAAAATGGGTTTTACAGTTTGTGATACTAAAGTATCTTCGCTGCAATAGAACATGAAGAAATTATTTATTCTCTGCAGCAGTTTTTTCTGCCTGTCGTACCTGTTTGCGCAAGAGCATACAGACAGCTTGCCCACTCAACAGCAAGTTATTGATACGCTCCTTCGTATCCGTAATCTCAACCCTTATTTTACATTGCATGTAGACAGCTCTCTGAGCTATAAACTTGAAATCAATAAAGATCAAAAGAATTTCTACTGGTATATTAAAAACTCGCCATTGGGATTGCGGATTAATAAAGACAACGGCCTGCTGACGTTTAAAGCAGAGAAAGCATATTTCCAATCGGGCAAATTAAAATACGATATTGAGTACAAAGTGCAGCTCGGTGTTCAAAACCTGAACAATGCCACAGAAAAAAAGGATACTTTTTTTACGATTGTTTTTTTTAATACAGAAATCATCCCGTCAAAAATTCGCCCATCCGTATCAAGCCCTGTTACAGTTGATGAAGGAGATTCCATCCGCTTTCAACTATCCTGTGAAAATGGAAATTTTCCGGTAGAGATGATCAGCTTTGAAAGCAACCTGCCCATCAAAACAATGACGCCCATTAGCAAATGCGGCGATGAATTTGCCTGGTGGATTCCATTTGATTTTGTGAAAGACAACGACAGCGGAAAAGTGAAAATGTTGAAACTGCAGTTTATTGCAACGGATAAATTCCGTAACAGAGATACATCGGTTGTACGGATTGTTGTAAGAGATGCCATTAATTATCCGCTAAAAAAACAGGAGTACGATAAAGTGGTGAGCGACTATACAAAATATATACAGCAATTAAAATTCACCTTCAGAACGCTGGATAAAAAAATTAAGCGTACAAAAAATTCAAGAGTAACCTTTGATATGACGTCGGCCTCCACCGCTTTAGCCGGAACAATTCTCGGCACATCATCCAATGAAAATCAAAAAAACATCGGCCGTGTGCTGCCGGGTATTGGCGTTACACTTGTTCCTGTAAAAGAAGCGGTTGCTCCTAATAAAGTATATGATCAAAACTCTGCTTCACTGGTAAGAACAAGCATCCGCCGCCTGGAATATCTGTTGTCTGATAATGTACTGATTGGTGAAAAAGATCCTGACATTCTGCAAAAAAGCACCCGGTTAAAGAGTGAGCTCAAACAAATTCAGATTCAGCTTATAGATATTCCGCTTGAGGAAATTGAAGAAAGAGGATCAAAAGACGCCAATGAATATTTCGATGACCCCAAAGTGAATAAAAAATACAGGCTCAACAGAAAATAAATAACCGGCTGCAGTTTTTAATTTATTGCTGCTTACAGGCAATCCGTTTTTCTTCTTGTATCAATGATGTGCTGTATTTTCCATTGCCCTTTTACCCGAACGAGCTGAAACGAATTCACTCCGCAATGGCTGAAGTTGCCTTTGAAATAAAATGAGTAAGGCGTCCATACACTTGCCAAAGCACCATCAATATGCACAGCACCAAAGCTGATACGTTCATCTGCATCGCCTTTGTTTGTTTTACCAACAAAGGATGTAAAGCCATCAATGGCATCGGTACGCACAATTGTTTCGCCTTCTTTGTTTCGGGTAATGGTTTGCAAAACGGCCCAATCAGAAAAGCAGTTTTTCAAACCAACTGAATCTGCATTCTTCATAGCTGCAAACATATTGTTAACAACAGCTTTTACAGAGTCTTCGGTTGATTGTGCAACAGCCGTATTGATCAAAACGACTGTTAAAGAAAGCGTAAGAAAGCGTTTTAAGAGTTTTGTTTTTTGCATTTGGCAGGTTGTTTGAATTACAAGGATAAAAACTTACCAACTATGTCAAACTTAAAATTTTACAAATGGTTACTGGGGCTGATGATCCTTTTCACCGGCCCATCCGCTTCGGCTCAATTATTTCCGGGAACCACGCAACGTGGTGATGGTGGCGGCATTTTCGGCAACCGCACCAACAGACCTGTTGTACGGCAGGATGGCAGCAGACAATGGCCCGATGGAACCATTCAATATCCTGATGGCACTACCAGATATCCTGACGGAGCAGTGAGATATCCTGATGGTACGATGAGCTATCCACGTAATCAGAGAACACAATCAAGAGGAAATGATCATGGTGGTCATGCCTGCAACATGCCTCCGGGACAGGCAAAGAAAAAATATGGCGGTCATGCCAAAGATTATGCAAAAGGAAAGAAACATTGCAATTGCAGAAACAGGCATGATGACGATGATTATGATGATGACGACAGACGTGTTGGCAACTATCCTCAAAGGTATCCGCAAATATATCCGCAGTATCCTGATTATCCGCAGAACAGACAATATCCGCCACAACAGAACCCGAACACAAGAACAAAAAAGGGCAGCAGAACCACTAATCCTGTTCTTTAATACATACATGTGAAAAAAAATGCTCAGCTTTTGCTGAGCATTTTTTATATGCAGAAAACGATATTTAATATCCCAGAATTTTCAACATGCTTTGTGCGGTTTGTTCTTTCGCATACAGCCAATCAGTGAGCTTTCCGTTTTTATCATATCCAACAATTACATGTTTGGGCGATGGAATCATACAATGCTTAATGCCGCCATATCCGCTGATCTGATCCTGATATGCACCGGTATGAAAAAAGCCTACATACAATGGCTCTGCCGTTGCTTCCCCATTTAATTTAGGAAGAAACACTTCATTAATATGTTCTTCTGAATCGTAATAGTCATGACTGTCGCAGGTGATGCCGCCCAATACCACACGTTGATAATCGTTATCCCATTTGTTCAACGGTAACATCAGAAATTTTTCTCCAATGCCCCATGTATCAGGTAATGTGGTGATAAAAGAAGAATCAATCATGTACCAGTTCTCCCGGTCGTTCTGTGTTTTTTGTCCCAGTACAGAATAAATATGCGCCATACTCTCTCCTACTGTAAAGCTGCCAAACTCTGTATAAATATTAGGCATAGGTACGCCTGCTTTTTTACAGGTTTTTTTAATGGTACCAACAATTTCATTAATCATGAACTGATAGTCGTATTCAAAACCAAGAGAGTGTTTAATAGGGAACCCACCGCCGATGTTGATAGAATCCAGCTCCGGACAAATCTTCTTCAACTGGCAATACAGATTCACCACTTTATTTAATTCACTCCAGTAATAGATATCATCTTTAATTCCTTTGTTTAAAAAGATGTGCAGCATCTTTAACTGAAAACGATCTTCGTTGCCTTCAATCTTATCTACATAAAATTCAAGAATATCTCTGGCACGTATACCAAGTCTCGAAGTGTAAAAGGGAAATGTAGGTTCTTCTTCTGCCGCCACTCTGATACCCACTTTAAACGGAACCTTTACTGTTTTTTTATACGCCTGGAGCTCTTCTTTGTTATCAAGAATAGGTGTTACGTTTTTAAATCCTGTATTTAAGAGCTTGGCAATACGGGCAATGTAACTTTTTTGCTTGTAGCCGTTACAAATGATCTGGATGTCTTTGTTAATCTTCTTTTTCTGGTATAGTTTATTGATAATTTCAATATCGTACGCAAAAGAAGTTTCCAGATGTATTTCATGTTTCAACGCTTCTTCCACTACAAAAGAAAAGTGGCTGCTCTTGGTACAGTAACAATAGAAATACTTTCCTTCATACTTATGACGCTTGTATGCGGCATCAAACATCTTTTTCGCTTTCTTGATCTGCATCCCTATTTTGGGTAAATAGGAAAGCTTCATGGGAGTTCCGTATTTATCAATCAACGCTTTCAGATCAAGACCGTTAAACTGCAGATAACCATCTTTTACTTCAAAGCCTTCCTGCGGAAAATTAAATGTTTGATGTACCAGATCCGTGTAGGTGGTATTGGTCATCTCGTAAGGGTTGGTATTCTTTGTCAATCTTTTTTTTGCAAACTTATTGTAAAAAAGAATTCAGCAGCATGAAGATTTCAGGGCATGAAAAAAGGGTGAATTACTTCACCCTTTGTGTTATTGAAAATCCACACTATTTACTTTACTGAATCAACCAGCTTCTTGAAGCTTGCCGGTTCGTTCATTGCAAGATCAGCAAGGATCTTACGGTCCAGATCAATATTCTTTGCTTTCAGCTTGTTGATGAAAACAGAATAGGTTAAACCTTCTTCTCTCACGGCTGCGTTGATACGTGCAATCCACAGTGCACGGTACTCTCTCTTTTTGAGTTTACGGCCAACATAGCTGTAGGTCATCCCTTTTTCAACTACGTTTTTAGCAACGGTGTAAACGTTTTTACGTTTACCATAAAAGCCTTTGGCTTGTTTAAGAATTCTTTTGCGGCGTGCTTTAGACGCAACTGCATTTACTGAACGGGGCATATCTGAATGTTTTTAAATTATAAATGTTTGTTTACCGAAGCATCTTATTTAAGACGCAATAAACGTTTTACAAAGTGTACATGAGATTGTGCAACTTCTCCGTCCATACGCATGTTACGCTTACGTTTCTTTGATTTTTTTGTGAGGATGTGACGTTTGAAACTCTTCTGGTGAGTGATTTTACCGGTGCCGGTTACTTTAAACCTTTTTTTGGCACTCGAGTTCGTTTTTACCTTTGGCATTTGTATGCGCTTTAAGATGATACCCTGCTGGCGGCCCTGCACAGGCAGAACACTTATGGAGCCATTTGGGAAATAGAGCTGAATACAGCTCCCCTTTTGGGGCAGCAAAAGTAGGGAAAAACAGTGGAAAATCAGGTATATCAGTGAAAAATTTCTCCGACTGATCACTAGACTTCCTGACAGATAGCGTCCATTCACATACTTACCCATTTGTGTTATTGCAGAGACAGGGATAGTTTTTTACTTTTCGATACAAAAATCACCCAACTGATTGGAATATGAAAAAATTAACCAGCCTCAGCCTTTTATGCCTTACAGCAACCGCTTTTTCTTCCTGCGGTTCAGGTAATAATGATACCGTTATTAAATCAAAAGATGGAGAAATAACAGTTACAGACATAAAGAAAGCAGGTGAACAACTTAAAGATGCTGTGCAGGAGGCAGAAAAAAGAAAACAGGAACGCAGGGAACGGGGCGATACATTGGCTATGAACTATAAAGATCTGCAGCAATTCCTGCCCGAAGTGGATGGTTTTGAAAAGAAAGGAAACCCCTCGGGTGAATCTGTAACCGCCCCCGGACTTGGCAGCTTCAGCAAGGCCGAACAACGTTACCAAAAAGGAGATAAACGGCTGGAAATAGATCTGGTTGATTACAACCAATCTGTTTTTGGCTTTAGTGCTGCTACCGGCATGTTTGGCATGAACATGCAAATGGAAAACGACCGTGAAAAATCCGGCACATTTGAAACAGACATACCCGACGTAAAAGGATATGAACGGATTTATAAAACAGAAAACAAAGCCGAAGTAAACTATGCAATTGCCGATCGTTTTTTATTGACCATTAAAGCAAGAGGAAGCAATGATGTAGAAGCATTAAAAAAAATTGCGAAATCAATGCGGCTTTCTGAACTCGCAAAAAAATAAATCGTTCAAATAAAACCCTTTCGTGCGCAGGAATCTGTTAACCGTTTGTTCCGTGAGAAATGATTGGTTACTCCGGCTTATCTGCAGTAGTAAGTGGCATAAAGAGGATATATCTGCAAACCAACTTTTCTACTTTAAACTTTTAAAGAAACTAAAAACCGCTTTAACATGAAATACGCATTCTTATTTGCCGCCGTTTTTTGCTTTACTTATTCAGAGCTCAACGCACAAATCAATCCTATACAACGGGCTAAAGAAAGAGCAAAACAAAAGGTGAACCAGAAAATTGATCAGAAAGTAGATGAATCTGTTGATAAAGTATTGGACCCGGCAACCGATCCAAAGAAAAAAAATAAAACCGGAAATAAAGAAGGAGATGGAAGTGGTGATCCAAAAAACGGTTCTAAAAACGGGAAAGCATCTCTTGAAACCTACAGTAAATTCGACTTTGTACCGGGCGAGAAAGTAATCCTGTTCGAAGACTTTACCAAAGATAACATTGGCGATTTCCCGGATAAATGGAATACAAACGGCAGTGGTGAAATTGTAACAGTGAACAAAGCCGAAGGACGTTTTTTGATGACGAGGAAAGAAGTGGTGATGTATCCTGAGTGGATTAAAGACCTGCCGGATAATTTTACGGTGGAGTTTGATCTCATGTGCACGGATGAGTTTAGCTATTACTCCGATTTTTTTGTAGTGGGTTTTACAACTGCACTAAATGTGGGTAAGGAGTTCAGGGCCTTTGGAAAATTTGGCGATGGCAGAATTGACAACGGCGGTGGATTTGAAATAGGCGTTGACCCTGAAAATGCTGGTGGCAGCCAAGGCAGTACCTATGCTTACAGCAGTAATAACAAACAGGAAGTGTTGCGCAGCGAAAACGACCAGGATGTTTTTATGGCACCTCAAAAAACAATAGCCCGCATTTCTATCTGGCGGCAAAAAACAAGAGTACGTGTTTATATCAATGATAAAAAAGTGTGGGATTTGCCTAAGCTGGTGGCTGACGGGTTAAAACTGAAATCTATTTATTTCCGTAACGAAGGAGCTTCTAATGATAACGACGCCTTTTATGTTGGAAACATCCGTGTAGCAGTAGGTGCACCCGATACAAGAAACAAATTGATTACGGAGGGTAAGTTTGTAACCCGTGGTATTTTATTTGATATAAACAGTGACAAGATTAAACCTGAATCCTACGGCGCAATTAAAGATATTGCCAATGTGTTAAAAGAAAATACAGATGTAAAAGTGAAGATCATCGGGCACACCGACAGCGATGGTGATGAAGCCAAAAACCTTGAGCTTTCTAAAAAAAGGGCCGAAGCTGTAAAACAATTTTTAACGAAAGAATTTGCAATTGATGCTTCACGTATGACGACCGATGGTAAAGGTGAAAACCAACCTGCAGAAAACAATAACACTCCTGAAGGAAAAGCGAACAACAGAAGAGTTGAGTTTATTAAACAATAACATCATCAGGGGTTTTGCATAAAATTAAAACCGCCTTAACGGGCGGTTTTAATTTTTTATTCGTTGGTTTCTTTTTTCTTCTTGGTGGCTTTTGGAGAAATGATCATCAGCATCCGCTTACCTTCCAGCTTGGGCAACCCCTCTACCTGGCCAATATCTTTTAAACGTTCTGCAAACTTCAGCAATACCAGCTCTCCACGTTCTTTAAACTGGATAGCTCTTCCTTTAAACTGTACATAAGCTTTCACTTTGTTACCATCTTTCAGAAAGTTTTCTGCATGTTTCGATTTAAAATCAAAATCATGATCATCGGTATTTGGAGTAAACCGGATTTCTTTTAATTCAGCCGATTTACTTTTCGACTTCATCTCCTTTTCTTTCTTCTTCTTCTCGTACAAAAACTTGTTGTAATCAATGGCCTTACATACAGGCGGCACTGCCTGCGGAGAAATTTCAACCAAATCTAACCCTAACTCCTGCGCTATTTGCAACGCCTTTTGTGTGGGATAAACGCCAACTTCAATGTTCTCTCCAACCAATCTTACTTCCGGTACACGGATCATGTGGTTGATGCGATGTTCAGGTTCTTTGCGGGGAATAAAACGACCCCTTGGAGGTCTTGATGGAAATGCCATATTAGTGAGCCCCCATCCCCAAAGGGGGGCAATAAATTGTTTAATTTAAAACTGTTTCCCCGGGGAATGGAAACTGTTATATTAATCAGATACGCTCTTTAATTTCATGAACCGCCGCTGCAATAAACTCTTCCGTTGCAATTGTTCCTGCATCACCTTTTCCCTGTTTGCGAACGGCCACCTTATTCTCATTCATTTCTTTTTCGCCAATAACCAGCATATAAGGCACTTTCAACAACTCTGTATCACGGATTTTTTTACCAATCTTTTCACTGCGGTCGTCAATCTCAGCACGAATATCAGCATTTTTCAGTTTACCAAGCAGTGTTTTTGCATAATCCATAAACTTATCGCTGATGGGCAGAATTTTTACCTGCACCGGTGCCAGCCATAGTGGAAACTTACCGGCATAATGTTCCAGCAAAAATCCAATGAAACGTTCATGTGTACCAAGTGGTGCACGGTGAATGATCAATGGCACTTCGGGCTGGTTGTTTTGATTGGTGTAGGAAAGTTTGAATTTATTACCGCTGTTGAAATCAACCTGGTTGGTAGCTAATGTAAACTCACGGCCAATGGCGCTCCATATCTGCACATCAATCTTTGGCCCGTAGAATGCAGCTTCATCCTGCACTTCTACAAAAGGTATGTTCGATTCAATCAACACCTTTCTCACCATGGTTTCAGTTTCCTGCCAGAGCTGTGGTTCATTTACATACTTCTGCCCCAGTTTTGCCGGGTCGTGTAAACTTAAACGCATCACATACTTATCAATCCCGAAGATTTTAAAGTACTTCAGATACATGTCATTCACAGCACGGAACTCGTTTGCAAAATCTTCACTGCTGCAGTAGATATGTGCATCGTTCATGTGCAGACAACGCACCCGCATCAACCCAAACAACTCCCCACTCTGCTCATACCGGTAACAGGTACCGTATTCAGCAATACGATAAGGCAGATCTTTATAGCTCTTTTGTTCTGCATCAAAAATCTTGTGATGATGCGGACAGTTCATAGCCTTGAGATAATATTTTTCTCCATCCATTTCCATGGGAGGAAACATACTATCTGCATAATATGGAAGATGACCGCTGGTTAAATACATGCTTTCTTTTGCAATATGCGGTGTTACTACCCGCTTATAACCTGCAGCAGTTTCGGTTTCTTTTGCCAGTGCTTCCAGCTCTTCAATAATAATAGTTCCGTTGGGCATCCATAAGGGTAAGCCCGGACCAACATCATCATCCATGGTATAGATGCTCAGTTCTTTTCCCAACTTCCGGTGATCTCTTTTCTTTGCTTCTTCAAGCATGGCCAGATATTCATCCAGTTCTTTGTTAGATGGAAACGTAACTCCGTATACACGGGTAAGCTGTTTGTTTTTTTCATCGCCTTTCCAGTAAGCACCTGCAATAGAAGTTAACTTAATGGCTTTGATAAAACCGGTATGCGGTATATGCGGCCCACGACAGAGATCGGTAAAATTGCCTTGTGAATACAAAGTGATACCGCCATCTTCGAGGTTTTGTAATAAGTCGAGTTTGTATTCATCGCCTTTCTCACCAAAATATTTTACAGCATCTGCTTTTGAAATTTCTTTGCGTTGAAACGGATTGTTTTGTTTGGCCAGTTCATTCATCTTCTTTTCAAGGATCAACAAATCTTCTTCATTCATTTTTCTGTCGCCCAGATCCATATCATAATAAAAACCTTTATCCAATGCCGGGCCAACCCAAAATTTTACACCGGGAAATAACGATTCAACAGCCTCTGCCATGAGGTGAGCGCTTGAATGCCAGAAGGTGCTCTTTCCTTCTGCATCATCCCAGGTAAGTAATTTCAACGTGGCATCATCAGCAATTGGTCTGCTTAAATCCCACACCTGCCCATTTACCTGGGCGGCTAATACTTTTCTGGCCAATCCTTCGCTGATTGATTTTGCAATGTCGAGAGCCGAACTTCCGTTTTCATACTCCCTTACTGCCCCGTCTGGAAAACTTATCCGCATGTACGTTGTTAATTTTTAAGTGAACAAAGGTAATGGATCAGCAGGTGTTCTGCAAAAGTTGGCTGATGAGCTACAGTTACAACGATTGATATTAATTTGCACAAAAAACCGCATGAAAAAACTGTACCTGCTGCTACTTACATTATGGACGGTTTCATCAACCTATTCTCAACAGATTGAAGGAAGATGGACAGGATATTTCAAATTGGAGGAAGAGGAAACCAGCACTGCATTTGAAATAGAATTCAAAGAAAAAAACGGAGTAATATCAGCTCTTACCATTACAAGATTTAATCTGAGAGATCAACAGTATTACAATATTTGTTCAGCCAACGTGCAGCTGATTCTTGAGGACAATACTGTAAAAATAATTGTAACAGAATACAAGTTAAATAAAACAAATACTCCCGAATGGTTTAAACCATGCTTTCAGAAACATACTTTCTGGTTTTCAGGTTCGGGTGAAATGGATGTATTAAACGGCAAGTGGAAACCTGCTAATGGTTCTGATAAATGTGGAACCGGGATAACCTTGCTAAAACGGGTAAGTCAGCAAAAAACAGCATTGCAGCTAAAGAACAATGAAAATTAACAAAGCCTTTCGCCCCCTCCTTTTTTTCATTTGCGTAATTTGCAGCCGATCCTGATACAGAACTTACATGATGAAATACTTACTGATACTTGCGTTTACTTTCTATTCGGTTACATTATCTGCACAGAAATTCAGCGGACAGTGGAGCGGAAGTTTTGATTCGCAGAGCGACAGCAGCGACCGCACCGAATATTTTCTTGAACTGGAAGTAAACGGTACCAAAGTAGAAGGCACTTCCACCACTTACTTCATCATCAGCGGTAAGCGGTACTATACCATTTGCCAGGTAACCGGCTCTTATGATCCACGGAGCAAGACCATTGTTTCAAAAGAAGTAGCAAGGGTGAAAGCCAATACTCCCGAATGGTTTAAAGATTGTTTTCAGGTGCACACACTAACCTATTTCAAAAAAGGAGAGAAAGAAATTCTGGAAGGAAACTGGAAAGGCGCCAGCGAAGCCGACCGATGCGGCACAGGCACCACATCACTCTCCAGAAAAGTACTGGTAAAAAATACCATCACCACTCCTCCACCTCCTGTAAATAATAATGTAAGGGTGAATCCAAATATCAAAAAGCCCGTACAAAAACCGGTTACAAAAACAAACACTAACACAGTTAAAACACAACCCAAACCTACTACTACAACCAAACCGCCGGTTAAAAAAGATACCATTGTAAAAACACCGCCAACCATTACCAAAGTAGATAACAAAACTGAATCGAAAACGAAAGTTGAAATAAAGCCCGGCATACCTGCACCAAAATTGCCCAATGGTTTGGAACGCAGAGATAATAAAGTGTATGAAACCATTGCTATTGCAGAAGAAGAAATTACCGTGAACTTATACGACAATGCAGAGATTGATGGCGATATTATTACCGTGTTGTTTAACGGCGAAGTAGTTGCTTCTCAAAAAACACTCAGCGATAAACCCATTACACTCAAATTAAAAGCAGTGCGTGGCAGAGACAATACGCTTACCATGTATGCCGAAAATCAGGGACGTGTACCACCCAACACGGCCATCATGCGTGTGCAAAACGGCGAACAGTATTACAAAGTATTTTTAAGTGCCGATGATAAGAAAAACGGAAGTGTGGTGTTTCGGTTTAAGAGTTGATTCGATGTCTGTTCACCTGAAAGGTGACTGAACATCATTCATTAAATAAATAGTTATTGAAACAATAGCCATTGCGTAAGCGATGGCTATTTGTTGAGATATTATACTTGTGTATTTTTATTAAAACAATCAAAACTGCAACTTTTAAACACTACAAATGATATGAAAGCAAAAGACCTTTTTACAATTATCTTAAAAATATTCGGCATTTATCTTATTAAGGATGTATTATTTTCTATACCTCCTGTTTTATATGAGATTTTACAAGTGTTTTGTGTTTCAAAGGAAATGGCTTTTATTTCTCTTGTTGTTTCCTTGCTTAAAACAGGAATTTACATATGGATTGTGTACATGCTTCTGTTTAAAACAAATTTTCTTATCTCAAAACTCGATTTAACTTCTAATTTGAGTGAGGAGCCATTAATCGTTAATTTGCATCGGTCTTCAATTTACACAATTGCAATTATTGTTAGTGGTATTCTGATTCTCACTTTTGCAATTCCCGGTTTAGTAAAACAACTCTATTTTTTATACGAATACAACAACTCAAGAGATCGCTTATTTAATGTGAACACCTTTGAATACAGCAATTTACTGACTGCTATTTCTGAAGCAATTATTGGCTTATTATTTTTAGGGAACCAAAAAGCTTTAGTTAATTATATTGAGATGAGAAGAAGAGATGCTAAAAATAGCGACCCATTATAGGTAAATTTTAAAAATTGATATTGTCGTCCCAGCCAAACCGAAAAAGAAAACAACCAGCCAATCAGCATGCACAATTCTTTAAACCAACATCTCTGGCAACAATTCGGCGCAAGTATTGATATGCTGGAGAATGTAATTACACTTTGCCCTGCTGAACATTGGAATACTGATCAGCGTTTTTGGTACAATGCTTATCATTGTCTCTTCTTTCTTGATTATTATTCAACTAAGGAGCCTGTACAGTTTGCTCCTCCTCCACCCTTTTCACTTTCTGAATTTGAAGACAGAATGCCTGAACGGGTTTATACAAAAGATGAATTGCTGAATTATTTGCAGACATGTCGGGCTAAATGCCAAACGCTCCTTTCTGATTTATCGGCAGAAGAACTCATCAACAACCGATGGATCAACAGTTCCAACAGCATGAATTATTCTGTGTTTGAAATCTGTTTGTACAATATGCGGCATGTACAACATCATGCAGCGCAATTGAATTTATTGTTACGGCAAAATAGTAATGATGCACCACAATGGGTGTTTCGTGCAAAAGACAACCTTATTTGAAGAGCATTTGTGAACTTCGTGTAAACCTTCGTGTTCTTTGTGGTACTCAAAAAATTGTTGAATAAAACCTGTACCACAAAGAACACAAAGAAGGCACAAAGGACGCAAGAGTCACTGAAGTCCTGTCATTCTGCATTATTACTTTACAGATTCCCGGTCAGCCATTTTCAAAACAATAACAACTGGAGTGTGCCTAAGCACAGGCAAATGGTTGATCTAAGAAAAAAGTTTAACTCTTATTGGTATAAAGTCTTTCCCAATAATAATAATGGTCCAGATGATAAAAAAAGGAAGCAGATAAATAAAAGCATTACCCCATAATCCATAGAAATTATTAACGTATGCCTTTTGCGGATTATTTGGATTATAAATTACATCCACTATTTTTTCTGTGTATACAGTTGATTCCATATAAGAAGGTCCGTAAAATGTAACATGGTATTTATCTGTATCAAATTCAATCTTCGGATACCTTTTTGAAGTTCTGCCGTATTTACCTGTTCCTTTAGAATATTCGAAACCGGTTACTACTCCTTTTGCATGTGTGTAAGTTAACAGATAGATAATTCTTGGAAAAAGGAAGAAACCGAATACAATCAGCAATACAAGTACATAAAGCAGATACTTATTGATAGTCATGGTTACAATTTAAAATTCAACGTTGCACCCGGCAACACCGGGAAGATGAAACAAGTGTAGGCTACATTTATGACCTGCTTTGAAAATTTTTTTTTGCAAGCCTGTAGGATTAGAAATCTCCATGAATATAAGCTCTAAGCCCCATTCTATTTAATTCTTTCATTACTTTTTCAATAATTATCTTTTTAAGTTGATCATCGACAATAATTTCCTGGCCATTTTCTTTAAGGCAAACTCTATCGTTATAAACAACAAGATGATACTCAGGGCCAGCAAGCATCTCCGAGTCTATTAAATACTTTGAATCCCCATCAATAAAAATAAATCCATCTCTACCTAAGAAAACAATTTTCTTCTTACGAAAGATGCTAAGAAATGATTTTATAAACCCGTGCATTTAAGAAATGAATTTAATGTTACTAAACACTATAGCTTAAAATTCAAAGTTACACTCGGCAAGACCGGAAACAACGATACCTGTCTCGCTTCCACTTCCAGTGTACCCTGCAAAGGATTTCCTTTCTGATCGTAATAAATAAAATAAGGATTCTGACGGCTGTATGCATTGTACACACTAAACACCCATTCTGTTTTAATCTTGCGTACTTTCTTTGGTTGAGGTGTATAAATAGCGGCCAGATCTAAACGGTGATAAGCAGGCAATCGGTATTGATTGATTTTACTGTATTGCTGTGTTAACACTCCATCAACCAAAAAGAAACGTTCAGGTAATGTAAACGCACTGCCTGTTCCGTAAACAAACACGGCAGAATATTTCCATTTCTTCCCTTTCTGGTAATTGGCCACCACACTTAAATCGTGCCGGCGATCATAACGGCCGGGATATTTTTCTCCATCATTTAAACCGGGAAATTGGCGCCATGTCCACGATAAGGTATACCCAATCCATCCTGTAAAATTTCCTCTGGCTTTGTTTACATAAAACTCTGCACCATAGCCCCATCCTTTTCCAAATACAAAACTTTCTTCGGGATCGCCTATGCCGGGCGTATATCCTTCCTTGTACTCAATCTGGTTTTGCATGGTTTTGTAATACAGTTCAACCGATGTTTCCCAGATATTGTCATTGAAATTTTTAAAGAAGCCCGCTGCATATTGCCAGCCTATCTGCGGTTTCACTTTATACGTACTGGGCACCCAGATATCGGTTGGCAAGGTAGTGCCTGCATTGCTCACCAGATGTATAAACTGCAGATTACGTGTAATGGCTGCTTTGATGGATGTTTCATCATCCAATGCATAACGCAGCGTTACTCTGGGTTCCAGACCGCCATAGGTTTTAATGGCATCTCCTTTTCCATATACCGTACTGTCGAGCTTATTTCCGTTTTCATCTTTCACATACAATGTATAAGGACCTGTTTGCTGAAACGCTGTATAACGTAAGCCATAGTTCAGTTTCAGTTTATCATTCACTTCCCAGTCGTCCATAATGTAAGCTGCTACTTCATGTGCAAACTTGTTATTTACACTTTGCGGTTCAAATACAATATCACCACTTTTGCCACTGGTGGTTTGCGGATTAAACTTGTGAAACGTATAATTCAAGCCATATTTTACATGATGCCCGGTAACAGGGTAATAATCAAAATCAATTTTTGCAGTTACATCCCTTATGGCCGAGTTGAGATTAATTTCAAAATTGCTTTGCGAACCGCCAAATGCAAAACGGTAATCGTTCCACACCAGCGATGTGTTGGAAAAGAGTTTACTATTGAACACATGGTTCCAACGGATGGTGCCTGTAGAGTTGCCCCATGGAATACGTGCATTAAAACTGCGTTCTTTATTATTAAATGTAAATACATCACGGCCAAAGTAACCGCTCATGTACAAACGGTCTTTCTCAGAAAATTTATAATTGAATTTTGTATTGAGATCGTAGAAATAATAACCGCTACCTGCAAATGCACTGCCTTCTTTTATAAACGGCCGTGCAAGCACATCAATATAAGTTCGTCTTGCAGAAACAATAAAAGATGCTTTCTCTTTCACCAACGGACCTTGTATTGAAACACGTGAAGAGATGGTGCCGATGCCACCTTCTACCTGAAATTTTTTATTGTTACCGTCTTTCATGGCAATATCAACTACACTGCTGATGCGTCCGCCATAGTTAGCAGGCATCCCACCTTTGATAAGTGTTACATTTTTTAACGCATCACTGTTAAATACTGAAAAGAAACCAAATAAATGACCGGGGTTGTACACCACTGCATCATCCAGTAAAATTAAATTCTGATCGGGACCGCCACCACGTACATACAAACCACTGTTACCTTCACCTGCATTGCGAACGCCGGGCAGGAGTTGCAATACTTTCATGGGATCTACTTCACCTGCCAATGCAGGCACAGATTTGATCTGACTCATACTCAACTCAAACTTTCCCATTTGAGCTGCCTTCACATTTAAGTCACGCTTTTTAGAATAAATAATCACCTCCTGTGTGTTGGTGAAGCGTGGAGCCATATCAAAATTGAATTGCCTGTTCTCCGTTAAATCAAACTCCACTTCTTTTGATATATAACCAATATGTGAAATGGTAAGGGTGTGTTTACCTTTGTCTAAACTGATGGAATAAAAACCATACTGATTGGAGCTGATGCCTTTTGAAAATCCTTTTACAGTAATGGTAGCCCCAATAATGGTCTCGTTACTGGTGCTGTCTTTTACATAACCGCTGATGGTGAATTTTTCCTGTGCCGTTGCAACACAAATAAAAAATACACAGGTAAGCAAAGAAATTACATATTTAAAATAGTGCATGCGGAAATTTCCCGTTTTAAAAGTCTCCTCTATTACAAGTAAGGTCAGCTTTTGTTGTTACCCACCCCTTACAATTCTTCCTCAGTGTAACAGCTTACTTCCCCACGTCCGAACGGTTCATCCAGACGGGCCTCCAGGGAAGGGATAAACAGTTTGATATTTTAATAGTGAATGAACTAAAAACTATCGGCTAACGAATAGCCACTCATCATTGATCACTCATCTTAAAATTTCAACGTCTCTTTCACTTCACCACAGGTGAGCATTTTTTTACCGTAGTAAGGATTGCGGATGCTGTCTGCATTACTCAACCAATAAGCTCCTTTGTTATCAAAAGCCATGGGGCAATACTGATAATAAATCACAGCTCCTGTTGGTTTAATTACACGTACCATATCATAAAACGCATTCGAGATCATTTCAAATGATTCCCGCTTTTTTTCCAGTTCCTTTTCTCCCAGCATACCGCTGATTTCTGCAGCCACATCGCCGGGACGGCCATTGATGCTTGAAAATCCAAGCGTATCATTCTTTTGTACTTCGTCGAGTTTTAAATTTTCAAGCAATGTTTTTAACTCAGCACCTGCTGCATTTACTTTTACGGTATCACTCGCTACAAATGCATCTTTCAAACTGTAATACGCATTAAGAGTATTGTTGATTGCCAGTTTAAATGTATCAGAATAGGTATAGCCAGTATTCACTGCAGGCTCAGTTGCTGTGGTTTCTTTTTCTTCTTCTTTGTTTTTACAGCTGATAGCTAAAGAAATGATGGAAAGGATGAGGAAAGTCTTTTTCATGAAAAAAATTTTGTCAAAGATAAGTCCTATCAGGAATGTGCGAGCTGACAAGGTATGCCATACCTGTTTTAATTCCGGCATTCTCTGCAAACAGCTTCAGTAGGTATGGCATACCTTACTTACCTTTGCGGCTAATTTTTAATTAAGCGTATGTTAGCTGGTTTTCAGAATGTAACGTTTGAATTTGGTGCAAGAGCAATTGTAGAAGATGCCACCTGGCATATCCACCCCAATGAACGCATCGGGCTCATTGGATATAACGGAACGGGGAAGAGTACCTTATTAAAACTGCTGGTGGGCGAATATGTGCCCAACAAAGGAGAAGTGATCCGCAGCCGAAATACCAGCATTGGTTACCTGCATCAGGATTTGTTGAGTTTTGATACCAGTGAATCCATTCTCCAGGTAGCATTGGGTGCATTTGAAAAAGTGTTGCTGCTTGAAAAAGAAATTGAAGAGCTCGGCATTCAGTTAGAAAAAAATCATGAAGATGAAGCCCTGCTCCATCTTTACAGCGATAAGCTGCACGAAATGGATACGTTGGATGGTTATAATATCCATCACAAAACAGAAGAAATTTTACAGGGACTTGGGTTTGCCAATGCTGATCTCCAAAGGCCGTATAAAGAATTCAGTGGTGGCTGGCGTATGCGTGTGCTGCTGGCAAAGATGATTTTGCAACAACCGGATCTGTTGTTGTTAGATGAACCGACCAATCACCTTGATCTCCCCAGTATTGAATGGTTAGAAAAATATTTGCTGCATTACCAGGGTTCGGTGGTGATTGTATCGCATGACCGTTGGTTTCTTGATCGGATGGTGACCAAGATCGTGGAAGTGTTTCAGCAAGACTTACATATCTACGGCGGCAATTATTCGTTCTATCTCAAAGAAAAAGAGATCCGGATGGAGTTGCAGCAAAAGGCGTTTGAAAATCAGCAGGACTTTATCCGTCAGCAGGAACGTTTTATTGAACGTTTCCGTGCAAAGGCAAGTAAAGCAGCCGCTGCACAAACGGCTATTAAGAAATTAGAAAAGCTGGATGTGATTGAAGCACCATCCAATGATCGTCCAAACATCCGCATCAACTTTGCAGTAGATAAAATGCCCGGTAAAGTATTGTGCGAACTGAAACATATAACCAAGCATTACGGCGATACAAAAATTGTAACAAACGCAAGCGCAGAAATTGAACGGGGCGATAAGATTGCATTGATCGGTGCCAACGGTAAAGGTAAATCTACCCTGCTCCGCATTATTGCCGGTGTTGAACAGTATGAAGGCGAACGTAAATGGGGCCATAATGTGGATGAAAGTTTTTATGCACAGCATCAATTGGAATCATTAGGTCTTCATCATACACTGCTTGATGAATTAAAAACCTGCAGTACGCAGAAAACCGATCAGGAACTACGCACCCTGCTTGGTTGCTTTTTATTTGGTGGCGATGATATTGATAAAAAGATCAAAGTTTTAAGCGGGGGTGAAAAAGCAAGGATTGCATTGGCGAAAACGATCATCAGCAAAGCCAACTTCCTGATGCTTGATGAACCTACAAACCATTTGGATATGCATTCGGTTGAATTATTGATTGAAGCATTGAACAAATACCAGGGCAGTATTATATTGGTTAGTCATGATCGTTTCTTTGTATCGCAAACAGCCAATAAGATCTGGGAAATTGTAGATGAAGAGATCAAAGAATTTAAAGGGACCTATACTGAGTATTTAGAGTGGAAAGAGCGGATGGCGAAGAAGCAAGCCGATAATAAAGAGCCGGTAGCCGTTAGTGAAAAAAAAACAGACGTTAAGAAAGTAGCGGAAGAGAAGCCGGTAGTTCAACAGCAATCAACTGTTGCAGAACCAAAGCAGGTGATCAATAAAGAACAGAAGAAAGAATTGCAGAAGCAGCAACGGATATTACAACAGCTGGAAGAAAAGATCAACAGCACCACCATTGAAAAAAACAAGATGGAAGCGCAGCTTTCTGAACCTTCTACTTATTCTGATAAAGATAAGTTCAAACAAACAGAAATGGCTTATCAAAAGCTGAGCAAGGATCTTGCAAAGTTGAATAAAGAGTATGAAGCTGCATTTGAGAAGGTGATGGAGTTGGAGAGTAAGGTGGGTGGATGAAAAATGCTAGTAAAATTTATAACGGGGCTGTGTATATTGCTAAGTTGGAGGCAAGGCTAAAGCCAACAGCAGTAACTATCTTAATTTCGTTTGTGCATTTTAGACGACACTTGCATCTTTATACAAAAGATAAATGAAAAACATAATTGCAACGCTTAGTTTTATTCATTGCTTGACTCTTTCCTTTGGACAAACTTCAGATATAAAATCATTGGTTGACAGTCTGCAATATCTTAAGGTTGACTCTTTAGATTGCAAAGCGACTGTTTATTGGAAAATTGTTGCACAGGGTGACAAAGCAATCCCTTTTCTTATTGACAAACTTAACGACACGACACTGACAAATATTTCTCACAAGTGTAAGGCGACAAAACTAAACGTTGGCGAGGTTGCTTATTTTGCTTTGCAACAAATAGCTTTCTTTCCCGCTTTTGTTATTACACACATTCAGTTTGACGTTATTTATGGCAATGGTTGCTGGAGCTTCTTTGAGTATTTTTTTAATAACGCCAACAAAAAACATTATCAGGACTTAGTTCGCAAATGGTATATCGACAATAAAGCTAAATTCAAAGTACAGAAAATTTCTAAAAAGAAAATGACCGAATGCCAAAAGAAATTTCACATTGATAAGTACCTTTTTTGGACGGAATAAGCCCAACCTAACTCCATGTTTCGTGTCCTATGAACCAATCTATATTTTTCTAACTCACCCCACCCTATTTCCACACAATGGAGCAAGCGTCTCACTTGTGCCAACTAGTTTACCATCTGCAACATTACATGTATAAGCATGATGTAAATACTTTTGATTTAATTACTTCCTAAACCCGTCAGACGAGGGCGTCCGACGGGAGCCTCCTCTTTAGCAATTACTTTTTCAACGCCTTGGTTTGTGTCCCACTCTGGCGCAGGTCTCCTGACCTGTTGCCAACAGGTCACTAATCTATCAAGTAGCAAACTGTTTTAAAAAAGTAACAAACAGTCACAGGTCAGGAGACCTGCAACAGTAAGTGACAGGAAAAAACAGAGCAGGAGTGCAGATTATCAATGTAAGTTTATAAATTTATGTTTGATTTGTTCGAGCAGAAACAGCAACGAACATCCCCTTGCAGCACTACTCAGATTTATTCGACCATTCAAAAAGCAGACCTATGCTTAAAGCAAACAATTTCACTATTCTGATGCTGATAACTGCATTGATTTCTTGCAGACGAGATAAAGTACCCAACTTTAGCCTTCCTCCTGTAACACAAACCGGACAGAATACTTTAGGCTTTTTACTGAATGGGAAAGTATGGACAAACTACGGTAAACGATGTACCATCGCCGGATGCAAAGAAAACAAAGTAACTGCTTATTTATACAAACAGCCAAATGGCGACTTTGACTTTGGCATAGTTGGAGATTATACATTACGCTCCGATACTACAGACCAATCATTTTATATAACAACTAAAAACATAACAACAACGGGAACATTTCAACTCGATTCCAGTCTTAAAAGGAAAATGATCTTTATTGGAAGCAGGTATAACCAGTGGTATCGGGAACATAAAAACATCCTGCCAGCAAAATGCACTGTAACTTTTACCCGCTTCGACACAATCAACAAAATTGTATCCGGAACGTTTACCGGTGTCTTATACAGACCGGGCAATTTAAACGACAGCATTAGAATAGAGGATGGACGTTTTGATGCACAATTAGATTACCGCCGATAGCTGCACTATATTGTTCGAAAGCCTTGGTTCGTGTCTCACGAACCAATCTTTATCTTACTAACTTATTCCCACCCTGTTTCCACCAAATAAAAAAGCCATCCTTAAGAATAAGGACGGCGTATTTACCTATAAGAGAACCAACAGTGCGTTGAATATCTTTATAAAGACTGCTCACTCACAATGCGTGAAGAACCGTCGTTGTTTTTTTGTTTGATGCGGTAATATGTTTTGACGTTTGTCTGTTTAAATTTAAAAGAGTAAGTGAACACCTGATCGCCGGAGAAACCACCCAGTATAACAGCTTCGGTTTTGTAGCTGAGCTGATCGGTGCTGCTTTCAATTTCGTAATACACTTCTTTGGGTTCTGAAATTGCTTTCCATTGTAAAACGGTAAAGGAGCCTTTTTGCTGAAACTGTACATCAAATACTTTTGGCCACACAGCCTGTGAAACAGGCATACTGTCTGAAGCCCCTGCTTTGAGAAACAGGATAATCATGAAAGCAGTTAAAAAGGATACACTAATCGTTTTCATATATTCAAATAAAAGGGTCAACCTGCACATTAAAACATCACTGTTTTCCGGAGGAATTGGCGGGCTTTCGGATAAGAAATTGAAAGGGGGAATTGAAAATCGGTGAGATGTAAGTTTTTGGGTCCGGATTCAATTCGTGCAGTAAAAATACGGTCTTCTTTCACTTAACCAAATTATTCCGCAACTATTTTTTCGGCTGTTCATCCTTAATGAACTAAGCATTAAAATATAATTGTTTGTGAACCGGATTGTTTCGAAAGCTTTCGGGAGAACCAATGACCCTCCCGATTAGAAATCGGGATGCTCTATCCCACTGAGCTGATCAACGATTCAATATATCTTCTGCTTTTCATCTTTTTGATTTGTCGCTCTCTTGTTCTGGCTTCTACCAAGGTTACATACATTTCTTTATAAACTAAAACCCATGGAGTGCCGATACTCGTAAACTTCTCCTTTCCCCTGTTGTGGTCCTGTAAACGTCGTTCTAAATCTGTTGTTGAACCAACATAGTACTTGTTCAGTTTTGAACTGAATAATATGTAGCAGAAGCAGGGCATATAAAAAAATCCCGCTGTTTACGGGATTTAATTTTCGTGAACCGGATTGGATTCGAACCAATGACCCTCAGCTTAGAAGGCTGATGCTCTATCCAACTGAGCTACCGGTCCATTATGTAGTTACATCTTCAAATTTACTAAAGTCTTCTAACCAATGACCCTCCCGATTTTTAATCGGGATGCTCTATCCAACTGAGCTACCGGTCCATTATGTAGTTACATCTTCAAAATTTACTAAAGTCTTCTAACCAATGACCCTCCCGATTTTTAATCGGGATGCTCTATCCAACTGAGCTACCGGTCCATTATGTAGTTACATCTTCAAAATTTACTAAAATCTTCTAACCAATAACCCTCCCGATTTTTAATCGGGATGCTCTATCCAACTGAGCTACCGGTCCAATTAGTACTTTCTACTCTTAACCAATGACCCTCCCGATTTTTAATCGGGATGCTCTATCCAACTGAGCTACCGGTCCATCTTTTTGATTAAGAGGCAACAAAGATAATTTTTAGTACCATTGCATCCAAACCTATTGTGCATGGATGTTCAGATAGAAGCCAGCTGGAAAGAGGAACTGAAACAGGAGTTTACCAAAGCTTATTTTCAGCAGATTGTTGCATTTCTGAAAACAGAAAAAATGCAGGGCAAAACCATCTACCCGCCCGGCTCTCTCATCTTTAATGCGTTTACACAAACTCCGTTTGATCAGGTAAAAGTGGTGATCATTGGACAGGATCCTTATCACGGACCGGGACAGGCACATGGTCTAAGTTTTTCTGTGCCGGATGGTATACAGCCTCCGCCATCGCTGGTAAATATTTATAAAGAAATTGAAAGTGATATGGGTGTAGGCATGCCTGCTCAGCAAGGCAACCTCAGCAAATGGGCGCAGCAGGGTGTGTTATTATTAAATGCATTCTTAACGGTGCGTGCCAACGAAGCTGCCAGTCATTCAAAAATAGGATGGGAAAATTTTACCAATGCTGTTATTCAAAAAATATCAGACAATAAAAAAGGAGTGGTGTTTTTATTGTGGGGAAAGTTTGCACAGGAAAAACAACGGTTGATTGATGAAACCAAACATCATGTATTGAAAGCAGCCCACCCCTCTCCACTCAGTGCATACAATGGTTTTTTTGGCTGCAAACATTTTTCAAAGACCAATGAATTATTACTGAACCAGGGATATGATCCCATAGACTGGAAATTACCATGATGATTGTTAAAAATATATTCGGACGTTTTTTTGCTTTCTGGGCATTGTTATGGTTTGTAGTAACCATGCTGCTCATGTTATTACCAACATGGCTGCTCGGTTTGGTAAAAGAACCAAAACGTACGACCCTCTTTATACAGCTTTCAAGAATATGGATGGGTGTATGGTTACCGCTGGCAGGTATCCGGCTAAGAATAAAAGGCAGAGAAAAATTTAAACAGAACGAAAACTATGTGGTGGTGTGCAATCACAATTCATTTATGGATGTGCCTGTAACATCACCCGGCATACCCGGCGGTAACAAAACCATTGCAAAGATTGAAATGGCAAAGATTCCACTTTTCGGAATCATTTACCGAAGAGGCAGTGTACTGGTTGACAGAAAAAGTGAAGAAAGCCGTTTAAAGAGTTATGCTTATATGAAAAGAGTACTCGACATGGGTTTGCACATGTGTATTTATCCCGAAGGTACCCGCAACAAAACCAATGAGCCATTGAAAGATTTCAAAGAAGGCGCTTTTCGTTTAGCCATTGAAACAAAAAAACCAATCATTCCTGCTGTACTCTTTAATACCCGAAATGTTTTACCTCAGCATAAAACCTTTTATTTCTGGCCCTCTGCTATTGAAATGCATTTTCTTGATCCTGTTGAAACCAGTAACCTGAGTATGCAGGATGTAAAAGCGCTGAAAGAAAAGATTCATGAAATGATGTGGAATTATATTGAACAACACAAGTAATACTCTTCACTTGTTATTGCTGCAAATTATAAAAGAACCTTGTGCGGTTGATACGAAGGTCTCTTAATAAACCGGACTTGGGATTGATGGTGATATTGAATGAACGGTAAAGACCAACCGGAGTTACATTAATAGACAATTGCCAGCAGTGCAGATCACGTGAAATGGACGTTGTTAAATACTGCAGTTGTTTTGTTTTAATATCATAGGTACCATTTAACTGTACTTTCCATTTTTCGGTAAGATTAAAATCGCCGTTAAAGTTGATGGATTGTGTAAGCAGTGTTTCAAATCCTGAATAATCTCTTTTTAACTGCCGTGTGAGTTGCAGTGAGTAAGCAAGGTTTACACTCCAGGGAATATTAAAATCTGCGAACTCTGCAGGATTATTTTGGATAGCGCCCATTTCCCTGCTGTTATCATCTCCATCTCGCTGTTCTTTTAAGTATTTCTCTTTTTCCTTCTGCTTTTTTTCATCTTTTGGTTTACTCTTAAACTGTGTGTTTACAGAAATAAAGCCACTTGTAAAACGACCCAGTGAAAACTTCTGTCCATTGCCCTGCCAGGTGTAAATATTTTTCCGGAAACCAGTTTTAGGATCTAACTGGTAAGGTGTAATATTTGCACCGGCTGTTAAACTGATTTTATCAAACAAATTACTCCGGAGGTATAGATTAAAATCGCTCAGTGCAAATGAATCTGCCAGTAAGTTGTAGCCGGTACTTACACCAAACCCATCAATCAACCTTATCTTTTTTGTTGCATCTGCACTGGTATCTTTTTTGTCTTTTACTTTCAACTCCAGATTATTATCCAGTGTAAAACTTACAAAGCCCGACTTCCCTTCTGAAAGTCCGCCATAAAGTGAACCGTCGTATTTATTAAATCGGTATTGAGTACCTGCCGAATCAATCTGTGCTGTATACCATTGATCTTTTGCCAAATCGGGTTTGTAGCTGAGACCAATTGTTGGCCTTACCACATGTCGCAACGCCTGTGCACCTGTTTTCTTTTTAAAATTCAATGTGCCAAACAAGGCTGTACTGAAGTTTAATCCAAAGCTCATTTGACGGCCGGCATAAAATCCTTTGTTTATAACAGTGTCTACTTTTTTTGTTACCGGGTTCCATACTCTTGTAAACTGTTGTGCATACCATGTCTCGTCGTAACTGATGGCAGGACCTACTTGTAATGGCCCTAATGGAGGTAAGGATAATTGAATGGGAATACTGTGACGGGCACCCCACTGAAACGTATCAATAAGTTGTTTAAAACTGAATGCACTGTCGTAAAAAGCAAATTGATTACGGAAACTTCCGTTATATGACACGCCTAATTTTTCGTACCACTTAGGTGTACCTACAAATTCTTTTTTCTGAAACGGATACAAGGTATTCACAGTAAAACCAACATCGGGCAGGTTTACATTAAACAAACGGCTGAGCGTATTCTGTGAGTGATTGGCACTCGCTGTTAAATTAAACGGCTTGCCTTGCCATGTACGTTGATAAGCGATGGAAGAGTTGAGTTGATTATTAAAATTTTGCTGTGCGTTGTTAGGAAAAAACCGGTTGAACAAACTGGTGGCCACATTAACACTTGCGCTGAAGGTTTGGCCGGGCCGGGCTTTACTGTCTACACTATGATTCCATTGAACAGCAAAGTTGCGACTGGGCGGCACATAATCCGGATCGCCTTTAAACCCAAACTTATTATTCATAAAGCTGAGATTAAATGCGCCACTGTAACGGTAACGCTTACGGTAAGAAGGCGAAAGAAACAGATTATAAGATCCGTAAGAATAAATATTGGCACGAATGCTGGCATCCCAGATTTCGCCAAATGTTTTGTAATAACCCAATCCTTCTAAACCAAAACCAAGCTGTTCATTAGCAACAGGAGTTGGCGGAAGCAATCCTGTTCTGCGTCCTTGTTTCATCGGGAACAAACCAAATGGCAAACCAACGGGAATAGGTACTCCTTCAAACTCCGGACGAATCAATCCTGTTACAGCCATCTTTTCACTGATGAATTTTACTTTACCGGTTCTGAAAGCAAAATGCGGCGTATCATAATTACAGGATGTAAACCTTGCTTTAGCTGCATAAAAAACAGATGGGCTGATGCGTTTCACCTTCTCTCCATAAATAAACATCTCCCCTTCCTGTGTATATGTTCCAATAGTTAAACCACGCTGTGTTTTAAAATTATAGCGGATGGTATCAGAAGTAAACGCACTTTCGCCCTGTTTAAAAGCAGGCACACCTATTGGTTTATTGGCTGAATCTCTGATGCTGTAAGCTGTAAGAATTTGTGATGGCTGATCTAACTGAATGATGGCTGCATCCAAACTGATGTCTTTAAACTTAACCGATGCTTTATTATAGAGATACACTTTTTGTCCCGGTATATCAATCACCATTGAATCTTCTGCTTCAAAATCAACCGGCGCATCAATGGAATCTTTGGAAATTTTTAAATTGAAGCTGTCAATTTTCTGTACGGTTGAATCATTTTTTTTGATGGTATCTCTTCTGTTTACAGAATCTGCAGGAGACGGAACAGTATCTTTTAACAATTTATTTACTGGTGCTGTAACAGGAGTAATTTGCTGCAGTTGCGTTTTTGGCTTGATGTTTTTTTTCTGTGCAGGTACAGGTGTTGTATCATTTGCAGTAAATGTTAAAGCTGCAGAAAAAACAGGAGCAAGATGTAATGATGCACTTACCTGCACCGTTATTCCATAGAGCATAAATGCCGCAAAGGCAGCTATCAATAAAAATTTATAAGTAACTTTACAGCGTTTAAACATAATGCAGTGTGACAAAAATAGCCACAAATGCATTAATGAACTGTGAATGTTCTTGAGAACTGCTGACTCAAAAGAAATTCTTACAATGAATAAAAACTGGTCCCTCGGTCTTGTATCGCTTTTAATGGTCTGTGTGGCAATTCTGTCGTTTACACAAAAAAAATCCACCAATGCTTCTTCTGCAGTAAAAATCAGAACAATTGTGGTAGATGCCGGACACGGCTTCAGAGGCACTATTGGTGCAAGACATGGTTCTTTTGGATCGGAGATATCAGAAGATCAGATTTCTTATGAAGTGACCAAACGAATTGTAGAACAGTTAAAGAAAGAGTTACCTGAAGTAAAAATCCTAGAGTCAAGACCCACTGAATATTTTGTTGAAAACAAAGCAAGAGCGGAGTTTGCCAATGCAAATAAAGGAGATCTGTTTGTTTCAATTCACTGCAATTTTGTTCCCAAGCTCCGTGAAGTAAGAAGAGAAGGTACAAGAACGGAAACCTATTATACATATACAGGGAAAGGGAAAAAGAGAAAGAAAGTAAAACGCACACGGCAGGTTCCCATCTACAAAACCTATTATCACCCCAATCCTGCACATGGTACAGAAACCTATGTGTTTGCAGCTCATAAAACAGACGACAAAGAAGATATTATTCTTGAAAATGGCGATGTGTTTCAAAATGAAAAAGACGACAGCACCATTAATGTAAACATCAATGATCCTGTTGTTAAGCAGCAGGTAGCACTCTGGACCAAGCAATTCTTTTCAAACAGTGTAAAGCTGGCTACCATTGTTGAGGAAGAATTTGTAAACATCGGCCGCTTCAGTCGTGGTGTAAAACAACGGCAAAAAGGTATTTGGGTATTACAGGCTACTGCTATGCCAAGCATATTAATAGAACTGGGCTTTCTCTCTCACCGCCCCGAAGAAGAATTTTTAATGAGCCCAGAAGGTCAGCAGCAAATGGCCGAAAGCATCACAAAATCCATTAAACGATACAAAGAACTGGTTGATAAAGGCCCAACCGTTCAGCAAACTACAAACGGACGCCGTTAAATACAAAAAAGCGATTTTAACAGGCGTTTGGGGAGATCTTCATTGCGGGGGATAAACATTTCTTATTTTTGACCGGCACTGAGCAATCAAATCACTGCTCATGTGAAAAACGCAATACAATCAGATGAATATTTCTAATGAAACGAAAGTAGGTGCTCTTACTGTCATTGCCGTTACCCTGTTGGTGCTGGGCTTTAATTTTTTAAAGGGCAAGAGCCTGCTTAAAAAATCGAATGTGATTTATGCCCGCTTCAGTGATGTGGGTCCGCTTGAAATTTCAAACCTGGTTAAAATCAAAGGTTTCCGCATAGGCAATGTGTATAAGATTGATAACTTTGATAAGGATGTAAGTGAAGTGATTGTAACCATTAACCTCCTGGAGGAAGTGAACATTCCTAAAAATTCGGTTGCCATCATCAACAGCAGTTTAACAGGCAACTCATCCATCAGCATTCTTCCCGGTAATGCAACTACGTTTTTGGCAAAAGGCGATACACTGGTCAGCAGCACCAACCCAGATATTCTTTCAAAAGTAATGGGCAGTGTAGATCCCGTGATGGCCAATATTAAACAGGCTGTTGATTCATTGAAATTAGTACTGAGCAATCTCAACAGTGTGTTTGATGAAGGAACAAAAGCCAATCTGAAAACTGTGATTGCCAATTTAAAAACATCATCTGACAACCTCTCTGTATTACTGAATTCAAAAGACGGGGCATTGGCCAAAACACTGAATAATGTAGAAACATTTACAGGCAACCTGAACGGGAACAACGAGAAAATCAATGCAACGGTTGACAATCTGAAAAACACCTCGCAAAAATTATCTGAGTTGGAAGTAAAAGAAACCGTTACCAAACTCAACAATACCATTGCACAATTGCAGGGCATCATTGAAAAAGCTAACAATGGTAACGGAACATTGGGTATGCTCATTAATGACCCACGACTTTATAACAACCTGCAAAATACCAGCAGGAGTTTAAATATTTTACTGGATGATCTGAAACTGCATCCCAAACGATACATCAGCTTCTCGGTTTTTGGTAAGAAAGATAAAAGCGAACCGCTGAAAGCACCACTGGCCGACAGTATTAACAATCAAAAATAATTTACTGTGCTACGCTCAGGCCTGTTCTGTTTATCTCTGCTGTGCATGGGTGTATTGAATGCACAACGTAAAGCACCACCCCGACCCTCTCAATCATCAGATACGGTTCGGCTGGTAGAAATATTACATGCAGATCAGTTTTTTTTTAAAACCGTTGACTCCTCCACCCAGTTACATATCTTAAAAGGTCATGTAAATATCAGACAGGGTATTACAAAATTTACAGCAGACAGTGTGGTGTACAATGAAAAAACAAATTTCATGCAGGCTTACGGGAATGTGCACATCAACGATGCTGATTCAGTTAACATCTACTCCGAATACCTGCAATATGACGGCACAAAAAAACTGGCCACATTCCGCAACAAAGTAAAGTTGAGCGATGGCAGCAGCACCTTGTATACCGATGAAATGGATTATGACATGAATGGCAAGGTGGGCACCTATCGGAATGGCGGCAGAATTGAAAGTAAACAAACCACCCTCTACAGCAAACAGGGTTTTTATTATGCTGATATTAAAGACATTTATTTTATTGGCGATGTAAAAATGAGCGATCCCGAAGTTGCACTTGCTACTGACTCTCTCTTATACAACAGCAGCAGTCAGGTGGCTACTTTTATTGCCCCTACTACTATTAAAACAGGTAAATCAATCATCAATACAAAAGAAGGGTATTATGATTTAAAGTTGAAGAAAGCAAAACTTGGCGGACGTTCACTGATTAAAGACAGCACATCAACCATGGCTGCACAGGATATTTTTATTGATGATAAAACAGGCTTTGGTGAAGCCAATGGAAATGTACAGTATAAAGATACCGCACAGGGTATCCTGCTTTTCAGTAACCGGGTGTTCTTTAATAAGGAAAAGAAAAATTTTCTTGCTACCGAAAAACCGGTGATGGTGATTGTGCAGGAGAAAGACTCCATTTATATTGCAGCCGATACCATTTACTCCGGCATTATGAAAGACCTCAGCAACATGAAAGGAGGTTATATCAAAGCGTTTGATACAGTAAAAGGCATTGCTGTTGTAAAAGTTGATTCATTGATACGTAAAGACTCTGCATCAACAGTTAAAAACGATTCAATTGCACTGGCAAAAAAAGACAGCATCAGCGTTATACAAAAAGACAGTGTTGCAATCGTTACTCCTGTTATTGAGCCTGTAGTAATAAAAGAACCTGTTGTTCAAAAGAAAGATAGTATTGCAATGGTGAGGCCAGTGAAAGGAAATAAACAAAAACCTGTATTGCCGGTGGTGAAAGATTCTGCACAACTGAACACAGGTATTCCTGTTGTTCCTGATTCTGTTGTTGTGAAAAAAAGAACCAAAGCAGAGACTGATACAATGCGGTTTATTACTGCCTTCAGACATGTACGTATTTTCAATGATTCGCTGCAGGCAGTTGCAGACAGTCTCTTTTATTCGGGAGTAGACAGCATTTTTGAACTCTACCGTGAACCCATTGCATGGAGCAAAGGAAGCCAGGTTACCGGCGATACAATTTTTATTTACACAAAAGATAAAAAGCCCAGCCGTTTGTATGTGTTTGAAAATGCATTGATGGTGCAGAATGTAAAAGACAGTGCCGGTTTTTTTAATCAGATTAAAGGCCGCACCATCAACGGCTACTTTAAAGATGGTGAGCTGGATCATGTTAGAGCAAAAGGCACATCAGAAAGTATTTATTACATACAGGATAACGACAGTGCATATGTTGGTATGAACAGAACCAGTGCCGATGTGATTGAACTGTATTTCGAAAACAAAAATGCAAAGACAATCAAATTCATCAGCTCACCAAAAGGCTCTACCTACCCTATCCGCCAGTTACCCGAAGACAAAAAGAAGCTCTCCAATTTTCAATGGCTTGAAACAAAACGTCCGAAAAACAAACTGGAACTTTTTCTTTAAAACACTAACAGTCTGTTTATAATTGAACAGCAAAAAAACACAAATCATTTTCTGCTTTATCTTTACGGATGCCGTTTAGATTTTTAAAACAAACATTTATCTCCCCTTTGCTGGAATTGATACAGGACAGCAGGGCTGTAGGTGTTATTTTATTGCTTTGCACCATTGTTTCATTACTGTTAAGCAATTTGGGAACAAGCGCAGGGTATCTTGCTTTCTGGCAATCAGAGTTGTTGCATACTGATTATCTGCCTCATTCTGTTTTGCATTGGATCAATGATGGATTGATGGCTGTTTTCTTTTTTCTGGTTGGCATGGAAATTAAAAGAGAACTGATCATTGGCGAACTGGCTTCTCTCAAACGATCCATCTTACCAGTTACAGGAGCCATTGGAGGTATGCTGGTTCCTGCTTTCATTTTCATTTCATTGAATGCAAATACTGCTTTTTCACAAGGCTGGGGTATTCCAATGGCAACAGATATAGCATTTTCGCTGGGCGTTGCTTCACTTTTGGGCAAACGTATTCCTGTTGCACTTAAAATATTTTTAATGGCCCTTGCTATCATTGATGATCTGGGTGCTATTGTGGCCATTGCTGTTTTTTATACAAGCACCATTCATTTAGTTTATTTGTCTGCAGGTTTACTCTTGTTCGGCGCATTGCTGGTTTGGAATTATTATAAACTGCCTTTTGGTATCTGGAATTTTATGGCCGGCCTTCTACTTTGGTTTTGTTTTTATAACTCAGGTATTCATGCAACCATAGCCGGTGTTTTATTTGCATTTACCATTCCTGTTGCAAAGCTTACCGGTATTGAACATGCACTGCACAACTATGTCAACTTTCTCATCATACCACTTTTTGCTTTAGCCAATACTGCCATCCTCATCCCCTCCGGATTTATACAGCATATGAGTAACAGCCTCAGCATGGGAATACTTTTCGGTTTACTTGTGGGCAAACCTGCAGGCATCTTACTCTTTTGCTGGATAACTGTAAAACTAAAGCTGGGTGTTTTAGCAAAAGGAATTCAATGGACACATATGGTTGGCCTTGGTTTACTCGCTGCCATTGGCTTTACCATGAGTATTTTTATTTCCATGCTCGCTTTTAAGGATTCTTTCACACAGGACATCAGCAAAATGGCCGTTATGGTTGCATCAATCATTGCAATCATCCTGGCTTATGTATGGTTTAAATATTTCACAAAAGAAAAACAGTAAACTGCATTGGCATCATTTTCGAATGTGTAACAGCAATTCAAACATGATGATTCAAAAACCAGTATTGCTTTTCTGTTTTGTTCTTCTCACTTTTTTTACAGCAGCAAATGCACAGTACCGCCATCAGGCCGGTGTTCGTTTGGGCAGTTCAGATCAGGTTGTTTCAACCGGATTTACATACCGTTATCATTTTAACAACAACAAAGCCATTGAAGGAATCGTTAACCTGCGGGATCCGATCTCACTGGGTGTACTGTACGAAGTTTTCAACCCCATCAACAGTGTACAGAACCTGAGCTGGTACTACGGAGGCGGGGCATTTGTTGGTTTTACAGGATTTGACAATTTTGGTATTACAGGCATTGCCGGTATAGATTACCAGTTTACCGAAGTGCCGGTTAATTTATCTATTGACTGGAAACCGGAGTTAACACTCATTGAATCGGTGCGCTTCAGGGCATCAACAGTAGCCGTGTCAGTAAGGTTTTCGTTTCTTAAAAAATAATTTGTTCTCTTGGTCTCTTAAAAGGTCTGATGGTATCAGGCCTTTTTTAATTCGTTTATGTTGAGTTAACTTTATTGTATGAAGATTTTTTCTGCAGAACAATTACGGGCATGGGATGCATATACGATTGCACATGAACCCGTCTCTTCAATTGATCTGATGGAAAGAGCTGCAGGCAAATGTGCTGAATGGATGATTGAGCATCACTATGCCGGAAAACCGCTGCATATTTTCTGCGGCAAAGGAAATAACGGAGGCGATGGCTTAGCTATTGCAAGAATATTACTGCAAAAAGGTTGTACCGTTAGCATTTATATTCTTGAATTTGGAAACAAAGGAACAGATGATTTTCAATTCAATTTGCAAAAGCTGCATGAAGTAACTGCTGATATTCACTTTCTGCAATCGGCTGAGTTTTTTCCTTCACTTACAAAAGATGATGTGGCAGTAGATGCAATTCTTGGAACAGGATTAAATAAGCCCGTTGAAGTAATTACAGCTGAGCTGGTACAACATATTAATCTTTCACCTGCCACCGTTATTGCCATCGACATACCCAGCGGCATGCCTGCTGATAAAAGTTGTAAAGATGCAACTGTGATTCATGCACAACATACACTCAGCTTTCAGGTGTACAAACAATGTTTTCTCCTGCCCGAAAATGAAGAAGCCTGTGGCGAAGTGCATTTGCTCAACATTGGTTTAAGCAAAGAGTATTATCAGCAAACAATTGCCCGGCTTCAATTAATTGATCAGGAGATCATCAAACAAATTTATCATCAACGAAAACCTTTTGCACATAAAGGAGCGTTTGGTCATGCATTACTTGTTGCAGGAAGTTATGGAAAAACAGGCGCTGCAATATTAGCAGCACAGGGCTGTTTAAGAAGTGGTGCAGGTTTGTTAACAGTTCATACCACTCTTTGCGGTTATGAAACATTGCAATCAACTATTCCGGAAGCAATGGTTGATACAGATAAAGAACTGTATTTTATTTCAACTGTTGCAAAAGATATTACACGTTATTCAGCAATTGGGATTGGCCCCGGTATTGGATTAAATGAATCAACTGCAGATATGCTGATTCAGTTGCTGAAAGAAACGCATCAGCCGGTTGTGATTGATGCCGATGCACTGAATATCTTATCCATCAAACAAAACATCAGAACTTATTTACATGAAGATTGCATCCTTACTCCTCACCCCAAAGAATTTGAACGCCTGTTTGGAAAAACAACCAATGATTTTGAACGAAAAGAACTTGCACTGCAAAAAGCAGAAGAGTTGAATTGCATTATTATTCTCAAAGGTCATTATACATTCATTGCATGCCCTAACGGTGATGCATATTTTAACAGCACCGGAAACCCCGGCATGGCAACTGCAGGTAGCGGTGATGTATTAACGGGTATATTAACAGGTTTGCTGGCACAGGGATATTCTGCTGAAGAAGCAGCAGTACTGGGTGTTTATCTGCATGGACTTGCCGGTGATTTTGCAGCCATACATCTCTCACAGGAAGCTATGCTGGCAGGTGATATTATCAGTCATCTCGGAAAAGCCTATCAACATCTTTCACAATTTCATTGATGTATGCAGCAACATCAGATCCGTTTCTTTACAGTTGTTTGCTTGGTTTTCTTCATGCAACTCCCCTTTTCTGCAAAAGCACAAACAGGAGATTCTGCAATACATAAAAGTCATCTCATTGCACTGCCGGTTATTTCAAGATCCATAGAAACAGATTGGTCGTTTGGTGCAGGTGGCACATATACCTTCTACACAACCAGTAAAAAAGATTCTGCCACACGTACTTCATCCATTCGTTTTCTCGGCACTTATTCTTTACGGAAACAATTTTTAATTACACTGAACGGACCTGTATTTTTTCCCGGTGAACGGTATGTGTTGAACAGTCACTTTTCTTACAGCTCCTTTCCCGATAAGTTCTGGGGCCTGGGCAATCAATCCAAAGAAACAGATGCGGAGTCTTACGATTTCAGGCAATACTATATTCATTTGCATGGTGAACGTTTATTAACGCATAAAATTTTTGTTGGACTGGTCTACGATTTTCAACGTGTGATTGATATTAATGTGCAGAACGGCGGGTTATTTGATCAGCAAAATGTCGCAGGCCGGAAGCCATATCAGGTATCAGGATTAGGACTAAGTCTATCTTGGGATAAACGCAACAATACTTTCTGGCCGGGCAAAGGACATTATCTTTCTTTACAGGCAACCCATTTTACTTCACTGCTGTTATCCAATCACCGTTATACAAATTTCATTCTTGATGCACGGTGGTACAAACGCATGGTGCGTAAACAGATTTTTGCATTACAGGCTTATGGATTTTTTAATACAGGTGCTGATGTTCCAATCAGAAGTCTTGCTTCGCTTGGAGGCGCTGATCGTATGCGTGGTTATTTCAGTGGCCGATTCAGAGATGATCATTTGTTAACTGTGCAGGGAGAATACCGTGTGCCGGTTTATAAACGTTTCAGTGCAGTTGGCTTTGCAGGCGTTGGAGATGTAGCTGGCAGGTACAGTACATTATCCATAAAACAACTGAAATATTCATATGGTGGAGGATTACGTTTTGCTGTAAATAAAAATGAAAAACTGCATATCCGTTTTGATTATGGGTTTGGAAAAGGAAAAGAGAACCGTGGTTTTTATCTGCAGTTTGGTGAAGCGTTTTAAAAAAAGGCAGTTCCAAAAAACGGAACTGCCCTGAACTTAATAACCAAATCAAAACTTAGCTGACTTTTATTTCCTGTTCTGTTTTTTGAGCTCCTGCTATAACCGGTAAGCTCACCTGTAATACCCCATCTTCATACTTTGCTGTAATAGCAGAAGTATCAATGGTTTCATCTAATGCAAAGGTTCTTACAAAACCTCCACGGCTGTATTCACGCAACACCCAATCGAATCTTGGAAAACCTTCCGGCGGTGAATAGGAAACAACCAATTCATTTCCTTTTACATTCACAGCAAAATGTTCTTTGATGCGGCCCGGTGCGAATACCAGCATTTCAAAACTTGTTTCGGTTTTGTAAATATTAACGGCAGCTCTTTGTAATGAACGGTAAAGCATGTGCCGTTTACTGCTTCCGTAGTGATCGCCTTTTGCGGCGTGTGACTGATTGTACATCGTCTTTCTTTTTTTAGTGAATAATAATTGATAGCTATTTTAAAACCTGCATACACAGATTATTTTACATCATTTGTTTTTATTTGATCATTGCAGGTTTTGTTGTAATGATATTGTCCCTTTGTATATGCACGCTGTTGTTTCCAGTGATGTCTTCCAATACCTGCACTTAAGATCGGAAGAGC